>JAKSID010000095.1 GCA_024399035.1 Fibrobacter sp. | reverse complement strand
TAAAGATGGAGGCGCCACCCTTGGGGAAATACTTCTTGAAGTTTTCGTGATCCGGGTGCGTCGGCAGGCTGGGGTGGCTAACAGAAGCAACCTTGGGGTGCTTGGAAAGGAATTCTACAACCTTCTTGGTGTTTTCAACGTGGCGTTCGATACGGAGGGACAAAGTTTCAGTACCCTGGATGAGAGCCCATGCGGCAAACGGGGAAATTGCAGCGCCCTGGTCGCGAAGGAGGATTGCGCGGATGTAAGTCACGAATGCGGCACCCGGAACTGCATCGGCGAAGCTTACGCCGTGGTAGCTCACGTTGGGATTTGCGATGGTGGGGAACTTGCCGGACTTCCAGTTGGTCTTGCCAGATTCAATGATGATACCGCCGAGAGTTGTACCATGACCGCCGATGAACTTGGTAGCGGAATGAACAACTACGTCTGCGCCGTGTTCAATGGGGCGGAACAGGAACGGAGTACCGAAGGTGTTATCAACGATGACAGCGAGGCCGTGCTTGTGGCCAAGTTCGATAAGAGCGTCGATATCGGAAACGTCAGAGTTGGGGTTGCCGAGAGTTTCCAGGTAAAGGATCTTAGTGTTTTCCTTGATGGCAGCTTCAACTTCAGCCAGGTTGTGAGTGTCAACGAAAGAAGTGCTTACGCCGAAAGGTGCCAAGGTGTGCTTCAGCAAGTTGTAGGAGCCACCGTAAATGGTCTTCTGGGCAACCACGTGATCGCCAGCCTGAGCGAGAGCTTCAATGGCATAAGTAATGGCAGCAGCACCGGATGCAACAGCGAGAGCTGCGGAACCACCTTCCAAAGCAGCGATACGCTGTTCGAAAACGCCCTGGGTGGAGTTGGTCAAGCGACCGTAAATGTTACCGGCATCGCGAAGGCCGAAACGGTCGGCGGCATGCTGGGAGTTGTGGAAAACGTAAGAGGTGGTTGCGTAAATAGGAACTGCGCGAGAATCGGTTGCGGGGTCTGCGGATTCCTGGCCAACGTGGAGCTGAAGAGTTTCAAAGTGAAGATTCTGAGACATGTGTTATTCCTCCGTACTGGAATGTTTGTCATTATTATTAAAACTTTCAGGTTTGTTTCCTACCATTTTTGTAGGTCTTTCAAACCAACGGCTATAATGTAAAATCATTTTCCCACCTTTCCAATAGGTTTAGTAGGAAAAAGTCATATTTTTTTTCATTAAAGCAGCTTGCTATAGAAATTATCTATAGCAAGACAACGGAGAATTCTATAAAAGCCCCGATTTTAGCCAATCGGAGCCTTATATTCATACTAAAATTGATCTACGCAACGTATTTTGAGAAATATTACTTGCCTAAAGCCTTCTGAATAGCCGGTTCCAAATCCTTGCCAGTAACCGCAGGCTCAAAACGGCCCAGCACTTCGCCATCCGCACTTACCAGGAACTTAGTAAAGTTCCAGCGGATATCGTTATCCCCGGAGGACTGCTTGTTGGCCTTGGATGCCATGATGGTCACTAGGCTCATCAACGGATGCTTCAGGCTGAATTTCTTCACGCCGGTCTGAACTTTAAGCCACCGGTAAAGAGGAATGGCATTTTCGCCGTTCACATCAATCTTTTGGAAGCGGGGAAACTTGGTACTAAAACGCAAAGTACAGAATTCCTGAATCTCGGCGTCGGTTCCGGGAGCCTGACCGCCGAACTGATTGCAAGGGAAATCCAGAATTTCCAAACCCTGCGGGCCATACTTATCGTAAAGTTCATCCAGGTCGTTATACTGGGGCGTAAACCCGCACTTAGTAGCCGTATTCACAATCAGCAGCACCTTGCCCCTGAACTGAGAAAGGGAGACATCTTCACCCTTGTTATTCTTCACCGTAAATTGATAAATATCCTGGGACATTTGAGCTCCTTTGTTTAAGCAGCCCATCTTCGTTTATGCACAATATGTAAAATATATCGCGCACGATACAATACTAAAAAGGAGCAATATCATCATTATGCAAGATATTCCATTTGCAAGAGCACTAAAATCTCACCTTTTATATATTTTTTCCGAAAAAAAGGGAGTTTCTATGCGTAAAGATCTTGGTGTAAAACCATATTTGTATCCCCAGCCCGTTCTGGTTATCGGAACCTACAACGAAGATGGTTCCGCCAACGCCATGGTAGCCGCTTGGGGCAGCGTCAGTGACATGAACCAGATTGCCATCTACGTGGCCAATAGCCACAAAACCATGGACAATATCAAGGCTCGCAAGTTCTTTACCATTAGTATGGCTACCGAAAAAGACATTAAGGCTATCGATTACCTGGGAATCGCCAGCGGTCACAAAGTTGCAGATAAATTCGCCAAATCCGGTCTCACCGCCGTCAAAAGCGAACATGTGGACGCCCCGCTCATCGCAGAACTCCCCCTAACTCTGGAATGCAAGTTTGTAAGCTACGCCGAGGAACCCGAACTTTTGCTAGGTGAAATCGTCAACGTCACCGCCGACGAATCCATCCTAGGTGAAAACGGTAAAGTGGACGTAAAAAAGCTGAACCCCATCTGCTACGACACCGCCAATCACGGCTACTACTCCATTGGAGACCGCATCGGCAACGCCTTCAGCGACGGAAAATCTATTTAATTTTGCGCCATTGGTGGCGGAGTGTATTCCCACTTTCCGCCGTAGCAGAAGAACTCGCAACCATTTACTGACATGTGGGAAAGGTCGCCGCTTACATCGCAAGCAGAACCTTCGATTTCGCTACTTCTGCAACGTTCGGCATTAGGATCTACAAGATTAGGATTGTATCCTTGGATAGACCATTTTCCACCAACGCAGCGGTATTCAAAAGTTTCATCCAATCTTACTTCATCTTCAGTGGAGCAAGGTTCATTCTGCCAACCTTCTGGATACTCGCTGGAGCCGCAATCATTATCAGCGTCACAGGGGGCAGAAAGATCTTCCGAGAAAGTCAGTTGACCATCCCTGCATACATATGCATAAGGTCCCACATATCTTTCTTCGCTTTCTATTTCGCAAGGTCAAAAGATTACTCCGTGAGCGTGGGCAGAATCGGGAAACTCGAATGCGACTTTATCATGAGAATTCAGGAATCTCAGTACAGTTATGTTCAAGTCGCAATGACAATCATGAGCAGTTTGGATACGGAAAATCGCGAATACAAGCCCTTGGAAAGTATCCGTGATAACTACCCCAAATATGTCATGACGCGAAACGACATCATCCAAAAGCGCAATGGAATTATCCACGCAAATATCGGCGGCTTTATAAAAGAACACAAGATGTTTACTTGAGTTAGGTTTGCTCTTTCTTCATTACTTCATAAATTCGCTGGGGGTTAGCCCCGTCACGTTTTTGAACAGTCTTGTAAAATGGTGTGGGTAGCTGAAGCCCAGCAGTTGTGCGGTCTCGCCGATGGAAAGGCCCTTCATCAAAAAATTTTTGCTCTGGTTAATGACGAAGGAATGGATGTAACCGATGGCGCTGCCGCCTGTTG
>JAKSID010000094.1 GCA_024399035.1 Fibrobacter sp. | reverse complement strand
ACGTAGGGAATCAACTCGTAAGAAATCTTCTGCTTGTCCAGGATTCGTGCCACGTTCGTCTTTTTAATCTCTGCCATAATTCCTCACTTTTTGAGAGGCTCCAATAAATATTCCAATCCGTTCACCTTGATTTCGTAAAGGGTTCCCAGAAGGTCGCCAAGATGGCCCTTGGGAAAACCCTTGGTATGGTACCAGACCACGTAGGGCTCGGGCAAGTCGCACAAACGTACCCCCTGGTATCGGCCGTAGGGCATAGTTGTGTTGGCAAGTTCTATAAGGATTTCCGGATTCACAACGAAAAAATATTAAAAGTTGCTAAATATGGGATGGATATGAAAGAGTATAGCGCCATATTGATTGGTTGTGGAACCATGGGACAACGCCATCGTTCCCGATTTGAATCCAATGGAGTCCGTTTTACGGATTGCTTGGATGTTGGTGCTATGGAATGCTTGCAGCAAGGCCAGTGGCAACGCCCGGACTTTGCGGTGGTGGCATCCCCGGCGACTACCCATTACGAGTATGCAAAGTTTTTCCTGGAACGAAAGATTCCTGTGCTGGTGGAAAAACCGCTGGCCATATCTGCTAGCCAGGTTAATGAACTTGTAGAACTTTCCGAGAAGAACGACACGTTGCTTTTTGTGGCTCAGTCCGAATGTTTCAATCCTATCTTCTTGAATTTCCGCAAGCACTTTTTGATGGAACTGGCGAACTGCAGCAATGCGCAAGATGCTCGATTGGAGTTTCGCAGGGAGCATGGCTATACGGACCGTTGCCGTGATGTGGACGTTTCCCTGGATATTCTGGTTCATGACTTGAGCATGTTCTTGACCATGTTCCATTGCAAGGATGTTCGCGTTATTTCAAGCAGTAAAACGGATGATCGCGCCATGATGACGTTGCAGGTTTCCGATGGACCTTATGCTGGACTGACGGCCGACTTTATTGCCGACAGAAACAGCCCCAATGATGTGAGAACCATCTCTGTGGATTTCGGCGGGCGCGGTAACTATGTGATTAGCCTTGTACGTTATATGTCCGATGGAAACGTGGCCCACATTCCTGATTCGTTGGACAATGAACACAAGTTCTTCTTGAAGTTGCTGGCGGGAGCTTGCGGTGAATGGGGAAAGCGCTCTGCCCGCATTGCCGCACAGGTTGTGGAACTTGCCACCCGCTGATAATTACAGCAATTTTTTCTTCAGAAATTTTCCGCAGGGCTTTTCCACCAGATGGTGCATTGCCACTGCCAGGATTCCGCATACGATAAACGGAATCAAGATTTTCAAACCGTTGCTTGCAGCACCAAGATTGCCGATTCCCAACTTCGTGAAAATAAAGTTTTCGATTTCAGTGTTGAATGTCTGTGCCAGGAAAACTGCGAAGGAAATTTTAGCGGCGTAGTTCAGCACCTTTGACTTGGAAAGCGATGGGCTCTGGACCATAGATAAAGTAAGTGTCATCAAGATGAACATGGGCAAGGCGACGATGCTGTAAACGCTGTAATTGCCTACAGCGATGTTTCTGCTTACGGCAAAGGTCACGGCACCGAACAGCACTGCCAATTCTGCAAGGAAGGTCCAGAGGCTGCCCATAAAGGCCAGCTTGGGTTGTGCCTTAATGTAAGGCAGTAAACTGCAGAGCAGAACGCCAATGAAGAATTCCAGTGCCCTGAATACGGGGGATTCGTAAATGCCTGCCGTGGTGAACGTATGTACGATCAAAGGCGCCCAGAGCACCACGAAACTGCAAAGGACTATGGCGATGATTCTTGCCTTGTTACTGATTTGCTTTGTGACTTCTTGCATTAAGGGGAACAGCAAGTAGCAGAAGAAAAGGCTAGAAATGAACCAGGTTCCGCTATTATGGCTTACATCGAACAACGATGAAAAGTGGGATTGTAAGCCCAAGGTTTCAACAGGGAAAAGCAACAGATTCTGTTTCAGGCTTTCGCTACTGCAGAAGACCATATACACCATAGAGACAAAGAAGTACAGCGGGAAAATGCCTATGAGCCTCTTGAGGTAGAACTGCTTCAGGTTGGCCTTTTCCATCACGTTTTTGCCGCTGTAGTTCGCAAACAGGACAAAGCCCGACAGCATAAAGAACCCGGTCATGAAAATCGCTCCCATCCGGACAAAACCGTCGGCGACTCCGAAATCGCAACCGTGGTTTATTTTCGTGTGGAACATCAATACCACAAGAACCGCCATCACCCTGAAAATGTCAAGGCCCGCCATTCGGGACGTGCCCGCGATGCCCATAGTGCCCGCGACACCTGTGGTGCCCGCAGCGTCTGCCGCGCCGGCGCAATCGGAAGAGTTCTTCATCTTTGTCTCGTTCATGTCTAGAAGATAAAAAAAAGCCCGCGGCATAACCGCGGACCTTTTAATTTGATTTGTCCTTCAAGTGCGCGCTCCTGTCTAGCAGGTAATGCTGATGACCGGAGGCTCCTTGTTAACGAACGATCAGCATTACAGCTTAATAGAGCAAGCCTTGGCGTTCCAGATTTCCTTAGCGTACTGGTCGATAGTACGGTCAGAGCTGAACTTGCCCATACGAGCTACGTTCAGGATAGCCATTTCTGCCCAGTGCTTCTTATCCTGGTAAGCTTCGGCGACCTTCTTCTGCATGTCGACGTAGCTACGGAAGTCTGCGCAGAGCATGTACGGGTCGTGGGTCAGGAGCTTGTCTGCAATGTGCTTGAACAGGTCCGGACGATCCGGGCTGAAGAAGCCAGAGCCGATCAGGTCGATCACGCGACGGAGATCGTCGTCGGATTCGTAGAAGTCGCGAGGACGGTAGCCCTTAGCGAGAAGGTCGGTCACTTCTTCAACGGTGAGACCGAAGATGAAGATGTTTTCGTCGCCGACTTCTTCCTTCATTTCGACGTTAGCGCCATCGAGAGTACCGATGGTGAGAGCGCCGTTGAGGGCGAACTTCATGTTACCGGTACCAGAAGCTTCGGTACCTGCAGTGGAGATCTGTTCGGACAGGTCTGCTGCCGGAATGATCTTTTCTGCGAAGGAAACGCGGTAGTTTTCAAGGAAGACCATCTTGAGCTTGCCCTTGCAAACCGGATCAGCATCGATGATTGCGGCCACTGCGTTTGCAAGACGGATAATCTGCTTAGCCATCCAGTAACCCGGAGCGGACTTACCACCGATCATGATGGTGCGGGGCATGATTTCCTTGCCGTCCTTCAGCTGGATGTACAGGTGGATAGCATGGAGGATGTTCAACAGCTGGCGCTTGTATTCGTGAATACGCTTCACCTGAACGTCGAAGAACATGTTGGTGTCCAGATCCACGTTCTGAGTTTCCTTCAGGTACTTGGCCAGACGTTCCTTGTTCTGCTTCTTCACGTCCATGAATGCCTTCTGGAACTTTGCGTCCTTGGCAAACTTTTCAAGCTGACGGAGATCGTCCAGGTCCTTGACCCAGGATTCACCGATCTTGGAGGTGATGAGTTCGGACATAGCCGGGTTAGCCTTGCGGACCCAGCGACGGGGAGTAAC
>JAKSID010000093.1 GCA_024399035.1 Fibrobacter sp. | reverse complement strand
AGAGAGACTAATCTTGCGATCTTGATTGCCGTCGCGCAGCGTGGTGTCATATATAAAGCATTTCATGGGAGCAAAGATAGAAAAGTGATTAGTGATTAGTGGTTAGTGATTAGAATTGTAGATAGAGATTCGCAAAGAAAAACGGCCCTTTTGAGGGACCGTCAAAAACTCAAGTTCAATTTTTATTTGAGAAGTAGGGGAACTTACTTCAGCGGGTTGGCGTCGCTCTTGTACCACTTCATGAATTCGGCGATGCCGTCGTGCAGGCTCCAGTGGGGCTTATAATCGCACTGCTGTTCAAGCTTGGTGGTGTCGGCATTGGTCTGGTAGACATCGCCAGGCTGCATGGGCAAGAAATCCTTCTTGGCGGGCTCGCCATAGGCATTCTCAATTTCGCTAATGAAGTCCATCAACTTCACAGGATTGCTACAACCGATGTTGAAAACGCGATAAGGCACACCATTCTCGCACTTAGCTGCATCCGGTTCGCGATCCAGAACGTGAATGGTTCCTTCAACGATATCGTCGATGTAGGTAAAGTCGCGGATCATGTCGCCGTTGTTAAAGACCTTGATAGCCTCGCCCTTGGAAATAGCCTTGGCGAAAAGCATGGGAGACATGTCGGGGCGACCCCACGGACCGTAAACAGTAAAGTAACGGAGACCAGTAACCTTGATGCCGTACAGCTTTGCATAAGCGTGAGCCATCAGCTCGTTGCTCTTCTTGCTCGCTGCATACAAACTAACTGGCGAATCCACCTTGTCGTCTTCGCTGTATGGCACCTTGCTGTTAAGACCATAAACGGAGCTACTGGAGGCGAACACCAGATAAGGAACCTTATTGTTACGGCAAGCTTCCAGAATGTTCAAGAAGCCAACCATATTGCTCTGCATATAAGCGTAAGGATTAGTAATGGAGTAGCGGACACCAGCCTGAGCAGCCAGATTCATTACCTTGTCAAACTTTTCTGCAGCAAAGAGTGCGTCAACGGATTCCTTATCAGAAATATCCATACGGACAAAGCGGCAGTTAGCCCACTTTGCACTAGCAAGCATCTTTCCAAATTCAAAGTTGTCATCGGGCTGTTCAAAGCCGTTTTCACGAAGGCGACCATACTTCAAACGCTGATCATAGTAATCATTGATATTGTCGATACCAACAACCTCATCCCCACGATCAGCAAGCATCTGCACAAGCTTGGAGCCAATAAAACCAGCAGCACCCGTAATAAGAAATTTCATTTCAGACCCGCTTACTTCTTTTTGCTGTAATAGCCCTTGCCATAGTAGCCGCGGCCATAATAACCGTAGCCATAATTGCGGGCTTCGTGTTCACAATGGTTCATAACAAAAGCCTTAGGCTTGTCACAGCAACGGTCCACCTTGACCATGGCTTCCTTGATCTGGTCCATGGAATGACGACCATAGTGCAGCACGAACAGAGCAAAATCCACCACCGGGAAAATCAGTTCAGAGTCGGTAACCAGGTTCAGAGGAGGAGTATCCACCACAATCATATCGAACTTGGAACGAGCCTCATCCAAAAGGTTCTTGAACTTGTCACCACGGAGCAATTCACTGGGAGTAACGCCAGTATTGCCAGCACCCAGAACGTACATATTCGCGGTCAAAGATTCTGCAATGGCTGTATCCAAGGGGCACTTGCCAGAAAGCACATCGCCAAGGCCCACCTTATGCTTACTATAGACAACACCACGACGCATGTCGGCATCGATAAGCAAAACCTTCTTCAAGTTATTTGCGTAGAGAGCGGCAAGGTTCTTTGCTACAAAGGACTTACCTACACCAGGAATCATGCCGGTCACCATGATAACCTTTTCATGAGCAACAGAGAAATCAATGGCCGTGTACAAGGAACGGAAAGCTTCGCTGGCCGGATCCTCCGGAGATTCCTCCACCAGGGGTTTGGTATTCTTACCCTTCTTGCGATGGTTCAAGACACTGTTGTCAGACTCAGGAATCTTGGCGTAAACGCTAATACCAGTTTCACGTTCAATTTCGAGAGAACCGCGAACTCCACGACGAGTCAACTGCAACAAGTAGATGAGCAATGCACCAAGCAAGAATGCACCGGCAACGCAGCCACCAAAGATCATCTTCTTGTTAGGCTTGCTGGGGCGACGTTCCATCTGGGCGTAGTCCACGATACGTACGTTACCCACTTCACCAGCGCGAACCACACGGAGCTGCTGGATGTTGTTAAGCATGGAAGTGTACTGGGCGTTGTTCACAGCCACTTCTTCTTGCAGGCGAAGAACTTCTTGCTGAGTCAAAGGCATTTTTTCGGCAGAGGACTTAAGCTTTGCAAGTTCCGCACGGATGCGGCTCTGCTGCTTGACGATGGTCTGAACAGAAGGATGTTCTTCCTTGAACAAACGGGTTGCCTCTTGACGGCGCTGTTCCAGTTCCAGGAGTTCACGTTCAAGAGAGCTGGACTTTTCAAGATGAGCACGAGTTTCGCCACCCATATCCACAGAGCCGATCTTGTGGCGATAGTCTGCCAAAGTCTTTTCGGAGGAATCAAGCTTGGCCTTAATGCCCGGCAACTGCTTTTCCAGGAACTCCAAAGTCTTTTCTGCTTCGGCGCTACGCATTTCCACATTCTGGCGCAGATAGATGGTAGCCACAGAATTCAGGATAGCGGCGGCGCGGTCAGGATACTGATGAGTAAAGGACACGCCAATGATACCGGTCTGCTTGCCCTTTTCTGCAACGTTCATACGGCCCAGAAGACCGCGGTATGCGTCCAGCGGATCCATCTGATGAAGCACAAAGAGCTGGCCCGGTTCGGCGCGCATCTTCTGCACACGAATTTCCAGGGTGTCGCCATAATATTCAGCAGTGAGGTCCTCCCCTACGGTACCACGAAGCAGTTCCGTATTTTCCGGAGTGATCACGGCGAATTCAGTTTCGCTAAGGGTCTTGGCCATCCACTTTTCACGGATTGCAATCTTTGGAATCTGGAGATTTTCCAGATCCATGCGACCTTCCTTGTGGGTCAGGCGGTTCAATGCGCCCACAGGAGAAGCCATAAAGCAAAGATGTTCCTTATCGACCACATAGCTTAAGACCATGCGGCTCTTCAAGAGTTCAATTTCAGCTTCGGCAGGGCTTGCCACATCAAGCAGGGCACCCATTTCACCCATGGCGCGGCTAGCCTTGTTACCCTTGACGTTCACCTGCAAAAGGGCGTTACTGGTAAACTGGGGACGGGCCCAGTTAGAAGCCAAGAAACCGGCAATACAACCAACGATAATGCAAAAAATCAGGAAAACCTTGTGTTTGAGCAAAATGCCCAGGACTTCCAGCAGATCAATTTCGTCGTCTGCGGCGTTTTGCACAGTAGGCTGCAACATTGCGTTTGCCTGAGAAAGATTCTGATTATTCTGATCCATAGAACTCTTGATAAAAAAAGTTTTCATGGATATTATAGCAAATAAAAAAAACGCCCCGTTTACACGGAGCGCCTTTTTAAGCTTTTTAGGCTATTACTTCTTAGCAGTCTTCTTAGCCGGAGCCTTCTTTGCAGCCTTCTTAGCCTTGGGAGCAGAAGCCTTGCAGAAGTCAACGTAAGCCTTCAGCACGTCGCAGAACACTTCGTCCGGAGTGTTGTCGCCAACGATGTGAG
>JAKSID010000092.1 GCA_024399035.1 Fibrobacter sp. | reverse complement strand
ACATGTGAATTCGGAACAAGTCCGGGGTGACATGTGAATTCGGAACAAGTCCGGGATGACATTGTGCAGGTTAGTAACCGCTCCATTCGGCGGTGATGCTGGGGCTGGCCTTGCGGATGGTTTCCGCTTCGGCGCTTGTGTCCGCAGGCGCAATGTCGCCACTTGCAATACGGGCCTTGATGTCGTCGAAGGTCTTGGGACGTTCCCCTTCGGGCAGCTTATCGCCTGGCACCTTGCAGGGCGCATCAATGGCGGTCTTCGCCTTGTCTTTTACCGGCGTGTATTCCCGTGCGGCAGGCACCACATAGAACCTGTCTTCTTCCGGACACCAGGCGGTAAGCTTCTTGCCGTACACGCATCCGGAGTCCAGCCCGATAAAGTTGGGGCGGCGGTCCACGAATCCCATCTTGGCCCAGTGGCCAAACACCACAGGCTTATTCCACGTCACCTGTTCAAACCAGGGAATGTCGTTCCAATAGCGGATAGACAAGATGACCTTCGGGTCCATATCTTCCAGACGCGTCTTGCCCGGTTCCAGCCCGGCATGGACCAGGAGCGCGTGGGGCGTGTCGCGCCAGAGGGGCCAGTTCTTCACTTCGGCCAAAATGTATTCCCAGTCCTCCAGGGGCAGGCGGGCGAAGCGGGCGCACTGCTTTTCGGTCCAGTCGCATTGGGGCGTTGTCATCATGCGGATGAGGTGTTCCTCATGGTTACCGCGGACAGTGAGAATGCCGTTCTGCTGGATGAACTTAAGGGCCCGCAGCATGTCGGGGCCTTTGTTAATGATGTCGCCGGTTTGGTACAGCGTATCCTTACCGCGGACAAACCCGAAGGCGTCCACAATTTTTTCAAGTTCATCGGCGCAGCCGTGAACGTCTCCGATGTAGAGGGTGCGCGCGCCTGCGACCTGTGGCGCAGAACTTACCTGCGTAGAAATTGTCTGCGCAGAACTTGCCTTTTCGGAACTCATATGTGGACTGCCTGACGGAGCTTGTTCATTTCGTCGGCGGTGAGTTCGCGGAACTCGCCAGCGGGCAAGTCGCCCAGCTGCAGCCTGCAGTAGCTTACGCGCTTCAAGTCGCGGATCTCGTAACCTACGGCGCGCATCATGCGGCGGATTTCACGGTTCTTACCTTCGGTAAGCACCAGTTCTGCAAAACCCTTCTCCAGGTAAATGTCTGTAGCGAATGCGATTTCTTCTTCATCCGCATCCTCTTCACGAATGTCCACGCCATCCACCAACTTCTGGGCGGCATGTTCACTGAGGGGGCGGTCCGTCCACACAAAGTAACTGCGGGGAATCTCGTAGCTGGGGTGGGTGAGGCGGTGCAGCAATTCGCCATCGTCGGTAAAGAGAATCAGGCCGCGGCTCTGCAAGTCCAGACGACCCACGTATTTCAACGTGTGGTAACCAGGAGGCAGAAAGTCGTAGACAGTCTGGCGTCCCTGCGGGTCATCCTTGGTGCAAACGCATCCGGCGGGCTTGTGGAACATGATGGTGGTGCACTTCTTGGGCAAGCGCGCACGCACACCGTCTACAACCACCTGGTCCTTTTCTTCGTCAACCTGGTGGCCAAGGTCCTTGATGACCTCGCCGTTGACCATGACCTTGCCGTCGGCAATCAAGGTATCGGCGGCGCGGCGGCTAGCGATACCACATAAAGAAATGTACTTGTTGATTCTCATTTTATCTTCCTTGCAACTTCACAGCTGGAGCGTGATTAATTATGAATTACGAGATTTCGCCTTCCGATTTCTTTTTTAGCCAGGGCGGGACTCTCTTTGCCTTTGGCTTTTCTTCGGGTTCAGCCTCGGGCGGATACAGCAATCCAAAACGCAAACCGGCAGTACTGATCTTGAAACTTTCTACGCGGAGCTTTTCCAAAAGGGACTTGAGCCAGAACAAACCGCAAATGATCACTTCGTGTCGACCGTTTTCCAGGCCCGGCAGCATGGCGCGCAGTTCCTTGGAAAGGTTAGAAATTCTTGTGGTCACGGCTTCCAAATCGCGGATAGTCAGTTCCAGGCCTTCGATGGCCTTGTAGTCGTACTGCTGCTTGTCCAGGTAGACCATGGCCAGAGCCGTACCGGTGCCACCGATAAGGAACACCTGCTTTTTGGTCATGCCCTTGAAACTTACGTCCTTGAAAGCTTCCTTAACAAACTTCTTGTATTCGGGACCGGGGATGGGGCCCATTTCCTTGAACATCTTCAGGGCGCCCACGGGGATAGAGAATGTGGTCTCGCCATTGGAAAGTTCAGTGGAGCCGCCGCCGATATCTACGGTAACAATGTCTTCGCCGTGCCATTCCTTTACGGAACGGTAGGTGAGCTTGCCTTCCTGTTCGCCGCTAATGATCTGCGGGCGCATCCAAATGGCTTTTTCTACAGCGTCCAGGACTTCGGCCTGGTTGCTTGCGCGGCGCATGGCCTCGGTCATAACCACATGCTGGAGGCTTGCACCCAGGGCGTGCAGGTCCATGCGGAACTTGACCATGATGTCGCAAAGTTCCTTGATTCGCTTTTCGCTGATGGGCTTGGGCTCGCCATCTTCGTCGTACACGTCTTCGCCCAGGCGGCACACTTCGGCCTTCTGGAGCTTGGGAACCAGAATCTTGCGAGGCTCCGAGCCTTCGGCGGCGGGAGCGTCTTCAAATGCCGCGATGAGCATAAGGCAGCTGTGGCTTCCGATGTCTACAGTGGCGATAAGCTTGTTTTCCATAAAGACCTCAGCCTAGTTTTCGGCGGAACCTTCTGCGGCGTCTTCGCCTGCGGGCTTTTCGGCGGCCTTCTTGGCGACACCAGCCTTGATCTTTTCAGCGAGGCTTGCAGGATTTGTCAAGAACTGCTTTGCCAAAGCGATAGCCTCTTCCACGATGGAATCCGGATGCTTACCTACCCAGCTTGCCACCAGGTCGCCGGATTCGCTACCCAGTTCCTTTCCCTGGCGCAGTTCCTGACCCATCTTGAGAGCCAGCAACAAACCAAGTTCAAAGGCGCGGGGCTCAGCCTTGCCTTCCAAAAGCTTTTCGACGCGCCAAATGCGTTCGTCGTAGGGGATATTTTCAAAATCGGCGAGATCTTTTTCTGAAATCATATGCCTAAAGATAGAAAAAGCCCATTTCGGGGAGCGGGAAACTTTTTAAGCTGCCATCATTTTTAAGAGCTCTTTCTTGGTTGTCCCTAACGAAAATAAAGCCCTAATCATCAGTTCCAAAGACACGCTGGAGTTTGCCTTTTCCATTTTTGCTAAACGGGACTGACTTGTTCCAGACATTTTTGCGACTTCTTCCTGGGACAAACCATTTGCCTTCCGTTTTGCAATCAGAGCTTTTGCAAGGGCCACCTTCATCTCGATAATGGCCATTTCAGCTTCGCTTAGGCCAAGAAATTCGTCGATATCCCCAACTTTCCAGCCATTCTTTTCCAATCTTTCTTTTTTTGCTTTTTCCATATCGCCTCACTAAGCCTCATAAGCGACTAGCCTTTTCTTACAAAGATCTATTACATCCTGAGGTGTTTTATTCGTTTTCTTGTCTACCCAGTGAATCACAACGATTGCGTCATCATCTATCCTGTAAAAAAATCTCCAGGTTTTATTTTCATCATTAATCCGCAATTCATGGCAATGCACACCAATTGATGGCATTGGACGACTCTGTGGCATTGATAATGATATCCCTGACTGCAACAACCGAAGAAGATAACCTGCTTCAATTCTTGCCTTTTGAGATAGCGGTGGAGTTTTTGGTTGATCAATCAACCAGGCCAAGGGTTTATGTTTAGGACTCATTAAATATATGTCATTTTTGACATAATGTCAAGAGCTCTACGTCAACGATCAGGGGCCGGCCTCCCCATAGGGTTTCTGTTGCATTTGCAACGATGTTAAGCAGAGAGTTTTACCTGCCCCACGCATGGGGATTTCTCATACGGAGAGGAATATACAAAAAAAGAGAGCTCGAGATTTCTCTCGAGCCCTAAGTTCTTAGTTAAGAAAGAGAAGAATTACTGGCGCTACTTTGTAGCGCAGTATCGACGGCTCAGCCATAAAAAAAGGCCTGCAGAGCAGGACCTTTTTTTGCGGCATTCGCCTTAGAATTACTTCTTAGCAGCCTTCTTAGCAGGAGCCTTCTTAGCAACAGCCTTCTTTGCAGCGGGCTTTGCAGCAGCCTTCTTAGCAACCGGCTTAGCAGCAGCCTTCGGAGCAGCCTTCTTAGCA
>JAKSID010000091.1 GCA_024399035.1 Fibrobacter sp. | reverse complement strand
ATGTATTCCACGTAACGGTTAGCGATGGTAAACTTGACTCCACCGTCTCCGTGACTGTCAATCTGATCGACAAGAGCTTCTTCGGTACCGTGCCTGCCGATCCTGCCGGCGGAGATGCCGCAATCAAGCCTCTTGCTCCCCGCCAGTACAACGCAACAAAATACAGCACATTCAACGCCAAGGGCGAAAAGATCAACACCAGAAACGCTAGCCGTTATCGTGTAGACTTTAAGCTGTAATTTCAAATGAAATTCAATTCATGAAGCCTGAGTAAATTACCTTACTCAGGTTTTTTGTTATTCTCCATCCATCTAGAGACTTCATATTTCAATACAGAATAAGGCTTCAAGAAAGTTCAACACTTGATACACAAATAATTTTTTATCTTTAAATTCATGAAGAAGCGTATTATTCAGACTTTGTTGCAAACTGAACACAAGGACGGGGATCGACTACCCTCCGTACGTACCATTATTTCTACGTACAACGTATCTTCAGGAACGGTTCAGGCAGCATTAAAGGATTTGGCAAAACAATCCAAGATCTACCGCATCCAAGGTAAAGGTTGCTTCTGGGGAAGCGAACCTCCTCTGAATAACACGCCCGAAGTCAAGCTGACCATTATTGAAAAGTTGGCTGCCAATTTCGAAAACGATTTTGAACGCGGTTACCTAAAGCCCAACCAAGCCCTCCCCCAGGGTAAGGAACTGGCAGCACGCTATAACGTTTCCCAGAACACCCTCCGCAAATTCCTTTCAGGAAAAGTGGAAGAGGGCATTTTGAGCAAAAACGGCAGACACTATTATTTTAGCCGTAAGGAAGTTTCCGAAAGAACGCGCCCCATTAGCGAACTGATTTTCGTTACCCGATGCAACAGCTGGGGCGGTTTTACCGCCGAAAGCGAACGCGAAATGGATTTTTTGCGACTGGTGTACAAGACCGCAGGTGCCAACCAGTACAAGCTGATTCTACTGGGCATTAACGAAGCCACAGGGCAGCTTATCGACAGAAACGGAAATATCTGTAAGCTGAGCGATTTTCCCAACGCCATCGGAGCAATTCTCTCCACGCTGTTGGTGCAAAATTTCCAGCCCATGCTGCACTTCTTTGCCAGCGTCAAGTATCCTGTGGCAGTCTGGTGGGAACATCCCGAAACTGCTGTGCCCAAGGTTTTCCTTAAAAAGGACAACTGGACGTTCTTTAATTCCACCTTCGGAAAGAAGCCCGGCGTAGAAATGGGCAAGTTCCTTAAGAAGCGCGGAATCAACGAAGTCAACTACTTCTCTCCGTACCACAATAGTTCCTGGTCCCAGGACCGTATGACAGGACTTGTGGAAGCAGGCATCAAAGTTCACGCCTATGTGGACAACGAATTTGCAAGCCCCTGGGACTTCAAGGAAATCGCCCGAAAGTCCGAGGAGAAACATTTTGTAGATTCCCACGCCAGATTCCTTGTGAAAAAGAAACTGAACGCTTTGGTAAAAAAAGCCGAAGCCGACAAGAACGATTTTATCAATGTCTGCGTTAACGACGAAGTGGCCGAGCTCATTATCGAGATGAAGGAAAGTTCAAACAACGTTCCTCACTTAATTGCATTCGACAATTCCATGGAAAGTTACCTGCTCCGCCTCCCCTCCTTCGATTTCAATACCGAAGCGTTGGTGGAACACATGTTCTATTACATCGAGAATCCGTCGGGATTCGGGCAGAATAAAAAAATCCACCACATCCTTGGGAACGTGGTGGAGAAGTAACTTCTAGGAGATCCCGGCTCGGGGGCCGGGATGACATTCCAGACTACTTGTTTTTATTCACGATCAAAGTCTTTGCCTTGAAGGTCTTGCGGTCGATGACCTTAACCATCAAGGAAACCTTGTTGTCCTTATCCAGGGCATTCCAGTACTTCTTCAGGTTTTCTTCGGCGGTGTCGAAGATGGGCATCAGCTTGGGAGAGCCTTCGAAAGAAGGAATGGGCTTGCCGTCAGTCACGTAAGTGCTGATGAAGTGGCCAAGACCCGGGAGAGCCTTTTCGAATTCGAAAGTTGCACGTTCGCAACCTGCGTCTTCGCTGTTGTTACGAGACTTGAGGATGCTTAATTTGTACAAAGCCGGCTGAGCGTTCTTGTAGTGGATACCGGAGATACGCGGAGTGAAGTTGGGAGCGTCGTCTTCGTACTGACGGGTAGCCAGAGCGCTTTCGAAAGTACCACCCAGCTTCAGAGCGTTGTAAATGGTATCAGTCTGGTCACCGTTGGTAATGATCTGAGCATCAGCAGTATGACGTGCCGGATAGTAGATGATCAGGTGCGGGTCGGTGAGCTTGGATTCGTCGAATGCCTTGGTCTTCATGAAGCCAGTCTTTGCTTCCATTTCGAACACGCGGTTGCGGCTGTTAACGCTACGGCCCATGATCCAGTAAACCTGAACAAAGGACTTGCCATCCGGGCTGGTGCCGAGGACAATGCCACGACCAGGATACGGATTCTTGGTGAGAGCCTTAAAGTTTTCTTTTGCTTCATCTGTATAAGACATATTGTACCTCTTGAAAAAATCTTTTTTTGGATTCTTCGCTTCGCTCAGAATGACGCACTGCGAATCATCTTTTCGGGTTGTAGTTGTTCATCAGTACCATGGCCAATGCAACACAGAGCATAATGACACCGCCAACAACAACCTGCTGCTTATGGTTGTACTCGCGCTTGATGTACTTGGGGTCTTCTTCGTTCAACTGCTGTAAAGTCGGACCTTGAGCCAGCGTCGCGGAATCCAATCCGCAAACCTCTGCAATCTCCGCATCAGACATATTCAACGTACTGATGTTCAAGGAGTCGCACTTGTTGACCACCTCCCCCGCCATTGAAACCGTCGGCGTCAGTGCGACGCAGGCGATTACAAAAGCGAGAATTCCGAGGACCTTGCGCAACGTTCTTCTTCGACGAAAAGCGATTATTCCTGAGCCAGCTTGTCGAGAATTTCGTTGACCATACCCGGGTTGGCCTTGCCACCGGACTTACGCATGGTCATACCCACAAGGAAGCCCTTCAGAGCAACCTTACCGGCCTTGAATTCTGCGAACTGGGCAGCGTTAGCAGCGCAAACTTCGCGAACGATAGCTTCGATAGCGCCAGTGTCAGCAACCTGGACCAAACCCTTTTCCTTAACGATGTCTGCAGGATCCTTGCCGGTTTCGAACATGTCGGCAAACACGGTCTTTGCAATCTTACCGTTGATGGTCTTGTCTTCGATGAGGTTCACCAGGGCGCAGAGCTGTTCCGGCTTGATCTTCAGGTCAGCGAGGCCACCTTCCAGATCCTTCATCTTTGCCAGGAGTTCGGTAATGACCCAGTTAGCGAGAACCTTGCCGTTCTTGCAGTTCTTGGATGCGGTGTCGAACCAGTCGCTGATGTCGCGGTCGTCGGTCAGAACCTGTGCATCGTATTCAGACACGCCGAGGTCGTTCATGAAGCGGGCGCGACGGGCATCCGGCAGTTCCGGAAGGGTGCGGCGGATTTCTTCCACGAAGGCAGGATCGGTGACGAGACGGACCATATCCGGTTCCGGGAAGTACTTATAGTCGTGAGCGTCTTCCTTGGAGCGGATGACGATGGTCTTGTCGGCGTTGGGGTCGTAACGCTTGGTGCACTGTTCCACTTCCTTGCCTGCGTCGAGCGTTGCGGACTGCAAGTAGTATTCGGCGTTCAGAGCCTTTTCAAGGTTGGTGAAGCTGTTCAGGTTCTTGATTTCTGCACGGGTGCCGAAAGGTGCGTCTTCGGAAGCGCGGAGAGAGATGTTACCGTCGCAGCGCATGTTGCCGTTTTCCATGTTTGCATTGGAAACGCGGGTGTATTCCAGAGTCTGCTTGATCTTCTTGAGAACGAGCACGGCTTCTTCCGGGCTACGGATATCCGGTTCGGTAACGATTTCGCAAAGCGGAGTGCCGCAGCGGTTTGCATCGAAATGAGAGTCGGTGGGGCTCATGTCGTGGATCAGCTTACCGGCATCTTCTTCCATATGGATACGGGTAATGCCCACGCGCTTCTTGGTACCGTCGGCCCTGATGATTTCCAGCCAGCCGTTCTTGCAAATCGGGTGGTCGTACACCGGAAGACCGCCAGTCTGGGTAATCTGATAACCCTTGGGAAGGTCCGGGTAGAAGTAATTCTTACGAGTCCACATGGCGTTCAGGTCGATTTCGCAGTTAAGTGCGAGACCCAAGCGGATTGCATATTCCACAGCCTGCTTGTTAGGCACAGGCATAGCACCGGGCATACCCAGGCAGACCGGGCAAACGTGCTTGTTAGGAGTGGTATTCACTTCAATTTCGCAACCGCAGAACATCTTCGTCTTGGTAGCGAGCTGGCAATGGATTTCGAGACCGATAACGGTAGAGTAATTAG
>JAKSID010000090.1 GCA_024399035.1 Fibrobacter sp. | reverse complement strand
TCATGAAGCTCATCAACGAAAAGGCAGAAAGCCTCAAGAAGTATCACGTTTAATAAGTGGTTAGTGGTTGGTGATTAGTGGTTGGTGGTATAGAGAAAATCTTCTCCCACAATTCTTGTTTACTAACCATTGTTTACAAACCACTACATACTAATTCCTGTTTACTAACCACTGCATACTAACCACTGCATACTAACCACTATTCCAAGGAGATTTACCATGGCAAAGAACGCAAAGGTTCAGAAGTCCGTCTATGACGAAATCTGCGGTTACCTCACCAAGCAGAAGCTCCTCCCCATTCCCGTTCAGGCTCTGAACGAAGAATTCGAAGCTACCCGCTACTTCGGCGGCGACCTCAAGGAATTTGTTGCTGCAGCAAAGACCCTGGGTGCAAAGAGCATCTTCGTTGAAACCCTCTACCTGGAAGACGACGAATTCTACTACGACAGCGGCATCGACGATGAAGAATATCTCGAAATGAATGGCTGCGGCTGTGGTTGTGGCTGCGGCTGCGGTTGCTGCTGTGGCGGCGAATGCGATTGCGGTTCCGACTGCAAGTGCGGCTGCAAGGACGACAAGAAGGCCTCCAAGAAGAAGGCTGCCAAGGTCGAAGAAGAAGAAGACGGCATCTGGCTGGAACCGGAAGACCTGGACGGCCTGGACCTGACGCTCCTCAAGCCCGAAATGGTGAAGTACCTGGAACGCGTTGGCGAAAGCTGCGGCGTCCGCCTCACTGTTCCTGGTGTCGATCATCTTGAAATCGAAATCTTCGCTGACTGGTACGACGACTTCGCCGAACTGGTAGACGAAGCTTCCGAAATCATCGAAGAAGATCCCCTCGCTGCTCTGGAAGACATGCAGGCTGCATACGAAGCTGCCGAAAAGGAAGCTATCGCTGCTGAAAAGGCTGCTAAGGCTGCAGACAAGGCTAAGGGCACCAAGAAGATTGCTGCTCATCCGCCGAAAAAGTCTAAGTAATAAAACACTTCCAGACTAATCGAAGAAGCTTAAGAACGGTCGCGAATTAATCGCGGCCGTTTTTGCATTTTTACAGAAACCAAACAGTTACGCACATTGCGGTTTCCGTAAAACATTAATTTATCTGCATCAAGAATACATTGAAAGCAGCTTTTATTCATGGGAGCTTCCCTATTTTACGGAAACACTCCCCATTCACCAGCGCAGGTTTCCGTAAAACAGTAACTTTAATCACATACAAACTAAAAAATTACGGAAACACAGCCTTTCCCCCACCTCTTCGTTTCCGTAAATTCGAGTAAAACAGGTCTATTTTACCCTAAAAAAAAGACTCGCCGTGAAGCGAGTCCTTTTTTAAGTTGAGGCAACCGTAGTGCGACGGCAAGCCACAGCTTTTAAGTGTGATACAGTTTTGAAGTCTGATAGTTCGGTTCAGAGGTCAAGTTCACACCCAGGCGGCGGAACACACCAACATCAACCTGGGACAGGATCACGCTGGAATGAACATCGCAATGGCGCAGTTCCGGAAGCTTTTCCAGAGCGATCTTTGCGTTGTAATCGGTGAGGGCGCAAACAGAGAGAGCCACCAGAACTTCGTCCATGTGCAGGCGCGGGTTGGAATGGCCCAACTGCTTTGTCTTGAGGTTCTGAATCGGTTCAATGACCATGGGAGACAGCAAGCGGACTTCGTCGGGAATGCCAGCCAAGTGCTTGAGGGCATCCAGGAGCATTGCAGAGGAAGCGCCCAGCAAAGAAGAAGTCTTTGCAGCGATGATTGCGCCATCCTGCAGTTCGATAGCAACTGCGGGGCCGTTGGTTTCTTCGGCACGCTTTACTGCGGCAGCCACAACCGGGCGGTCTTCAACGCTAATGTGAGCCTGTTCCATCACCAGCTGCTGCTTGTAAACCTGGTCCTTGTCGGCGTTGCCCTTACGGACATCGCAAAGGGTGTTGAAGTAACGGCGGATGATTTCCTGCTTGGCAGCTTCGCTAACGGCTTCGTCGTCAACAATGCAGTTACCGGCCATGTTCACGCCCATGTCGGTGGGGCTCTTATACGGAGATTCACCAAGGATGCGGGTGAACAATGCGTTCAGCACGGGGAACACTTCAACGTCGCGGTTGTAGTTAATAGTGGTCTTGCCGTATGCTTCCAAATGGAACGGGTCGATCATGTTCACATCGTTCAAGTCGGCGGTGGCAGCTTCGTATGCAAGGTTCACCGGATGCTTCAGAGGAATGTTCCAGATGGGGAAAGTTTCGAACTTAGCGTAACCGGCCTTAACGCCGTGAACGTTTTCGTGATAAATCTGGGAAAGGCATACAGCCATCTTTCCACTACCAGGGCCCGGAGCGGTAACCACAACAAGTTCGCGGGTAGTTTCAACAAACTGGTTCTTGCCGTAGCCGTCTTCGCTCACTACCAGAGGAATGTTGTTCGGGTAACCAGCGATAGGATAATGGCGATAGACCTTGAGGCCCAGGCCTTCCAGTTTCTTCTGGTAAGCGAGAGCACTGGGCTGGTCCTGCCAACGGGTAAGCACAACGCTGCTCACATAAAGGCCGTAACCGCGGAAGGCGTCAATCAAGCGAAGCACATCCTGGTCGTAAGTAATGCCCAGGTCGCCGCGGACCTTGTTCTTTTCGATATCGTTTGCGTTAACAGCAATGATAACTTCGGCCTTGTCCTTCAGCTTTTCAAGCATGCGGATCTTGGAGTCCGGAGCAAAGCCCGGCAGCACGCGGCTTGCGTGGTGGTCATCAAAGAGCTTGCCACCGAATTCAAGGTAAAGCTTTCCGCCGAACTTAGCAATGCGTTCGGCAATCTTCTCGGACTGCGTTCTCAAGTACGCGTCGTTATCGAATCCAACTTTGAACATATATGCTCCACATGCATTAAATTTATCGGACAAAAAATAAAAAAAAGGATGAAAATCCTCTAGGGGAAATAACGAAAAAAAGACACAATCCTTGGAAGATTGTGTCTCAAAAAATCTTTTACAAGTTATAAAAAAACTTAGGTTTTTAAGCCCTTAAAATCGCTAACTTGTTATTTATCAACGACTAAGGTTGCAGATCCATATGCCTTGACCGGACGACCGTTTTCATCAAACTCTGTTGTATAACGAACGTGGAACGGAATGCGATCTGCAGTCAAGGGGATGATAGCCTCAATTCTCTCGGCTCCCCCATCAATCTGGTGCATGATATCACGATACATATCCGCATATTCCGCAGGGAACAAACCATTCTCGATGAGAGGTTCCGGATAGTTGCGAATCAACGGAGGCAAGCCAAGCACACCCTGACATCTGAAGCACGGACGCATTTCCTTGGTGGCAATAGTGTATTCCCACAGGAACATGTTGGCTTGCTCAATTGCAGCCTTGAAGTTCTTCTCCTGGCGAGCAAGACCCAGGTAAGCCTGTTTTTCTGCGGTCACATTACGGACCATCACGTAGAACAAACGACTGACCTTGCTTTCGCCAATCAGCTGGATGGAACTGCGCACACACATCTTTTCGTTGCCGCAGGTCTTGGAGCAAATCGAGCGCCAGGTTTCACACTCCTGTTCCTCGCGAGTTGCCGCCGCCTTCTCCAACGTTTCCAAGTAAAGCTTTTTAGATTCCGGATCCAAAGTGTCCGCCAGGCCCAAGCCAATAATCTCCGCTTCGGACAAATTCATGCCCATCTCGCGAACATACTTCTGGTTCACCCTCAGGATTTCCATGGTGTCATCGCCATTGCGGACTTCCAGAATTGCAGCAGCGCCAACAAAGTTGCTGAAAATCAAGGTTTCCATGGATTGCGGATTCCAGAACTTACCGGCATCCACATAATGATCCAGATTCATCTGGGGAACCATGACTCCCACAGAACTGCCTGCCAGTAACTTTTCGTACTCGACCACGGGAAGCGGCTTGGAATACAAATAACCCTGGATGTAATCACAGCCAACACTCTTAAGGAAGTCGGCCTGTTCAACGGTCTCCACGCCTTCGGCGATTACCGGCAACTTCAGCCACTTGGCCATACGAACCACGGAACTGAGGATGGTACCGCCACGGTCATTACCGATGGTACCGGCAATAAACTTCAAGTCAAGCTTCAGGACGTCGAATTCAATATCCTTCAGCACATTCAAGGAAGAATAGCCGCTACCGAAATCGTCCATTTCCACAGTATAGCCCAACTGGTGGAGTTTCTTGATGGAATCGATGACAACCTGCGCACCTGCTACGGCGGCGGTTTCGGTAAGTTCAACGTGAATCAACTTCGTAGGAACGTCGTACTTCTTGCGGAGCGCATCCAATCTTTCGATATAGTCCTCGCAGATAATATCATTGCGGGACATGTTCACGGAAATTCGTGCAAGAGCCTTGTTGGAATCAATGCAGGAACGGAGGAACTGGCAGACCTGTTCAAACACATACAAGTCCAGTGTGGGAATAACGCCCATTTCCTCAAGGGCCGGAATAAAGTCCGCCGGAGAGATAAAGCCATGCTTGGGAGAAATCCATCTCACCAAGGCTTCCGCACCGATCAACGCACCAGAAGAGTGATTGTACTGCGGCTGAAGGTACACTGAAAATTCACGATTTTCAATCGCTTCTTCAAAAGACTGTGCTATCTGCTGAAAGTCAACCATAGAATACCATCCAATAGTAATCTATACTAAACACTCACCAAAAGAAAACACCCCTTTTCACATTCTGTAAGATACGTCACAAAAAAAAGGCATCCCCAAGGGGGGATACCTTTTTAAACTTTAGCCTCTTCACTCGCTTGGATAAGCGAGGATTACAAGGCCGCAGGCTCCGAAGCTAATCGAAGATTAGACAACGCGGGTCATACCACTCATTCTGGCTCTCAGCCAAGCACCGATTTCTTCAACCGGGTGCTTGCGGATGCTTGCATTGACCTTGATGAGTT
>JAKSID010000009.1 GCA_024399035.1 Fibrobacter sp. | reverse complement strand
TCTTTATACATGAAAACCCCGAAAGTTGTGTCCAACTTTCGGGGTTCACATCATTTTGGCGGACATTTTTTTAGCGGTTTTTCTTTTTACTTATCCACGCTAATAAGCTGGGCAGGGCCGCGACCCGGTAACGGCTTAAAGATTTTCACAGAGGCCGCCAGCTCTTCGCCAAAGGCCTTCATTTGGCATTGGAAGATGTAATTCATTCCCGCCACAACCTGAGAAGAAACCGTAAGCGGAGTCAAGTTCAAATAACCATAATCCTTGGTGGCTTCCGCAAACACAGCCAAGTCTTCTTCGGTGGGCACGCGCATTTCACCGTAAGCGCCTACGAAATTCTTTTCGTCGGTGCCGGCACGAACTGCGGCAATATGCTTTTCAACTTCGTCAGCCACGTTCACGTCGGGATTGTTTGCGCGACGGTTGGAAATACCATAGGAAAGAACCACGTTGGCGTTAGGTTCCAAGGCAGCCAATTCCCTGGCGCTAGCAAGGCGACCGCCACTACCGTAAGTGCAGAACGGCACCAAGACTTTTCCGCTCAAGTCGTTGGAATCCAAAAAGGTGTACATGGGAGGTGCGTAAAAGCCGAACATAATGGGCGCACCCACGTAAATGGTATCATAGGCAGAAAGATCAACCTTGGCATTTTCAAGAGCGGGCCACTGCTTGGATTCACGTTCAGCACGAACCGCCGCAATGGTGCTATCATAAGTGGAAGGATAAGCCTTTGCAAGTTTCAGTTCAACAGTATTTGCACCCAACTGCTTGGCAAATTCTTCCGCCACTTTCTTGGTGGTTCCGTTCTGGGAATAATAAACCACAACGTTCTTGGATGCAGACTGAACCTGGGCGGCATCCTGACTTTGTGCAACAGCCTGAGCAAATTCAGACTTTTGTTCGTTACAGCCGGTCATGCAGGCGAGAGCCGCCACGGCACCTACGAGTGCGAAAAACTTTTTCATAAAAACCTCTTTATTAAGTATAATCATTTTTCAGGGTATTTGATTAGATTTAGTGACATGAATCGTTCCATTTTTACAACCGCTTTTCTTTTCGGCGCAATCGCAAGTTTTGCGCAGGCCCAGCAGGCAAGTTTCGCGGAATCCCCACAGGACACCTTCGGCATTCAAAAGCTGTACCCTACAAAAGCGGGTACAGTGGAGTGGAATTCTGCCCACTGGGCAAACGGAAACGCCCGCGGAATCACCTGGGAAGGAGACAAGGACGACCCGCTGGGATATACGGATAACCACAGCGACGGAGATGCTCCTGTAGATTTTTTGATTGACGGAGAAGGCGTCATGCAGATGATGCCCAAAAGCCCGCGATTTCATATTAATTCCCTAGCGAGCGGCGCCACACAAAAGCAGTTCTATCGGGATGTAGAATTTACCGCATACTACCGCCGTGGAGAAGCCTCCATCGGTAACGGCGAAAAGGATCACGGCGGAATGGTCTTGGGACTTCGCAGCGGCCCCCTAGGGCATGGTTCCTCTGGCGGCAACAACTGCGACGCAAGCACTTACTACGCCCGCATCCGTCACGACGGAAAGTGGGACTTCGAAAAAGAATGGAAGCACCCTGCAAGCTATTACCAGAGCATGGGAATCCTCGGCAAGCAAACACCCCTATGGGGCGGAAAGCGACTTGAAGCCAACCGATGGATTGGAATGAAGTTTGTCATCTACAATTTGGATGAAGCCTCCGTCAAGTTGGAAATGTACATCGACTCCATTTCCGGCGGCGTACCCGAGAAAGCCAAATGGGAACTGGTTGATACCGCGGTGGACGCAGGTAAAGACTGGAGTGGCGTTGGCAATGGCATCGCAACCGTCGATGGATGCGCCGATTATAACGGGTTAACGGACGCCTACGCGCCTATTCTTGAAGGGCACGGAACCGCATTGATGCGCACAGACAGCCCCGTAGACAACGCCGTTCAAGCGGAATACAAGTTCGTTAGCATTCGCGAAATCGACCCGACGGCAGAATTTGCGACGGACACTACCGAAACAAGCGAAAATCCTGACAACAGCGAAAATCCGGAAGGCATCCGAAAAATGCGCGAACATTCCAAAGACCTTATGGAGCCTCGCCAGATCCGTTTTGACGCCAAGGGGCGAACCACAAAGCAAAAGACAAATCAGTTCCATCGCTGGAGCATTCAATTCTAGCAACAAGCGATTTGTGCTCCGCGCTTTCATTGAATTCTGCGACTTCACAAAAAGACCCTCCCGTTTTCACGAGAGAGCTTTTTTTGGGATGGGATATGTAAAAGGTTACTTGTACATGTAGCTCACGCCATTGGGGAACTTTACTTCGGTCATGCCGGAGGTTGTTACCTGGGCAATGGACTTTACGTCACCGCCATAGATCACCATGCTGCCAGAACCCTGAGGCTTTGCGGCTGCGTTAGAAGCACCATAGTAGTTGCTGCCGGTGTAGCTGGTAGAAGAACAGTTGGGATATTCTTCAGTACGGCTACCGAAGCCAATCATGACACCACCCGAGATGGTAAAGCCGTTATCTGTATCGATCAAGCCGCCCGCATTGTTGGTAGAGCACCCCGTTCCAGTACTACCACCTTGGTTACCACCCGGAGCATACTGTGCGCCGCCACTAGTGCTTGTGGGAATTTCAAGAATCATCACGCCGCCAGTCTGAGTAGCAGTGCCGTTTGCATCGAGCACGTCGATATCGTTACCAGATGCGCTAACGTAATGATAACCGCCGGTAATAACGATATAGCCCTTGGAGGAACTCTGCATACCACCGCCCATGCCGCCCGGACCACTCTGAGCCCAGCCCTGGTTGCCGGTATTTGTAGAATTGTTGTCAGTGCCGCCAGCAGCATTCCAGCCGTCATCCGTTGCATAGGTAGAAGTAATGCCAGCCTGTGCGCGGATGTAGAAAGCTTCCATGCCTTCGTAAGCAGTTTTCACATTGATGGTAGAACCGTTCAAATACAAGGTGGAGTCAGCGTGAATGCCATCATCCTTCGTAGAGATGGTCACGTTACCGCCGTTCATATGGACGTTCAAACCAGAATGAAGGCCATCATCTGTTGCGTCCACCGTAATGGTACCGCCGTTCACAAAAACATATTTGTCAGAAACTACGCCCTTGCCCGTAGACTTGATATTGACGGTTGCTGCATCAGAGGAATCGCAGACCAACACATAGTTGTAAGCCTGAACGCCGTCGTCGCCAGCATTGACAGTAACGTTACCGCCAGAGATAACTACAATGCCCTTGCCGTCAACAATGCCGGTGCAGTTTCCGCTATTATCTTCAGTGCATTCGTCGCTTTCCAAGCCATCGCCATTCTTTGCAGTAATGTTCAAGGTGCCACCAGAAATCACAAGACTGCCCTTACCCTTCAAGCCGTTTTCCACTGCAGTCACGGTGATGTTACCGTTCTTGATCTTAAGATCGTTGCTGCTCTGAATACCGTTATTGTAGTTTGCAGTCACAGTCAGTTTGCCTGCGCCCTTGATGTTCAAATCGTCCTTGGCGTAGATTGCAGCCTTTGCAGTATCCTGAGTGCCATTGACCTTTTCGAACAAATGAGTACTTGCACTAGAGCCATCTTCCACAGAGTTTGTGGTACCCTTCACCAAGTGGAGAACAGTCTTATCGGCATTCTTCACAAGGATGGGCGCGCCAGAGCTCTTGAGCGTCGCATTGTACAGATAGATGCCGGTATTGCCTTCGCCATCAACACCCGGAGTATTCACAATCACCTGAAAATCCGTAGAAGTACCGGTAACGTAGTAGTCGCCCGGGCAAGTAATGGTGGCGCTCTTTTCAACAACTTCCACGCAGCCGTTGTTATTTTCAACGGTAGCGGTAGTGCCTGCAAGGCGCATCATAATTTCAGAACCAGTCAAAGCCACTGCATCTTCAACATCGGTGTCATCATCACCAGTCGACGGAATCACCGGCGTAACTACGGTTGCGCTGGAGCTAGAGCCCGGATTCACCGTAGCGCTGGAGCCAGGAACAACTGCAGAACTGGAGCTGGAGCGAGACGGGCGATTGGAGCTAGAAGAAGTTCCTTGTTGGCCAGGAACAACCGCTTCGCTGCTGCTCGAAGCCGGAATCGACGGACAAAGCGCAGCATCTTCAACGACGGAGCCATCAGTACATGTAATGGTGGTAACCACGGTAGAATCTGCAACGCCAGAAGTCTGCTCGCCAGTCACAGGATCTGTAACAGGAGCGCAAAGGTTTGCATCTTCCACAACGGTTCCATCCAAGCAAGTGTAAGAAGTAACGGTGGTAATGTCGGCAACGTTCTCGTTGTTATCAACGCCGTTAACGCCGGAATTATTGTCGTCGGAGCAAGCAACAAAGGCCAAAGCCGCTGCAGTTGCAATCACAGAAAGTTTTTGAGTTTTCATAAGAGCCTCTCTTTTTAAGGACAAATTTATTCCCGCAAAAGACTTCGCCAAAGAGCGAAAATGCAAACTCAAAAAAAACTTCAAAAACTTTTAGGAACTAAAATTCCCGTTCGTAACGATTGGTTCCAATTCATTTCTGTTGTGAAATTCGCATCACTTCTTGCAACGCTCTTACAACGCGTTCCTCAGTGTCGCCGTCATTGGGCAAGCGCAAGCGAAGCATAAATTCACGAGCAGCCTGACGCACAACAAACTCCATATGTTCCATATCCTTCGGGCAATCCAGCAGTTCCCTATAATTATGGAACTCCTCATTTGCATTGGGTTGTCTCATAATTTTTTCGTACTGTTCAGCATAAAAATTCTTGAAGAACTCTGCACTTAAGCCAACGTTTTCTTCAACGCTTCGAGCAAGTTTTGCACCAAGCACACCAAAAGTTCTCTCCAAAAATTCTTCCTTGGTCTCGCATTCCTCATCATCAAAGTAGTACGTTTCCTGCGGGCCCTCATCACCGAATTTTACGCACAAGCCATTCTGCATATCGCGATAGTACGTAGCCTTGATAAGCAATTCACCATCTTCAGAATATGTCTTGCAAACGTTATTTTCCCAATGAGAGAAAAACGTAGATTGACCATCTTCGTCACGATAGTTTACCGGGCCATCCTTGGCGATTCCGAGTTCGTATACCATCCTCGTGCATTCATTTCCGTTTTCATGATAGGTCACTTCCAAGCCATCAGGCAAGGCTCCATTCACATCGATTTCCCTGGAGAGCATTCCGTTTTCGTAGTATTCCATTCGCTTGCGGCAAACCTCTTCGCCATCAATAAACATAATAACCTGGCAACGCAAACCATCACGGGACCAATCCTTGGCAAAACCATCCAACTCGCCCGCATTATAAAACCGTTCAGAAGAAACCCTACCCTCTTCGTAGAACTCACGGTAAACACCATCGTAGCTGCAATTGAACAAGCCGTACTCACGGCAAAGATGATTGTTCTGATCATAACCGCGGCAACGACCATTCTCCCAGTATTCCGAAACGCGCAGAACCCCATCACGACCAAACACCGGAACAAAGCTATCTACAACGCGCCCCTGTCGAAAAACAACACGGCACATTCTTTGGCCATTTTCGTACAGCATTTCCTTAGGGCCTTCCAGCAGGCCGTCACGATAAGTGGACGTGCTGCGCAGCGCACCGGATTCATAATATTCCTTACATTCCCCGTGGCGCAAGCCGTTGTTCAACGGACATTCCAGACGCAACTGACCATTTTCGTGATACCTTCTTTCTACATCGCTCATGGGAGCCTCCTGTTTTTGTTTTTCATGCAATGTACATTGTTGATTGCGCCTTGAAGTCGCGCGCCAGGCGACACCTTTTTTAGGCCATAGGAAGACTTTATAATGGCCCATCGGCTTTTTCAATTAGTCAAGGCGGGTTGTTTTTTTCTATCTTTGCCCGCCGAAAGGCGCAGGTCGCGCCGAAATTCAACCGGAGGCTAAAATGGCACTTCAATTCTACAACACCGCATCACGCAAGAAAGAGATTTTTACACTTCCCGAAGGCGTTCCCGCCGTGCGTATGTACTGTTGTGGCCCTACGGTGTACCACTTCGCCCACATCGGCAACCTCCGCACCTACATTTTCGAAGACTTCCTGGTCCGTACCTTGAACTACTACGGCTACAAGGTCAACCACATCGTGAACATCACCGACGTAGGCCACCTCACTAGCGATGGCGACTCCGGAGACGACAAGATGGAAAAGGGCGCCGCCCGCGAAGGCAAGTCCGTATGGGATATCGCAAAGTTCTACACCGACGCCTTCATGAACGACTGGCATCGTCTGAACATTCAGGAACCTACCCGCTGGACCCCTGCTACTCAGCACATCCAGGAACAGATTGACCTGGTGAAGACCCTGGAAGAAAAGGGCTTTACCTACCGTACTTCCGATGGCATCTACTTCGATAGCCTCAAGTTCCCCCGTTACGCCGACTTCGCCCGCCTGGACGTTGAAAACCTCCGCAAGGGTAGCCGTATCGACATGGGCGAAAAGCGTGCCGCCACCGACTTCGCTCTGTGGAAGTTCAGCCCCACCGACAAGAAGCGCGCCATGGAATGGGATTCCCCCTGGGGCGTAGGCTTCCCGGGCTGGCATGTGGAATGCTCCGCTATGGCCATGAAGTACAACGGCCCCACCTTGGACATTCACTGCGGCGGCACCGACCACATCCGAGTGCACCACACTAACGAAATTGCACAGAGCGAATGCGCCAACGGCGTTCAGTTCTCCCGCTTCTGGATGCACGGTGAATTCCTCCGTACCGCCAGCGAAGAAAAGCTGGAAGACGGCACCACCCAGCAGACCTTCGGCAAGATGAGCAAGTCCAGCGGCGAATTTTTGACCGTCACCTTGCTCATGGACCGCGGCTACAATCCGCTGGACTACCGCTACTTCGCACTGGGCAGCCACTACCGCAACTACCTGAACTTCACCTGGGACGCCCTCACCGGCGCCAAGGAAGCCTTCAAGAGCCTTCACAAGAAGACCGACCCCCTGATCGGCAAGGCAACCGAAATCAAGAGCGAAGCCGCAAAGGCCTTCCAGGAAGAATTCAAGACCGCTATCGGCGACGACCTGAACATGCCTCGCGCACTTGGCATCCTGAACACCATGCTGAAGTCCGACATCGACGACGGCGAAAAGGCAGCTCTCGTTCTCGACATGGACAAGATCTTCGGCCTCAAGCTGGATCAGCCCCGTGAAGAATACAAGAAGAAGGCAGAAGAAGGCGCTGCAGGCGTCGACGTAGCCAAGGTGGAAGAACTTCTCGCAGCACGAAAGGAAGCCCGCGCCAACAAGAACTGGGCAGAAAGTGACCGCATCCGCGACGAACTGGCCGCCATGAACGTGGTGATCAAGGACAGCAAGGAAGGCACCACCTGGAGCATCAAGGAATAATCGCAACTCCGCGACAATCCGCGAAAAAGCATTACAAAAACCGTCCGGCAATCACCGGGCGGTTTTGTTATAGCCGCCGAACGGAACAGAACGAACGCCCTTCAAACTCTTTTTCAAAACGTCCATTATAACCCCTAATTGTTTTCACCTAGGGGAAAATAAAAAGCTCCGGGGCCTAAGCCCCAGAGTTTTGATAGTTAGAACGCCATGTTTTATTGGAATTCGCAGACTACTTGACGTTTTTAATCTTATCAGCCAGTTCCTGGACCTTTTCTACGGAAAGTTTGAGCACGCGTGCCACACGCTCAACAGAATCCCCTTCGCGAAGGAGCGCCTCGGCGTCTTCGAGCCTAGCCTTATTCTCCCCTTCAACGTAAGAAAGGAACAGGCGTCCGATCTGTTCGTCAATACTGATTGTACAGGCCACTTGATCCTCCAGAATTTTCTTATCGCGTTCGGTGTTTACGGTGATGCGCCTTACGGCATCGTCCAGAGCGGGGTTATTGAACTTCGGCAGTTCCTGCATCACACCAGCATTCTTGATCAGGTAGAGCCAGCGGTCTTCGTCGGTTTCAAGTTCGTCGGCAGTCTTCAGGAACTTCTTCAAGTCTACAATAATATACTTTACCTTTTCGGTGACTGGCAAGGGGGATTCCAAGGATGCACTACGTTTTACAGCCTCGTCGCTATAGACATGCCAGCTATCGTAATATTCGCCAATGTCGTTGACGTTAAAGTCGCAAATCCAGATGCTGTATACGTGAGGAATGTCGTAGCGGAAACGTTCTCGTGCAGCCACATCCTCCCTGCTGTCAGAAGGATACTTTTCGCGAATGACAGCATCAAAACGCTTCTTTTCTACACATAGGAAAGCACTCTCCTGGAGGATTGCCCGTTCTGCAAAAAATGTCAGAGACATCTTCTGCATCTCAATATCAATATGCATTCCAGACTCGGTCTTAGCGTGAGAGTGATGAGATTTGTTTTCTTATGGAGAATCGCGTTCAAAAAACTGACCATGGCGGGTCCATTCTTGAGTAAACGCTTAAATCCGGGATCAAGACGCGGATCCAGATATTTCGACTTGCTGTATTTTTCATAGAGTTCCTCGAAGCGAGACTTTTCCTGCTGAGGCGAGGCGCCAACTGCGCACAGTGCCGACTCCAGTTTTTGAATTTCTTCAAAAGTTGCCATATAGATTCCCAGCGGGAACGCCCCCGCAAAGGCGCAGGGCGGAATCGTCCTACATATCTATACACGCAGGAATGGCAAAAAAGCGCCCTATTTTCTAGTAAAAAATCTGTAAATTTGCGAAGTTTTTCAAGACATTAAAAAACGTCGGGCATTTGCCCGGCGTTTTGTTTTCGAGGTTAAGATTTTTTTTGCGGCATTCAGCCGCCATCTTACTTATACATGTAAGTCAGTCCATTGGGGAACTTCAGTTCCTTCATGCCGGCAGTCTGCACCTGACCTACGGATTTGACTGCGCCGCCATAGAGAATGGTGCTGCCCTTGTACTGAGGTTTGAATGCGGCCACGTCGGAACCGTAGAAATTGTCGCTGGTATATTCCACCGTACTGCATTCAGGAATGTTCGTAGAGTAGTTACCAAAGGCCAGGAGCACGCCGCCGGTAATTTCGTAGTCAAGGTCCGTATCGATCAGGCCGCCAGCCATATTGGAGGAACATCCACCGCTACCGCCACCGCCGCCGAAACCGCCGCCCCAGCCGCCGCCACCCCAGCCTCCTCCGCCGAAGCCGCCTCCAAAGCCGCCCATGCTTTCATAGCTTTCGCCAGTGATTTCGAGAATCAACACGCCGCCAGTCTGCTTGGCAGAGCCATTGGCATCCAGCACATCGATCATGTTGCCCTTGGCACTGATGTAGTGATAGCCGCCGCTAATGACCATGTGGCCACCAGATTCACTGAATGCGGACATGCCACCTGCATTAGGATCCTTGGGGCCGCCTGCAGCGTTCCAGCCGTCGTCGGTAGCGAAAGTAGAAGTGATGCCGCCTTCAGCAAAAATTCTGTAAGATTCAAGGCCTTCCTTTGCGGTGATAATATTGACGGTAGAGCCCTTCAGGTACAAGGAAGAGTCTGCGTGAATGCCTTTCTTGGGGGTGGAAATGGACACGACGCCGGAATCCATTGTAACCGTGTAGTTAGAATGAATTGCGTCATCTTCGGTTTCCAACTTGATGTTACCGCCAACGGAGATGGTGGTATCGGACATCAAGCCCTTGCCAGATGATTTAATGTCGATGTTGCCGCCAGAGATTTCCAGGCTTTCCTTACCCTTAATTGCAGTTTCCTTGGCAACAACGGTAATATCGCCATTCTTGATTTTCAGGTCGTTACTGCACTGGATGCCATTCTGGAAATTGCCCTTGACCGTCAACTTTCCTGCGCCCTTGATGTTCAAATCATCTCTGGCGTAAATGGCGGCCTTGGCCGTATCCTGGGCCCCGTTCACCTTTTCGAACAAATGATTTCCATTGCCGTCTTCCACCACATTGGTGGTGCCCTTCACCAAGTGAAGAACGGTCTTGTCGGCATTCTTCACCAAGATGGCTGCATTCTGACTTTTCAAAGTGGCGTTGTTCAGATAGATACCGGTATTGCCTTCGTCCTTTGTACCCGGGGTATTCACCACCAGCTGAAAATCCGAGGATTCGCCGGTAACATAGTAGGCACCGGGGCAAGTAATGGTAGCGCTCTTTTCCGCCACCGTAACACATCCATTGTTATTTTCAACGGTCGCCGTTGTTCCTGCGAGCTTCAAAAGAATTTCTGCACCAGTCAAAGTCCTAGAATCATCCAGGTCGGATTCGTCATCGCCAGAGGCATTGTTGCCAGGATTTACGACGACAGGGTTTTCATTACCAGGGTTTACTACGCCGGGATCGTTACCCGGAATTTCGATACCGGGATTTTCATTCCCAGGATTTCCATTCCCAGGATTTTCAACGCCAGGAGCATCCGTACCAGGGATTTCCGTTCCTGGAATTTCGGCACCGGGAATATCACCACCCGTGGGATTTTCAATATTAGAAGAAGGATCATTGTTCGGATTTGTAACCGACTCACCTTCAGAACAGGCCACAACGCACAAAGCGGCAGATGCAGCCAACAGCTTTATCTTTTCTAATTGCATAAACACTCCAACGGCCTTTAATATATATTCTCAGTCACAAAACCGAATTAATTTTAAACAGTCATTTTGAAAACATTACAAAATAAAAGAAATTTAAGCAAACTTATAATAAATTTTTACACAGCAAAATATTGTCGCCCGGCAGAAGACCATTCAACGTTTCCATCTTTATAAAATAAGCTCGTCAAATTCTACAAAGGCTAGTTATGGAAAGAATCGTTCTCAACATCCCCCACGCAGTTCCCTGCACGGACTTTTCAGATTGGACAAATCCCAAAAACATCAAGGCCGAACACGACAAATGGACAGACTGGTTCACAGACATGATTTTCGTCCCGAACGTCTCCGCACTCAGAGAAACCCTTGGCGAAGCTAACACAAGCCGCGTCATTCCAGTCTTCGCCAAGCTATCTCGCATCGATCTCGACCTTGAAAGATTAATCGGCGACCCCATGGAAAATTACGGACAAGGAATCATCTACACCAAATCCAAGAACGGACTTTCAGAGCGTACCCTCCCCATAGAAGAAACCGTACGACGCACACTTTTGTTCGTTGAACACCATGCAAAACTATCCACACTTTTGCAACCCGAAAACGCCATTCTCATAGATTGTCATAGTTGTCCCAACGATTTTTCGGAAGCAGGCAACGCTGCAGGCGAACCCGTTGACGTTTGCCTTGGATTCAATGACGATTCCACCCGTCCAAGCGACGAAATCATAGAACTTGCAAGATGGACCTTTTCCGAAGCCGGCTACACTGTAGGCATCAACACGCCCTACAGCAATTCTCTCATCGCTCACCCCAATCGTCCAAGCCTAATGATCGAACTGAACAAAAGAATCTACATGAACGAAAAAACGCTTGAGATAAACCCAAGCGCAGACAAAGTAAATAGAGTTTTGAATGAGTTGTACGGGGAAATATTACGGACGTAAAGCTCATGATACAGAACTCAACAGATGCCAACGGTACCAAGCAATTTCAGACCAAGATTCTTTGCCACCAAGCGGCCCTTAACTTCATCAATCAAAATGAAATCAGAGGGGTGGTGTCAGAAACAACAATCATTTTGCAGATGCCTCGAATTCCTCAAAGGCAGCAATCTCACCGCCAGCGCAAATGACTTGGAATGGAACGATAGGAAATGGAGTATCGTCAACCACTTCATTCCCTTCACAGAAGAACAGGTTGGTTCCTCGGAACGTTTTGAAAGTGATTTCATGGTCCGCTACATGGAAGGTAAAACCTTCAGCGAAGAAGCAAACGCAGTCCTTGCCGAAGGCCTCAAAATCTGGCAAGCCTACTTCAAGCAAACCTTCAATCATAAAATTCGTGACGAGTACAAGCTCAACCGTCCCGACGTGGGCTGGTATCAAATTCGAATGGCTCTCAAAGCACAAAACGACACAGGAATTTCCATCCCCGTAAACTTTTCAAGCTTCGAATCAGCCTACAAAACCCTCACCGAAAAGCTCCGTCCCAAAGTCTACGAATACGGCTTCTTGAAATAAGTAGTCTTTAACAACCCGATCGGGGACCTAGCCATAAAAAAACGCTCGGAATTTTTGTTCCGGGCGGTTTTTGTCGGCCTAGATTGCTGGTTTTTGCTGTTCTAGGAAAATTTTCAACTAAAAAAAACAAATGTATTGCGTTTGTGCGCACAAATTTATATATTTAAAATATGACAAAAAGTGCTAACCTTTATGCTCGTATTGAGCCCGAAGTCAAGGAAGAAGCCGAAAGCATCTTGGCCGCTTTAGGGATTCCCGTGTCCAACGCCATCAACATGTTTTACAAGCAAATTATTTTGCAACAGGGCCTGCCTTTTGAGGTGAAATTACCCAAACGACCTGTTGATGAATCCAGATTGTCCAAGGCGGAATTCGATGCTGAACTAGAAAAAGGCTATGCAGACATGAAGGCCGGTCGCATGACTCCCGCTGCCGCCGTTTTTTCTGACATCAAGAAAAAATACCATGTATGAACTACCAGGTTCTGGTCTCCGATAATGCAAAAAACGACTTAGAGGGAATCGCAGATTATATATGCAATTCCCTGTATGCTCCTATTGCGGCACAAAAAATTTTGAAAAAGTTACAGGATTCTATTCTGGGACTATCTGTTTTTCCGGAACGATATCCAATATATGCGGAAGAGCCTTGGCAAAGTCGTGGCGTTCGAAAAATGAACGACGGTAATTACAACATCTTTTACGTAGTACAAAAAATACAAGTCGTGGTCTTGCGAGTATTTTACATCGGTCAAGATGTTCCATCTTTGTTGAACGAACCGCAGACAAACTATAAAGCCAGACCATAACAGTATTCCTTTCGCAAGTCTATATACAGGTTTGGACGTCCATCATACACGTCTTGTTTCATTTTGGGGGGAACTTTGATAAATTTTCGTCAATTGACCAGATTTATCAATAATTCCCGCCTTGAGCAGACGTTCGTACGCAGCCTCCTTTGTTCTCGGGTCATTTCGCAAACAATAGGCGACATAAATTCACAGGACATCTATTTTTTATCTATATTCCTCATTACATAGCCTTGCATGGCGAATGCCTTGCCGGGCGCCTGGTTTTTAGAGTGAATTTGCTCTTATTCTAGCTACTGAAATCCGCTAAATTTCAAAAACCCGCTAGGAGTAAGGCAAACGCTCACGCACACTTGTGCGTGGGCCGTTTGTGCTTATTTAGCGGTTGGCTTTTAGCGGAGCCTCAGTAGCAATAAGCCATTCGGTTCCACGCATTTTTTGTATCAGGAACTTTGGCGAAAAGGGCATTTTCGGGAGCGAAAAATGTCCTTGTTTGAAAAGCTGCAGAGAGCCACTTCTGAAGAAGACGTAAAGGATGCCTACATCAAGGCCTTGCACTTGAAAGGCGTGCAACGCAATCTTATCGACATCCAGACAAAGGAAGTCTGGTTTGAGGCCAAACTCGGTTCCAAGATTTCTCTTTACGCCATGTTCACGCAGCTCCTGTTCTACATCAACAAGGCGCTGAAAGATGGAGAAAGCATTCCGCCATTCCTTTGCGTTGTAGATAGCGTAAAAGCGGCCATCATGAAGACCGAGGTGGCGCTTCCCCTTCTACAGAATAAAGAAATCAAAATCAAGTGGGGGAAATCCGCCAGCGAAGTGACTCCCGACGCACTAGACGCAGTTTCTCAATATATTGGAACCCATTTCGTGAGTTTTAATATTGAAACTCACGAGCAGGAATTCATAGAAACCTTGCAAAACGCCATCAAGAATGGCGAAATCATCCGCACCCAAATTACGCCTGCAAATCTGAAGTCCGTTTTTGACAAATGGGTCAAAATGATCGGCAGCGAAATCAAGGATGCCGCACCAGAAGATTATGCGGTTCTTTTCTTTGCAGACATCATGAGCGACGGTACAACCAGTACTCACGAAAATCTGCCTGCGGAACTTTTGCACCAAGGAAGCAGGCCCGTATTTTTCATGAACGGTAAAAAATATCCCTTAGGAAGCGTTGAAGGCTACCGTCAATTTTGGGCGATTTACAATCGTCCACCCGAAGAAGAATACCGTTCCTATTTACTGGAACGTCGCGATAGCCTGATTCCCGTTGACGAACAGAAATTCAAGGGGGCATTCTACACACCGTTGCATGTGGTGGACAAGGCTTATGACTTGTTGGAAAAGACTCTTGGCACCAACTGGCAAAAGGAATATTACGTTTGGGACATGTGCTGTGGAGTCGGCAATCTGGAATCAAAGCACTCTAATCATAGGCATCTATTTATGAGCACTTTGGATCAAGAAGATGTCGACATTATGCGAGCTGCCAAAATCTGCGTTGCGGCGCAGCGTTTCCAGTACGACTATCTAAACGACGACATCACCGACGATGGCGAAATTGACTACAGTCTCACCAACAAGATTCCCGAAAATTTGAGAAAAGTAATCAGCGAAGCAAATGAAGGGAAAAAGAAATTATTAGTGCTGATAAACCCGCCGTATGCGGAAGTCGGATGCGCCGTCATTAAAGAAAATCGTGAACAAACAGCAAAGACTGGTGTGAATAAAACTCGATTCGGACAATTTGGAATGAATGAATACGGAAAGGCTAGCAATGAATTGTTTACCCAATTTGTTGCGCGAGTAGCAAAAGAATTGCCGACCGCGACGCTTGCAATGTTTAGTAAAATGAAGTACATAAACTCTCAAGCGCTTGAAGCATTTAGAAATGCTTGGCAAGCAATGTATTTAAATGGTTTTATTGTCCATAGCAAATCTTTTGAAGGATTAAAAGGCGATTTTCCTATTGGATTTTGTATTTGGAAAACCGACAACCGAATAAAAGAAGACAAGAAAAAAAAGTTTGCACAATTCGAAATATCTTGTGAAGTTTTAGATAAGAGCGCAAATCCTATTGGAGAAAAAACATTTTATAATGTCTGTACGAATAGTTATTTGACTAATTGGTTGGCAAGACCAGCACCAAACAAAGATGTTATCATTCCTCTTAAAAACGCTATATCACCTGCAACTAGAACAACAGACTTAAGATGCAAATTTTGGTCAGATGGAGCCGTTGGATATATGCGAGTTAATAGCAATGATATGCAACAAGCTGGTGACACGTCTTTATTTTCATCTGGATATAGTGGAGGACACGGCTATTATGTGAATAAGCAAAATCTTTCAGATTTATCTGTTGTATTTACTGTTCGAAAAGTTGTTATTCATTCATGGATAAACGATGTTGACCAATTCCTTCAGCCAAACAGCGAACTTCCCGAAGATTTCAAGAACGATTGCCTCGTGTGGATGCTTTTTAACGGTAGCAATCTCACCGCCAGCGCAAATGACCTAGAATGGAACAACAAGAAATGGAGTATCGTCAACCACTTCATTCCCTTCACAGAAGAACAGGTAGGTTCCTCGGAACGCTTTGAAAGTGATTTCATGGTCCGCTACATGGAAGGTAAAACCTTCAGCGAAGAAGCAAACGCAGTCCTTGCCGAAGGCCTCAAAATCTGGCAAGCCTACTTCAAGCAAACCTTCAATCATAAAATTCGTGACGAGTACAAGCTCAACCGTCCCGACGTGGGCTGGTATCAAATTCGAATGGCTCTCAAAGCACAAAACGACACAGGAATTTCCATCCCCGTAAACTTTTCAAGCTTCGAATCAGCCTACAAAACCCTCACCGAAAAGCTCCGTCCCAAAGTCTACGAATACGGTTTCCTCAAATAGCATCATTGCTTCATAAAAAATCGCCCGGTTTAACCGAGCGACTTTCGTTTGCCTTATTTTAGCTGCGGCGAAATGCAGCGCAAGACTTTCGACCTTACTAGCCGTTGAACTTCTTGATAATCACGATACCGTCGTGACCGCCAAAGCCCAAGGAGGCAGAGGCAGCAACGTCAATGTTCATGGACACGCCCTTGTTGGGGGTGTAATCCAAGTCGCATTCCGGATCCGGGTTTTCCAGGTTGATGGTTGCCGGAACGAAGGAATCGCGAATGGCCAAAGTACTGATGATAGCTTCGCAAACGCCAGCAGCGCCGACGCAGTGACCAGTCATGCTCTTGGTGCTGGAGACCTTGATCTTACGAGCGTGATCGCCCAAAGCAATCTTCAGCATAGCAGTTTCGGTAACGTCATTCAAGTGGGTAGAAGTACCGTGGGCATTGTAGTAGTCAATGTCGGTGGGTTCTACGCCAGCATCCTTCATGGCGCGCTTCATAGCCATAGCACAACCGCTTCCATCGGGCTTGGGGCTGGTGATGTGGTAAGCATCGGCAGCAGCACCGTAGCCTGCAAGTTCAGCATAGATCTTTGCGCCGCGGGCCTTGGCGTGTTCCAATTCTTCAAGAATCATCACAGCGCCACCTTCACCCATGATGAAGCCGGAACGGTCCTTATCGAAGGGGCGGCTAGCCTTTTCGGGAGCATCGTTGAACTTGTCAGTCAGGGCGTGCATGCCTGCGAAAGCCTTGATGGAGTAATCGGTAATACCGCTTTCAGAACCACCAGCCAGGCAAACATCCAAACGGCCAGAACGTACGGCATCCAGGGCGACGCCCAGAGCGTCGGTACCAGAAGCGCAAGCAGTGCCGATAGCCCATGCGCAACCGGTAATGCCCAGCGCGATGGAAACGTTTGCGGCACCTTCGTTAGGAATCAGTTCAGCCATAGCCAACGGAGAAACGCGGCGACGGTTGCCAGCAACATACTGGTTGAAAGTGCTGTCGATAATGTCCATGCCGCCAAAACCGGTACCAGCGATAATGCCGGTGGTATCAGCGTGCAGGTCGTCTTCAGTAAGCTTTGCGTCTGCCACAGCTTCCTTAGAAGCAGCCAGCAAGAACTGGGTGAAGCGAGCCATACGGCGGGCTTCCTTGGGGTCGATACCGTGTTCTTCGGGCTTAAAGTCCTTCACTTCGGCAGCGATCTTCACCGGGCAATCAGTAGCATCGAACAAAGTGATGGGGCCAATGCCGCACTTTTCGTGCTGGATGCCATCCCACAATTCGTTAACGTTCTTGCCAAGGGGTGTCACAGCACCCATACCGGTAATAACAACTCTACGTCTTGTCATTTTGTCTCTCTTAATTAAGCTTCGTCTTTCTTTTCGGCCTGAGCTTCGGTAGAAGCGCTTTCGGCGGCAGCCTTGTCGTTATCACGGATGGTGGCACGACGAATCTTACCGCTGATGGTCTTGGGCAGTTCTTCGACGAAGTCGATAAAGCGGGGGCTCTTGTATGCAGCAGCCACCTTCTTGGTGAACAGCTGAATTTCCTTAGCCAGTTCCTTGGAGGCTTCGTAGCCCTTCTGCAGCACGATGGTTGCCTTAACTGCCTGACCACGGGAAGCATCTTCCACGCCGGTCACAGCCACTTCAAGCACTGCCGGGTGCTGGTGCAGAACTTCTTCCACTTCAAAGGGGCTCACGCGATAACCAGAAGTCTTGATCAAGTCATCGGTACGGCCCACGAACCAGAAGTAGCCATCGGTATCACGCCAGGCAGTATCGCCAGTGTGGTACACGCCACCTTCGAAAACCTTTTCAGTACGTTCTACATCGCGGTAGTAACCGCCGAACATACCGAAGGGGCGACCTTCATCGATCTTGATAATGATTTCGCCCACTTCTTCGGGCTGGCAAGATTCACCGTCGGCATTGACGATGTCCATCTTGTAACCGGGAGAAGGCTTACCCATGGAACCCGGGCGGGCATCCATCCAGGGGAAGTTTCCGGTAGTCAAGGTCAGTTCGGTCTGGCCGTAGCCTTCGCGAAGACTGAGGCCAGTCTTTTCAAGGAACTTGGTATAAATATCTGCGTTCAAGGCTTCGCCTGCAGTAGTGCAGTAAACCAGGCTGGACAAGTCATACTTTTCCAGGCCGTGCTGCAGCAGGTAACGGTAAGCGGTCGGGGGAGCACAGAAGGTGGTAACCTTATACTGAGCCATCTTCTCCAGGAGCTTACCCGGAATGAACACGTTCATGTCGTAAGTAAACACTGCGGAGCCAGCAATCCACTGGCCGTAGATCTTACCCCAGAGAGCCTTTGCCCAACCGGTTTCTGCAACGGTCAGGTGGCGGCCACCGTCAACCACATTCTGCCAGTACTTGGCTGTAACGATGTGACCCAGGGGGTAAGTAAAGGTATGAGCCACCATCTTGGGGTTGCTGGAGGTACCACTGGTAAAGTAGACGATCATGATATCGTCGTTGGTGGTAGCAGCATCGCCGGCGGGGCGTTCGAATACCGGGGGGCAAATTTCGTAGTCGTCGTAGAAGCTAATCCACTGAGAACGTGCCTGGCCAACGGTCACCAACTTTTCGACAGAGGTGCACTTTTCCTGAGCGGTCTCCACTTCCTTCTGGAGAGCGGGATCGTCGTAAGTCACAACCATCTTCACGTCGGCGGCATTAAAGCGGTATTCCAGGTCATGGGACGAAAGCATGTTCGTTGCCGGAATAGCGATTGCGCCTACACGGTGGAGGGCCAGCAAGAAATACCAGAATTCATAACGGCGGCGCAGGATAAGCATCACGCGGTCGCCCTTCTTGATTCCGTTGTTCACAAGGAAGTTTGCAGTGCGCTGAGAAGCCCTGGACAAATCCTTGAAGGTAAAGATATGACTTTCGTCATTATCGTCGCACCAAACCAAAGCTTCGCGCTTGGGCTCAGTCTTTGCGTATTCATCAACCACGTCATAGGCGAAGTTGAAATTAGCAGGTATTGATAATTTAAAGTTCTGGTACAGATCCTCATAGGAATCGTACTCAGTGCGAGCAAGGAACTTATTCAATATCATACAGTAGTCTCTTATATCAAAGAATCAGAAAAAACAAATAAATAGATGCGTAAGAGCAAAAAGCGAGAAATAGATAAGGAGGATTACAGGTCCTTGTACTTGATGTTTTCACGCATCACTGCTGCATAGCGAACCATGTTCAGCACGCGCTTTTCACCAAGGTTGCGGAAGTCTTCGCTATGGAAAACCAAGCGAGGAGTACCTGCAGGTGCCCAGAAGATGAAGCAGGCGATGGCCATATAGGGGCCAAGGAGGAACTTCGGCAGGGCGGAGAAGGTCAGGAGCGGGGAGCCGTAGGTCTTTACGCGTTCACCCTTCTTCTTGTAGATGCAGATCAGGTCTTCGTAGTTGTCGAAGTGCTTGAGAGCCTGGCTACGGAGGTACTTGTTGTCGATCCATACGGGAGGAACGAAACCAGAAGCCTTGCCCAAGCCATGGGCATTCCACAGAGCGATGCCTCGGTCCAAAAGGGCCTGAGAGAATCTCTTGCTGAGGCCAGCGAATTCTGCGCCGTTGTGAGAGAGCCAGAGGGCTACCTTACCAAAAATGGAACGGTTCACGAAGAGGTCGGCACGGTGACGGGCACCATGGAGAACGATTTCGTAGCCATCCTTGATGAAGCCTTCAATCTGTTCGCAGAAGTATTCTACTTCAGATTCCGGAACGCCACCGATGGAGGGAACCACGGCGATGGTAATGGGAGAACCTGCGGCTGCGGCAATCTTGCGGATTTCTGCAGAAGCGCGCTTGCAGTTCTTCACATTAAAGTTGTGATAGCACAGGACGAATTTTCTCGCCTTGCGCTTGCGATCTTCAGCCGATTCGAGATCGGCAATGTCCTTATTTATTTCCATAATAAAATACCAGTTAAGTTACAATGCACAATAGGTTAGTCCACATACGAGTGGGGTTCTATTAATATATATTTTTTCGGTATGCAAATTCAGGCTTTTTCCGTAAATCCATTCGGCGTCAACGCATTTATCCTCTGGAACGATTCCGGGGACGGCATTCTTATTGATCCTAGCGTCAGCTCCCCCGCAGAACAAACCCAGTTGGTCCAGTTCATCAAGGACAAGGGGATTGCCGTAAAAAGAGTGGTGAACACCCACCTGCACCTGGATCACGTACTGGGAAACGCCTTTGTGGAACGCACTTTTGGCGTAAAGGCGGAGGCCCACGAAGAAGACAACTTTTTGCTGGACCTGCAAGAAGAACAGAGCGAAATGTATGGTCTGCCTTTTGAGGAACCTGCACCGGAATTAGGAAATTTCCTTGCGGAAGGCGACGTGGTGGAAGTACCTGGAATCAAGCTGCACGTTCTGCATATCGCAGGCCACTCCCCCGGCGGAATCGCGTTGTATTTGCCGCCCGAAGAGAATGCCCCCAGCAGTGTCATTCCGCCCCCCAATAATGTCATTCCGACCCCCAATAATGTCATTCCGCCCCCCAGCAATGTCATTCCGACCCCCAATAATGTCATTCCGAGCGAAGCGAGGAACCCAGGCATTTTATTTTCCGGCGACATCTTGTTCAACGGCGGCCGGGGTCGCTCCGACCTTTTCGGCGGTGATGACAACGCTCTCGTCAGCGGCATCAAGAACAAACTATTAACGCTTCCCGAAGATACTGTAGTACTGCCCGGACACGGTCCCAGCACGACCATTGGGAATGAGAAAATATATTTCTAAAAAACACCGCTTCGATTGCTTCGCTACGCTCGCAATGACAAAGCAAAACAAACTCGCAATGACAAAGCAAAACAAGTACGCATGACAAGGGAAAAGGGATTGGAGAAGGGAACTTCACAGAAAAGAATTGGGTGGATTGACGAGTACAAGGGATTCGTCCTTTTGCTGGTTTGCCTTTTCCATGTGGAACAATCCTTCAAGAACGTGAACCTGGGAATGGAAGCGCTCAGCGCCATGCGCATGTCCGCCTTCTTCTTTATTTCTGGCGTTTTGTTCAGCACCCGACGCTTCGCAGACTTCAAGAGCTATGCCCTACACAAGACCAAGGTCTTGCTCCTCCCCTACGTCCTGCTTTCCTTGCTGTTCCTGGCCTTGGACCCGGTTGTTTGGAATTTTGACTGGTTTCCTAGAGCACCCAAGATGACCGTGATGAACATCCGCCCTGTTATCGAGAACGTGTGGGATTACATCTACTGGAACCTGGCCAAGATTTTTGTAGCCGGAAAATCTAGCATTGGGTCGGGCCCGATTTGGTTTGTGTTTACGCTATATTCCATTAGCTTGATGTTCTTTGGAGTGCAAAAAACCAGCGTCATTCTGAGCAACGCGAAGAATCCAGTCCTGCAGAAAATAATTATAGCGGTGATTGCCGCAAGCAGTTTAATCGCCGGTTGGCTGCTTTTTAAAAGCCACATCCGCTTGCCTCTGGGCATCGAGCGCGATTGCACTTGCCTAGCCTTTTTTGCGCTGGGCTGGCTTTGCAAGGAGCCCATCAAAAAACTGGGCAACATCAATTCCAGGGTCGGGAACGTAACTCTGCTAATTGGAACCATCGCAGCATTCGTGCTATACGCCATCATCGACGAAGCCACGCCCTGGTTCAGCATCATGAACAACACCCTTGGGAAAAACATTTTCCGATTTGTGGGAAGTTCCATTTTGGGAATCGCAGGCCTCATCGGGCTTTTCCAGCTTTTGTCCAAATTGCCTAACGTCACGCCCATCGCAATCTTCAAAGGAATCCTGCGAAACATTTCACGAAACGCCCTTATCATTCTTGCTGTTCACTGGTGGATTCTGCTGGTGCTGCGAATCGTGTTCAAGGCGGAACTGGATAAACCGGGCATCGCCTACCTAAGTGTTTTAGTAATCGTTGCAGGCGTTGTCGCCACCATTCCTCTTTTCCGAAACAAGCTTTACAAACTCATCGGCAAGGAAAAAATTTCTGTCAAAGAAAGCCTGAGTATTAAGTAAAACACTCTTGACCATATACTGCACAAATTGTATCTTTGCGGTATGGCTAGAGCGCGCAAAACAATTACCCCGGACCCGTATGCAAAACCAATCGCAAAGGTTCTCTCCCCCGAGCAGAGCCTGCCGGGCAAGTTCAGGCAGTTCCAGGCGCCAACCCGCGCCAACTTCGAGCTTGTAAGCCAGTACGGTGCCGCAGGCGACCAGCCCAAGGCCATCGAGCAGATTACCGAAAGCTTTAAGCAAGGCGAACAATTCCAAACCCTGCTTGGCGTTACCGGTTCTGGCAAGACTTTTACCATGGCAAACGTGATCAAGAACGTAGGCAAGCCTACCCTCATCTTGACTCACAACAAGACTCTTGCAGCTCAGCTCTATCAGGAATTCAAGGCATTCTTCCCGAAGAACGCGGTGGAATATTTCGTAAGCTACTACGACTACTTCCAGCCCGAAGCCTACATTCCCCACACCGATACTTTTATTGAGAAAGACGCAAGCATCAACGACGAAATCGACAAGTTGCGTCTGCGAGCAACGGCAAACTTGCTCACTCGTCGCGATGTTATCATTATCGCATCTGTCAGCTGTATTTACGGTTTGGGCAGCCCCGCCGAATACTTCGACCTGATGGTCCGAATCAAGAAGGGCGACATCAAGGACCGCGACGACCTGCTCCACGACTTGGTTCGCATCCAGTATTCCCGTAACGACTTTAGCTTGGAACGCGGCACCTTCCGCTGTCACGGCGATGTGATCGAGATTCACCCCAGTTACGACGAAGACGGCTTGCGCATCGAGCTTTTTGGCGACGAGGTGGATCGCCTTGTACGCTTCAACATTATTACCGGCGAGGTTATCCAGGAACTGGACGAAATGACCATCGCTCCGGCAAAACATTTTGTGACTAAAGAAGAGGGCCGAGCCGGGATTCTGCAGCGTATGCAGTTGCAGCTTACAGACCGCCTTGCAGAATTAGATAAAGAAGGTAAGGTCCTGGAATCCGCCCGACTCTCCAGCCGCACCCGCTACGACATGGAAATGATTCGCGAGACCGGCATGTGCAGCGGCATCGAGAACTATTCCGCCCTGATCGAAGACCGCGCCCCGGGCACCCGCCCCTTTACCCTCATTGACTACTTTGGCGACGACTGGCTTTTACTGGTAGACGAATCCCACGTCAGTATCCCGCAAGTAGGCGGTATGGCCGAAGGCGACAAGAGCCGCAAAACCACTCTGGTAAACTACGGTTTCCGCCTGCCCTGCGCCTTGGATAACCGCCCCATGAACTTCAAGGAATTCGAGTTCATGTACCCCAAGCAGGTGCTGTTCGTTAGCGCCACCCCCGGCGATTACGAGCTTGAAAAGACAGGCGGCGTTGTAGCAGAACAGATCAACCGCCCCACCGGTTTGCTGGACCCGAAAATCGAGATGTTCCCCATCCAAGGGCAGATGGACGTTCTCCTGTACCGCATCGATGAAGTGGTCAAGAAGGGCGACCGCGTTTTGGTCACCACCCTCACCAAGAAAATGGCCCAGGACCTTACGGATTACTTTGTGGAATCCGGCATCCGCGCCAAGTACCTCCACAGTGACATCAAGACCTTGGAACGCCACGACTTGATCAAGGGCCTGCGCACCGGCGAATTTGACGTGCTGGTGGGCATCAACCTATTGCGCGAAGGTCTGGACCTGCCGGAAGTCAGCATGGTGGCAATTCTCGATGCCGACAAGGAAGGATTCCTCCGCAACTACCGCAGCCTTATCCAGACCATGGGCCGCGCCTCCCGAAACGTAAACGGCACCGTACTGCTTTTCGCAGACAACATGACCGACAGCCTGCAAAAGGCAATCGACGAAACAGTCCGCCGCCGCTCCCTGCAAGAAGAATTCAACAAGCAGCACGGCATTACGCCCAAGTCCGTTTCCCGCAAGTTGGAAGGCGACCTGGTCATCAACGACCCGCTCCTGGAACTTTGGCGCGGCGAAAAGACTCCTCAGGTTCTGGAAGACCCGGACATGGACGCCGAGTATACGTCCCGCGACGCAGCTAGCGACGACACCAACGACGACACACCCCTGTTCAAGGGCGCCCCCCTGGGCAAGCCCAAGAAGTCCCCCGGCCGCAAGTCTACCGCCAAGTCCGCAAAGCTTTCCATCGAGGAACTGGAACAGCAGATGAAAGCCGCCGCTGCCAAACTGGACTTCGAAGAGGCCGCCCGACTCCGCGATCTTATCCGCGACATGGGCAAATAGCGCTTAATGATACAAGAAATCGCATAAAAAACAGCAAAAACGCGTTTTTTAGCCATAGTTTTGGGATTTTTACACCCGAAACTAGTGCATTTTCAAACTTTTTTGTGTATTTTCCATAGGCAAAAACATTAAGAGAGGAAACTATTATGAAGTTCAATTTTGCAAAGACTCTGCTCATGAGCACCGCTCTCACTATGGGCGCATTCGGCCTCGTTGCATGTGGCGGCGATAACGGCTCCAGTGCTAAGCCTCCTCATGACGAAAGCATCATCATCAAGGGTGAGGAAGCTCTCATTGCCGGTACCATCGTCAAGTTCAGTGGCACCATCACTACCGACAATTCCAACCCGGACATTGACCAGGATGCCGACTTTGCAATCGACAAACTCGTGCTCCAAGTCATTGACGAAAAAGAGAAGGTGACCAAGGTTGTTCCGACCCCCGACACCTACCAGGCAGAAGCAAACGTTGATAAGCTTGACCTTAGCTACATTGGCGCAACCGTTATGTTGGACGACCCCAACTTCACCACTTGCGGCATATTCAAGCTCAACGTTATCGTTTACGCTCATTTGGACAAGGATTCTAAGGTTTCTTCCGTCCAGATTCCGTTCGAACGTAATGCAGAACGTTTCTGCCCGGCAGCACCCGCATCTTCTGCTGGTGGCGGATCCGCAGCCTCTACCGAAATTGAAATGACAACCTACACCGTAGACATGTCCACCGATCAGCTTCCGGGTCTGGATCTGGCCTCCGGCAAGGCAAGCAACTCTACCACCGCAGACATCCTCCTTTCCAAGGTTAAGGATGGCGTGGCTATCACTAGCGGCAACGGCACCCTGTTCACCCCCATCGCCAACGAACAGATCACCCCGAGCAACTGGGATGACGACTACATGGTGGATTGCTGGCCCGAAGTTGAAAACAACCGTCCTGCATACCTCAGCGACTTTAAGGTCAGAACCGTTACCAAGACCCAGATCGCAGACGCTGTGGACGGCGGTTCTCCCAGCCAGGAAATCTACGTAGCCCTGACCCCGAACGGCGACCTCACCACTGGTGCTGGCGTTTACGCATTCGGCATCACCGACGCTAAGGAAGGCTTGAACGGCAACTTCAACGTAACCCTCAAGGTTTACAAGAAGAAGTAATCGCTAGCCCACCCGTGGCACAATTTTAAAAGGTTCCCCAATCGGGGGGCCTTTTTTGATTATCCCAAGATTCTCTCCCTTTGTATTCGTTCCCCATTTTTCTATTTTTTACCCCGAAATTTAACACGCCCGGAAGGTCCGGGCACAACTGGAGTAAACTATGCTTAAGAAGCTTTCCAACTTCCCTGGTATCAAGGGTCCCGTTGTCACTATCGTGATGGACGGTTACGGTTTCAACCCCAACGAACAGGGCAACGCTATTGCCGCTGCTCGTAAGCCCACTCTGGACGCCTTGTTCGCCAAGTACCCCAACGTTCTTCTGAACGCTCACGGCCGCGCCGTGGGTATGCCCACCAACGAAGACATGGGTAACTCCGAAGTTGGCCATAACGCAATCGGTGCTGGCCAGGTTTACAACCAGGGTGCAGCTCTCGTTCAGGACGCAATCGTTTCTGGCGACATCTTCGGCCGCGACGCTTGGAAGGAAATCTCCGCCAACGTTCGTGAAAAGAACTCCGTGCTCCACTTCATCGGTCTTTTCTCCGACGGTAACGTTCACTCCAACATTTCTCACCTGAAGGCAATGGTTGCCCAGGCTAAGAAGGAAGCCGTGAAGAAGGTTCGCGTTCACATCCTCCTGGATGGTCGTGACGTTCCTGAAACTTCCGCTCTCGATTACGTTGAACCGTTTGAACAGTTCCTCTCTGAACTCCGTTCTTCTGAATTCGACGTTTGCATCGCTTCCGGCGGTGGCCGTATGCAGATCACCATGGACCGTTACAATGCTAACTGGAAGATGGTTGAACTTGGCTGGAAGACCCACGTTCTGGGCGAAGGCCGCATGTTCGAATCTGCAAAGCAGGCTATCGAAACTCTCCGTGGCGAAACCAAGGCTATCGACCAGGATCTTCCTCCGTTCGTAATCGCTGCCAACGGCCAGCCCGTGGGCACCATCAACGATGGCGACTCCGTGGTGTTCTTCAACTTCCGTGGCGACCGCGCTATCGAAATCACCCGCGCCTTCGAAGAAGAATCCTTCAATGAATTTGACCGCGTCCGCTTCCCCAAGGTTTGCTACGCCGGCATGCTCCAGTACGATGGCGACCTGAAGCTCCCCAACCGCTTCCTGGTTCCTCCTCCGGCAATCAAGGAAACCTCTGGCGAATGGTTCGCAGAAACTGGCGTTAAGCAGTTCGCTTGCTCTGAAACCCAGAAGTACGGCCACGTGACTTACTTCTGGAACGGTAACCGTTCCAGCAAGTTCGACGGTGAAACCTACCTGGAAATCGAATCCGACGTTGTCCCCTTCGAACAGCGCCCCTGGATGAAGGCTGCAGAAGTGACCGACGCCATGATCGAAGCTATCAAGAGCGGCAAGTACCAGACGCTCCGCTGCAACTACCCCAACGGCGACATGGTGGGCCACACTGGTTCCTTCCGTGCTGCTACCATGGCTATCGAAGCTGTGGATATCGGCCTCGCCCGTCTCCTCCCGGTGATCGACGCAGCCGGTGGTGTTGCTCTCATTACCGCTGACCACGGTAACGCCGACGAAATGTACGAAATCGACAAGAAGACCGGCATGCCCAAGGTGAACAAGGATGGTTCCTTCAAGGCTAAGACCAGCCACACCTTGAACAAGGTTCCCTGCATCCTGTACGATAACGTTACCGGCGGCAAGCTTGGTCTCAAGGAAGGCGACTGGGGTCTGTCCAACTTGGCAGCAACCACCGCTAACCTCATGGGCTTTGAAAAGCACGAAGCCTGGGATGACTCCATGCTCATTGTCAAGTAAGAATTATGAGTCATCTACACCGACCAAGGTCGGTGTTAAAAAAGGAAGCCCCAAAGGCTTCCTTTTTTGCAGGCTTCTAATCCTTATTGGAAGTTACTAGGCGCTAAAGCGCCAAGTAACTTTAGCCAAAACGATTTCGTTCACCGATTGATGGTCTAAAGACCATCTCCCGTGCTAAAGCACGGAGGTTCACGAGAAGCTTGGGATGATTCGATGCTCATCATCAAGTAATTCGTTGGATGTCATCCCGGACTTGATCCGGGATTACCCTTTGAAAAAGGTCGAGCTTCGGCTCGGCTTTTTTTATTTTCTATACTTAACCTAATGAGAAAAATCCTAGTCATTATCTTGTTTGCTGTGGCGGGTGCATTCGCTGATGCCCTTTACTCAGTTGGTGCGGGATACTCTTCTCTTGGGCGCATAGAAACCAGCGCTTTTGAAATTCGCATAGGGAATGGTGGTCATTTGGGTGTCAACTTGCTCAGATTTGATATTCGAACAGGCTACAATGAGGGCGAGTACGACTCACAGCCAGTTTCGTTGGGAGCTCCCATAGTCACAGTTCCCGCGATGCTTATAGGAATATTAGAAAATACAAGAGAAGACATCGCATTGCTGATGATTTCTCTTGCATTTTTAGCCTCTGGCGAACTTGGCTACCAATTTTTAGATTATAAACCTTTCAAACTTTCTGTTTTCGAGTCCCACGTATTCGAATGGTGGCTGTACAAGAAGAATGACAAGTGGCACATGGACGAAGCGGGCTGGGGTCAGGAGCTTGGTTTAGAACTGCAATTTCCTCACGTATTACTATCAGGCGGCGCTCAGTTTGAAATAACCAACAAGCGAAAAGGCATCGGCTGGTTTGCAAGAATCAACTTGATCGATATATTTTACATTCTTTATAGATAGCTGCCATTTTTTTGTATATTTGTACCACGCTCAACACCTGCCCAGGTGGTGGAATGGTAGACACTGGGGACTTAAAATCCCTTGGGGGCAACCTCGTGCGGGTTCAAGTCCCGCCCCGGGCATTAATTGAGCAAAACTTTCTGAGGTCACCATGATTGATTTCTATCCGAATAGCATCTACTACCCCCGCGAAGCCGTCGAAGAAAAGCTGGCCAAGGGCGAACTGCAGAAGACTGAACAGCACCTCATGGGCTGGACCGAACGTCACCGTGGTGAAATCTGGGACTGCGCCCGCGACGACGCCGACGAACCTACCGACGAAATCCTTTTGGACAACCTCCGCGCATTGCTCCTCTGCAAGGGCTCCCTGCAGCCGGCCGCAGAAATGGGCGACATGATCAAGGAAATCAAGAAGGAAGAATGGTACAAGAACGAAAAGGAAAAGGACGGCTGCCACGAAGACACTGAAATGGTAGCCGACGAATGGCGCGCCAAGTACCTGATCAAGTGGCGTGAAGCCCGCATGTTCGAAGCCTTCATCCTGATCGAAAAGAAGGCCGAACAGTTGCTGGCAATCCTTAAGGCTTAATAGTCTTGCTCTGCCTGCGGACGCCGTCCGAAAAATTTAAAGCCCGAGAGTAATGCTCCCGGGTTTCTTTTTTTAACTGCATCCGAACGTTCGTCTATTTCCAGTCCGCGCGCCAGAGGATAGGCATCCAGACAACAAACTTACCCGTGGTGCCCCGCGGGTATTTCCAGAAAGTATTGATATGCTTAAGCACAAGGTCAGAAAATTCCTGGTCCTTGGTGTTGCAGAACAAAATGGTGGGCGCGATAGTTCCCGTAGAATCAATGGAAAGCTTTAGTCCCATGTACACGTCCTTGACCGAATGCTTCTTGTGATGTTTGGCCTGGGACTTTTCGTTCTTGAAATGTTCTGAGGCGACCCAATGCAAGCCCGCGGCACGGCCCTGCAAAAAGCGCTGGAACTGCTGCAGGTCTCGACCGGCGGAGTTATCCAGAACATACAGGTTGTCGATGGAAGGCATTTCCATTCGCCCGGCAAAGGAAGGTGGAATCACCTCTTCTGGTTCAGGCACTGCAGCCTCGACTGCTTGCCGCGGACGCAACGGATGCTGGGGGGCCTTCACAAACAGGACTGAACCCAGTGTAATGAACACCAGCGCCAGCAAAAGCAACGGAAGGTTACGCCAAATCATAGGAACCTGCTACTCGATAGCCTTAATGCAAAGTTGCAACGACTTTTTGTCGTTAAAGTAATTCCACGTAGGTTCAAAGACCACAGACACCGATTTGGACTTGCCCAGCAAAGCCTTGCTCTTGCGGAGGCCGAAGGCAATGGCCGGGAACACGCGGCTGCCTGCCTGGGAAATATCCATCTGCAAATGCCCGCCGCGAATTTCACGCATGCGGTGAACGCGGATATTGTCTGCGCGGAATGTGGGGTACGGGAAATTGCCGCCAAAGGGTTCCAGCTGGTCGAAGAAATCCAACACAGAAATCAACTGCGGAACTGGAGCGCCAGCAGGGCGATCGCCTACAGGCATATACTGGTTGGTTTCTACCACAAGTTCGTGCAGGGCCACCTGGATGTCGTAGGGGTATTCTTCGGTAACGATTTCTTCTTCGCCGGTGTAGCCTTGGGCGATAGCAGAATCGTCGAGACGCTTACGGAGCTCGTCCACCTTGTCCGCAGACAGGGAGAAGCCGGCGGCGTTTGCGTGACCGCCCCAACGGTCGAATAAATCTCTGGACTCGAACAGAGCCTTGTGCCAGTTAAAGCCAGGCACAGCACGGGCACTGGCGTGAGCCATGCCTTCGCACACAGAAAGCACTGCCGCCGGACGATGGAATTCCTGGGCAAGCTTTGCAGCCACAATTCCAATCACACCTACGTGCCATTTTTCACCAGCCACCACAATGACCTTGGGAATGGTTTCGCCATAAACCAGTTTAACCTGTTCCATGGCCATGTCCGTAATCTCGGCTTCCTTCTGCTTACGGCGGGCATTCCAATCCTTCAGTTCTGCAAGCAGCGCATTTGCCGTGGCGCGGTTGGGGCTCAGCAAAAGTTTCAATGCCGGGTCCGGGCTTTCCATACGGCCAGGCGCATTCAAAAGCGGAGCAATCTTGTACATCACATCGATGCCGCCCACGGTGCTGTGGGGTTTCATCAATGCGGAATACATTTCCTGCAGGCCAGGCCAGCAACTGTGCTGCAAAGCCTTAAGGCCAAACTTCGTAAAGGCCCTGTTCTCGGGAGTCATCTGGACCAAGTCAGCCAAGGTTCCCAAGGCCACAAGATCCAGGAACTTTTCGGGCATAGGCATTCCCAGTCGGGAATACAGAGCGCACAGGAACTTATAGGCTACACCCACACCGCACAATTCGGAATTGGGATAAGAATCCCCCTCCTGGTGCGGGTCCAGCAAAACATCGCAAGGCGGCAAGCCTTCGCCGGAGGGCTGGTGATGGTCGATTACCATAACCGCCATTCCAAGTTCCTTGGCGCGGGCAATTTCTGCATTGGCCGTAATGCCCGTATCCACGGTCACCACGTAACGGGCGCCCGCCTGGTACAGTTCATCTACGGCAGAAAAAGAAAGGCCATAGCCGTCACCAAATCGGTTGGGCAAGCGCCAATCCGTAGGCACACCCAGATCTTCGCAGGCCTTGGTCATCAAGGTCACGGCAGTCATACCGTCAAGATCGTAGTCGCCAAAAATGAAAACCTTTTCGCCCTTGGCGCGAACGTCCAGGAACCAGCGTACAGCGTCTTCCATTCCAAGCATCAGGAACGGATCAAGAATATCGTCTACACTACCGCACAACATATGGTGCGCCTCGGACAGCGTACGGATTCCGCGGGACACCAGGAAACGTGCCACCAGGTGCGGGATTTTAAGGCCATGAGCAAGCGCAGAAGCCAGATGTTCGTCTGTAGAACAAAGTTCCATTACTTGTAGCCTTCAAAAAGTTTTATGGCCAGGTTCTGCAGGCACATGCTTGCAGTCACGCGGCGGGATTCAATGCGGGACATCGTCTCCTGAACGGTCACCAGGGCCAGTTCCAGGGCGGTCGCATTGACCCTCGAGAAATTCTCAAGGCCCACGTTCAGAGTCGTCTGGGGCAAGCGCAACGGTGCGTCCGCCTGGGCTCTCAGCAGGTCCGCAATCAAAAAGGAAAGCACTTCCAGGAATCGGTTTGCCTCGTAGGCTTCGTCCAGAGTGGAATCCTTCAGCTTAAAGAACAAGTCCGTGTAGTCCTGCTGCAGGGACTTGCGCACAAAATCAGAAGCCAGCTTGCACCATTCGGAACCATGCTGGGCATAGTAGAGCGCCTTGCCCGGGGAGCCTACAGAAAGGCCAACCACGTCATCGGTCAAGGATTCTTCATCAAACTCTTCACCACCCACCTTCAAAGCCTCGCTGCGGACTTCCTCGTCGGTCAGGGGCAGCAAGTGCAGGGCCAGGCAACGGGAGCGGATGGTCTGCAGCATCTTTTCGCGGGAGGAGGTGGTCAAAATAAAGTAGGTGTCAGGCGGAACGTCTTCCAAAGTCTTGAGGAATGCGTTGGAGGCGGCCTCGTTCATGCGGTCGGCCTCGGCAATTATCACCACGCGGATGCGGTCGCCCTTCATGGCGAAACTGCCCGTCATAGAACGGATCAAGTCCACCGAAATAAAGGCGCTGGTGCCGAAAATGTCCACACGGTAGGGATTCTTCTGAATCTCCTCGATGTAGGTCTTCTTAAAATCTTCAACAGTCTTGGCGGTGCTGCCGGCAGAAACCTCGTCGGCACTCTTGGCGTGGGCTTCCTTGGTATCCAGGGGAATCACCCAACTATCGGTGGCACCGCTGTCCATAGCCATACGGCAGCCAAAGCAATGGCCGCAGGGGCGCACATTGGGGTCGGAACACTGCAATGCCTTGGCAATTTCCATAGCCAAAGCCTTTTTGCCGATACCAGCAGGGCCGTCAATCAAAATGGACTGAGGAAAGCGGTTTTCACGCAGGGCGGACATAAGCCTGATGCGTGCACGTTCCTGAGAGACCGGACCATTTAAAGAGTACTGGATCATTTTGTTTTCAACCATTGCAGCGGATCGATTGTTTGAGTTCCTTCGCTAACTTGGAAATACAATTTAATTCCATTTAACGAGGCAACGTCGCCTACGATGCCAATTTCTTCGCAATTTCGGACTTCTTTGCCCTCTTGAACGCGAATCGTCTTCAAATGACCGTACACGGAATAAGTTCCACCCTCATGTTCAATAATCACAGAGGGGCCACGACCGTCAATTTCCGAAACCATGACCACTGTACCCGCAGCCGCCGCACGCACAGAGGCGCCACGCTTACCGCGGATTTCAACACCCAGGTTTCGGGTCATAATGTGGAGAACCGGATGTTCCTGCAGGCCGTACTGGCTAATGATATCACCTTCAAGAGGAGTGCACTTGGGGCCCTTTACACTTTCGGCCACGGTGACCTTGGGCTTGGTAACCTTCGGTGCGGTCGGCGGAGTCTTGCCACCCTTGCCCTTCTTTTCCTTGGCGGCCTTTTCGCGGGCCTTTCGGGCGGCCTCGGCCTTCTTGGCCTCTTCGATTTCCTTTTTGCGGCGCTCTTCCAACTTCTTGATAAGAGCAAGCATGGTCTTTTGGTTCTGTTCGAATTCCTGCAGGGCGCGGCGTTGCATGTTCTGGTCCTGCTTCAGGGACTTGAGCATTTTTTCCTGGCCAGACATCTGGGAAACAAGGCCCTTTTCTTCCACGGCCTTCTTGGACTGTAGACGCTTCAATTCGGCCAAATGGGACTGTTCCTGCAGTTTCTTTTCGTCACGTTCCTGGATCAAAGCCAGCAGGTAATCGATTTCATCACGGTCCTGATTCAGAATATGATGAACCCAGTAGACTTGTCTTTCGGGATTGCCTTCCTGAGTCAGGAGGCTGTACAAAACCTTGGCCTCACTGCTGCGGCCGTTTACATACAAAGTACGGATTCGTTTTCGCATGACCGCCTTGCGGTCTTCGATCTTATGGTCCAGAGAATCAATGTCTGCTGAAAGCTGGCCAATGGCGAGCTCCAGCATCTTCTCGCTTTTGGCAAGCTCGTGAAGGTAGGTTCTCGTCTGGTTCAGGTTCTGGTCCAGCAAGGAAATAGTATTCAGAACACCTCTTTCCTCCGTTTCCAGCATGGCAAGCTCCTGACGCTTTTTGGCCAGGTCCGACTCCAGCTTTTTAAGGGCGTTTTTCTGTTCGTTAATTTGCGCGTCGGTCTTGCTCTTGGACTTAGCAGGCGCAACATTCTTAGAAGGTGCCGACTTTGCCGGAGTTGTTTTAGCAGGAGCCGATTTTGCCGGAGCCGCAGTTTTCGCAGGAGCATTCTTCGCAGGAGCAGCATTTTTCGCGGGCGCGGCGCAAGCCAGCCCCACGCTCAAAAACAAACTCGTCAGCAAAGCAAACAGGCGCATGAACTATTCCTGTTCGTTTCGTTTAATGGTCAAGAATCCTCGTACCGTACGGAAGCTAAAGTATCCAGACAAGCCTGTCACCAGCACGATAACGGAGGCGAGAATCATTCCAAGTCCACCAAGGTTCGCAGCAACGATAGGCAAAGCCTCGGCCACGGCCCTAATAATGGCGAGTAACAAAATCACAGCCAGGGAACTACCCACAAAGCCCTGGATAACGCCCTGCAAAACAAAGGGGAACTCGATAAAGAAATGGCTACCGCCGGCATACTTCATGTTCTCCACCAAGAGCTTGCGAGACATCAAGGAAAGTCGAACGGAATTGCAGATAATCAAAGACAAGGTAATCAGCAAAAGAACGCTAACGCAAATGGGCCAGAAAATCATTCTAAACTTCCAGGCGGCAATCTTTTCAACCCACTCGATAGGGGCCTGCACTTCGTCGAAAAGGCCCTCGTTGGCCAAGGCGTTTCGCACATCCGCAAGGTCCGCCGGGTTCTGGTTTTCCTTATCCAAAGTCACTCGAAAAAAGGCCGGAATAGGGTTGCCTTCCACAAGGTCCAGCATCTCGCCAGAAAAGTGGTTTCTAAAATCAGCCAAGGCGGAATCGGCGCTCACAAAGGAGACTTCGTCGATACGCTTAAAATGTTCCAGTCGATTCCGGATAACGGCAATGGAATCATCACTTACGCCATCAGGCAAAAAGGCTTCTACCGTATAAAGGTTCTTTTCTGCAGACAGAGCCTTGGTCACGCCGCCAAAAACCACGAAGGACGCGGACAATAACAGGGAACAAAGGAAAATAGTCACCAACGACGGCAAAATAACCGTTCGGTGCTGACGCATTCCGCGGAAAGATTCTGATATTAAATAGCCAAGTTGTCCAAGCACGCCGTGAATATAACTAAATTTAGAGTAGTTCTTTATGGGGCAACTATGGGAAACATCATATTAAAGATAACAGCACTGATCTTCGGCATCGCCCTTTGGTTCTTGGTGATTTCACAGAAGGACTTCCAGCTTAAATTGGATGCCCCGCTGCAGTTCGTTAAACTGCCCGAAACCATGGCTGTCGCTTCTAAGCCCCCGCAGACCTTGCCCATCACTCTCGAAGGCCGTTCCTGGGACTTGATCCGTCTGCAGCACCAGTTCAAGAACAAGCCCAATGTTGTTTCCATGATCGTGGACCTGCAGAAGGCAGAACTTGGTGGCACCCGAATTCACCTGGACAGCAAGAACTTTATTGCCCCCGGTTTCCCCGATGTACGCTTTGTGGAACCGGAAAACCAGTTGCTCTTTGTCGACCTGGACCTGGATACCCGAATTTCCAGAAACGTTCCCATTCGCCCCAACATCCAGTTTAACGCCGCACAGGGTTACCTGCTGGCAGACCAGCCCCGCATCACCCCCGACGAGCTTAGTGTTTCTGGCGCACGCAACGCCCTGACCCGCATTATCGATATTCCCACGGATTCCATTATCTTTGACTCCCTGTACAGTTCCCAGAAGTTCAACGTTCCCCTGGACTTCTCCGTACTCCCCGCATTTGTCAATCCCAGCGACTCCACCATCCAGGTTTCTGTGAACATCCAGAAGATGGACACCAAGTCCTTTAACGGCGTACCCGTAAACCTTATTGGTTTCTACGACAAGGCAAAGTACTACCTGGATCCTGACACCGTCTCTGTAGAAATCACCGGCGGTAAGCAGGCTCTGGACTCCATTGCCGCAAGCAACATCTTGCTGGTGCTGGAATACAACCGTTTTGAAATTGAAGACGTAGATAGCCTGCCGCCCACCGTCAAGCTGATCTTGCCGCCCGAAATCAACCGCGACATGGCTATCAAGGCAATTCAAATCAAGCCCGAAAAGATCAAGTTGCAGACCAAGGTTGAAAAGCCTGCAGAAAAGCCCGCAGCACCGGCAGAAACCGCCGCTGCAACCGAGCAGGAGAAGGGAAAATGATTTGGTTAGGTATTGAATCCAGCTGCGACGAAACCGCCTGCGCCATTCTGCAGGACGACCCCGTCAAGGTACTTTCCAACCCGCTTTACAGCCAGATTGACGAACACGCCCTCTATGGCGGTGTGGTTCCCGAAATCGCCGCACGAGCACACCTGCAAAAGATTGTGCCCGTTGCAGAAGCCGCCGTCAAGGAAGCGGGCATCAAGATGAGTGATATCGACGCCATCGCCTACACCACCGGCCCCGGCCTTATGGGTCCGCTGCTTGTGGGTGCAAGCTTTGCAAAGGGCCTGGCCCGCGATTTGCAGATCCCTGCCTACGGTATGAATCACCTGGAAGGCCACTTGGCAGCAGCCTGGCTTAGCAATCCCGATATTGAACCGCCTTTCCTTACGCTGACCGTTTCTGGCGGCCATACGGAACTGGTTCTGGAAGAACCTGGCTTCAAGTACACAAGCATTGGCCGAACCCGCGACGACGCCGCAGGCGAAGCTTTCGACAAGTGCGGTAAGCTGCTGGGCCTCAAGTACCCTGCAGGCGCCACCATCAGCCGCCTGGGTGCAAACGGCAACCGAAAGTTCGTAGACTTTCCCCGCGCACTCCGCGGTCATGACAACTGCGAATTTTCCTTCAGCGGTTTAAAGACCGCAGTCCTCCGCTACACCGAGACTCACGATCCGGAATACATCCAGCAGAATCTGGGCGACATCTGCGCCTCCCTGGAAGACGCCATCGTAGACAGCCTGGTGACCAAGACCATCAACGCCCTCAAGATTACCAAGATGAAGACCCTGGTGGTTGGCGGCGGCGTAAGTGCAAACTCCTGGCTCCGCACCCGCCTGCAGGATTACTGCGGCAAGCACGGCATCAAGTTCTGCATTCCCGACCGTAGCCTCAGCACCGACAACGGCGCCATGATCGCAGCAGCGGCCATCCGTCGCGTCCGTCAGAACAAGCTGACCTCTGTAGAAGTCGTTAAGCCCTGGATGCCATTGGCTTTATAAAACCAGGACCGTTCGTGCCACTCTTGCCGTTCGTGCAAGGTCATTTGTGCCAAAAATCCGTATTTTTAAGCACATACTTTTGCAACTAGTGGTCTTTTGAAAAATTTGAATCTATATTGAACCTATGCTCTTGAACGTTAGACATATCGTAATGCTCGTGGCCGCCGCATTCGCTGGCAGCTGGGCTCAAGATGTGTCCAACCAAGACATGACCAAGCCCGTCCAAGACGTGGATGTGTTCCGCCCCGAAAAGCGCGACGCAAAAGTGCTTCTGGTGGACTCCACCAAGAACAACTCCGTCACGTTGAACGTGGACATTTTCGCCGATGGTATCATCGGTTCCTACTACATCCTTTGGGACGCCGTAGACCTTTCCGAAGACATCAAGAAATTGATGACCACCCGTGACTTCGCCCGCGACGAATTCTTTATGCAGAACATCGACCGCGAGCAGTTCGAGCAGGAACGCTTGCTGCAGCTCTTCGAAGACCGCAAGCGCGAATACTTCGCCATCTTCCCCGAAGAAGCCTTGAAGATGATCGAAGACGAAAAGAAGGACGAATAATTCGTCTGCACGAACGAAACGTTCATTAGCAAAATGTTTTCTTCCGAAAAGAATTTCGAGCAATGGAAAGTCTGCGGGTTTGGCGACCTGCAGGCAGAACTCTTCGACTGCATCGAAAGCACTCACAGCCTAATGAAGGAAAGGGCCTGTCAAGGCTTGGCCGCTCCTGGATTATTGATTGTAGCCAACAGCCAAACCGCAGGCCGCGGCCGTCATGAGCGCACCTGGACCTCCCCCGCCAACAAGAATCTTTACTTCAATTTGTTGCTGCCGCTAGAAGGCATTCCCGCCGTCCGATTCGCACAGATTACCCAGATTGCAGCCTTGACCTTTGCGGAGGTTTTTAAGGCCATGGGAGCGGCCGTTACAGTCAAATGGCCCAATGACATCCTTTTTGAAAAGAGCAAGTTCTGCGGCATCCTGGCAGAGATTGTCTTTATGCCCGGCGCCAAGCCCGCACTGAATCTAGGCGTGGGCATCAACGTCAACAGCGATCCATCAGAATACGAATCCCTAGGCCGCGCGGTCACAACCCTCAAGGCAATTACAGGCAAGTCTATCAATCGCGAAACGCTCCTTCGCGCTTTGGTCGCCGCACTGGAGCGGGCCATGGGTCAGTTCAAGGCTTTCGGTATTTCACCCTGGGTAGAAGCCTGGCGCAAGATGGACAAGTTTATTGGAGCCCGCGGTACTGTTGTCGTGAACAATCATTGCACCGACGCAAACCATAACAGCGGCGAAGGCGCCATAAAAAAATCAGGCTGCATCTTGGATATGCAACCTGACGGAAGTCTTCTTTTCAAGACGGACGACGGAGAAACAATGACCGTCTACTCCGCCGACCTGGAAATCTGATATCACCCGGGCGTTTTGTCATCCCGGGCTCCGACCCGGGATCTACTTTCTCTTAGCCTTAAAGAACACACTGCCAGCCAGCGACACCGCCAATACCACGATCATGGCAGTCAGCCCCATATCGGCCAGTTCCTTGTATTCACCCACGTTGCCGGTTTCAATCAAAAGCACCAGAATCAACGCAATGATAGCGCCAGTTGCGCCCATACGCTCAAACATCTTAATCTTGTCTTCGTTAGTAAAGGGCATTGACATCGCCTCCCATAATAATCCAAACCACAAGGCCAATCATCACCAAGACACTCACGGCTACATTGGCCAGGAAAAAATCGCGGTTCATAGCATCCAAATCATCGGACTTTCTGAACAAGTGAATATAGAGGATAGCTGCGGTCATCAAGGCGGTAATTGCCCACCAGGCCATACCCATGTTCCAAATAAAACCAAAGGCCACACAGAGGGCAAGCATCGCCACATGGCTCCACAAGGCAATCTGCAAGGAGCGCTTGCGGCCAAAGCGGGCGGGCACAGAATGAAGCCCCATCTGACGGTCAATCTCTTCGTCCTGGGTAGCGTAGATAATATCGAAGCCGCCCATCCAGAGCATCAAAATCACCAGCAAGAAAATTGGGAAAACGGCGAACTCCCCGCGAATGGCAATCCATGCGCCCAAGGGGCTCATACCAATGGCAAAGCCCAGGAACCAGTGGCAAAGCCAGCTAAAGCGCTTCCAGTAGGAATAGGACAAAAGCAACAGCCACACAGGCAAGGCAAGGCAGCCCGCCAAGGGGTTGAACATAAAGGCGAAAGTCACAAAGAGAATGCCGTTGATCGCCAGGAAGGCGATAACAGAAGCCTTGCTCAGGCGGCCCGCAGGCAAGTGTCTGCCAGCGGTGCGGGGATTCTTGGAATCGATATCCGCGTCGGCAATGCGGTTGAAACTCATGGCACTGTTACGGGCCGTTACCATGCACAACAGAATCAGCACAACGATTCGTGCAGTCTCAGCCGCGGACATATCGCGGAATCCGTTGGCGGCCACCCACATGGAACCCAAGGCAAAAGGCATGGCGAACAGCGAATGGCTGAACCGCACCATATGACCAAATTCTAAAATCTTCTTAAGCATATTTATCAACCTTGTCATTGCGAGGAACGAATCAATCTTGTCATTGCGAGGAGCGAATCAATCTTGTCATTGCGAGGAGCGAAGCGACGAAGCAATCGAAGCATTCCCGTCCCAAGGTTCTACAAAATTCTTCAACTCGCTAGCAGAAACACCCAAGTGCTTCAGCACCTTCACTACCACGGTGTCAACCAATTCTTCAATCGTCTTTGGCTTGCTGTAGAACTGAGGCGAAGCTGGAATAATAATGGCCCCCGCGCGGGTCAAGCGTTCCATATTTTCAATGTGGATCAGGTTGTAAGGCATCTCCCGCGGAACTACAACCAAGGGGCGTCTTTCCTTAAGGCACACGTCCGCAGAACGCACCAGCAGGTTATCGGCGGTGCCGGCAGCCATACGGCCCAAGGTTCCCATCGTGCAGGGAACTACAGCCATACCTGCGTAGTCCGCGCTGCCGCTGGCACACTCGGCAAAAAAATCGTCCACATTAGGCAACTGGTCGCAATACTCGTAAAGAGCATCCTGCCCCTCGTACTGTACCACTTCACGTCCGGGCGCCGTCACCACCGCGGTCACGGAATGCCCCAGTTCCTTCAGGTGCATGGCAGTGCGGGTGGCATAAATAGCCCCACTGGCCCCGGTGACTCCAAGTACAAAACGACTCACGACGCAGTTCCCCTACTCGGCAGCAACCGCCGCGCAGTTCTCAGCAACAGCACCGCGCTTACGCAGCAGCACCCTATAAGCCACCCCAAAGAAGCAAGGCTTCACATGGACAAGTTCAAAGCCTTTTTCTTCTGCAAGCTTCACAAAGTCCGCCACCGGCAAGAAATTCAGTACAGAATTCACCAGGTATTCGTAGGCGTCGCGCTTGCTAAAGAAAGCGCCCATCACAGGGATAAACAGCGGGGCGAGTACTTTATAGAAAAGCTTATTGAAGGCATTTCGCGGGGAGAAAAATTCCAGAATCTGCAGGTAGCCGCCATCGCTCAGAACGCGGGCCGATTCCTGCAAGGCACCGCCCACATCAGGCACGTTTCGCATACCGAATCCGTTCAACACCACATCGAAGGAATCCTCTGCAAAAGGCATCTTCATGGCATCCAGCTGGACAGGTACCGCAGACGTCTTCTTGCCTGCTGCGCCCTTCAGCATCCCGTAAGAAAAGTCACCCAGTACAGCCTTATCCTGCACCCCGTTGAACTTTTCGTAAGTCACCGCAAAATCCCCCGTTCCACCACAAAGGTCCAGCAAACGCCTCCCGGGCTTCAGCTTGCGCAATTCCTTGCAGCAGGCCCTGCGCCAGAGAATATCCTGAAAGCAGCTCAGGGAGTGATTCAAGAAATCGTAACGTGCGGAAATCTCATCGAACATCGCACGAACGTAGCTCTTGTCATTAGGATCTTTTTTGGTAGAACTTGCCATGGCCTACAATTTAGAAATATCTCCCAAAGGCACAAAAAAAAAACGCGGGCATAACCCGCGCTTTTTACAACCATCTTTTCAGGCTTTTCCAGCCAGCTTTTCTGGCGTTCTAAGTTACTTGAACTTTGCAGTGAAGGTAGCGCCGTCGGTAACATCAACGATACGGATTTCGGACTTGTCACCATCGGACCATTTGTCGAACTGATAACCTTCTTCAGCCACAGCCTCCAGTTTCATGGTGTTACCAGCGAAGAACTTGCCGGAGTAGCTGCTCTTGGGGAGTCTTGCACCATCCACAAGGACAACGCCCTTACCTTCTGCAGCGATGGTCATAGAGGCCATACCGCTAAGGCCAAATTCGTCCTGATATTCACCATAAATCTTACCATCACGCTTAACGGCCCATTCAGCCAGGATTTTGCCATCCTTGCTAAAGCCGTCAGGATAATCCGTATGTCCATCCGGATGGAACTTATCCATGTCACGTTCAATATCGCTCGCATTCATAGAGGCAGCCATTTTATTCACAATGGAAGTGATGTTATCGCCGTTCACATAGTTCTGATACAGAATTGCAGCACGGTTCAAGAACATACGCTTAAAGTCCGGATTCTTGATCAGCTTGATATACAAGTTGGCAAAGCAACCCTTTTCCTTGCAGGGCTTGTTTCCGCCACCCTTCTTGATCCAACTAAACATATTGGTGGAACTTGCATCAAATTCGCCGTTGTTCACGCCCCACTTCCAGCCAAAGCCATGGTCAAGGTCATAGATCATGAACTTCCAAGGATGATCCGGAGCACGCCAGGCACGAACGTTATTGTTGGGCCAGTCACCATTCTTGTAATAGATTTCGGCAGCCATGTAGTCGGCAAAGTTACCGAGGTCCATCAAGGAACCTACCTGGGCGTAGGCATCATTATCGGCACTAAGGTCAGAGGTGCCAACCAAGTCCAGCAAATCACTAAAGTTCTTTACTGCGCTCATGGTGTTTCCGGTAAGAGCGGAATCAGCGGTACCAAGAATCTTGATGATTTCTACGGTGCTTGCATCAATGTCGTAGTTGGTTTCTACGTAGTTCTTGTTGTAACGCTCGCGCATATCGTGAATGCCCCAGAACTTACCGTTGTAGAACACCACCACCTGACGGCTACGCTGGTAATCAACACCAGAGCCTTCAAGAGCGGCACCACCAACAGCATCTTCCATATAGTCGCTCACAAAGCGGTTACCGTTGTTACGCAGGTTGAAGCCCTTGAACTTGCTGTTCTTATCCTTGCGGGTTTCGAACAGAGGATACTTGAGCCAACCAGCTTCGTATTCTTCGCGCATCACAATAGCCACAGACTTCTTGTCGGCAACGCGGCTCCAGCCACCCATCAAAGAAGCGCCTGCATCAATCTCCCAGGCCTTTTCCTTAGAGTTGCTACCTTCGGCGAAATATTCCACATGAACCGGGAATTCAACATCTTCCATCAAACCAGCCGGACAGCTTTTAGGATCGGAGCTACCACACTTGGACTTGGGAACGTAATGGTCACGGAAGAAGGCGGAGTCCACAGACACTGCCACAACCGGCATGTTTACGACTTCATCGATAAAGTAGGTGTTGGTCACAACCTTCTTGGTCAGCATGCCATCCATAAAGGCGGCGCAACGAAGAACGGTGCTCTTGGAAATAGTAATGGACTGGTTAAATTCCGGAGAATCCTTAGTGGGAGCGGAACCGTTCTGGGTACAACGGACCTTAACGCCACCGCTAGTCACAGGTGCATTCAGAACAACTTCGCCATTGTAGAAACCACCCTTGGCGCCATCGAAATTAAATTCGGGAGCAAGGCCATTGTAAGCGGTAGATGCAGTGTTAGGCTTTTCGGGAGTGGGCTTGTCAAAGTACTTCCAGCTGCCGCCATCGGTAATGCCCCAGCTTACGCCCGGATCAAGAGCCGGATAAGCCACGGTATCACGAATGCCATGATACGGGTCGATCAAGTAAAGGGTACCGCCGTTCTTTTCCAACTTCCAGTTGGTGTGGGTGCGGTAATGAGTGGAGTCCGTATCCTTAACGTTCGGAGCTTCCTTCAAGTCCTTCTTGTCGCAGAACACAGTGATAAAGCCCTTGGCAGGAATCTTCACGTCGCCAAAGAACCACTTGCGTGCATTTTCAAGATTTTCCACAAGGGTGTAGCCCTTGAGGTTAGCTTCAACAGCACCAGAGTTGTAGATTTCAACCCAACCCGGGTCACTGCCTTCTTCGTCGAACCAATCCAGGTTTACCGGAGTAATTTCGGTAATCAACAAAGCGGACTGACCCACCCAACGGAGAGTATCGTCTGCCGGAATGTAGGTAGTATCGAGTTTGTAGATAATTTCGCCAGTAATGGTGTCACGGACACCGATAGTATCCACCTGCTGATGCATGGGCTTGCCATCATTCGGGTTTACTGGAACTTCCCCCGGGTTATCACCGCTGTTGGATGGGGAATCATCATCAAAACATGCAACCAAACCGGCAGCACAAAGACCCAAACAGCCAATAGCTGCAACATTTACAAATTTCTTAAAAAAAGACATGCTACTTCCAAAAAGTAAATCGTTGACCAAAAGTTCCCACACTTTTGACAATTTATACCATCACCTTACCCCTAAATTTAGAAGATTATTGCGGAAAAAGGAAAAAATATCGGTAATATTCTATTTACCCTTGACAAGACTCACACCGTCTACTATATTTGGCTTACCATTTCGGCGCTGTAGCTCAGTTGGTAGAGCAGCGGACTGAAAATCCGCGTGTCGTCAGTTCAACTCTGACCGGTGCCACGAAAAAAGACCTTAGCGAAAGCTGAGGTCTTTTTCATTTTCCCCATATACTAAAAAAAATTAGACGGACCTGCCAGAGGTCCGCCCATTCATAAATAATTTATTCAAAGAATCCGTTAACGCCCAGCCCGATTATCTGCGATAGTCAATGGCGTCGACGTCAATAGTCGCATTCTGGGAACGGTAACAAGAATAGATATCGTCCCAATGTTCAAGCAGAGCATCAACAATTTCCGGCTGGAACTGGGAACCCTTCATCTTCGCAAATTCGGTCTTCACCTTTTCTTCAGGCCACGGGGCCTTATAGCAGCGGTAGCATGACAAGGCATCCAGCACATCCGCCACGGCACAAATACGAGCAGCCAGAGGAATACTCTCCCCCTTCAAACCAAGAGGATAGCCCTGTCCGTCCCAACGTTCATGATGGGAGCGAGCTACATCGGCCGCATAGCGCAGCAGCTTTCTCTTAGAATTACAGAGCATCCTGTAGCCGAGATCCACATGAGTCTTCATGACGGCGTATTCTTCATCCGTAAGGCGGCCAGGCTTATTCAGCACAGCGTCAGGCACGGCAATCTTACCCAAGTCATGGAGGGGTGCCGTCAGACGGATTCGTTCAACCTCATCCGGCGGCAGTCCGAGATACTCGGCCAACTTACGGGAAATCTCAGCCACACGCAAAATGTGGTCACCCGTTTCCTGGCTACGGTATTCAGAAGCCTCACCCAAGGTATGAATAATTTCACGCTGGGTCGCTTCCAGTTCCGCTGTCAGCATGGCAGACTCCACAGTCTTCGCGGAATATACAGCAGTCAGCCTCAGACGTTCCAGGTCCTGTTCAGAAAATTCATCCACAGTCCCGCCCTGCTTGTTAATCGCCTGGAACACTCCCATCACCTGCCCCGTAGAATCCTTCAGGGGTACAGTCATCACTGACTTGGTATGGTAGTGAGTTTTCTGGTCAGTACGACTATCAAACCTGGAGTCCAGGTAGGCATCCTTAATGAGCAGAGCTTCGCCGGTAGTTACGGAACAGCCTACAAAGCCTGCAGTCTTGGGAATCCGGAGTTCGCTGACACCATGGGCCACCTTCGTCCAAAGTTCGCCTCTTTCATCATCCACAAGCCAAAGGGAGCAACGGTCAGCCGAAACAATGGAACGGCCAAGATCGGCCATCAATACAAGCAAATTGTCCATCTTACGTTCAGCCGCGATCTTCGGCATGTAAGAGAACAGCAAATCCAGAATTCTCTGAGATTCTATCGCCTGTTTTGAATCAAACTCCGTCATACGATGTAAAAATAGCTAAAGATTTTCAAATAATCACAGGAATTGTTGACGGAAACACCCAAATTTTTCTATCCTTTGCCCACCCCTGGAGGAATAGGCTAATTGGTAAGTCAGCGGTCTTGAAAACCGCCGCCGTAAGGCTTGGGGGTTCGAGTCCCTCTTCCTCCGCGAAAAGGACCTTCTTAGGTCCTTTTTTGCGTTTTAGGAGCGTTTTAAAGGGCAATTCTAGCCACGTTCGCCGGAGTCCCACTCCGTCTTGCAATCTGCAGCAAAATCAGCCACCGCCGTAACCGGTTCCTCGAACAATAGGGTGCAGACCTTCAGTGGCAGTGGGAAATTCCTTCCAAAGGCCCCCAGGCAGGAGTTGGTGGTGGCGCCGGTGGTATAAACGTCATCCACCACCACAACCGTTCCCTGCGCCGGAAGTTCCCGCGGGAGGTTCGCCTCGAACGCCCCGGCCACATTCAGCTCGCGGTCCTCCCTAGAAAGCTTCGTCTGCGACACAATGAACTTTCTACGTCTAAGCCAGCGGCACACCTTACCGCCGGTCACCGTGGCCAGCGCCGCGGCGATCTTTTCCGCCTGATTGTAGCCGCGTTCCCTGTATCGGGCCCTATGGAGGGGCACCGGTACAAAAAACAGCGGCTGAGACAGCATCGACAGCATCTGCCCGACCTGGGCGCCCCGCACCGCCGAAGAGCGCTTCACCAGGTATGTAGCCATACCGGGAATAGTCCTATACTTCAACGAATGAATCAGATTCCTGGTCAACGGCCGCATAGGGTAAAGGCAGAACACGTCCTCCCCCGGGAACATGGCCGACTGCGCCAAGCCCTTAAGCTCCGCCCTGCAGGTGGGGCAAAGCCAAGGGTCCAGTTGAACATCCGGAGCGCCACAGCCCAGGCACTCCATCCCAAAAACAAAATTTTCAAAGGTCTGAACAATATCCATTCTGTATAATCCATAAAAAAAGCATGCCTTCTATAGACACGCTTTTTTCAGAAAAATTGTACCGACTTTTTTGAAAAAATTACATACGTCGACTGCTCTGGTAACGCAGGCATACCAAGAAACCCACAAGCACAGAGCAGGTCAAGGCGAAAGATCCACCGTAAGACAAGAAAGGCAGCGGCAAACCTGTCACAGGCATCAGGCCAATAGTCATAGCAATGTTCACCAGAATATGGAACAAGAAAATAGTAGAGGCACCCATGACCATCAAGGTCACAAAGGAATCCGAAGTCAACTTGCTAATAGACGTTGCACGCCACAGGAACAAGGCATAAAGAACCAGCACAACAGCGCAACCAGCAAAGCCGAACTGTTCACCCAGCACGCTAAAGATAAAGTCCGTATGTTCTTCGGGCAAGAAAGCCAGATTCGTCTGGGTTCCATTACCGAAGCCCTTGCCAGTAAGACCACCACTACCGATTGCGGTCATGGATTGAAGCACCTGGTAACCATCGCCCAGAGGGTCGCTCATCGGGTCAAGGAAGGTGTTCACGCGCTTCTGCTGGTGAGGTTCCAGCATATTCCACACCATGGAACTTGCATAACCCGCCAGGATATTGGTAAGCAGGAAAAAGCCCGAAAGAACTTTAGGCAGTCGACGGCGAAAAAGGGTAACCACCACGGCGCAAATCAGCAATCCCCACAGAACCTGGTATTCAATAGACTGGGAATGGGAGAAAAGTACGGAACAGACAGGGCTTATAATCAGGAACATGTCCGCCACGGATAGGCCTGCAAAAAAGAACGCCACCATGGTCACCGCAATAAACACCAATGCGGTACTCAAGTCCGGTTGCTTCAAAACCAAGCCGAAGGGAACAATGAACAAGACAAAGGGCACCGCGAAAGTCTTTACCTTGGCCAGGTTCACCGGATGTTCCGAAAGCCAGTACGAAATGATTAGCAAGTAGGCGATCTTTGCAAATTCAGAAGGTTGCAACTTGAAAAAGCCAAGGTCAATCCAACGGCCTGCGCCCTTCACCACATCACCTGCGAAGAACAGCACTACCACAAGCAGCACTAGGGACACACCATACAAAGGAATCGCAGCTCTCTTCAGCCAGTCGATTCGCACAAAGGTCAATGCGGCCGCTAAGCCCAAGCCAAAAAGGAAATAGGTTATCTGCTTAAACCAGAAGGTATCGAAAACAGGAATTTCGTCGGATACGGTAGCGGAGTAAACCAGTGTAATACCGCAAGCCATCAAGGCGATTACAAGGCCTATGAAGAATCCGTCAAACCTAAAGGTATGAGACAAGAACTTTCCCGAACTCATTCTCCCTCCTTCTTTTTCGCGACGCCGCCCGTCTCATCAGATTCTGCGGAACCAGCTTCCGGATTCTCAAGTTTTTTCTTTGCTTCGAAGTATGCCATCATCACCTTCTTGGCAATGGGGCCAGAAACAGCACCGCCACCGCCTGCAGCTTCCATAATCACAGCCACTGCGATTTCAGGTTTTTCAAGTGGAGCTACGGCAGCATACCAGGCGTGAGTCTTCTCGCCCTTCTTCCATTCGCCGGAACCAGTCTTTGCACCAACGCGAATGCCAGGAATTGCACCGCGCTTACCTGTACCACCCGGATGGTTCACCACGGAATCCATAGCAGCAAGAAGAACACGATGAGTGTAGGGCTTCATCTTTCCCTGACGAATAATCTCGGGTTCATAACGGCGAACCACATTACCCTGGGAATCACGAAGTTCCTTCATAAAGTGTGGGCGGTAAACACCCTTGTTCGTTGCAAGGGAGCCAATCAAGGTCGCCTGCTGCAACGGAGTCACAATCTGGCCCTGGCCAATGGACAAGTTCAGAATCAAGCCGCGGGCCCAGCGCCAGCCCAAGTGCTTCTTTCGTTCGTTAAAGGAAACGGAATCCGGAAGCCAGCCGGCCTTTTCGCCAGGAATGTCGATACCCAGAGGCTCCTCGCCTAAACCAAAGCGACGGCCGAACTCGTTAATGCGAGCCATGTCAATATCAAGGCCGGCCTGGTAGAAGAACACGTCGCAAGAAAGTCGAATGGCGTTCACCACATTCAGGTTGCCGTGAGTACCCCAGCACTTCTGGTAACGAGAACCATACTGATAGCCGCCCGTACACGGCTTGGGATAATACTTGTTTTCAGAAAGAATACCGTTTTCAAGTCCTGCGCCAGCAGTCACCAGCTTAAAGATAGAAGCCGGCGGATAAGTTCCAGAGATAGCGCGGTTTGTAAGCGGACGCATGGAGTCCAAAGCAACCTGGGCCCAGCCCTTGTTACGTTCGCGGCGCTTCAATGAGAAAATGTTGGGGTCCAGTCGCGGAGAGCTGACCATGGCAAGAATTTCACCCGTGTTAGGATCAAGAGCAACCAGGGCGCCCTTGGCACTATCCGGGATAGCTTCTTCGGCGACCTTCTGCAATTCCAAGTCGATGGTAGAAACCAAGTGCAAGCCAGGAATAGGATCGGTACCTTCTACGCCAGAAACCTGGCCCACTTCACGGCCAGAGGCGTTCACTTCCACAAGCTTCATTCCGTTCTTACCGCGGAACTCCTTGTCGTAACCCTGCTCCAATCCTTTCTGGCCCACACGATCACGCTGGGAGTAATCTGCAAACTCCGGCAGCTTCAACTGTTCTTCAGAAATTTCACTGGTATATCCAAGCACATGAGAAGCAAGCGTTCCGTAGGGATATTCGCGGCGAGATTCGATCATGGTAATCACACCGGGCAATTCCGAGGAATGTTCTTCGATTACCGCAATCTGTTCCGGTGCTGCGTCTTCAAGCAAGCGAATGGGGCGGGTCTTGATCCAGCGGGAACGCTGGAATGCCGTATCCAACGAGAGCGAGTCAAACAGACGCGCACCATGTGTATCACGAATCTGGAGCAATCTGTTGAACACCGTATCGCGCTCCGCCTTTTTGCGAGGCAGGCTGGTGGCCTGAATTGCAATCTGGTAAGAGGGGCGATTGCGCACCAGAATTTCACCGTTGCGGTCATAAATGTAACCGCGTTCAGCGATCAGTTCTACCTTACGAATTCGGTTGTTGTCGGAGCGCTGCAAGTTCTCGTCATAGTGAGTGTACTGCAACGAAAAAAGACGCAGCAGCAAAATGCCAAACAGCAGAGCAACGCCTGCCAAAAAAATCAGGACGTGCCAGTTTCTTGTTTGCTGAGCTTCATTGTCCGTGGAAAAATTAAGCATGCTTCTTCTTTTTTCCGAAATCCAGATAGAAGATGATACCACCAACGAACATGGTGTAGATGCTTTCAGGCAAAGTCTGCGTCAAGAACAAGTTGGTAATGATTTCCTTGGAAAGGCCCGTAATACCAAAGTAGATCATATCACAGACAAAGAAACCAAATCCAAGAACGCCCACCTTAGCAGGCAAGTTCAAAGTCAAGAAACGTTCTTCTAACTGGCCCACCACAAAGCCGAGCACAGTCATAGAAATAGAGAACGCACCCAGCCATTCCACAGGCGCATACACGTCCTGCGCAAAGCCCGCCAAAAAGCCCCAGAAGCAACCTGCAGCAGGGCCACACTTAATAGCCACAGCCACGACGAAGATTACAACCAAATTAGGGCCGATGCCAAAGATCTTCAGCCACTCCGCCACAGAAACCTGCAGGGCGAAGGTCAGTACAAACAGAATCAAAAACTTAAGCCATTTCAAATTACTCATCAAGCAACTCCTGAATGACCCAGTCAGGTTCCTTCTCCATCACAAAGACTTCTTCGAGAATCGAGAATTCCTGAAACGGAGCAACGTCCATCAAGCGCATCACATCCAAGTCGGACTTACGCACATTCTTTACAGTTCCCACAGGAATGCCCTTGGGGAAAATACCGCCCAAGCCCGAAGTCACCAGAGTGTCGCCAACCTGGATACCAGCGTGAGTCGGCACCATGGCAGTCAGCATATGACCGTCCATAGATTCCAAGAAGCCCACAACGCGGGTGCGGCGTTCCATCACGGAAAGTTTCAAGTTCGGATCCACAAGCAACTGCACTCGGGAATGAGTCATGGCAGCCTTGGTGATCTTACCCACAAGGCCGTTCATAGAGAACACAGGCATGTCTTCTTGAACGCCGTGATAAGTACCGCGGTTGATCACCAGCGTGGTAAGGAAACGGCCAGGATTGTGGCCCACAACGCGAGCGGTCACGATAGGAAAGTCCCACTTGTCATCAAAACGGACTAGCGTGTGCAGTCTTGCCAATTCCTGCAAGCCTTCGCGGGCGTGGTAGGTTTCCTGACGCAAACGTGCGTTTTCCTCTTTCAGCTGTTCGTTTTCATCGGCCACCGCACGGAAAGTATTCAAGGACGTAGCAACAAGCTGCGCCGGATAGAAAACCGTGCCCAAGGCAGTAGCCACAACGCCTTGGCGCACCGTAGTGGGCGCCTGGCGCATCAGCAAGCCTAACAGCAGAAAAAAGGCAAAAGCGACAACGCCATGCCTTTGAGTAAACAAGTCGACTATAAAGCGGAAAGCCCTAAACATCGAACTTCAAATGTGGGTTAGTTGGAGGAGGCGATCAAAACCGGGCGATACTTGTCCAAGTCTTCGAGAATGCGAGCAGCACCCTTGCAGACGCAGATCAAAGCTTCGTCAATAACGTTCACAGAAAGGCCGGTTTCCTGACGGATACGTTCGTCAAAGCCGCGGAGCTGAGAACCACCACCAGTCATGATAATGCCCTTGTCATAGATATCAGCGGAAAGTTCCGGCGGAGTAATGCTCAGAGCCTGCTTAACAGCTTCGACAATTGCGGTTACAGGTTCGTTGAGGGCTTCGCGGATTTCTGCGCTGTTGATGGTCATGGTGCGGGGCATGCCGGCGATAAAGTCGTGGCCCTTGACTTCCATGGTCAGTTCTTCTTCCAGGGGGCTAGCGGAGCCAATCTGCATCTTGATCTGTTCTGCAGTGCTTTCGCCAACGCAAAGGTTGTACATGGTGCGAAGGTAGCGGACAATAGCTTCGTCCATTTCATCGCCGCCAACGCGTACAGAAGCGTTACAAACGGTGCCGTTCAAAGCGATCACAGCGATGTCGGAAGTACCACCGCCAATATCAACAATCATGTTACCTACGGGGTCTTCTACAGGAATGCCCATGCCGATAGCGGCAGCCATAGGTTCGTGAACCAGGTGAACTTCCTTAGCGCCAGCCTGCTTTGCAGCGTCGATCACAGCGCGCTTTTCCACTTCGGTAATACCAGAAGGTACGCCAACCACAACGCGGGGCTTTACCATCCACAGCGGGTACTTCTGAACGCGCTTGATGAAAGTCTGGAGGAGATTTTCAACCAGTTCGAAATCGGCAATCACACCATCGCGCATAGGGCGCACAGCGCGGCTTTCGCCAGGAGTACGGCCGAGCATCTTCTTTGCTTCGAAGCCGATAGCAGAAACGCGGTTGTTCTTGCTGTCAACAGCAATCACGGTGGGTTCGTTAATTACAATACCCTGACCTGCAACGTGTACCAAGGTGTTTGCAGTGCCAAGATCAATACCAATGTCGCAAGAAAAAAGACCAAACAAGGGACTCGTCCTTTTTTGAAAAAATGAAACTAACCGCTAGAAATATAATTATTTACTACAAAAGAGTTTACTGCGGAATCGTATCTTTACCGAATTTTAACGTTTTCAAATAACGGTCCCAATGACGGCCGTGAACATCGTAACGGTACTTACGCTTCTCGTGCATGGCGATGTCCTTGAAGATAAAGAAATCAACTTCGGCATAGGCCGCATAAATGCGAGACTCCGCACCTTCAAACAAGCGGAAATCCTTGACGCGATAATACGGTGTATCAAGAATTGCGGCCCTGTCGTTGTTGGAAGTACGCATGGTTTCTGCCACCATGAACTTCAAGTCCTCTTGCAGGTAAGGCGTTAATTTGTTCTCAATCCTATCCGTAGATTCGGAGCAGCCCATCAGCAAGAACAAAGATGCGACAACAAATAAAGCAAGGATTAATTTCTTCATACCCATAAAATAAAAAAAAGACCCGCCGAATAGCGGGTCCTTTTCAAACTTTTACTAATCGTTGATTAGAAGGAGTAAGTTGCGTCGAGGCGAGAGAAGATACGGCCTTCACCCTGGAACGGGTTGCGGAACAGCAGGTCTTCTGCAACGGTAACGTCGATCTTCAAACGTTCTTCGATGTTGATGCCGAAGCCGAAGCCAACGTGGTCGTCGCTAGAGCCGTCAGCAAGCGGATTGGTAGAGAAGAAATTACCATCAGCCTTGCACTTGCCATAGCGGTTATCCGGATACTTGCCGTCGGAGTTCACACCGTGGCTGGACTTCTTCACATCGCAGCTGGTGTAGAGGATAGACTTCTGACCGCCAACGCGAATCACGAACCAGTCCCACCAGATGTTACGTTCGATGCCGAAGCTGATCTTGCCACCGATGTCCTGACGAACGTCCCAAACGATATCATCGTCGGTGTCTTCGTAACGAGAGTCATAGACCCAGCCCTTCTTTGCAGTGTCATAGAAGTAGTCATGAGTCTTGAGCTGATTCCAGACGAAGTCAACACCCATCCAGAAGAAGCCACGATCCATAGCAACGTTGATACCAACGCCAGCCTGAGCAGACTTGTCGTTGATGCCCGGAGCATTGATGAAGTTTGCAGATGCAGCCGGAATCAATTCACCATCAATTGCATCGAGAGTGAAGAATGCGCGAGCCTTAGCCAAGAAGGAGAAGTTACCGTCATCAAAGAAGCTGTGATGTTCCGGGCCATACTGCACACGGGCAATGCCTACGGATGCTTCGTAAGAAGTACCGCTGCCAACCTGGAAGTTCAAACCTGCATCGAGTTCTACCACAGAAGCAAATGCATCGTTGTTCACCTGATAAGCATTGCTTGCAGAATCAAGTTCGCCACCATCCTGATGGGCAATATAAAGGTGCAAGCCCCAAGCGTCGCCACTAGTGAAGGTGCCGCCAAGGAAGCCGTCGAAGTTGGTCACAGTAGCGGGAACAGCAGCATAGCTGTTGTCGTCAATCTGAACCATCTTCGGCATGTACTTTTCAGCAAGTTCAGAAGTACGGCCCAGCAAGCCACCAATGGTAAACTTCGGATCCGGATTGTTTTCGTCACCGAAGGACAAGGAGAAAATACCACCGAAAGTGGGGTGCTGCGGATCAAAATTGCCGCCGGCCTGGAGGTCGTTATTGGTATAAGCGCCAAAACCACCAATCAAGTAGTTAGAGTACAAGCTTGCGTTTGCCGGGTTATCAAAGATGCTAACGTCATCCATGATGTAAGTGGTGTTCTTACCCATAGATTCAACACGTGCAAATGTTGCGAATGCGGAACCAACGCCAAAGACGCCTACGGCGGCGCCAACTGCAGCAGCTGTTCTTAAATTCATTTAGATCTCCTAGTAAAAATTCTTCTATAAAGTTAGTTATAAAAAATAAAAAACGCAACAAAAATTTAAATAAAACGCCTTAAAAACAAAAAGAGCCAGACTTTGCAGTCTAGCTCTTTTTCACTTCAGGAATAATCGAGATTATTCGGAGAAGGTGAACGGAATGGTCACAGTAGTGTTACCGGACTTAACCTTGCTGAACTTCCAGCGGCCAACAGCGGACTTGATTTCACCATCAAATTCACCGAAACCAGTGGTAGAGGAAGCAATGGAGATGCTGATAACTTCGCCACCCGGAGCGATTGTGAACTTCAAGGTAACCTTACCCTGGAAGCCCGGCTTCTTCTTCAGGAACTTGTTATAGATGTGACGGAGACCCGGAGTACGCTGACGGACAACCTTCATGATGTCTGCAGCAGAACGGGAACCACCACCAGCGCCCATATCGATATCACGTTCAGACGGAGTCTTGATGGAGCCCTTAGCCTTAGTAGCGATACCACCGCCACCACCGCCAAGGAGGCCAGCCAAGCCGTCACCGATACCACCGGAACCGCCTTCAGCGTAACCTTCGTTAAAGCCACCGTCAGCCTTACCGCGACGGCCACCGAGAACGGTCTTACCCGTGGTCTGGAGGCCAGCAACGTCCTTCAGCACCTTGTCAATGTCCTTAGAGAACTTCTGGTTCTTCATAAGGTCATATGCACCAGCGCTGGCGTTCTTGGTCTGAGCAGTCAGGAGCTTAAGCACACCGCGAGTCTGGGGAGCGTTGGGCTGACCCTTACCACGGGGCTTACCACCACCACCAGCCTTCTTACGAGGCTTCTTGGGTTCTTCCTTCTTCTTTTCTTCCTTCTTCTCTTCCTTCTTTTCTTCGATGGTCATAGAAGCAGTAAGATCAGCAGCTGCGGAGTCATCGAACACGACTTCATCCACAACCTGTTCGTACATGGAAGCCCAAAGGCATATTGCCAAAGCGACAACCAGAGAGATACCTGCGATGGCACCCATCTTCTTATCGGATTCCGGCATCAGGGACGCTACTAACGGATCAATAGCAGGAGCTGCCTTTTTAGTCTTTGCCATATGTTATTCCTCCCCGCCGTTCTTTTCCATCACGGCGAATGCAATATTGGTGTAACCGGCAAAGCCACAAGTAGCCATTACCTTATACATTGCATCGTAAGGGATGTTCTTGTCGATCTGCACAACGATGTGGCCGGCTTCGTCAGCGGGGAGACCTGCCTTAAGGGCATGTTCCTGTTCGACAGCACGACGTTCCTTCAGCACAGAGTCAACCTTGGTCACAAGGAGATCTTCCTGCTTGAGGACATCTTCGGTCGGCACAACCTTAGCATTATCAACGAGCACGTAATTGTTATCAACGATAACCACCAGGGAAACTTCCTTCGGCTGCACACGAGAGGTGGAAACCGGCAGGATCAAGTTTTCAGCCTGAGTCAAGAGCTGACCTTCTGCGTCCATGTTCTTAATCATGAACACCAGAATAATGGTCATCATGTCCATCATGGACGTAATTGAGAACGGGACTTCTTCACCGTATTTACGACTTTTTCTAGCCATGATTAACCTCCCAACTTAGCAAGGTTGATCTTGCTGAAACCGGCTTCCTTAGCACGGTCCATAAGTTGAATGATCTTGTCAAACTGAGTATCATCGTTAGCAACGATAATAATATTGTCCACGTCATCAAGGTCGATGAACTGAGTATGAATCTGGATAAGGTCCTTAGCAATCAGATCATATGCAGACAGCGGGTAGATCATGTTCTTTGCAGCCACATCCGGTTTCAGCTTACGAGCAGAGTTCGGAGTGAGGGTAGCAAGATCAGCACCTGCGCCCGGCTTCCTCAGAGTAGACGGCGGATTCAGACCAAGAGCGCCTTCACCCGGAGCCATGAGGAAATTGTTGTTACCATCTACGTATGCACTGTCAGCAACGGCTTCTTCAGCGGTACCGCCGTTGGTGTAAACAGCCCACATAACCTTACCGGGATCTTCTTCAGATTCCTTATTGATAGCCCAAAGTTCGATGCTCTCGATTTCATAGAGATACTTCTCTACGTTCATCTCGGATCCATCCTTACACTTAGGACCATGACCACTTTCGACAGCTGCCTTAACATCATCCGGAGAATGGGTAATCAGCTTAGCATCGGACTTGCAACGGAACGTCCACATTTCCTTGAAGTAGACATTCGGCTGGAAACCACCGCGAGCACCAATAACGAGGTACTTGTCGGTAATAGCCAGAGACAAGTTCAAAGCCTGCTGGTCCGGTTCCGGAGGTGTATCGTTGTCCATCTGCATCATGGAACGTTCCGGCAGATTGACTTCAACGATAGCCAGCTTGGAGAAGGCAGCCATAGACAACAGCATAGGAATCAGAATCGTGAACAAGCCCATGGCCGGCAACAGATCCGGTTCTTCAGGCTTTGCTGGTTTCTTAAGTTGTCTTGACATATTTTAAACTCCAGTTAATTATTAATCCTAGGCGATTAAGCGAGGGAGTTGATAATCTTGAGGCCCTTTTCTTCCATTTCCTGGATAAGGCGTTCGGAGTTCATGTTCAGGAGGCCAACGATGACCAGAAGAGGCACTGCAGAGAGAAGGCCCAGGAGAGTGGTACCCATAGCGATAGCAATACCGTCAGAAAGAGCCTTAGCACGTTCAGAAGCCGGCTTGTTAGCAACAGCGTCGAAGGTGAAGATCAGACCGTAAATGGTACCCATAAGTCCGAGCAAGGTAGAGATGGAAGCCATAACGGAGATGATGGAAACGTAGCGAGTCAGACGGGGAGCTTCGGTCAGGAACACTGCATCGCAAGCAGCAGTCATGGTTTCGCGGCCACCGTTACGGGTAGAAACGATTGCAGCCATAACGCGAGCGATGGGGAGCTTGGTAGCATTGGCGAGGCTCAGAGCCTGATCATACTGCTGAGAAGAGATCAGCTTACCGAAATCAGCGAGGAACTTTGCACGACCCTTAGAGCTCTTGAGCAAGACGTAGACAAAACGTTCGATGGAGAAACCAAGGCCGATCAGGAAGACGACCAAGATGATCCACATGAACTGCCAACCATCGGATTCAGGGCTGAAGGATTGAAGCATTTTAGACATTAGAGTACTCCTTTCATTGAGTGATTTTTTGGTTAATTTTGAATATCTTCGTTCATATTTATTTTTTTTTGGCAAAAAATGGGACTCCGACCACGTAAAACTTGTTTTACAAAGGCTCGGATGCTCATTTTTGCGAAATAAATAGGGGAACCCTATGAACTAGGTCCCCCGTAAATTTGTTTTTACCGCTAGTATGCACCTGCAGCGTCGTCCATACCTGCGCCAGCCGGGACCGGAGCCGGTTCCAACTGCTTCTTAAGGTCTTCGAGTTCAGCCTTCAACTTAGCGTTGTCAGCCTTACCTTCCTTAATAATGTCGCGGTAGGTAGCGATCTGTTCTTCCGGGGTCATCACTTCGGACTTGGAGATCTGTTCGATACGAGCCTTAGTCTTGAAGTAAGTCGGGTCAGAGAACAAGGTAGACGGGTCAAACTTTTCAATCTTGGTGTTCAAGACTTCGTTTGCTTCGTCAATAGACTTGAGCATTTCGAAGAGCTTTGCAGTCCACTGGTTGTCGATACCGTAGTAGGCGGAAGCCTTGATACCAGTCTGGCAAACCGGGATTGCAGCCTGCTTAGCAGCTTCAGAACGGCCATTCAATTCTTCACGATAAGCTTCGAGGTCTTCGTGAGCAGCTTCGATAGCGTCTTCCTTAGCCATTTCTTCGTAGATGTATTCCTTTACGATGGCAGCGGAGTCGGGCAGCGGAGCCTTAGAGAATGCGTCGGCAACTTCCATGTACACAGATGCGCTCTGGTAGTACATTTCAATGTAGCCTTCTTCAGCTTCGATCACGTCCTTGTTGTAGAAACCCTGGTCACGAGCAAGGTCGATGTTCTTCTTGAAGATCGGCTGAGCCTGTTCGTAGTAGCTGGGCAGCTGCTGAACAATACCGATACGTTCTGCGAAGCGTTCGTCTTCCTTCTTGCCGTTCAGTTCCTGTTCACGGATCTTCTGAGCCATGGTCACGAAGAGCATACCCATCTTGTTGGTGGCACGGAAGGTCCACTTTTCAGATGCGTAGGTTGCAGACTTGGAGTACTGGCTCATAGCCTTCTGGAGGATGTCCACCAGCTGCTTGATGATCTTAGCCTTATCCTTGTCCTTACCCTTGATGACAATCGGAGCCATCTTGTTGTATTCGCGTTCACCGAGGTAGTATGCAGCTTCAGCAGGAACTGCCGGGTCTGCGTTCTTAATCTGGAGACCGAACTTATCGTAGTTCTTAAGGGTAGCGTCGTAGTCGGCAGTAGCCTTGTCTTCTTCCTTAAGTTCCATGTAAGCACGAGCAGCACCGATGTAAGCAGCGATCAGCTTTTCCTTGTCTTCGGTGTACATCTTGATGAAGGTGTGGTATTCCTTAGCAGCGAGGTCCCACTTCTTAGCGTTAGCATAGGCCATCGGGATGGAGAATGCAGCGTCAAGAGCGTAGGTGCTCTTCGGATAGTCACGAACGAGGTCCTTGTTACAACGGATAGCTTCGTCAACCATCTTAGCTTCGTCATAGCTCAAGCATGCGCTATAGAGGAAAGACGGAGTCTTTTCGTTCTTCGGGTAGCGCTTGTAAGCGATTTCGTAAGTGGTAGCAGCGGTCTTCTTATCCGGGATAGAGTCGTAAACCTGAGCAGCGAAGCCGATAGCCTGGAAGGCCATGGAGTCCTGCGGGAAGTTGTTGGTGATGAAGAGGAAGGTCTGAGCAGCTTCACGATTGCGCTGTTCGAACATCTTCTTGTTACCCTTGTTGTTTTCAGCTTCCTTCTTATAGTCGGATGCAGCACGGAGAACACCCTTGATGGTGAGCGGAGAAGAAGCATACTGCTTCGGCAACATCATGAAGGTTTCAGCAGCCTTAACGTACTGCTTAGAAGATTCGTAGGCAACTGCAGCTTCGAACACAGCCTTGTCAGCAATGTCGATCTTCGGGTAGCGCTTCACGAGTGCCAAGTAAGCGGCGGCACCCTTTTCGTTGTTACCAGCCTTGACAGACTGTTCTGCCATCTGGAAGAGAACGTATGCAATAGCCTTTTCGATTTCAGCAGCCATAGAGTCGTTTCTGGTTGCCTTAACCTGAGAGTACTGCTTGAAGAGCCATTCAAATTCGGTAAGAGCTTCGTCCAGCTGGCTAGATTCCAACAGGGACTGAGCAAGCATACGGCTGATGAGCAAGATGTACTGATGCTGCGGGAACTTCTGCTTCAAGTCGCGGAGCACGCCCACTGCGGTCTTGAACTGCTTAGCATCGTAATGAACGATGGCAGCGTTGTATGCAAGTTCTGCAGCTTCCTTGTTCTGGCCGAACTTGGCCATATACTTCTTAACCTGTTCGAAGTATGCCTTGGTTTCGGGGAGGGAGTAAGCCTTAACGTTATCGTCACCGGCCTTGTCCTTCTTAGCCTTTTCACGAGACTGGTCCATTGCGAGCACAGCGTTATAGGCAGCTTCTTCCTTCTTCAGGAGAGCTTCGGAGCCCATGGGACGACGGCCATAACGGGTAGTATCGGTGTCGACGATCCAGTTGAACATCTTGGCAGCGTTAGCATACTGGCCCATTTCCTGATAGACGAGAGCGAGGTTGATGTGAACCTTGTATTCGTCCCAGGTCGGTTCCTTCTTGTAACGTTCCAAGAACTTTTCGTAAGCCTTGATAGCTTCAGCATACTGCTTCTTACCGGCTTCCAAGTCACCTTCCTTGGTGAGCTTAGCAGCACGAGCATGGTGGTACTGCGGAATGTCGAGCATAGCACCGCGGATAGCGATTTCTGCGTTCTTCACAGATTCCGGGTACTTCTGGTTCTTCTTGTACCAAGAAGAGTTGCGGTCATAACGCTTCACAACAGTGTAACGATGAGCCTGAGCTTCTTCGAACTTCTGCTGGACGATCAAGATTTCGATCATAGCGATGTCAGCCAGAGGAGCATCGATGTAGTCGGCGTTGATAGTCATCAAGCGCTTGAAGGACTGGACTGCTTCTTCGTTACGGTCATGGTCCTTGTTCTTCATACCGATACGGTAGTAGACGGAATCCTTGAACGGAACCTTCTTATCCTTCAAGAAAGCTTCAGCTTCCTGGACACCACCACCTTCCAAGTCAGAGAAGGATGCAGCCATGAAGTCCATAGCTTCACCGCGCAAGTCAGCGGGGAATTTACCCTTGTCGGCACCGATGATATATTCGTAGTACTTAAAAGCTGCAGTTTCGTATTCTGCAATGTTATAGTAGGATTCAGCCAAGTGGTACATGGCCAATGCAGCTTCCTTACCGGTCAAGGATTCGAAGCCAGTCACCTTCTTATAGGCGTTGATAGCATCGCGGAACTTGCGGTTCATGAAGTGGTATTCAGCCATACGGAGCCAAGCCTTCGGGACAAGACCATTGTCCGGGAAGTTCTTGACCAAGCGTTCACGAAGCTTGAAAGCCTTGTCGTCTTCACCAGAAGCTTCCTGCACAGCAGCAGCCTGGTAAATAACGGTCGGAGTCTTGGTTTCCTTAGGATACTTGTCGATGTATTCGAGGAAGTAACCGAGGGACTTCTTATGATCAGCCTTAGGCGGCTGGTCGATGTTAGCGCACTTTGCCGGCTTGTTATCGCGGTCTGCGCACCATGCTACATCTTCTTCGAACTGAGCGTTCTTATCCAAGAACTGCTTTTCTTCCAGCTGGAACTGATAGTGACCGAGCTGCTGGAGAGCGGAAGCGCAACGAGCGTTCTGCTTGCCCTTACAGTTGTTCACCTGCTTTTCCCACTGAGTAATAGCCTCGCGCATACCATTTTCGTCGAGACCACCAGAACGGCAAGCCTGTTCGGCCTGGTTCTTCAAAACCTTATAGGAACCTGCGCACTGAGTCTTTTCAGGGCCCTTAGGCATTGCCTTACACTTTGCAGCCAACTTCTTGGCTTCTGCGATTTTGTCTTTACAAGGGTCGGACGCTGCAAAGGAGTTACCAATCAGCGAGCAAACGATTGCACCAACAAGCATCAATTTTTTCATTTTTCTCTTTCCACCTATAAAACTTAAAAAAGGGGAAGACCTAGAGAACGCATTCTCCAGGCCTAAGCTCAATTCTGTTATTCGAGGTCTAAGTCGTCGTCGAGGCCACCAAGTTCGTTCTCAACGTCAACGCTGCTAGCAGAACCCTGACCCATCTTGGTCTTAACAGTTGCCAAGGTAAAGCCTGCGTCTTCCAAGATACGCTTACGGTTAGATTCAAAGCGGTCACTCTGAATTGCCTTCAAGTTAAAGGCAGCGTAGCTTTCGATAGCGGAGTTAGCCTTGTCGAAGGTCGGCTTGAGAGCTTCGCGCTTGCTCTGCACACGCGGAGTGGGCAGCTGGCGAGCGAGGTCAAGAGCCTTAACCTGGACAGAATCAAATTCATCCTGCATGGCGTCGTATGCCTGACGAGCACTGTCGCGAGCAGCAACGGAGACAACCGGCTGTTCGGTGCGCTTTTCAGCCTGTTCGAGAGCCTTTACAGCACCCTTATAGTCCTTCTTCATGAAGTGGCAGTAACCAATCACCAGGTAGGCTTCAGAAACCAGGAAGGATTCCGGAAGGTTCTTGATGATCCACTGAGCGGGCTTCATAGCATCGTCCGGCTTGTTAACCTTAAGGAAGGACCATGCAATACCGAGCATAGCTTCGTCGTAAACCGGGGAGCCAGCCTGAACCTGTGCATACATCTGAGCAGCAGCACCGAGGTCAGCCTTTTCGCCAGAGAAGAAGATATGGCCGAGCTTAACCTTAGCGGCATCCTGCAAGTCACGTTCGGACTGGTTGGAAACCGGCTGTTCGGTAATGTCGCGGAAGCAGTTTTCAGCTTCGTCGAACTTGCCGAGACGGCTGTAGGCAATACCCATGGTATAACGAGCGTAGAAGTAGTTGGCATTACCCGGAAGAATTGCTGCGAGCAGGTCGACAGCTTCCTGGTAGAGGCCCTGTTCAAACTTGATCTGACCTGCAACGTAGTCAGCGTCAGCCTTAACGTCGCTTTCGCCGAACTTCTGAGCGATGCCCTGGTACTTGGACATAGCTTCAGTGTACTTGCCTTCCTTATAGTCGATGTTCATCAACTGGAAGTGGTACTTAGCGCGTTGGTCACTCTGCGGATAGCGCTTGATTGCGTCTTCGTAGACAGACTTTGCAGCCTTGTGCATACGGAGGTTTTCGAAGGACTTTGCCTTATAGAAAGCAGCCTGGTCAACAAGGTGGAATGCGGGGTACTTGGTCTGAACCTTACCGAAGGCATAAGCTGCTTCGAGGAACTGACGGTTCAAGTAGAGGCGCATTGCAGCACGGTAGTCGTTTTCAGGTTCGATCTTCAAGCGACGATAACGTTCTTCACCGATCTTTTCTTCACGAGTGTCACCGAAGCGAGAAGTAATCTTCACAGCCCAGATGAAGCCACGATTCTTCTTAGCGAAGAGGTCGTCGTGAGACATTTCGAGATCAAGAGAAAGGTAACGGAAGATGCTCACGTCCTTAACGTTCACAGTAGCACCAGCAACCGGGTAGCCTTCCTTTGTGAAGCGGAGGCGAACGCCAAGATGCGGGGAGAGGTAGTAAGTCAAAGTGAAGCTGACTTCGGGATTGAGACCGCTACCACCTTCTTCGTCGGCATGGAAGATGTCGATGAGAGAAACTTCAGCCTTTGCTTCGAGAGCACGGTTGAGGCCGCGGTAGAAGAAAGAAACGTTCAGGTTGCTGGGGATGGTGTAAACATCATCGCCGGAGGAACCAAAGAAGCCCGGAACGCCAAAGGTGAAACCTTCTTCGTCAGTGGTCGTGATACCCGGCTGAGCCAGGTTCTGCAAAGCGACACCGATCAAGAGGTAACCGAACTTGGAAGAGTTCAGCGGGTTGATGGTAACACCAACGTCTGCACCGACAGTCAGCTGCTGAACATCAGAGAACTGGTCGATGTAGAGGATGGAAACGTCAACGCCCAGAGAGATAAACTGCATCAGGTTGTATGCATAGCCAACCAAGAGAGCGTATTCACCATAGGACTTGCCACCATCGATGGAAGCACCGTTTTCAAAGAGGGAGAAGCCCAAAGTGTGCTTGTAGTCCCAAGGATAGGTTACGCTAACGTATTCCTGGCTTGCTTCGCCGCTGATGGAGCTGAAGAAAGCAGCGCTAACTTCGAGCTGTTCAGTTTCGGCAATTCCTGCCGGGTTAACATACATTGCGGTGTTGCCACCAAATTCTGCGAACCAGTCGTTCTGCTGATACTTATGCGGAGAGTAAGTTGCTGCGAACAGAGAGGTACTTGCTACGGAGAGACCGAGAACTGCGGTTTTAATAAAATTAGAACGCATCACTTACTCCTTAATTCATATCCGTGCGGATGAACTCGATTCGACGGTTCTGAGCACGACCTTCTGCGGTTTTGTTGGAAGCAACCGGCTGGGTATCACCCATACCGTCAGTGACAATTCTGCTTTCGTCAATACCCTTTTCAACGAGGAAGTTCTTCACTGCAGCAGCGCGGTCAGCGGAAAGTTGCTTGTTCTTAGCTTGGTTACCAACGTTGTCGGTATGGCCAACAATCTTGAAGGTAGCGTCGGTGAAGGCTTCCATGATGTCCACCACCTTCATGAGGGAGATGTAGGAGTCCGGAGTAATTGTTGCCTTACCAGATTCAAAGTTAACACCTTCGAGAACGAACTTCTTCTTAGGCGGCTGAGGAACTTCATCCGGGCAGCCATCGTCGTCCTTGTATTCGTTCTGAGTTTCTGCCTGTTCCGGGCAGAGGTCAACACCCTTACAGATGTGAGCAAAGTTGGAGAGCATACCCTTAGCTTCTACCCAAGGATCGCAGAGACCGTCACGGTCATTATCCGGATCCGGGCAGCCATCGTCGTCCTGGAAGCCGTCGAAGTCTTCAGCTTCTTCGGGGCAGTTGTCGAGGCCGGTGCAGACAGAAGCATACTTGTCGGAGAAGCCTTCTTCGGAAACCCACGGATCGCAGAGGCCATCGCCATCGGTATCCGGATTACGAGTTTCTTCAACAGCTTCTTCTTCCTTCACCAGTTCGGCAGCAGTCAGACCGATGTCCAGCTTGCCCTTACCGCGCTTCAGCATCGGAGAGGTGGACTGGCAGTAGAAGTTCGGCTTGGAGAGCGAAGGATTCATGAACTTCGGATCCAAGGAAACGTTAGTGCGGTTCACCTTGATGAACTGGTTGAACGGATAGTAGTTCTTGTAGATGTTGTTGTATTCCACCTTCGTCTGACCGGCAGCCGGGTCAGCAAACACACCGTAGTAGTGGTTTTCCATGAAGATGTTGTTACGGGCGATAACGTTGGTCGGGCCCTTAAGAGCAAGACCGGAGTAGCCGTTACGGAGCACAACGTTCTGTTCGATGTAAGCGTCGAGGGACTTAGCACCCCAAGCGAGGATGCCGGACCAGCGGTTGCCGTACACCACGTTGTTACGGAGGTGAGGCAGAGAAATGAAGGCGCCGATACCAGTTGCATGGTTGTCCATCACGTAGCAGTGATGGATGTACGGTGCTGCGTTTTCGCAAAGGATACCTTCAAGACCATTACGAATGGTGAAGTGGGACATTTCTGCGCCAGAAGTACCCATAACGGTAGGACCGCGGCGGCCACCATCGATGATAGTTGTGAGAGGATCTTCACCCTTAAGCACAACGCCCATGATGAGGGTAATGTTTTCGTTGTAAGTACCGCGCTTAACGAAGATGGTATCGCCAGCGTCGGCCATACCGAGAGCATCAGCGATCTTGCTGTAATCACCAGGCACAGACATATTCTTTGCCATGGCGGTTCCGGTAAGAAGCATTGCCCCGGCCGTAATTAAGACCAGTTTCTTTAGGGTCATACTGCTACGTTTCTCCAATCATAGAACACTTTAAATTCATAAACTTATAGTCGCCCAGGGGGGTCAACATAAAATCCAAATGGGAATATACCTTCAAAAACGGCTTTAGTCAAACGATTTTCGCAAAATTGGGCGAAAATCATGTAAAAAATGTTGTGATTAAAGCAGTGTCAAAGGTAACCGCAGGTTATTCCGCGGAGGCCGGTTCGGCCTTATCGTCCTCTTTCTTGGCTCCCTGGATAGACACACGAATTTCCTGGCAGGTCTTCTTGATGTCCTGCAGGATCTTGCGAGCACGAGTTCCGGCAGACTTGTTGCCGCGAGAGAACTTGTCGTATTCGCGCTTGAAATTTTCGACTTCCTGATCCAAATCGTTCACTAAGCTCATAAGTAAACTCCGTTTAAAATATGCAGTAAGGAAAATAAATAAAGTTTTTTGAAAAAATTCGCCATTTTGTAAAACAACGTTTACATTTCAATAATATTACAATAATTTTGGTCTTTTCAACAACTTATTCACAATGTGATAACCGCCACAGATTCTCCAGGGCGGCCTTGCCCCTCTCCCCCACGTTTTCGGAAAAATCGTTCACAAACATATTAATGTGGGCTTCCATCACCTTTTTATCCTCAATTTGGGCTTTTTCGTCAATGAAAGGCGTAATGAGGTTAGGGCGACTGCGGGCAATCCTTAAGCTGTTGCGAATTTCAGTTTCGACCTTGGAAATGGTTTCATCACCCAGCGTGCGGCGGGCAACGGAAATACCCAGAGGAATGGGCGTGCCTGTTTCTTGCTCCCAGAATGCGCCAAGGTCTTGCAACATGTGAAGCCCATCACGTTTCCAGGTAAAGCGGTGCTCGTGGATGGTTACACCCTGGACGAACTTTTTGGAAAGCAGGCCCTCGTACACTTCGTTGAAAAGAGCGAACTGCAAGCCAGGCTTGGTCCCGAACTTTTTCTGGTACCAGAACTTGAACAGCAGGGCGGCCGTGGTATTGGCACCGGGCAGCACCGTGGGAGACTGGTCGTCAAAGGAATCAGAGCTGGAGGAAAGCAGCAAGGGGCCACAGCCGTAACCGATGGCACCACCGCAACCCAGGCAGCGGTATTCCTTTTCGATCTTGGGGTAAACCTGGGCACTGACTTTTGCCACATCCAGCTTGCCAGCCATGATCCATTCGTTCAAAGTCTGCACATCGGCAAAATGAACGTCCCATTCAAAGGGGGAATCCTTGAGGCCCATGACCAGGGCCTCGTAAATGAACGTGTCGTTAGGACACGTGGAAATTCCAAGTGATAAACGCATAACGTGAATGTAGTATAAAGAGGGCAGCTGGAGGAAAGCGACCGGCTACGAGGGACAGCGACTAGGCGGAAAAAATGCAGTTGCGCAAGGCGGCAAGCGCCTCGGGAATGCGCCAGGAGGACTTGTCACGATTGCCGACCAGGTTGCTGACGGCGCGGATTTCGAAGGCGGGCACGTTAAAGGCCTTGCATACGGAGAAGCAGGCCGCGCCCTCCATGGATTCCACGTCGCAGTCAAAAAGGAGGGCGCGGGATTCAGCCAGCTGGTCTGTACCGGCACAGCAGTTGACGGAGAGGCCGGAGGCGCCCCGAAGTTCGGCGACCCAACGGGGAGCCTTATCCAGGGAAGCGGACTCGTACTGGACGATGTCGCCGCCACCGATGCGGGACCAGGCAACAAAGCTACCGTCTCGTTCCTGAACGCCCAAGTCGCCCACAATCTCGGAATCCACACGGACCACATCGCCCACAGAAAGGCCGCGGTTCTTGTAGGCGCCGCAGATACCTACCAGAATGACATCGGTAATACACAACTCGTCTTTACGGCTCAGCAAGCGGGAAAGATTTGTTGCAAATTCAAGCAGTCCTACCCCAAGGATAGCCGCACTGCCAATAACCTCGCCGTTTACGGCAAGAGGAATTACTTTGTCTGTAACTTGACTAATTTCGGAATCGGGCGGAATCAAGCCCGGGAACATCCTGGTAAATTCCAACGTTGACGCAAAAGCAAACAACGTCATGGAGAATTACTCCAGTCGTTCGATAGCATCGGCAAGAGCCATTTCCAGCTCGCCTACGCGGTCCAACTTAAGATTCCAGGGGCGTTCCACTTCGCAACGGGCCACAGCCACAGCAGTAGCCTTCTTAAGGCGGTCTTCAAAGGAGAAACCCTGAGAGTCGGCCAAGAGCCAACCAGCAAAGAAGGAGTCACCGGCGCCAATATCATTCTTCATCTGAATGGTGGGCGGCTGGATCTGGATACCCTGGAACTTCTTTTCGACCAGGCGGAACGCACGGACAGGAGCGTCTTCATCGGTCACCACCAAGTTCTTGATGGGCAGGCGTTCCAGAACTGCAGTTGCGGACATCTTCCAGAACTGAGGACTGGACATCACCAGAGGAATGCCCAAACGTTCGCACAGAGTGCAGTATTCCTGCATATTGATCTTCAAAAGTTCCACACCCTTTTCAAGCCAGGTGTCGATGCCCTCGATGGCGTCGATAAAGACCTTCTTGCCCGTAAAGTCAAGGCTGTTAATCAGGTCTACGTTAAAGCCCTTGGGGAAAGATCCGCAAAGGGCAACGCTCTGGGTAGAGTTCCAGTACTCGTTCAAAGTCTGGATGAAATCCTCGTTTTCCACTTCGGAAAGAAGCGGAGAAGGTTCGATCAATTCCGTGGACTCGCCATCGCTGACGATGGTGGTGCAAATTCGGGTGGGTTCCTTGATCCACACCGGAGCCTGCTGGATACCGCAGGCAGACAGTTCGTCAAAGATTCGGGAGCCATGTTCGGAGCCCAAGAAATGCATCAGCAAGGGCGAACCGCCCAAAAGCTGAAGCACGCGGCCGCAGTTAATGCCCTTGCCGGAAGCGTAGGATTCCACCTTGCTAATGCGGTGGACCTCACCCGGAGTGAACTTGTCCAAGAAGAACAAGCGCTGCCAAGCAGGATTAAGACCGAGAATAAGAATTTCTTGAGCCATAGAAAAACCCAACCCTTTTCTATTACTAGAAGTTCACCTTGTAGAACTTGCGCTTACCCACCTGGATGACCAGCTGGTCACCGCCCTTGATTTCAATCTGGGCCTGGGAATCAGCAAGCTTTTCGCCACCGATCTTGACACCACCGTTCTGGACCATGCGGCGGGCTTCACCCTTGGAAGCGAAAGCCTTGACTTCCACCAGGAGGTCGAGAGCACCGTAGGAACCGGCGGCAACAGAGCATTCTGCAGCGTCGCTGGGGATTGCGTTACCGCTGTGGACTTCCTTTTCGTGAGCAGCAGCAGCTTCTGCAGCTTCTGCGCCATAGTACTGAGTGACGATGTCCATTGCCAGGCGATGCTTTGCTTCGTTGGGATTCATCTTGCCGGAAGCAACGTCTGCCATCATCTGCTTGATTTCTTCCATGGGGATTTCGGTCAAGAGTTCGAACCAGTTTTCAACGATGCTGTCAGCCAGGCTGTAGATCTTGTGGTACATCACGTCCGGGGCTTCGTTGAGGCCCACGTAGTTACCGATGGACTTGGACATCTTGACCTTGCCGTCGGTACCCAGGAGGATGGGCATGAAGAGACCGATCTGGGGTTCCATGCCTTCGAAAATCTGAAGGTCGCGACCGCGAAGTACGTTGAACTTCTGGTCGGTACCGCCAAGTTCCACGTCGGACTTGATAGCCACGGAATCGTAGCCCTGCATCATGGGGTACATGAATTCGTGGAGGCTAATGGGAGTGTTGGCGGTATAGCGGTTGTGGAAGTCTTCGCGTTCAAGCATCTGAGCCACAGTGAACTGGCCCATGAGTTCGGTCACCTTGCTGAAGTCCAGCTTGGAAAACCATTCGCCATTGTAGTGGATTTCCACCTGGTCGCGACGGACAACCTTGAAGAACTGTTCCTGGTATTCCTTTGCGTTTTCCAGAACCTGTTCGTGAGTCAAACGAGGACGGGCCTTGTTACGGCCGCTGGGGTCACCAATCTGTGCGGTGTAGTCACCGACGATAAGAACAACGGTATGGCCCAGGTCCTGGAATTGACGGAGCTTGCGCATCACGACGGTATGGCCGAAATGAACGTCCGGTGCGGTGGGGTCCACGCCCATCTTAATACGGAGGGGAACGCCAGTCTCGTAAGACTTCTGGAGTTTCTTTTCGAGTTCATCCTGCGGGACGATATCGATCACGCCGCGCATCAAAATATCAAGCTGTTCTTTAACAGGACGGAATTGCATAATTTTCTCAGTGGTTAGTGGTTAGTGATTAGTAGTTAGTGGTCTGAAACTGCTAACGATACCAATCAGCTAAAGCCCATGGAAAAGGAGTGAATTTTCATTTTCAAGGTCAAAGATAGCAATTTTGGGAAGGCAGCCTTAGCGGGTAAAGGCGTTCAGGTCGATATTCAGCTGCTTTATCTTATACGTGAGAATGCGAGGCGTTGTGGAGAGGCTGCGGGCGGCGGCGGCCATCTTGCCCTTGGAACTCTTGAGGGCATCGCAGATAATATCTCGTTCGTAGGCTTCCACCATCAGCTTCAGGTTGCCGGACACCTGGGTGCCGGAAGTTTCTGCCGTCTGCAGCGTTGTGGGAAAGTGATGCGGGTAAATCACGTCTTCATCTGTCACGAGGACCGCACGCTCGATGGCATTTTCCAGTTCGCGGACGTTACCGGGCCAGGGATAGCTCATGAGCATGTTAATGGTGGTGCGAGCCAGACGGCGCACGTTCTTGCCCACGATGCGGCAATAATGTTCCACAAAGTGGTCCGCCAGAAGCACGATATCCGTCTTGCGGTTATGCAATGCGGGAACGTAAATCGGCGAGATGTGGAGCTGGTAATAAAGGTCTTCGCGGAAGGTTCCCTCGGCCACCATCTGCTGCAAGTTCTTGGTGGTGGCCGCGATAACGCGGACATTCACCTTCTTTGAAAAGCGAGCGCCGACGCGTTCCATTTCACCGTCCTGCAAAAGACGCAAAAGTTTCACCTGAAGATTGGGAGAAAGTTCTGCCACTTCGTCTAGGAACAACGTTCCACCATCGGCCTGTTCCACACGGCCCGGGGTCTCCGTAAGGACGCCCACCAAGGCGCCACGCTCGCTACCGAACAGTTCGCGATCCAGCACAGATTCTGGCATGGAAGCGCAATGAACGCGGATATAAGGATGAGTATTTCGATCGGAACGATAGTGGATGGCTTCGGCCACAAGGCCCTTGCCGGTGCCCACCTCCCCCACGATCAGTACGGGAAGGGGGTTCTTGGAAACCTGGTCAATCTGGGCGTAGACACGCTGCATTTCGCTAGAGCGACCGATGATATTGTCGGGCTGGAAGCGGTCCTTAAGCTCCATGGTCAAACGTTCGTTTTCCGCTTTCAGGATTTCGTTTTCTTCGCGAGCCTGACGGCGCAATTTCACAGCCGCGGCAAGCATCTGGGCGATAATTTCCAGAAGGCGCAACTTCTCGGGAAGCTGATCTTCTACAGGATTCTGAACGTCGGCACTCAAGGCGCCAATGACCTCATGTTCCATAATCACAGGAACGCAAAGGAAGGCTCGGTTCTCGTCCTTGCCGCGACCTGTACGGTCAAGGAAGTTAGGGTCCTTACCCACAGACGGAATGATGACCGGCTTACCAGTTTCCACCACACGGCCAGTGACGCCTTCACCCACCTTATAGCGACCCTTACGGGCCTGGCGGCTGGAAAGACCTTCTGCAATTTCAATGGAAATTTCGCCGGTATGGCGATTATACAAAGTAAGGGTGGCATGCTGCACACCCATGGTAGACTCCAGCACCTCAAGAATGGGATGAGCCACGTTCTCGAAGTCCAGACTCTGGTTCAAAATGGAGCTGATCTTGTAGAGCAGCTCCAATTCTTGAATCTTATTTTGATCGCCGGATTGCATAGCAGTGGTTAGTGGTTAGTGGTTGGTGGTTAGAGATTCCTGTTTACTAACCACTGTTTACTAATCACTACTTCAGGGCTTCCTGGACCAGGGCGCTGACCTTCTTACCATCGAAGCGGCCCTTGACCTTGGGCTGAAGTTCCTTCATGATCTTGCCCATGTCCTTGGGAGAAGAGGCGCCAGTAGCAGCCTTGATTTCGGCAATGAGAGCCTTCACTTCGTCTTCGGTCATTTCGGCAGGCATGTACTTCTTGTAGATAGCGATGACAGCTTCTTCGGCCGGAATCTTGTCTTCAAAGCCACCCTTCTTGAGGATTTCAATGGCTTCCTGCTTCTGCTTGACACTCTTGGCCAGCACGTCGACGCACATTTCGTCGGTAATGCTGTCGGTAATCTGGGCGGGAGTTGCGCCAGACTTCATAGCTTCGTTCTTGATGTCGGAATGAAGGGTACGAAGAACGCTAAGGGTTTCGGAGTCATGAGCCTTCATAGAGGCCTTGACGTCGTCGAGAATTCGAGTAAGCAATGCACTTGCCATTTTTTACTTCCTTCATGGTGATCCCGGCTCGGCGGCCGGGATGACAGTTTACCGGTGGCCGGGATGACAAAAAAAATGCTATAAACACCTAATGAGTCACCGACCATTGGTCAGCGACTCATAAAGTAGAAAGTTTCGCTTGTAGCGTCTAATTGGAACCCGGAGTCCGGGCGGCCAAATTAGTAGAGACGCTTACGGTTCTGGTCAGCGATTTCCTTCAAGCGCTTGCGACGAGCAGCAGTTTCGATGCGCTTCTTTTCTTCAGAAGGCTTTTCGAAGCGCTGACGCTTCTTGACATCGGAAATGATGCCGTTCTTTTCGCAAGACTTGGTGAAACGCTTGAGAGCGCGTTCGAAAGGTTCGTTGGACTTAACAATAACGCCGATCACGATAATCCTTTGGTTAAGTTAAAAAATCAAATTTGGATAGCCAAATATATTTATTCGTGTGAATTCCGTCAAGGGTAACAAAAAAATCGTGGTTTTTATTTTTATAACTTGCGGAATATCAAAGACTTATGTATATTTTTTGTATCTAAGAAACATCACCTTGTTTTTGCATTTTTCATTAAAAAACTGGAGATTTGGATGAAATCCTTTTCTGCTTTATCTTTGAGCTCCATCGTGCTGGCCTGCTCTCTGTTTGTGGCTTGCAACGAAGAAGAAGACCTGGTTCCCCAGATGGAACCGGCCAAGATCGCCCCGGCAGTCCCCAAGGCAGCAGACGAAACAGCCCCCAAGGCCGAAGAAGTCAAGCCTGCAGCAGAAGAACCCCAGTTGGTTCCCATCCAGTCCCTCAGCGCCACCAAGGATGAACCTGCCAAGGCAGAAGCACCCGCAGCAGAAGCCCCCAAGGCAGCAGCCGGCAGCGTAAAGCCCCTGGAAAGTGGCGAATATGTCATTCAGGTTAGCATCCAGTCCTCCAAGAAGGCTGCAGACGCAATCGTCAGCAAGTTGGCCGAAAGCAACGTCAAGGCTTACATCGCTTCCGTTGAAAACCCGGGCGAACTGGAAGGCACCTACTACCGCATCCGCGTTGGCTACTTCGGCAGCTCCGCAGACGCACAGACCTACGGTAAGGAAATTCTTAGCCCGCTGAACTATGGCTGGTGGGTTGATAAGACCAAGAACGACGAAGTCGGCAACCCCGCTGGCAGCGATTCCGAAGAAGAAGAAGAGGAAGAAGTCGAAGAAGCACCGGCACCGGCTCCCAAGGCTGAACCCGCCCCGGCTCCTGCTCCTGCACCGGCCCCCAAGGCTGAACCCGCTCCGGCTCCTGCTCCTGCACCGGCCCCCAAGGCCGAACCCGCACCGGCTCCGGCTCCTGCTCCGGCCCCCAAGGCTGAACCCGCACCGGCTCCGGCTCCTGCTCCGGCCCCCAAGGCTGAACCCGCACCGGCTCCCGCAGCACCGGCAGCTCCCGCCGCTCCGGCAGCACCTGCTCCCGCAGATGACCTGGACGACGACTGGGAATAATCTTTTTCCATCAATAAAATCTAAGGACCTGCCTCGGCGGGTCTTTTCTATATTTTGCCCATGCCTACAAAAAAGCCTAAAATTTTCGTTGTCCACCTGGGTTGTTCAAAGAACCAGGTCGACGCAGAACGCCTGGTTGGCGAAATGCTGAACGCCGGTTTCCAGACTACGGACACCGCCGCCAAGGCAGACTTTATCCTGGTGAACACCTGCGGTTTTATCGAAGCCGCCAAGGAAGAATCCATCAACGCCATCCTCTCCCACGTGAAAGGCAAAAAGGCTAAGCAAAAGCTTATCGTAGCAGGTTGCCTTAGCAAGCGCTACAACGAAGAACTTGAAAAAGAAATTCCCGAAGTGGACTACTGGGTCGGCACCTACAAGCCCGGCGAACTCCTGGCAAAAATGGGCATCGACCAACCTGCCGGTTGCAATCCGGACAAGCTGCCCCGCTTGAACTTGGGCGGCCTGCCCCACCATGCCTACTTGAAGATTGCCGAAGGTTGCAACCGACGTTGCGCCTACTGCGCCATTCCCAATATCCGCGGCCTCCAGAAGTCTGTTTCCATCAAGGAACTGGTGAAGGAAGCCAAGGAACTGGAAGCCCAGGGCATTAAGGAACTGACCCTCATCGCCCAGGACACCACTTACTTCGGCCGCGAAAAGAAGAACAAGAGCGAAACCTTGACGGAATTGCTGAAGGCCATTCTTGCCGAGACCAACATTCCTTGGATCCGCATGCTGTACTGGTACCCCGCATTCATCGACGATGAACTGCTGGACCTGATGGCGAACGAACCGCGACTGGTGAAGTACATCGACATGCCTATCCAGCATAGCAGCGACAGCGTGCTGAAGAACATGCTCCGCAAGTACACCCGCCAGGAACTCCGCGACATCCTTCGCAAGATCCGCGCAAAGTTGCCCAACGTCACCTTGCGTACTACCGTGCTGGTTGGTTTCCCCGGTGAAACTCACGAGGACTTCGAAGACCTGATGGACTTGCTTCAGGAAATCAAGTTCGAACACCTGGGCGGTTTTGTGTTCAGCCCCGAAGAAGGCACTCCGGTTATGTCCATGAAGAAGCTTGCTCCCGTGGACGAAAGCGATGCACGCGCCCGCCTTGATGCCATCACCGACTTCCAGGAAGAACTGGCTGCAGAACGGGCCGAAGAAATGATCGGCAAGACCGTCACAGTGATCCTGGACGAAGTCGCTGAAGATAGCGAATACCATTTCTACGGCCGCACCGAAGGCAACTCCCTGGACACCGACGACATCGTGAAGGTGCTGGAAGGCGACGGCGAAGTTGGAACGTTCCGCCAGGCTTTGGTTGTTGACGCAGAGCCCCACGAACTGACCGTACGGTTGCTTTAAGATTTTGCCCGTGTATCACAATGGATAGTGTCCTCCCCTCCGAAGGGAGTTATTCCGGTTCGATTCCGGACATGGGTATTTAAGCACAAAAAAGACCGCTTTCTACAGCGGTCTTTTTTAATATCTGAATTGCGAAAAATCGCTAGCCGATTTCGTGCGTTGTTCTCGCGGGATTAGCGACCAGCAGCGCCAGAACGGGCGCGAGCCTTTTCACGTTCACGACGACGCTTTTCGGTGTCATCCGGGAAGAGTTCCGGCAGAGCGTAACCGATAGCGATACCGAATACGATACCCTGCTTGCTCATACCTTCTTCGCCTTCCTTGTTCACGACGCGAGAAACGTATTCCACCACGGCATCGGTATTAGAGTTTGCCTTCGGACGGAAGCTGGGGTTTTCGGCACCAGTCTTTGCAAGAACCGGAGCATAGTACATACCAACGGAGAACTGCAGATAGTACCATTCGTTGGTGAGGTAGGAAATCAAAATGTCTGCCTGGTAACCATTAACTGCAATCAAAGAACGAACACCAGTGGTCTTGTCCGGTTCGACGTCGTGATCAAAGTAAACGGTACCGTAGGAGAAGGAAAGGCCCAAGTGGAGCGGGTTCTTGGGGAACAAATACATGTTCACACCAACCTTATAACCGGAACCACCTTCCAGGGAGTATTCCTCTTCGTCACTGTCATCACCCTTGGGGAGGAAACCGTAAGAGCCATAGACACCAAAGTGGATCGGCAGCAAGACCTGCGGGAGAATATATTCAGCACCGATACCGAAGCTCATGCCCATACCGGTTGCGCCCATGAAGGAGTAACGGGAACCCATACCGATCTGAAGCATCAGACGGTTACGGAGCCAGTCACGACGACGTTCGGAGTTTGCATATTCGTCCAAACGCTGTTCTTCTTCAAACTTTTTACGGTCGATACGTTCCTGACGCTGTGCAGAGGTCAGGCCACCTTCGTTAAAGTCTTCGGAGGCTTCGTTGCCTTCGTCCATAGTGGCAGTAGAACCGCCAGACGGTGCGGATGCCCATTCATCGTCATCTTCGGGGGCTTCAACTTCGGCTGCAGCGGGTGCAGAAACGAAGCCTTCATCATCGTCTTCATCATCCTGAGCCCAAGCCAAGAAAGCGGTCAGGCATACTGTCAAAAGAATTTTCTTAATCATCAAAAGCCTCAGATTATATAATCTCAAAGGGAATATAACTTATTATCAGAGTTTTTTTTCAAAAAGTTCTTGTAAAATGTTGGTTTATACGCATTTTTGGACTATTTTGCGGAAATTAGCTTGGCTTTGATAGAGCCCACGGCAATTTCGCACTCCATAAGTACCGGGATTCGTCGTTCGTCATCGGTCAGCCATATGAAAATTCGGCCTTTTGAAACGAAAATGCCATCTCCGTCCAGCATGGGTTCCACCTTTACGGTGTTCACCTCCCCCAGGACCGTCTTCATCTTTTCACGACCATGGGTCACCACTTTCAGTTCATAACGCTTTTTTCCGCTGACCGCAGAGAACTTGGTGGTATCACCCACAGAAAGCGGGATGGTGCGCACGAAGTAGAAGGCGGACATAATGCTGTGTTCCATTCCACGGATAGAAACCACAGTGTCTGCAGAACGCTTTACCGTACGTTTTACCGGATCCAGAAACACCGTATCAGAAAGCCAGGCCTTTTCGCCCTTGCGGTCGAAGCGAATTACGGACTTGTTGTGGTAGCTACCCTCGTGAAGCGTCTTCGTAAAGACTTCGGTCATCAGTCCTTTGTTGCGGACACGGGTGTAGATGGTGTCGGCCACGGGATAGAGGCTTTTGAAGGTTCCGTGATCATGGGCCAAGGTGTAGAATTCGGTCTTGCCGTCCTTGGCAGGCTTTACCTGCAACGTGGCAGTACCGGCAGTAACCGGTCCCCAGCTCAATCTAAAGTCCAAGCGTTCACCCTTCATCCAGGGAGCAGTCACCTCGGGCAGACCCGTGGGTTCGCCTGCAAAAGAGATACAGGGGAAAACCGCCGTCGCGACAAGCATCGCAACAGCGGCAACCAGTATACGCATTGTTTTAGAAACAGCGACCATTAACCTTCGATATCGCCCAGGTCCTTGCGGTACTGGATGAGCTTAGCCTTGACTTCCGGATCGGAGAGAGCAACAATGTGGGCAGCCAGGTAGCCGGCGTTCTTGCCGTTACCGATACCCACGGTTGCAACGGGAATGCCACCGGGCATCTGGACGATGGAGTGGAGAGCGTCAACACCGTTCAGGGGACCGCCAGCGCAGGGCAGACCGATCACGGGGAGAATGGTGTGTGCAGCCAGCACGCCCGGAAGAGCGGCGGCGAGACCAGCAACACCGATGATGACCTGGAGACCGCGGTCAGCAGCTTCCTTGGCGTACTTTGCAGTAGCGTTGGGAGTACGGTGTGCGGAGAGAATGTTCAATTCCCACTTGATGCCGAAGCTATCCAGCACGGCGGTGATCTTGTCTACAACATCCTGGTCGCTCTTGCTACCAGCAACGATACCGACCTTTGCATTTTCAGTATAGTTAAACATTTTAAAACCTCTTAAGTGTGGGCGGAGCTGCGCGGCCTACTTTGCCAGACGGGCCAAGCCCTTCTTACCAATGTCCTTACGATAGAACTTGCCTTCGAACTGAACCTTTTCGCAGGCTTCGTAGGCAACATTCAGAGCGTCCTGCAGAGTTGCGCCATGACCTACGACACCGAACACGCGGCCGCCGTTGGTGACCAGGTCAGAGCCATTCATCTTGGTACCGGCGTGGAGAACCTGAGCGCCGTTCTTTTCGGCTTCTTCAATACCAGTAACTACCTTGCCCTTTTCGTAGGAACCAGGATAGCCGGCACTTGCGAGAACCACGATTGCAGCGGAACCCTTGGGAGCCTTGGGAGCGCCAAGCTTGGCCAGTTCGCCCTTTTCGGCAGCATCGAACAAAGCGAGAACGTCACCATCATAGAGAGGCAGAACAATCTGGCATTCCGGGTCGCCCAGACGGCAGTTGTATTCCACAACCTTCGGGCCCTTGCTTGTTACCATGATGCCCACATAGAGCACGCCAGTGTAGGGCTTGCCTTCGGCAGCCATACCCTTGAGGGTCGGTTCGATAATAGTCTTCTTCACTTCGTCCAGCAAAGCGTCGGTCACAACCGGTGCCGGAGAGTAGGCTCCCATTCCACCAGTGTTGGGGCCCTTGTCGTCATCGAAGACGCGCTTGTGGTCCTGGGCGGAAGAGAGGATGGTATAATCCTTGCCGTCGGAAACTACGAAGATGGAGGCTTCTTCGCCGTCCATGAATTCTTCAATCACGACCGTCTTGCCGGATTCGCCGAAGACAGCCTTTTCGCCAAGCATTTCTTCCACAGCGTCGTTTGCTTCCTTGTCGGTCATGCAAACGATGGCGCCCTTACCAGCGGCAAGGCCGGAAGCCTTCACCACAATGGGAGCGGGATGTTCGGCCAGGAACTTCTTGGCGGAAGCGAGGTCAGTAAAGGTTTCGAAAGCAGCAGTAGGAACATTGTACTTCTTCATGATGTCCTTGCTGAATGCCTTGGAGCCTTCGAGAGCGGCAGCGGCTGCAGTGGGACCGAAAGCGCGAAGACCGCGGGCGCGGAATTCATCTACCACGCCAGCAACCAGAGGAATTTCCGGTCCAATGATGGCGAGATCAATATTGTTTGCCACAGCCAAGTCTGCGATAGCCTTGGGGTCAGCTACATCTACGGGGATGCACTTGCCCAGGTTTGCCATGCCAGGATTGCCCGGTGCGCAGATGAGAGAATCGCACATGGGGGACTTCTTAACAGCGAGGGCGATGGCGTGTTCACGACCGCCGCTACCAACTACGAGAATGTTCATACAGTGTTTCCTTTTTTTATTTCAAACTTAACAATTACAAGACTGCAAAACTTTTATTTCAAGAACAGGCCAAGCTTTCCGAAATCGAGAATCGTGATGAACACGAAGAAGCTGATGAAGAAGGCGGCGGCCACATTCTGAATGATGGACTGAGTCTTGGTGGAAAGAGGCTTCCCGCGGAGTTTTTCGATGCCCAGGAACATGAGGAGGCCGCCATCGGTAATGGCCAGCGGGAGCAAGTTCATGACGCCTAGGTTGATACTAATCAAGGCGAGCAGCATGAGGAATTCCTGGAAGCCGCTCATCCACACGTTACCCATGACAGCCACAATGGAGACGGGGCCGGAGAACGCGTCTACCTTGACCTGCCCCTTGAACATACGACCAAAGTAACGGAAGATGCTGGTAGTCATCTTAAGGCTTGTGGCACAAGTCTTTTCAAGAGCTTCGATAGGACCGCGACGGACAAACTTGGTTTCGCGGAAAAGAACGTAGCCCATCTGGACGCCAATCATGTAACGCTTGGTATCCTCGCTGTAGACGGGAGTCATGGGAAGGGTCAAGGTATCGCCACCACGAATCACAGTGACTTTAACTTCTTCACCCTTGGAGCCATCAATTTGGCGAACCACATCTTCATAACGGCCAATGTGGTTGCCGTTGATTTCAAAGACCGTATCGTTCTGGAGGATGCCGGCCTTTTCAGCAGCAGAACCAGCCATAGGCGGCAAGCGGACAATCACTCGATTCTGGGGATAGATACCAATATCACCAATACCCATCTTTGTTTCAGATTCCGTAGAATCCTTGGCGGGAATTACCAGTTCTTCGGGAACCACGGTAATCATTACCGGAGCACCACCACGATGGATTTCCAGTTCCACATTGGCACCAAGGCTCACACCGATCTGTTCACGGAAATCATCCCAGCCTTGGGTTTCCTTACCGTTCATAGCGGTAATGGTATCACCAGGAAGAACACCAGCAACCTCAGCGGGAGAACCCTTACCCACAAATCCGATAATCAATTCCTTGTTGGCAGGTTCCTGAACACCCACCATATAAAGAATCATCAAAAGAATAAAGGCAAATACGATATTGATGAAGGGGCCTGCAAATGCGATAGCAGCGCGGGCACCAACGGACTTACCCGTAAAATCACGTTCGCCGGGAACCTGGCCATCCTTGAAGGAGTCCGGATTTTCGCCAGCCATGGCAACGTAACCGCCAAAGGGAATGGCAGAAAGACAATACTCCGTTTCGCCCTTGCGGAACTTCAGTAACTTTTTGCCGAAGCCAACGCTAAAAGTGTTCACCTTGACGTTGTTCCACTTGGCCACCAGAAAATGACCAAGTTCGTGAATCGTCACCAAGAAGCTGAGGCCGACGAGGCCCAACACAAACATCAAGATATTTTCAAGAATATTTTCCATCGTTTTTAAATATAAAAAAAACGACCCCGAGGGGTCGCTAGATCCTTCGCCCTTACGGGCTCAGGATGACATATGAATGAACGGGTTCAGGATGCTGCCAGGTTATTTAATTCGCATGCCCTTCAAGTCGAAGCGCTTGCCAGCCTTTTCCACATAGACCTTCTGGTCTGCGAAACGGAGGCGAACCTGCTCATTGGAAACCGGCTGACGGCTAGAGAATACCGGCTTGATAGCATCCGTACCAATTGCAGAAACCGCAAAACTCGGTTTGTAACCAGCATTCAAAGCTTCAATAGCGCCAGCCAAGTAAGCCATCGGAGCGTTCCAGTTAATGGCTACTTCGTTAGTAGCATAGCTGCATCTATTATCAACATAGGACAATGCCGGTTGTGATTTGCTGTAAGCGGAGCACTTCCAAGAAGCAGCGGTGGGGTCATCCTTTCCAGCCTTGTATTCGTCGCTATTGTCATTGTTCTGGGGACCGCCAATTAGCATACCCGGAACCGGTTCGGTAACACCGTCGGCAGTACTAGGACGATGATGAGGATTCTTGGCGGACTTGGTACCGAAACCGGTCATGAAAGACATATCCAGAGGATTCTTGCCCAGTTCGTAGTCCAAGACCTTGCGAGCGGCGTCGTAGTATTTCTTTTCTCCAGTCAAATAGAAGGCATGCAAAAGCCAAATGCCCTGGTTTGCAGCCACCGCATTGGAACCCCAGACGTAGTCTTCGGCATCCATCACTACACCGAAACCAGTGTTTGCACGGGTCACAAATTCATCGGCCAACTTGACCAAAATCTGCTTACTAGCAGCATCACCGCCATAGGTTGCAGCACCATAAGCGGCAAGGCCAGAAACATCGCCCCAGTTAGGAACGTTGGCCTCAGAAATACTCTGTTTATAAGAGGCATCATTCGTAGCAATGAACAATTCAGTGCCAGCAAAGAGCTTTTCGTCGCCAAGGCTACCATCACCATATTCACCAGTGGAAACGTCTCTGGGGTTGGAGTAAGCCTTGTTGGGATTCTGAAGACCCCAGGCGTAAGCCTTCTTGGCAGCTTCAAGGCACTTGGTTGCAAAGGTTGCGTCGTAGGTCTTGTACACACGGGAAGCGGTTGCCATGACACCTGCAAAATCGAAGGTGGCTGCAGAGCCCTTACCAATAACATAAAGTTTATCAGTATCCTTATCGGGCATCACATCGCTAGGGAAACCAAGAGAAGTCAGCTTATGGAAAACACCACCATCCTGGTCCTGCATGGTGAGCATCCATTCAAGGTTCCACTTGATTTCTGCCAACAAATCCGGCAGGGTGCCGTCGGCAGGGATGTTCCACTTCAAAGTCTTGAAGTAGTCCGGATAGTGCTCGAACAAAGAAAGCAAGGTGTATGTGGTGATACCGGAGTTCACAATATAGCGACCATAGTCACCAGCATCGTACCAGCCCTTGCCAGAAGAGATGGAGCCCGAGCCTGCGGAATTATGAAGCTGATAAGTGCCAGCATTATGGCCTGCGGCACGTTTCCACTTGCCGGCGTAAGTTTCTTCCAGGGCCATGGATGCACGCTGATAGTAGAACCACTTCAAGGCGCCCTTAAGCACTTCTTCAAAAGTCTTGTCGGCAATCTTAAGATCCTGGCGAAGGACCTGGCCACCCACCTTGATAGAATAGGTGCCGGGGGTCTTAAGGTCAGAGAAATCCACCAAAGAGACATTCTGCTGGCTACCATTCCAGAAGGATGCTGCAGAAGGAGTTGCAGTCAAAACAGTCTGACCACTCTGATCAACGATTTCCACAGTACCATTGCCATCGGCAAGGGTAAATTCCTTGGCGTCGTTGGCGCGGTAACCAATCTGGTTGATATAGGCGGTAGCACCAAAGGCTGCTGAGGCAAGAGTCAGCGCAGAAATAGCCAGAGGGGCGAACTGCTTGAGACCGAATTTTGAAAACATAACATACTCCCTAATGATATTACTACAAAGATAATATAGACTCAAAAAATGACAAAATGAACTTTTTTCAGCACAGGGTGTACACATTTGTACCCATTGTGATAAAACGCAAAAAAAAGAAGATCCCGGCTCAAGGCCGGGATGACAAAATAAAAGAGGCTCGGGATGACAAGACCACAGTGGTCAAGATGACAAGACCACAGTGGTCAAGATGACAAGATCAAAGTGGTCGAGATGACAGTTATTTAATCAAATCCAATGTCAGGCGGCGGGCTTCGGCGTCGGCTTCCAGCACCTGGTCTAGGGTCAAGTGACCTGTGAGGTTGGGAGCGCCGTTGATGATGGTTTCCACATGACGGGGAATGTCGGTGAACTTCAGCTTGCCATCCAGGAAACGGTCAACGAGAACTTCGTTGGCAGCGTTCATCATAGCAGGCACAACACCGCCGCGGCGGCCAGATTCGAAAGCCAGGGCCAGGCAGCGGAACTTGTCGAAGTCAGGTTCGAAGAAGGTGAGCTGACCAAGAGTGGGCAAGTCAAGACGTTTGGTTTCGAGAGGCAAGCGTTCCGGCCAAGTGAGGGCCACCTGAATAGGAATGCGCATGTCGGGAGCACCCAGCTGAGCCATCAGGGAACCATCGCGGAACTGCACCAAGGAATGCACCATAGACTGGGGGTGAACAACAACCTTAATTTGTTCGTAAGGAATGTGGAACAGGAAGTGAGCTTCAAGAACTTCAAGGCCCTTGTTCATCATAGAGGCGGAGTCGATAGTGATCTTACGACCCATGCTCCACACCGGGTGATTGAGAGCGTCGGCCACGGTGATGTTTTCAAACTTTTCGATGGGCCAAGTGCGGAAAGGGCCACCGGATGCGGTGATTTCCAGGCATTCCACTTCCTTGTTGGGGCGGTCTGCCAGGCACTGGAAAATAGCGCTGTGTTCAGAGTCAATAGGAGTGATGAAGGCCTTGGGATTTTCAGCAAGCTTGTCCCAGATAACGGGGCCGGCCATCACCATAGTTTCCTTGTTGGCGAGAGCCACATGCTTACCGTGTTCAATGGCAGTAATGGTGGGCAAGCAACCGACGGCACCCATCAAGGCGTTAATGATGATATCGGCCTTGGGGTCGGCGGCCAATTCGCAGAGGCCTTCCATACCGGAGAGCACCGGCATGTTAAGGATGGCGCTCAGTTCCTTGGCGGCTTCGGGCTTGAACATGCACACGCGTTCAACGTGGAACTTGCGGACAATTTCTGCAACCTTTTCAACGCTGGAGTTTGCAGCCACCGCATAAACCTTAAAGAGATCAGAATGCTGAAGGCAAACGTCTACAGTAGAAGTTCCGATGGAACCGGTTGCACCGAGAAGAACGACATTTTTCATTTTATAAATCCTTATTTTCAAAAAAAGATAGCATAAAAAGAGGCATCGGAACAAACCCGACGCCTCAATTAAACGATACTACAAAGCAATAGCTACAAATGCCAACTACTTTTCCATTATCGGACGGATAGGAGCTTCAAAATAGGGGTTAAGGATTTCATCTTCACCATTAACTAAGCTTCTGGGAAAACCGTCTTGCATAGTAGAAGACCAAAGTATAGCTCTTGACGATTCAAACTGGGGGGCACCTTCATAACGAACTCCAGCAGCAGGAAGGAACAGCATATTGCCATCGCTTCTGAGCAACATACCCTTCATGCGATCACCGTTGGGCAAGACAACAATCAGCCACTTATGATCGCAGTAATAACAGAGGCCTGTATCCAACTGAGTAGATGTCGGGATCTTAGCTTTTTTCCCAAGTTTCTTTGTTACGACGTCGTACTTAGGCAAAAGGTTGTACACGGGAACTCTATCACGACTGCGACGACTATAGGCAGAATCTACCATATGGATCATCTTGTTTTTCACGAGATCCGCAGTGCCCTTTCCGCAGAACGTGCACTTGCCATCAGTCAGGTTTTTATTTGGTTCAAGTTCACCCCAACCATAGAAATCCCCGAACTCATACACTTTTTTTGCACCTAGATTACGATTCATCCACTTGATGCCCGTACCCAAATCTACCCAGGTTTCCTTGCCAAGCTTCTTTTCAAGAACATCGGCCTTTACCACAAATTCATCCCACAGATCTTCCACATCATCAGGGAGAGGTTTTTCCATCACCGGGCGAATAGGAAGACCAAAATGTCTATAAGCACCATATCTACTTAGCTGGAAAAATACGGCCATGTCTGCAGCACCCATGGGATGGTTGGTTCTTGTCCAAAAGGTACCCGGATTAGAATAGGCATCTCCATCGTATGGCTCGTATTCACCACAATCACAATGAACTCCGGGATAGGCCAAGAAAATGCTCTGCTTATTTTTCTTACTGGTAAACAGCGTGCCAAATACATACGACCCATCTTCGAGCTTGATGGCTTTTTCTGACCTAGTTGTATTGCTCAGAAGTTCATCCACTTCTTCGTAGCTGGGCATTCTATACTGACTTCCCCAATTCTTGATGGCTGCATCATACTCCGCAGTCAGTTCGCCGACCTTGTCCAGAATCTTCATCTGTTTCAACTCAGCGGTGTTTTTCATATATGTCAGGCTGTTGTCTTTACCATAATGATCCTTGGGCTCAACCTCTCCCCAGGCGTAATAATTTCCGTGTTCATACGGAGCCTTTGCTCCGATATTGATGTTCGCCCACTTGACGCTAAATCCTAAATCTACGAGAGTATCCTTAGACAGCAAGGCATTCAGTTCGTCAACAGTGATTGTATCAACGCGTGCGGCATGAGCCATCATCGACATAGCCATTGCAGCCATGGCAAAAAGCACTTTTTTCATATCGTCCTCCTTAGAATTCAAATCACGAATTCAATTAATACCCTTCAGGGTTATTCTTCTGGAAGTTCCAGGCATCGCGGCACATATCCTCGATACCGTACTTTGCTTCCCAGCCCAGTTCCGCCTTGGCCTTTGCAGGGTTGCAGTAGCAGGTAGCAATGTCACCGGGGCGGCGAGGCTTGATGCTATAGGGAACTTTCAGGTTGTTCGCCTTTTCAAAAGCCTTCACCACATCAAGCACGGAGTAGCCGTGGCCAGTTCCCAAATTGTAGATAGCAAGACCGCACTTACGATCAATAGCCTTTAATGCACAAACGTGACCGTTGGCCAAGTCGCAAACGTGAATGTAGTCGCGAACACCAGTGCCATCAGGAGTATCGTAGTCATTACCGAAAACACCAAGTTCTGCGCGGCGGCCCACTGCGGTCTGAGTGATGTAAGGCATCAAATTGTTAGGAATGCCATTGGGATTTTCCCCAATGAGGCCGCTCTGGTGAGCACCAATGGGGTTAAAGTAGCGGAGCAGCACCACGTTCCATTCCGGGTCGGCCTTCTGCAAATCCATCAAGACTTCTTCCAGCATAGACTTGGTCTTTCCATAGGGATTGGTGCAGTTGCCCTTGGGGCATTCTTCCGTAATAGGAATGATAGCCGGATCGCCGTAAACCGTTGCAGAGGAGGAGAAGATAAAGTTCTTGCAATTGTGCTTACGCATGGCGTCCAACAGAACGAAGCAAGCGTTCATGTTGTTCTCGTAATATTCCAGCGGCTTGGCAACAGATTCGCCCACAGCCTTGAGGCCTGCAAAGTTGATGACAGCGTCAATCTTGAACTTGTCAAAGAGATCGTTCATGGCGGCAGCGTCACGGACGTCGGCCTTTACAAAGGGAACATCCTTACCAATAATCTTCGCCACACGACGGAGAGACTCTTCGCTGGAGTTGACCAAGTTGTCCACAACAACAACAGAATGACCAGCCTTGTCAAGTTCAATAATTGTATGGCTACCGATATAGCCTGCACCGCCTGTCAAAAGAATATTCATTTTACAAACCTTTTTTCTAGCCAAAAATTACAAAACTGAAAAACGCTCATCAACTAGAACTAAAAATAGACCAAGGCTAAAAGGCCTTTATTATGGTCATCAATCCAAGGAGCAATCGTCAATTGCACGCCATCCTTGCGCAAGCCCTTCTTTTCCTTATAGAAAGTATTTCCAATGTACCAGCCAATGGAAGCTCCCATCAAAACGCCAGCGACAGCATCGGAGAACCAATGTGCTTCGCCCTTGGCTCCAAGAACCATACTTGTTGCCACGTAACCTGCAAACAAACTGCAACCAGCAACCACATAGGGATTATCACGATTATAACTGGCGATACTCATGGCAAGGGCAGCGTTGGTCATGGAGTGCCCCGAAGGCCAGCCATAAAAAACACCTCGCTTAAAAA
>JAKSID010000089.1 GCA_024399035.1 Fibrobacter sp. | reverse complement strand
TGGGCTTCCTGGAGATGAATGTAGGATCCTGCTGCTGGCTGGATTTCACTGGCCTTTGCCTTGGCGACAAGACCAAAAATTTTTGGCACGCCGATGGCTGCGAGTACGCCCATGATGATAACGACCACCATCAGCTCGATAAGTGTGAATCCCTTTTTCATTTTACCTCTGATTTGTGAACCAATCAAATGTAAATATATATAAATTAAAAGAGATTGTCACGAAAGAGTCACGCTTTTGTCACAAAAGTGTCACGAAGTGGCGTTTTTATGCGAAATTAAGGGTTTTAACCCTTGAATTTGGCGAATTTGTACAGGTACTTTGCGGTCTGGACCGGGGTCTTGAGGAAGGCGCGCTTCTTGCAGCCGCTGAGTGCGAATCCCTGGAGGACCTTGTAGAGGCCCACCTGGGTAGGCTTGTCGATGGCCAGGAGGAACTTGCGGAACTTTCCTTCGAAGTCGTGGGTACGTCCGAAGAGCTTGTAGACTCGATCCTCATAGGTCTTCAGGTAAGCCTTGGTCAGGGAGGCCGCGTCGCCGGAGCCTGCGGTAAGGCCCTCGTTGACCGTCTGTGCACACAGACGGCCGGCGCGCATGGCGGCTGCGATGCCGCCACCTGTAAGGGGGTTCGTATGATGGGCGGCGTCGCCCACGAGGGCGAAGCGGTCCAAAGTGTAGTCCTTCATGGTGCTGGAGACGGGAATCACGCCGCCTACAACCTTGTTGATCTTTGCACCCGGGAACAGCTTGTTCAGCCAATCCATGGTGACGTCGTAAATGCTGGAATCACCCTTGTGATTAATCAGGAAGCCTGCGCCGAACTTTGTCACATTGCTCTTCTGCTTAGGGAAGCTCCAGATGTAGCCGTCATTAATAAAGTCGTGACCCTGCCAGAAGGTCAGATAGTCGGGGCGAGTCAGCATGCCGTCCACCTGGATGTCGATGCCGGTGCAAGTCTCCGCCGGCTTCTGCAGGCTCTTCAGGCCCACCATGCGCCCGATGCGGCTTTCAACGCCGTCGGCTGCAATCACCATCTTGGCGGTAATTTCCTGTGTGGCGGTCTCGGTTACGGAACCGTCGCCATTGCCCTGGCCTAGCACTACGCGTACCTTGCGGAATCCGTCAACGCCGCTACCTTCCACGTCGCTCACAAATTCGGCGCGTGCGCAGGTCACAACCTGGGCGCCATCGTCGGCAGCAAGCTTTGCAAGCCAGGGGTCAAACTTTTCTCGGTCCAGCATAATGCCCATGCCGGGCTGGGGCAGCTCGATGTTCACGCCATCGGGGCCGTAGATGTACAGACCGTTGATAATGCTTTCGATGCAGCTTTCGTCGATAGGGCCGTAGGTCTGCAGGTCGGAAAGGTTGGTGCTGGCCTCGCCGCAACGGACGGGGTAGCCGATCTTTTCTCGCTTTTCAAGAAGCAAAACCTTGTGGCCGTCTCGGGCCAGGTTTCGTGCCGCCACAGATCCGCCAGGACCTGCGCCAATGACAATCACGTCGTACTGGTTATCAAGCATTTTCCACCTCCTGGAGGGAGAGGGCGCCTACGGGGCAGGCGTGGGTGCAAATACCGCAGCGGATGCACTTTTCGTGGTCGATCTGCAAATCAAGGCCGTACATGTCCAAGGCCATCTTGGAGCATGTGCCGACGCAGCCGGCGCACCTGAGGCACTTCTTCTTGTCGTGAACGAGTTTTTTCATTTGTTGAAATATATAAAAAAAAGGGGGGATCCCGGCTCGGTGGCCGGGATGACGTCTAAAATCCGTTACTGTTTAGGCAGCGGAAGTCGTTTTTCTGTTTTAGTAGAGAATGTCTCCGGTCAGGCGCTTTTCGAAATCCTCGGTCTTGAGAGGCTTGTCGAAAAGGAATCCCTGGACGGAATTGCAGTTGATCTGGGTCAGGAACTTGGCCTGCTGCTCGCTTTCCACGCCCTCGGCGATCACTTCCTTGTTCATTTCGCGGGCCAGGTTCACCACGTTGCGGACCAGAACCTCGTCCATGGACTTGTCGTTGCCGATATTGTCCAGCAGGGACTTGTCCAGCTTGATTACGTTCACGTCGAAATTCTTGAGGACGTTCAAGGTGGAGTAGCCGGTGCCGAAGTCATCGATGGAAACGGAAATCCCGTGCTGACGCATGGTGCTCACGAAGCTTGCCATGGCCACGCTGTCGTCGTAGTCGGATACTTCGGTCAGTTCCACTTCGATGTACTTGGTATCGACGTTGTACTGGCTGATGGTATTCAAAATCTTGCTGGAAAGGTCTTCGTCGCGCAGGTGAATCTTGGAGAAGTTCACAGAAATGCGTACTGGTTCGATACCCTGTTCGGTCCACTTCTGGATATCCTTGCAAACGGTTTCGAAAACGAAAAAGTCCAGCGCGCAGATAGAGCCTTCCTTTTCAAGGATAGGCACGAAATCCATGGGCGGGACGATAGTCTTGTGACGGATCCAGCGGACAAGGGCCTCGGCGCCGCAAAGTTGCTTGGTCTCCAGGTTTACCTTGGGCTGGTAGTATACTGCAAATTCGTTGTTGCCCAGGGACTTGCGGAATTCGCTGGAAATCTCGCGCTGGTGCATGGCGTCGATCATCATGTCCCTGGTGAATCTCACCACGTCGGTGGTGCGGAGCTTGCGGGCAACGCTCAGTGCGATGGCCGGGCTGTTCAGCAGTTCGTTGATGGTGTCCTTTTCGGTGGCGAAGAAAATGCCCATGCGGCTTTGGACCGTAAAGGAAAGGGGCTTGGGACCCATGGTGATGTTAATGGGCAGGCTTGTGAACTTGCTGATAAAGGCGTCCACGTTATCCTTCTTGAGGATGACCACGAAGTTGTCACCACCCATGCGGGCAATCATTTCGTCGGCGGCAAGGAACACCTTGGCGGAGGATACGTAAACCTTGAGGGCCAGGTCACCGGCCTGGCTACCCATGGACTTGTTCACGTACCTGAAGTTCTTCAGGTTGATGAACAGGGAGGCGTATTCCTTGATACGGCCCTGTGCCATGATCTTACCGATAAAGCGGGTGAGGCCTGCCTGGTTTTCGGCGTCGGTCAGGGCGTCGGTAATGCTGGCCTTCTGCAAAAGGGCTTCCAGGCGTGCGTTGCCTGCCAGCATAAAAATGTCCCAAAGGAGCATTTTAATGCCCTGGACTTCGCCGATGGAAAAGTTCAGTTCGTTCTTGGGGGTCACCTTGAAGGTGGCGATGCCGCCGTCTGTGGTCTTGAAGGATTCCACGAAGGGGCAGCTCTGGGGGTTGCTTTCCTCGGAAAACAGGGCGACAACGCCGTTGCTGCCGGTGGCGGAGGGTGCGTGGAAAGAATACTCGATGTGGCCGATATTCAGCGTATCGGCCAAGGGCTTGATAATTCGGGACAGCTTCTGGGCGTCTTCCTCGCTAACGAGGGCGAGCCCCAAAAGGTTTTCCCTGAATTCCCTGTATATATTAAAATCCATGCATCCTCAACGGAACAAAACCATAAATCCAAAAACCGCGCCAAATTTAAAAAATGGGGGAGGGGGTTTCAAGGTTACAATTGTGTGATTTACAGATTTCGTTGTGAACAGTACATAGCCTAGGACGGGCGAATATAAAACTATGGACGACGAATATAGAATTTAGGGTAGGCAAGGTGTAACTTTTTGTCGGACAAAGAGTTAGACTCTCCCTTGACAAATAAGTTAGATTTGACTAACTCCCGCGTAGGTTCCCCTGCCTTTTCATAGGTTCGTTTTTTGGCCCTTTCCGGCATATTCCCCGGTGGTGACGAAAAACGTAAAATTCTATCTTTCGCCTCGGTTTTTAATGAGGTAACCCCTATGAATAATGAGGCAGAAAAGCCGAATTTCATTACGACCTCCCTTGACTTTATCGTCAACTGGGGCCGTACTAACTCTCTGTGGCCGTTCCCCTATGGTACGGCATGTTGTGCAATCGAATTCATGAGTACCGAAGTGGGTCGTTATGACCTTTCCCGTATCGGCTCTGAATATGTCCGCTTTACCCCGCGTCAGTCCGACGTCCTGCTGGTGGCTGGTACCATCACTTATAAGCAGGCTCCGATCCTTCAGCGCATGTACGAGCAGATGGCTGAACCCAAGTGGGTCATCGCCATGGGCGCCTGTGCAAGCTCTGGTGGTTTCTATGACTGCTACTGCACCGTTCCGGGTATCGACCATATCATTCCGGTGGACGTCTATATCGGTGGTTGCCCCAGCCGTCCCGAAGCATTCTTCGACGCCATGTTCGACCTGCAGAACAAGATCAAGGACGAATCCTACATGAAGATGCGTACCGAACGCGTCAAGGAACAGTGGGAAGAAATCAAGGCCAAGACTGCTGAATGCAAGGCCGCCACCAAGGAATGCGTAAGCGAAAAGATCGCCGACGCCAAGGAATTCCTGGTGGAAAAAGAACAGAAACTCATCAAGAAAGCCCAGTTCTGGAAGGAGTAACTGATGGAAAACGTTGAAAACATCGTCTCCCTCCTGGAAGAGAAGTTCGCCGGCAAGCGCGAATCTCTCGCCAAGTGGGATGCCTGCGTTGTTGTCGCCAAGGAAAACCTCCACGCCGCCGTGGAATTCCTGAAGAGCGACTGCAGTGTCAAGTTTGAAATGCTGCTGGATGCAGCCGGTATCGACTACCTGACTTACCCCAATCACGAAGGTCCTCGCTTCGCAGTCTCCTATGCTTTCAAGAGCATGTCCACTGCCGGCGCACGCATCCGACTGAAGGTGCTGGTCAGCGAAGCCGACCTGAAGGTCCCGACCCTTACCGACCTCTACAAGAGCGCCGATTGGCTGGAACGCGAAGTGTTCGACCAGTACGGTATCGTGTTCGAAGGTCACCCGGACCTCCGCCGCCTGTTGAACCACGTTGAATTTGTTGGTAACCCCCTGCGTAAGGATTACCCGGCCCAGAAGCGTCAGTGGCTTTCCACTAGCGACTACCTGATGCCCGAACTTGAAAAGCGCCTTGAAT
>JAKSID010000088.1 GCA_024399035.1 Fibrobacter sp. | reverse complement strand
ACTGACCACTGTTTACTAATCACTCTTAAAGAGTAGCGAAGATGTCGGATTCCTTAACGATCAGGTAGTTTTCGCCATCAACGGAGATTTCGGTACCGCTGTACTTGCCGTAGAGAACCACGTCGCCAACCTTGACTTCCATAGCAATGGTTTCGCCGTTTTCAGTCTTGCGGCCCGGGCCAACTGCCACGACCTTACCCTGCATCGGCTTTTCCTTTGCGTTATCCGGGATGAAGAGACCGGAGGAGGTCTTCTGTTCGGCTTCTGCCGGCTTTACAACGATTCGATCTGCTAAAGGCTTGATCATTTTTCTGTCCTTTGTTTGCGGCGGCCATTAAGGCGCCTTTTGTTTATTTAATATCGTGGCCCTCACTGGACCTTTCTTGTTTCGGCCTAAATTTAGCAAGAAACGTGCCAAATGCCAAATGCCTATTTTTGGCTTTTTTAGGCTAAATTCGCCAATTTAAGTGATTATTTTTGAAACATACGAGCTGCGATAGCGTAGCAAACGTTTCAAAATGAAACAATCCGCCGGTATGAAACCAGCGGATTGCCTCATTATTCAGGAGTATACAATATTTCGCTTAGAATAAAGCGAAACTTGTGCCAACTTGGTTGGGGCAGGGCCCCGCGACGGTCGGATTACTTGATGGCTTCGCCATCTGTAATGCTGCGCCTCGGAAATGCCCAAATAAATTTGGGCGCTTCTCTCGGCTTGCGATTACTTGAAAGTGGTGGTCAGACGGAATGCCAGGCCCACGTCGGAAGCCTGATTTTCGCTGTAGATGCTGAACTGGAGCTTGGACTTGCCGATGTTACGAACCATGGCGATGGTCCATGCCAGGTCATCTGCACCGACTTGGGCAACTTCGCGATCATTTACATATTCCACTTCAATGAAGAATGCGCTGAGGGCGTTGTTGATGCCCGGAACGATGGAAACGGGGAGTTCGAGACCCACATAGAACGGCATCATCAGGTTGCCCGGTCCGTCCATGTAGCTCAGTTCCTGAAGCCTCGTGTTTGGTGCACTAAGACTGAGTTCTTCATTTTCGGTGTAGAGAACGCCAAGTTCACCATAGAGGCGGAGGTTGGGCATAAAGGTGTAGCTGGCGTAAGCGGCCATGCGGTGGGTTATGGAAATGGTATATTGGATGGCGTCAATGAAGTTTACGCGATAGCCGACCTTAACTTCCAGGGGGAAGGTGAACTTCATGTCGTCTTCTACGCGGAGGTAACCGGTGTTAGCCTTGTTGTCCTTGGTGGCGAGCATAACGTTCAACTGGTTGAGACCGTGCTTCCAGCCAAGTTCCAGTGCGTTGTGGCTGTAGTCGCGCATCCAGAGGCCGCGCTTAGTTAAGGGAGCGTCAATATAGGTACCGAAGTGGGTAGACTGAGACCAGTCCGTCTTCCAGTGACCAATCTTCAGGTTGAGCTTATCGTTTGCGCCCAGGTCCCACTTGTAGTTTGCCCAGTAGAGGTCTGCCAGGATCTTGTCGTAGCTGGAAGTCTTGGCGCCGTCGGAGAGCTTGTTGCCGAATTCCGGGGCAAAAATGCGGAGCATAATCAAACCTTCAAGGTTTTCGCTCTTGTACTGACCACCGATGTTTGCACGGATCCAGCCGGAGCTGAAGTTGGTGTTTTCATCCTGCATGGACTTGGTGACCTGAGTCTGGACGTTGCCCTTGAAGCTCATGTTGTCTGTAGCGTCGGCAGCGAAGGCGGAAATGCCCAGGGCCAGGACGGCGGCTGCAATTTTCTTGAAATCCATTTTGGTACTCCTGTTTCGTATAAACCGAGGCGAAATTTAGAATTTACCCGTGTGATTTCAAATACTGTGTGACGTAAAAATAAGGTGTAATCTTTGTAAAATGGGGCGTAAATAACTATCTTTGGTGCCGTTAAGATAAACGGAGTGTATGTGATGAATAAAATGGCTTTTGCCCTTTCCATGGCTTTGGCAATGACCGCTCTGGTGACTGGCGCCTCTGCAAAGGATTTAGCTCCCAACAAGACCCATGCCGTGCTGAGCGTGACCTATACCAATTATGATGACGTTCCCCAGACCAAGAAAAAGCTGGTTTTTGTTGGCCAAAAGAAACCCAAGAACAAGATTTCCGTGACTACGGATATGTATGGCGAAGTCACCTTCATGATTCCTCGCGAAGATACTTACACCATTCTTTGCGAAAGCTTGACTGGACCTTTTGAATGCGGAAATACGCCCTATGTTTCTATGACGGCTAGCCGTGGCGGCATTACCGTTGTTTTCGATGACACTCGCGCAGAACTGACTGGCGTTACTTTCAAGGCTGGCAGCGCCGAACTGGTTCCCAGTTCTTTAAAGACCTTGGATGCGGCCATTGCAGGCCTTAAGCGCAATCCCAAGGCCAAGGTTGAAGTTCAGGGCCATACCAGTTCCGAAGGTGGCGAAGAATACAACCAGAAGCTTTCTGAAGACCGTGCCAACGCAGTTCGCGATTACATGATTCGCAGAGGCATCGCCGAAGCCCGCCTGACCGCCCGCGGTTACGGCTATAGCGTGCCCAAGGCCGACAACGATACTGAATCCGGCCGTAAGCAGAACCGCCGTATCGAACTGGTGGTTACCTCCGAAGAGTAAGCCCTCGGATTAATGCCGCGGATTTCCGCAAAGAAGATCTAAAAGAAAAGCCCCGGAACCTGATGGTTTCCGGGGTGCTTTTTTATGTTGCCTTTTATTGTCGCGCTTACTCGGTCAGCTTCTTCTTCTGCTGCATAGCGGTGATTCTGAGGGCCAGGCAGCGGGGCAGAAGGAAGGTGGAGTAGTGGGCGAGCTTCATGACGATGCCTGGGATAATGATGGTCTTGCCCTTGAACAGCTGGGCGATGGCATAGTCTGCGCAGAACTTGCTTTCGATGCCGGGAATGCCGAAACGGACATTGGCCACGGCGTTGAATTCCGTTTTTACGGGACCCGGGCAAAGAACACTGAGGGAAACGTTGCTGCGAGCTTCCTTCAGTTCGAAGGCGATGCCCTGGGAAAGGCTTACCACGTATGCCTTGGAGGCGTAGTAGGTAGACATATAGGGGCCTGCGGGGAGAAGGCCTGCGCTGGAACCGACGTTCAGCAAGTAAGCCTTTTCGCTGTTTTTCTGGAGGTGCCTGATGGCAATCTTGGAAAGAACGTGGAGTGCAGTGATGTTCACGTTGATCATCTGCAGTTCCTTATTCAGGTCGGTTTCCGTAAAGCTGCCGCAGTCGCCGAAACCGGCATTGTTGATGAACACGCCGATTTCAAACTTGTCCATGAATTCGCCCAGGCGTTCGCATTCTTCGCGACGGGAAAGGTCGGCGGTGAAAATTTCCACGGGGGTGGAGATTTCGGCGGCCAGGGTCTTGAGGCGATCTTCGCGACGGGCCACCAGAATGAGGCCATAGCCGCGGGCGGCCAGATTGCGGGCAAAGTCGGCACCGATGCCGGAGCTTGCGCCTGTTACAACTGCGTATTTCATTTTCTTTGTTTCCTTCTTAATTACGGAAGACGAATTCCGTCGTCGTTGATGTAAATCTTGCCTTCGCGGAAGAGAGTGCCCAGAAGTTTCTTGAAACTCTTCTTGGACATGCCGAATTCCTGACGGATGACTTCGGGATCCGTATGGTCGCCGTAGGGGAGGCTGCCGCCTGCTTCTTCCAGCTTTTGCAGAAGGGTGCTGGCACTGTCGCTCTTCATCAGACCCTTGTAACCGATGGGGTTGATGCTCAGGGTAATCTTACCGTCGGCGGTAAAGCGCTGGATAAAGCCGGGCATGGTATCGCCGATGTAGATGCGTTCCATACCGGGGGTGAGCATCAGGCGGCCGGTGTAGCGGTAGTCCACCAGAAAGTCAACGTATTCACGGGTGACTTCGTAGGCTGCCAACTGCACGCGCTGACCTACATGAAGTTCGGAAGTGTCCGTATCCAAAAAACTCTTGATTTTTTCGGTTGCAACGATGCGGTTGCTCTTGTCATCCACCAGGATGTACACCACGCAGCGGTCGCCACGCTGGAGTTCGCCCAGCTGCTGCTTGTAGGGCAGGAACAAGTCCTTGTTCAAACCCCAGTTCAAGAAAGCACCCACGCGGTTTACGTCCTTTACATCCAGAACGGCGAATTCGCCGGCCTGTGCGTAGGGCTGTTCCAGGGTTGCAATGGGGCGGTCTTCGCTATCCGTATAAACGAATACGTCAACGACTTCGCCTTCCTCCAAGGTAAACTTGTCGCGGTTGCCGGGGAGGAGGATGGTTTCGCCGCTTTCCAGTTCCAAATAATAGCCCTGGGGGGCGATGCTTTCCACTCTTGCTCGATTATATCTTCCAAGATCCATAATTTGCCATTCCGTTCAATTGATTGTTACGGAAAAATATAATATATTTGGCCCTCAAGGAAAACAGGTGTATGGTAGAGAATAAGGAAATGGCGGCTCGCCCTTCTTTGGATAAAAAACTGAATAGCGAAACATTCAGGTCTTTTTATTTCCTCAAAGAAGAATTGGTGCAGTTCTGCAGGGACAACGGCCTGCCGGTGACCGGAGGCAAGGACGAACTGAACAAGCGCATTGCGTTCTTCCTAGAAACAGGCAAGGTGGAACCGCCCACAGCTCCGGTCCACAAAGCATCTACCAAGTTGGCCCACCAGGTTATTGACCTCCAGACCATTATTGAACAAAACTTTGTTTGTTCTGAAAAACATCGTGCTTTTTTCAAAAAGCATTTGGGTAATACTTTCTCTTTTAATGTGCAGTTCCAGAATTGGCTTAAAACCAATGCCGGCCGCACCTATCAAGAAGCAATTGAAGCCTACGGCCGTATCCTTAAGGCAAAGAAAGAATCAAAGCCGGATATTGGCGGCCAGTTCGAATACAATACTTACATCCGCGATTTCTTTGCAGACAACAAGGGCCTCTCCTTGGAAGAGGCCATCAAGTGCTGGAAGTTCAAAAAGTCGCTAGTCGGTCATAACCGTTACGAAAAAGGTGACCTTGTGGCGCTGACAGTGAAATAAAAAAGACCGCTTTG
>JAKSID010000087.1 GCA_024399035.1 Fibrobacter sp. | reverse complement strand
TTTTTTGTTTTCAGCCTAGATCGGATTTACTTGACGATGAGAATCCGCGATATTTATAAATCGGTCAAATAAAATGTAAAAGATTAGGGTCATATAGTGACGAGATTCACTAGTCCCCCAGCCCTATGCTATATTTTAGGCATGAAATTATCTCACCGCCTCAAGATTTTTGCCGCCAGCCTCCTTTTGGCCATGACCGGAACGGTAAGCGGCGCCCAGAAGAGCCCCTGGAATTTTGAAGTGGGTGTAGGCACCCGCAGTTTGACGCCCCTGGTTCTCTTGGGCGGGGTCTCCTACAAGAGTTTTGACGTTAGGATCCAGGGACTGGGGTTCCATAACGGTCCCCGAGATTTCTGGTGCGGCATGCGCGGCAGCCTGCTCTGGACTCCTATCAAAGACGATTTTTTCCAGATTAGCTTGGGATTGGGTTCTGGCTATGAATATGCACAAGCACCCAATGACCTACACAAGGCGGTTAACGAAGCCAACCACGCCAAGTACCTGCTCCCCTACAATTTCAAAGAAAGCTTTGACGTTTCTGGCGAAGTTTGGGCAAGCATCCTCGGGCTGTACACACAAATTAGCGTTCCCGTCTACAGGTTCCGCAACCACGACATGAACAACAATCTGCTGTGGGGCGTCGGATACATGTACAAGTTCTAGTTTTCGCAATAAAATTTTCGCAATAAAATTTTCGCAATAAAATTTTCGCAATAAAAAAAGTCCCCGGTTTGAAACCGAGGACTTTTTTTTAGCTTCGATTGCTTCGGCTGCTGCGCAGCCTCGCAATGACATGCAAGGTTGTCTTGCGCAAGGCCTTTATGGACCTGCATTTGACGACCGCAGCGGTCACGCGCGACAGCGCAATGACATATCAAGCAATTACCGACAATTACTTATTCGGCAATTTCACTTCCTTGCCGAACTTCACGTTGGTCTTCTTGCCGAGCAAGAGAGCGCGAGTCTTCAGCGGGAGGCCGAAGCAACGGATGAAGCCAGTTGCATCCTTCTGGTCGTACATTTCGACGTCGGTGAAGCCACCGAGGCCCATGTCGTACAGGGAGTTTTCGCTCTTGATGCCAGCCGGAATGATGTTGCCCTTGTAAAGCTTGAGGGTAACTTCACCGGTAACGACGCTGTTCACTTCGTCGAAGAAGGCGTCCATAGCCTGGCGCAACGGAGTGAACCACTGGCCATTGTAAACCAGGTTAGCGTAGGTCATAGACATCTTCTGAGCTTCGAACAAGGTTTCCTTGTCGAGGACCAGCTGCTGCAGGCATTCGTGAGCCTTGTACAGGAGGGTACCACCCGGAGTTTCGTAAACGCCGCGGCTCTTGAGGCCCACGAGACGGTTTTCAACGATGTCCAGGAGACCGCAAGCGTTTTCGCCACCGATCTTGTTCAGGAATTCGAGGAGTTCAACAGCGCCCATCTTCTTGCCGTTGATGGAAACCGGAGTGCCCTTTTCGAAACCGATAGTTACGTGAGCCGGCTTGTTGGGAGCCTTTTCGTAAGTAGCGGTGTGCTTGAGCATATCGTACTTGTGTTCCTGATCCGGGAATTCCAGGATGCCACCTTCGTGAGAGAGGTGCCACAGGTTGCCGTCTTCAGAGTAGATCTTCTTCTTGCTGATGCCGTTCAGAGGAATCTTGCGGGCGGCAGCGTAGTCAATAGCGTCTTCACGGCTGTGGATGTTCCACTTGGAGTCCTTCCACGGAGCGATGATTTCGAGGGTCGGATCGAGAGCGGCGTAGGTCAGTTCGAAACGGACCTGGTCGTTACCCTTACCGGTTGCGCCATGGGAAACAGCGTATGCGCCTTCCTTTTCAGCGATCTTCACCTGGTACTTTGCGATAAGAGGACGAGCGAAAGAGGTACCCAGGAGGTAGGTGCTTTCGTACTTGGCACCAGCGCGGACGGTGGGCCATACGTAGTCTTCGAGGAATTCCTTCTTGAGGTCCAGGACGTAGCACTTGGAAGCGCCAGTAGCGAGAGCCTTCTGTTCCAGAGCCTTAGCATCCGGGAAATCGTTCTGACCGAGGTCAGCAGCGAAAGCGATCACTTCGCAGTCATAGTTTTCCTTGAGCCAGGGGATGATGATAGAGGTATCGAGACCACCGCTATAAGCGAGGACGACCTTCTTCTTGGATTCTTTCTTAGCCATTTTGTTGTCCTTTTAAGAAAAAAATTTTAGACGTGAAAAATATAGTATCTGACGGCGCGTTTGTGTACCCAGCTAATTCTTATTACCAGTCATAGGCAGGCTCTGGGCTGGTGGGGCCACCAACTGTTTCAGGGAATCCACCAGCAGGCTATCCCTTTTGGGGAACATGTTCTGGTAGATGACTGCGCGGCGTTTGGCCATGAACGGACTCTCGCGCATGCCCGGATGGTGCCTGCCGGGGCTTGCGAGAATGGCCGCCATATTGATAGCCTGGTCCACACTCAACTTGGAGCAGCTCTTTTTGTAGTAGGCCAAGCAGGCTTCCTGACAGCCGAACATTTCCTTGCCCCACTGGGCGTAGTTCAAGTAAAGTTCCAGGATTCTGCCCTTGCCCAGTTCACGTTCCATAAGGACCGCATAGGCCAGTTCCTTAAACTTTCGGTCAAAGGAACGTTCGCTGCTGAGGAACAAATTCTTTGCCAGCTGCTGGGTGATGGTTGAACCACCGAACTTGGTTCTACCGGCATTCTGGTTTGCATCCATGGCCTCGGCAATAGCACGAACGTCAAAGCCCGGATGGAAATAGAAGCCCGCGTCTTCACTTGCGATAACAGCCTTGCGCAAGTACGGGCTAATAGAATCCAGCGGCACGTAGGTATGCTTGAGTTGAATCTCGGGATTAGAATCCTGCATAGCTTCCATGTACTTGCTCATTTCCGGCTGGTCGTACTTCAACTGTTCCACGCCGTCGTAGATATCGTAGCAGTATACAAAGGCCTTGTAAAGGAAATAAGAGGCAGCAAAGGTAAAGGCCGCGGAGTAGATAATGCAAATCAGCAGAGCCTGTCGGATGATAAAGTTTGTGATCCGGTAAAGCCACTTGATTGTGGTTGCAATAATTCGGACAGCCAACGTGTGCGTTAGCCAAGAGAAAAAGGCTTTGACCTTGCCGAAAAATTCTTTCACCTTGCCCATTACTTTTTGCCCCCGAACCAGTCGTTAATATCCTCGCCTTCTTTCATGGCAGTGGGCAAGTTTTCCAAGCCCTCGCCCAGGATAATACTGCGAATACCGGCCTGTGCAAAAAGCTTGCCAATGTATTCCATACCGCTGCGGCCGGCCTCGTCGTGATCCAGGCAAAGGACAACACTCTTGTTCTTGAAAAGGTTGAGCCATTCCACCTTGAAGGAACGGACTCCGGGAATACCGACCGCATTGATTTTCTGCCCAAGGAAAGTCAGGGTATCCACGCAGCCTTCGCACAAGTAAACCCAACCGGGCTTGCCATCCAAGGCAGCCATATTGTACGGGAAAGGCACGGAGCCACGGAGCAGCATTTCCTTGGGAACCACGCTACTATCGATAGCGCGGGCCTGGAAATACCAGGAGTGGCGCTGAGCGTCCATGTACGGGAAAATCAGAGGATACTTGTAGTAACGAAGATTGCCCTTGTCGTTGTAGAGGCCCACGTACTTTAAAACTTCTTCGCCGAATTCTTCTCGCAACTGGCGGTTCAGTTCGCCATAGTTAACGATGGTGCGAAGAAGCATCTTGTCCCAGACAGGCTTGTAGATGCGGCGGCGAGCGAGCCATGCAGCTGCCGGCGTATTGTCTACGGGACTCAAGTGCTTTAAGAAGGAGAGAATGACCTTTTTGCGTTCGTCCTCGGAAATCAGTTCCTTGGGTTCTTCGACGGGAGGCATTTCCTGAAGGACTGGAGCCGGGCGGGCCTTGGGTGCACTTGCGGTAGACGCACCCGAGGGTTTGTTTGTGGAATCCTTGTTCAAAGCCGGACGCTTGGCACCGTTAGGAACCAAGAAGGGATACTGTTCCATAAGCCAGTCCAGGGCTTCAACAAAAGAGCAGTCTCTCAAAAGTTGGACCAACGCAATCACATCACCACGGACATCGTCGCATACCCAGCAGCGGAAAGAGCCTCGTTCCTCGGATACAGAAACGGAAGGTGTGCGGTCGCCGTGCACATGACGCTGAGGAAAGAAACAACGGCATTTTCCACGCACCACATCAACCCCCAGTGACTGAGCCACTGCGGTAATGGAAATGGATGCCTTGAATTGTTTCAATTCTTCGTTAGTCATTTTTTCCAAATATATAACTAAATTTAGGGCATGGAAATCCTTGAAAATGAACTTATGAGTAAACACACCTCCTTTAAGGTCGGGGGTGCGGCGCGTTATTTTGTAAAGGCAGAATCCGCAGACGATATCAAGGAAGCCTGCCAGTTCGCTAAAAGCAAAAACTTACCTCATTTCATTTTAGGGAACGGAACCAACCTTTTGGTTTCCGACAAGGGCTACGACGGTGTAATCATCACCCTGGGCCGAAGCTTTTCTGACGTATGCGACCTGGGCAATGTCAAGTTCAAGGTCGGGGCAGCTACACCGCTGGGTGGATTCGCCCGCAAGACCATCAAATTAGGTTTCGCAGGAATCCATAAGTTGGCAGGAATCCCTGGAACCTTGGGCGGAGCCATCTACATGAACGCAGGAGCCTACGGTCAAGAAATTTGCCAGACCTGCGTGGAAGTAGAAAGTTTAGGTCAGGATGGCGTTGTGCGAGTCCGTACTGCAGCAGAATGCGGATTCGGTTACCGCCATAGTGTTTTCCAGGAACTTGCAACGGATCCGAAAAACGCAGAAATTATTTTGTCTGCAACATTCCAGTTGGAGCCTGCAGAAGTGTCCGGCAAGGACAGCTACACGCTGGAAACTGAAATGCAGGAATGCATGGCCAAGCGCAAGGCAAGCCAGCCCTTGAATATGCCCAACGCAGGTTCCACCTTCAAACGCCTTGACGTTGGCTGCGCCGAAATGCCCCAGCAAATCGCCCCGGGTTATTACATCGAGCAAGCTGGCCTCAAGGGATACCGTATTGGTGGCGCAGAAGTCAGCACTGTCCACGCCAACTTCATCGTCAACGCAGGTGACGCCACCGCCGCAGATATCAAGGCGTTAAGCGAATTTGTGCAGAAGAAGGTCGCCGAAAAATTCGGTATTGAGTTGAAACGCGAAATTATTCTGCTTTAAGCGGATCAAACTTGTTGAGAAGTTTGCAAATCAAGGCGTAGATTGATGCGCCAATAAGACCGCCGATGGTATCGGCAACAAGATCAATGGCATCGCAGGAGCGGCCTTCCACATAACGCTGGTGGAATTCATCGGTGCAGCCATAAGCCAAAGTCAATGCAGTTACAATGAGAATGGGGCGCCAAACCTTTACTGACCACTCGCCTCGGGTCCACCACATGGCAATGCATCCGGCCAAGGTGGCGTATTCACAAAAATGAGCCAACTTGTCCCACACATGGGGAAAGCCCTGCAGGTCATCGCCGGTCATGGAGGACAGCTTGAAAATCACGGCCATGCAAAGAAATGCGGGAATGGCACGGAAGAAGGGGTACTTTTCAAAAAGGCTTTCAAACATCTTGATGACAAAGATAGCATTTTCGCCTAGTAAAACGCAGATTTACGTACAAAGCCCTCATTTTTCTGCATTTAGTAGGTAAAAAAACACAGGAGGGACGCATTCAAACTTGAAAATTGATTTTTCAGATATTCCCTTTACGTACTAAACTCACTTTTTTCTTGATTTATGTAGGTAAATGTCAAGATTAAAGAGGCGAATTTAAGTCGCCAAGTAAATTTGTTTAACTTGCCTAGAAATATACTCT
>JAKSID010000086.1 GCA_024399035.1 Fibrobacter sp. | reverse complement strand
TAAAATGAGTGGCACCGCGATCCATGGCCCACTTCTTCATGGCATGGGCAACTTCACCGGCGATGTTCGGATCCAGGGGAGCGCCCTGCTCGATGGTAGCAAGAAGCTTCTTGCAGATATCCTTGGGCAGGTAAACCTTCATGGCGTTGGCGTTAAATACGTCTTCGCCGTAGTAATCCACGTTGACGGTTTCGGCAGGCTTTACCGGGGCGGTTGCGGCCTTGGCGATTTCGTCAATGGTATTCTTTCTATAGGTGCTCATAATGTTTTCCTTGTGTGTGAAGGCAAAAGTAGGAATGTCAAACGGGATTTTCATCCAAATTTTGGGGTAATTTTCAGTCATTTTATTACAATTTTGTAAAAAAGACTGATTATTTTACAAAAAAGTAAAACTAAACGGGAAAAGTTTTGTATATTTAGGACACTTCTCTCCTAGAACAGGCTGCGTCGGGGTGAGTACTCCTAGACATTTAGCCCCGGCGCAGCAATATTTTTAGGGGATCCCGGCTCGGTGGCCGGGATGACACAAGCAAGGAACAATGGATTTTGACGTACTAGAAAGCTCCACGTTTGCACAAATTGCCGAGACATTGCGCTCGGTACGTAAACGTGAACAGCAATTAGACCAAATCCATTCCATTCTCTCCGAAAAATTCCACGAAGCAAGCTCCGCCCACCAAGAGGAATGCGACAAGATTCGCGACCTGGTCAAAGGCAAGCCCGGCGAACTCATCGGCAACACAAGCGAAATGCGCGCGGTCCGCGATCAAGTGCGACAGATTGCAAACTCCATCGCGCTGGTTCTTGTCCGCGGCAATGCAGGCACCGGCAAGGAGTACGTGGCCCGAAGCATCCATCAGCTTTCTGACCGCAGGGAAAAGCCTTTCGTGACGCTGAACTGCAGCACCCTAGGCGACAGCAATGGCGGAAACATAAGCAACGGCAACAGTGCAAACTCCTTCGAAAGCGAACTTTTCGGATACGAACGCGGCGCTTTTACAGGCGCCACCAGCCGACGCCTGGGCAAGGCAGAACTGGCCCTCGGCGGCACACTGTTCCTTGACGAAGTAGCAAGTCTCGCCCCCGCCGCACAGGTAAAGCTATTGCAGTTCATCCAAGACGGAAAATTCAGTCGCCTGGGTAGCAACATCGTGCAGAATTCCGACGTACGCATCATCGCAAGCACCGCACGAAACCTAGAGCAAATGATCCAGCAGGGTCTTTTCCGCGAAGACCTTTATTACCGCTTGAACGTTTTCCAGATTCACCTCACGGAACTGTCCCAGCGCAAGACAGACATTCTGCTTTTGGCTGATTACTTCATCGCCAAGATGAACCTGAAGTACGGCAAGAAAATTCTACGCCTCAGCTCCCCCGCCATCGATATGCTTTTGAGCTATCACTGGCCCGGCAACGTCCGCGAGCTGGAGAACTGTATTGAACACGCCTGCTTGGTAACAACCGACGTGGCCATTAACGCCTACGATTTGCCCCCTACCCTACAGACCGATGTCACCTCAGGAACAGCATTGCTACCCGAAGGCACCGCTCCCCTGTCCACCCTTATCGACAGTTACGAGCGAGAAATCATCAGCGAAGCCCTGCGACGCCATAAAGGCAACATGAGCGCCGCCGGCCGTGACCTAGACCTAAGCCCTCGCGTCATGCACTACAAGGTCAACCGCCTGGGAATCGAAGTGAATAAGAGCTAAAACAGCCGCTCACACTCGTAATAGAAGTTTTATATAACTTTACACCCTTTTATCATTTATCTAAATTTGGACGCAAAAGTTTTTGTGCCCTGAAAAGCTCTTTGTTTTCGATCCGCGAACCCGCATAAAAAAAACAAAGGAGAGAACCCGGTGTGAATCCGGGACGGTCCCGCCGCTGTATGGGAGTACGAAACCGGTAAATTTCAAAACCAGTGTGAGGTAGCCAACCCTCATGCGAAGGAGCCGGAAGTAGGATGATCCCCAAGCCAGAAGAACTGCAAAAACACAGGTCGCGTAAATCACGGTCCATCCGCTTTCCGGTACGCCGCGAATTGCGCAAAAGTTGAGGAACGATGCGAGAGACATCTAGGTCCATAACCGCCCTGGCGGTGTTTTTGGGTATGGCAACTTTCGGAGTTGTCCCGGCAACCGCAGCCCACGCAAATGATGCTAACGAAAGCATCGTTGTTTCCTCACAAGAATTCGTTCAAGATTTAGGTTCCTCCGAAATCGTAGAGCCTCCTCCCTCCCCTGCCGACGTAGCTCCCAGTTACGAAGAAATCAAGCCCGAAGCCTGGGAAGGCCGCGGTCTTTCCACAGCAGAAGTTCTTTCAGCATTGCCGGGCATTCAAAGCTACAAGCAAGGCGGCATGGGCAGTTTCCAGACCGTAAGCATCCGAGGCATTGCCGCCCGCAACATTTTGATTTGCATTGACGGAGTTCCCGTAAACGACGCAGGCGGTGGAGCTGCCGATTTAGGCACCATTGACTTAAATAACATAGAACGCATTGAAGTCTACAAGGATCGCGTGCCCGCCAAGTTCGGAGGCGCAGGTCTTGGCGGCGCCATCAACTTCGTCACAAAGAATTCCTTGAACAAGGGCGGGCGCGTTCTGGCAACCATCGGTTCCCACAATTCATTCGAAGGTTCCGCCCAGATTTCTGCAAGCCCAAAGGACAGCGTACAATTCTCTGCAACAATTTCTGCCCGCCATAGCGACAACGATTACGAGTTTTTGAACCGCAACGGCACCGCCTATAACAAAGACGACGACTTCATGGATAAGCGGGAAAACGCCGAGTTCACGGAATACTCCGGCAACTTGAAGTACCGCGTACTCCACAAGGGCGGTTATTTTTCCACCATTTCCGCAAGCATCACTCACACGGAAGCAGGCAACCCAGGCCATGAAAGTTCCCAGACCAAGGTAGCGGAATTCGTGGGCGACAACGCCCAAGTTTCATACCGTTTGGAAACTCCGGCGCTTTTGCAATGCCTGTTGCTAGAAGCAGGCGTGGCAGGCAAATTCGAGAAGAATGTTTCTGGATCCTACTATCCGCTGGATTACATCGGCTATAGCTACCCCGACTTTATTCATTACGGTCTTGCCGGATACCGTTTGGTGCCCGAGCTTATCGGAACCTTGATTCTAGACCGCCTTGAAGCAACAATCCGTGCAGCGGCTAGCGCCGAAACCTGGGGCGCCCGCGGCACCATTCGCGACTTTGGCGTTTCTCGATACACAGCATCTATTGCTGCCAACGGCGAGTTCGCCTTTACGAAATGGCTAAGCCTCTTTGCAGAAGGAAATATCCTTAAGACTAACGATGAAATTGACGGTGGAAAATTCTTAATGCCCACAGGCACTGCAATCATCAGCGACGCCGAAACCCGCGACTTGAGTTACGCCGGAATGGTCCAGGCAAAGCTAGGCAAGAAAGACAGTTGGTTCGGTGGCAACATCAGTATTGGCCGTTTCTACAGACAGCCTCAGCTCATGGAACTTTACGGAGTCTACCAAGGCGTTCTTTCCAACCCCAAGTTGAAAGACGAAACCGCCGTTCGTTTTGAAGTTGGCGGATTTGTGCAAAGCCCTTCCAAAAAAAGCACCTTGCGGGCCACCTACTTTGACACTCGTTTGGAAAATGGAATTTATTGGATTGTCAGCACAAACGCCATGAAGGCTTTCAACGTGGACGCAGCAAACATTCAGGGTGTCGAGCTGGAATTAAACAGCAAACCTGTCGACTTCTTTGAAACTACAATGCGCGGCACCATCCAGGATCCCCGTGACGAAAGCAAGATTCGTTTATACACAGGTAAGCGATTGCCGGGCGAGCCGGTTCACAGCTATTACGTAGAAGGAAAGTTCTACCTCCCCCTCCATTTTGATTTGTCTTTTGACGTTAATTACCGCACCCATATTTACACGGATCGCGGAAACAAGATTCGCCAGCCCGACGTGGCAAGATACAAAGCCGCTCTCGGATACAACCCCTGGGAATCCACCCGTTTGATTTTTAGCCTCACGAACATTTCAGACGAAACCTACACGAACATTTACTCTCCCAACCCCACACCGGGCAGGGAATGGCACTTCACGATTTTACAAAACTTCTAACCACAACACATTTCCCGTTCAAACCGGGAATGTCAAACCAAAAAAAAGGAAACGACATGAATCGCAAAATCCTATCACTCCTTACCGTTGCAAGTTTCGCCTTGTTCATGAGCGCTTGCGGTGGCGACGATAAAAAGAACGGCGTAGGCCCGGAAGTCACCTGCGATGATACCGAAGACTGCTTCGACGATGAAGACGAAAGCTCTTCCAGCGTCAAATCATCCTCCAGCAGCAAGAAAGACAACAAGTCCTCTTCCAGTGTAAAGGAAGACAAGGACAAATCTTCCAGCAGCGCAAAGGAAGATAAGGATGATGACAAGTCCAGTTCCTCCGAAGCAAAGGACGACAAATCTTCTGATAGCAAGGACGAATCTTCCTCCAGTGCAGAAGAAACTGCAGATTCCTCCAGTTCTTCTGAAGAAGCTATTGATTCTTCCAGCTCTTCCGAAGAAATCGTTGACTCTTCCAGTTCCGAAGAGCCGGTAGAAAGCAGCTCCAGCGAAGAACCCGCAAAGCCTGTTGAATACGAAAGCACTACCCCAAACCTGGCCGACCTGGAAGTTTCCGGCGACACTTTGTTCGCTATTTTCCAGCGCTCCACAACTGTCGGCTACAATACCGAATTCCATCACAACGGTTTGCTGGCCTTGTACAACGTAGCTACAGGCGATCTTTTGGACACCATCCAGTTGGCCACCAAAAATCCCTCCGCCGTAAAGGTCGCTGGTGGTAACGTTTACGTTGCAACCGCAGGCGAATACGACGCATATTGGAACTTGCCCGCAGACAACACTCGCGGCATCGAAAAGGTTGATTTGAAGAATAAGAAATCCAGCCTATTCATCGCAGGTTCCAAGCTGGGCGGCGGTTTAACCGACTTCGTTGTAGACAAGAAAAACAACAAGGGTTTCGTATCCGTCTACTACGGATATGGTAGCGTCGGTGTTTCAGAAATCAATCTTTCCACAGGTTCCGTAACAAAGATTAGCGGTATTTCCGATGCTTCCGGTTCCCTGGAATTAGATGAAGAAAACGGACTTCTCTACATCGGTGACCGCGACGGAATGAACTTCATGGCCATCAGAACCTATATCTACGACGGGACAAGCCTCACCGCACTTTCCAATCCTGATGAAGAAGAGGACGAATACGAAACTCGTCAGCCTTATAGCATCAAGGTCATCAAGGGTATTCCCTACGTATTCGTTTCTGACTACACCAATGGAGCGCTTTACCTCAACTACGCTGATTTGGAAGACAAGGGCCTTGAATTCGATCAGGATTCCAAGCTGGCTGTAGTCAACGGCGAACTGTACGTCATGTCCCGCGGCGATGCCGCATCCATCTCCAAGGTCAACACAACCTCCGGCGAAGTCCAGCAGTCCATTGCTATCGGCAAGAACCCCTACGACATGGTTGCCGCCAGCGCCACCACCGCATGGGTCGCCTACTACGGCTCCCCCATCCTGGAATTGATCAACACCTCCACTCTCTCCACTGAAAAGTTGATCAACACCAAGGAATTCTGCGCCGTTAAGGTCGAAGACTAATTCATATTTTTGCGGGTTAGGAAACGCAAAAAGTCCTCCGAGAAATCGGGGGACTTTTTCAGTAGTGCATAGAGTCCTGGGAAAAATTTCGCCTCATTCGCCGTAAGTTTTCCGTAATAATGCCGTAATAAATTTTTACAAAAATTCCATAGAGTTCAATAATGAATTCAAGAAGGGCACCCATTTTTTTGTACATTTGTACCATCTAACATTAAACTAACTTACTTGGCGATTTAAACCCGCTAAAGAAATAACATTATGAGTCTTAAAATCGTTGTACTTGCTAAGCAAGTTCCTGACACACGAAATGTTGGTCCCGATGCCATGACGGAGCAGGGCACCATCAATCGTGCTGCCTTGCCTGCAGTCTTCAACCCTGAAGACCTGAATGCATTGGAACAGGCCCTCCGTCTGAAGGACCAGTTCCCCG
>JAKSID010000085.1 GCA_024399035.1 Fibrobacter sp. | reverse complement strand
TCTTTATACATGAAAACCCCGAAAGTTGTGTCCAACTTTCGGGGTTCACATCAGACCTGCGGGGCTTTTTCTTTGAAAAATCAAGAACTTTTCGTTTTGAGATTTTGCGCAGGGCTTAGAAACCGAGGCTCAGTTCTGCAATGTACACACGTTCTTCGTCCTGACCGGTGTAGTAGCCGCGTTCTTCTGCCCATGTTGCAAGTTCAAGGGTTACAAGGCGGAGTGCTTCCACAGCGATACCTGCGGTGGGGTAACCGCCCTTGAAGCCGCCGGAGACGCGGAGCGTCAAGGCGCGAAGTTCGTTATTGTAGCCAGGCCAAGCAAGAATATTCTGTTCCACTTCCACACCGAAGTTGATGTGGGTCAGGGGCTTGTAGTTTTTGTCGCTGTTGAATGCGTCGGCATAGTCCATAGCGATGTTGAACTTGCGGCCAAAGGCTGTGTTCTTGTTGAAGAATCGGGGGCTGTAGCAGAAACCTACAGAGAAGTTGGGTATAAATGAGTCGCCAGCCAGTTCCTTAAAGTAGATGTCTCGGAGCGAAGCGCCTACGCGGAACTCACGGGTCCATTGGTAAAGCACGCCGATATCCATACCGATAGAAATGGATTCCAGGTCAAAGAGCTCACCCAGGGCTTTTTCGTAACGATCGTTCAAAGTGTCCTGCAGGGTCTCATAATCAAGAATGCCCATGGTCACTGCATCGACCTTTTGACGCTTTGCAATCTTACCGCCAATACCAACGGAGAGCTGGTCTGTAAATCCGTAGGAGATGCCTGCCTGAGCCACAGCATCCACGTAGAAGGTGTCCACAATCATGTAGGGGAGGATCAAACCGCCGTCGAGGTACGGAGATATGCCGCCGTTAACCCAGATTGAACCGCCAAAGCCGTGGAATGCCATTTCAGCATCCATCTTGATGCTCATATCCAAGCGCTTGTGGTCGTAGGAATTCAAGAGGTTGGCAAGTTCGGGATGCTTTCCCAGAGAGTCCAGCAATGCGCTGGTACCGCCGCCTGCTTCGGAAACTCTCTGATAAAGTTTCTGAAGTTCTGTAACATCGTTGTAGGTAGAGAAATATTTTTCGAAGGGGCCCGCGCCTGCCAGGTTTAAGCGCATGTCGCCAATAAGGTTACGGGGATAGTAGCCTTGTTCGGGGCGCTTGTCGTAATTGCCCAGTCTGTTGATCTGGGTAAGACCTGCGTAGTTGAAGTAGATGGCTTCCTTGTCATCGGCAACGGCCACATGGGCGTTACCCATGGCTTCGGCACGCAAAGAATGGTGGGTCGGGGCCTTGGCTGCAAAGCTAAGTGCAGCAAGACCTGCGATAGCAACAAGAGAGAGAATGCGCTTCATTATTTAGCCCTCCCTCTGAACCAGGCCTTAAACCTTTCTTCGTCGTAGTTGTTCCAGCAACCACCGATGTGTTCCTGACGCCACTTCAAGTCGTACTTGATGTTGGTGGAGTCTGTATCCAAGCGAGCCAGTTCCTTGTTGGCGATTCGGGCGTCTATGTCCGTAGTGTCGCCTTCCCATACCAGGTCCTTTGCAAATACGAAGTATGCATTCTTGCCTTCTTCTTCGCGTTCTCTGGTGGGGTAGACAAATGTGCGTTCTGCGGTATCTTCGGGGCTGTAAATGCCATTGCCGTCGATATCTACGAACTTGTAAAGATCGATGACCTGGATTTCACGAATCTTGGTTGGGTTGCTGTTAAGCGGGTTTTCCGTGTCAATATCCATGACATAGGAATTGTAGTGACGCATGTCTTCGTCAATTTCGCCGTCGCCATCGTTGTCCAAACCGTCGGGGATTTCTTCGTCAACGCAGCCGTCGCCGTCGTCATCAATGGCGTTACCGATGCTGAGGAAGATTTCTGTGCGGTCAAGGTCGGTCTTCTGGACTGCGTCGTTCACATAAATGATCTGTTCTGCGAAAAAGTCGATGTTTGCAGAAAGGACTGAGTCTGAAATTTCCATTGTGTCGGGAATGAATTCTTTGACGATGGTTGTTGCAAGCTCGGGATTGGTCTTGATTGCGGTAGCAGTGCTTGCCAGAACCTCGGTTACTTCCTTAACGGTTTCGCCCATCTCCTCGACGTCCAGGTTGCTCCAGTCGATGGCCATAAAGTCTTCGGTACTGGTCAGCAGGTCGTTGAGGCTAGTGTTAACGGAACGAACCACAAGTGCCAGTTTAATGATCTGAAGCACGGAATAACTATCCGCAAAATCCTTAAAAGACACCTTTTTGTCGGTTAAACCCAAAGTGTCTCTGACAATAAAGGGGTCCAGATAGAAAAGAACGGAATCTACGCCGTTTTTAATTAGGGTGGCCTCGGAGTCCGGCATGGTCATGAGGGCGGCCATGGCGTCGGCGCCATCAACGATGCTAGCCTTGGATGCCAGTTCAAAGATGTTGAGGCCCGGTTGCATGTTCATAACGGCCTTGGCGCGGCCGAACCATGCCTCGGAATAACGGGGATCTGCCTTGATTGCTTTTTCGAAGTACTCACGAGCCTCAGAATATTCGCTCTTTTGGTAGTGCATGTAGGCTTCGTAAGTCAGTGCAGGTGCGTCTTTATCGCTAACTCGTGCGTTTTCGGTGGGATTGAAAATGTTACAACCTACAAACCCCAAGGTGAGCACAAGTGCTACAGAAAGTAAAAAATGTGTATTAAAATGCTTTAACATCATAGTTATCTCACTTTCTCAAAAAATAACATATTTCTTAAAAAAAATATATTTGTGTTCATGGATTCTTATCGCGAATATTTCCCTACGAAGGCATTTCGTTTAGCTGAAATGCGTCTCGGCAACCTGTTGGGGGCCGAAAGGGATCGTCTTGACGCTATTGCAGACAAGCTAGGGCGAGAATCCGCCATTGGACCGGATAACTTGTTAGAAGAAATTCCTCATATTCTTGAATTTACCAAGAAATACCATGAGGCTTTCGCCACATACCTTAAGGCGGTTTTGCCGCAGCAGCCAAGGCCAATCCAGTGCCGTGCGGCCTGCGGTAACTGCTGCCACCATTATCCCATGTCCGTAGAGCCTTTTGAACTCATCTATTTGTATAGTGAGTTGCGTAAGCGCGACGACTTGCTGGACATTATCGAAGCATGCCAGGAACGTTCCTCCATGTTTGAGGGCTTCTACGAAAGCCGTAAGGCCGAAGGAACGGTGGTGGACGATGATTTTGACGACAAGGCCGAAGATTTGGCCTTGCACGACTATTTTGCTGCCTGGAAGCCTTGCCCCTTCTCGGACAAGAAGGGCGACTGCACGGTTTACCCGCTGCGCCCGGTTTCTTGCCGTATGTACTTTAGCGAGACTGACCCCAAGTTCTGTACGCCGGAACATCTGCAGACTCCTGATAACGACAGCTACATTGTGTACTTGCCCGATACCATCGAAGATGCGGTGTACGGGATTTCTGAACATTACGCCCTGCTGGACCTGCCCGAAAGCTACTTCGGTGGGTTGCTTGCATTGAACGGCTTTGAAGGCGTTATAGGCTCTGGAGACTGCTAGTGAATTTATTCGGAATTCAGATGGACCTTTTTGGTGCGGCAGCTCCCAAACCAGAGAAACCCAAGATCCCTAATACGGTCTCGGAAAACGGCTTGGTGCATTTTAAGTACAACCCCCAGATGAAGAAAAGCATTCGTTGCAAGGGCGGCGTTCTTTTCGGCCACCCGGAAGTGATGCTTCCGGAGTATATGAAGGGGGAGGAATTTGCGCAGGCCCGTGAAATTGCCGCAGAGTGGGCAGAACACGCCATTCGTCGCAAGACCGCAAAGAACAAGGCTGCCATTAAGGAATTGGTGAGCCGTTTCTGGACCTTGGTAGACCAGATTCGTGCCGACAAGGGTGAGGCTGCCCTTGCGACCACAGGCCGACTTCCGCCTATTCGCCCCCAGGGTAAGTACCATAATTTGAACGATATTCTGGCGGCCATCAACGACACTTATTTTGAAAATTCCTTGACTTGCCGAATCACCTGGAGCAACCGCGTGGGTGGCCTCAGCTACCACACGGTGCGTAAGGATCCTGTGACTGGCGAGGACTTTCATTTGATTAGCATTAGCAAGGGTTACGATGCCGCCAATTGCCCGATTTATGCGGTGGCAGGTGTGGTGTACCATGAATGCCTTCACATTGTGATTCCTCCCGAAGAAAAGGGCGGCCGTCGAATCGTACATGGTCGCAATTTCCGCAAGCAAGAAAAACAGTACATCTATTACGATGAATGGATCAAGTGGCACAAGGAAGTGCTGCCCCAGAACATCCGCAACATGCGTAAGCACAAGCCTCTCTAAGGAGTGAAGAATGGATTTTATTGATTTGGCAAAGTCCCGTTACAGCTGCCGCAAGTTTAGCGAACGCGCTGTGGAATCCGAAAAACTTGAGGCTATTCTCGAAGCAGGCCGCGTGGCTCCTACGGCCACAAATGCCCAGCCTGTGACTGTTCTGGTCTTGAAATCCGAAGAGGCTTTGAACAAGCTTCGTGCTTTGACCCGCATGACTTATAATGCAAACACGATTCTTGTGGTTTGCTACAATACAGAAATTAGCTGGAAGGCAAAGAACTACAACGACGACTTTGACGCCGGCGATATGGACGCAAGTATCGTCACCACCCACATGGCTCTCGCAGCAAAGAACCTTGGCCTAGATACCCTTTGGGCTCGTGCGTTCAACGCCGCAGATGTGGCCCGCGCCTTTGACCTTCCGGAAAACGTTCACGTGGCCTGTATTCTTGATGTGGGTTACGCCGACGAGGAACAGGGCGGTCCTTCGCCCCGTCACGAAGCCCGCAAGCCTATGGCTGAGTTCGCCAAGGAACTCTAGTCGTTCTTGATAAATTCCTGGTCGTATTTTGAGGCGAGATCCACCATGGAAAAGCAACGCTTGAACATGGCTATAACGAACATTGTCCAGATTGCGAAGCATAGCTTGTTAACGCTTGTTCCCACAACCTCTGCTTTGGTCATGATAAGAGCGTCGTAGGCCCCGTGGAGCAATAGGGGAATGAATACGGCTCGGTTTAGCATCTTTTTGCAGTCATCAATTCGACCTTCGACTTCTGCATTTTTTGCTGCACCATAGAAATAGCCCATGACCACACCGTAGCAGGTGTGGCCAGGAACTGCGGTGAACATACGTAAGATTGCCGTAGATACGCCACCGTTGAAGATTACATATTCAATGTTTTCAATGGCGGCGAATCCAAGGGAAACGAATACGGCGTACACGATGCCGTCAAAAAAGTAGTTGAAATTCTGGTTGTTCCAGGTGACTTTTTTTAGTGCCAGAAACTTAAAGCCTTCTTCGCATAATGCTGCAATGAAATATCCAGAAATCAGGGCTTCGATGATAGAGCCTTTAGTTAATCCAGGTAATTTGACAAGGAAAAGCTTCAAAAGCAATTCGCATCCAAGGATAGGAATGATGGTTAAAATGCCTATTCCTAAACATTTCATTAAAAGGCTTAAAGGTTCTTTTTCAACAGTGTCTTTCTTGTAGATGTATACCAGCAAAACGATGGCAGGTAGAAGGGCAAGTGCGAGTAATTTCATGTGCTTACTTGATGTAGTAGGTCATATTGTAATGATTGTTTTCGCCAGCGCTTGTTTTGACCCAGCTACCAGTATCATCGATGTCCTGGTCCAGGATGTTGTTTTCTGCCGGAGTGAACTTGTATTTGTCCTTGTGTTCAAGGGCTTCGGGGTGGTCGGCCTCGCAGGTATGGGTGTAACTGGTTCCGTCCTCAAAGGTGAACGTAACGGTGCCCACGCCGTCGGGATCCTGTCGTAAACCATACTGGATGTTGTCTGGAATTTCAAGGGAACTCTTGGCTTCTACCACGTACTCGTAGTCTGTTCCGTAGTGTGTAAAGGTAATGATCACCTTTTGGTCGGTGGTGTTCTTCAAAAAGGTGTTGATTTCCAGCTTGTTGAATGCTTCTATGGGATTGCTGCAAGATACGCAAAGGGTTACGGCGAAAATAGCGAGGGCCGCTAAAAGGCCTGCTTTAACGAAATGTTTCACAAAAACCTCCAAATCAAACTCCATTGGTCAACAATATAGATAACAATGTTGAAAAAATGAATCGTTTTTCTACATTTGACTCGTTAAAAACTTAAACCAAGGACGTCAAAATGCGTGACCAATTCGAAAGCCCGCTGATTCAGCGCTATGCTTCTAAGGAAATGA
>JAKSID010000084.1 GCA_024399035.1 Fibrobacter sp. | reverse complement strand
CGGTCTTCTGGGCAATCTGGCCGTTGGCGTCGGCAGGCAGAAGTTCCGGAGAAACCGGCGTATCCAAGATGTCGCGAAGCACTGCGGAAAGCGCATCGGCGGACTTGAAAGCAGCAGCCTCGTCGGCGGAGCCAGCGGCTACATTTGCGGCAAAGAAATTGCGGGCGCGATCGGCGTACCAAGCCACCACGTGACGGACCAAGGTCTTGGGAATATCGCAGTTCACGGCATACATGGACATGTGATCCGCATTGTAAGTACTCCAACCCAAGGCGATTTCAGAAAGGTCGCCGGTACCCACCACGATACCACCTTCCTTGTTGGCTACATCCATCAAGATCTGGGTGCGTTCGCGGGCCTGGACATTTTCGTAGGTCACATTCAGCACAGCAGGATCGTGGCCGATGTCGCTGAAGTGCTGCATACAGGCATCCTTGATGGACACGGTGCGCAGTTCAACACCCAGCAGGTTTGCCATTTCCACGGCGTTATTCTTGGTGCGGTTGGTGGTGCCAAAGCCAGGCATAGTCAGCACCAGGATTTCAGAGGCGGGGCGCTTCAACAACTTGAAGGTTTCTGCAATCACCAAAAGCGCAAGGGTGGAATCCAGGCCACCGCTCAAGCCCACAACAGCGCGCTTGGAGCGAGATGCCTCGATACGCTTGGCCAAGCCGGCACACTGGATATTGAAAATTTCCTTGCAGTTAATATCGCGGGTTTCAATATTGCCCGGTACAAACGGAGTTGCGCAAACATAGCGGTGCTTCAGCACCTCAATACCCTTAATGTTTTCAAAGGAGGCGGCGCGGGCAAAAACTGGGGCAGAATCGTAATCCTGGAAAGAGCCTTCGCTAAGGCGCTGCATATTCAAGCGCTGCACATCCACGTCGGCGTAGATGATCTCGGATTCACGACCGTAATTCTTGTTTTCAGCCAGCATGGAGCCGTTTTCAGCAATCATCAAATGACCGCTGAACACCATGTCGGTGGTAGACTCCTGTACGCCTGCAGAAGAATAGATGTAGGCGGCCATGCAACGGGCGGACTGGTTCATGACCAAGTTGCGGCGGTATTCGCCCTTGCCCACCAAGGCGTCGCTTGCAGAAAGGTTCAAGATAACGTTGGCACCAGCCAAGGCAAGTTCGCCACTGGGAGGCACAGGCGTCCAAAGATCTTCGCAAAGTTCCACGCCAAAACGGATTTCAGAACCGGCGCCCTTCACCGTAAAGAAATTGGTCACAGGCACTTCGCCAAAGCCATCGATTTCGGCGCGGACGGCTCCATAGTTGGCGCCACATGCGCAAGCGGAACTATAAACGCCGGCACCTTTCAGCAAGTCGCGACCGCTGGAGAAATGTCTCTTTTCGTAGAATTCACGCTGGTTGGGCAAATGGATTTTCGGAGTCACCGCAATCAGTTTACCGCTTTGCACAAAAGCTGCGCAGTTATAAAGGCGGCTCTGCAAACGCAGGGGCAAGCCCACGGCCAGCACCATGTCGCTATCTTTGAAGGCATCGGCAATTTCACGCAGACTACGCAGGGAGTTCTTCAGCAGCAATTCCTGATGGAAAAGATCACTGCAGGTATAACCCGTGATGCAAAGTTCCGGGAACACCGTCACAGCGGCGCCCTCATTCTGGGCGATCTTGCCGCAGCGAATAATTTCGGCGGTGTTAAATTCAGTATCCGCAACCTTCAGGTTGGGGCAAACAGATGCAAATCGATAAAATCCGAACATGCCCCAAATATAGCATTACTTGCTAGACTTGATGCCCAACTTGTTCATACGATAGTTCATCATACGGGGGCTGACACCCAGTTCGCGGCCTGCAGCGGAAAGGTTTCCGTTGTGGCGCTTGATGGCTTCGGTGATCAGTTCACGTTCGTAGTTGTTCATCATCACATCCAGCGGAGCGCTCTTCATTTCTGCGGAAATGACGGAGCCGGTACTCAAGCTTGTCTGTAATGAAGGCGGCAAGTTGTAGCTGTGCACGCAATCATCGCTGGCAGTAAGCACGGCACGTTCCATGCAGTTTTCAAGTTCACGGACGTTACCCGGCCAATGATAGCTCATGAGCAAGTTAATGGCGGTTGTAGACAAACGAGCAACCTTCTTGTTGTAGCGCAGGTTCATCTTTTCGATGAAGTGTTCAGCAAGCAAGATGATGTCGCTCTGGCGCTTTGCCAGGTCCGGCATGGAGATCGGGAAAATGTTCAAGCGGTAGAACAAGTCTTCGCGGAACAATTTCTTTTCCATCAGTTCTTCAAGATTGCGGCTGGTTGCAGCAAGGAAGCGAACATCGGAATGAAGTTCTTCGTTACTGCCCACGCGGCTGAAAGTCTTTTCTTGCAAGAAGCGCAACAACTTCACCTGAGTCTGCATGGTCAAATCGCCAATTTCATCCAGGAACAAAGTACCACCGTTTGCTGCTTCTGCACGGCCAATACGACGATTCACTGCGCCAGTAAAGGCACCCTTTTCGTGACCGAAGAGTTCACTTTCCACAAGGTTTTCGGGAAGGGCGGCGCAGTTCAAGGTGATGAAAGGCTTATCCTTACGGCCGGACATGTTCACGATGGCGCGGGCGATCATTTCCTTACCCGTACCGCTACCACCGCGAATCAAAACCGTAGCATCGGAAGGAGCCACCTGACGAACCTGTTCGTAGACAATCTGCATTTCGCGGCAGTTGCCCACCAGGTCGGAGGGATTGTTGCTGAGCATGTCGCGCAGCTTGCGGTTCTCTTCGCGCAGGGCATCCTGTTCGGCATGGATTTCAATGCATTCGTTGGCAGCATCACCAGTGATGTTTGCAATAATCTCAAGCAGAGCCACGTCACGATCCAAGTCCGTAGTGCCGTCCACCGGGCGGTCCACAGAAAGAGTACCGATGAGGTCTTCATCGTGAATCAGCGGCACACAAATAAAGGCCACCTGGCTATCGTAGTTACGGGAGCCGGTACGGTTCAAGAAGCGGGAATCCTTGCGCAGGTCCGGAATCACATGGCTGCGGCGAGTTTCTGCCACATGGCCGGTGATACCTTCACCAATATGGTACTGACCCAACTGCTTTTCGGCATCATCCAACCCGTGGGAGGATTCAATCTTCAGGGTATCCCCAAAACGCAGCGTAAAGGTGCCGCGGAGCATACCGAGTTCCGAATCCAGAATGGACAGAACGTTGGACAGGAGCTTTTCCACGTTACGTTCGTGGATAATGGCTGCACTAATCTTCTGAATAACAGCAATTTCTGGGCCGATTGGTTGTTTCATAGGAGTCTCTTGGTTCGGAATCTGATTTTACATAAAATGTAAAATAAGTTTTTTTCTAAGTCAACTTATTTTTAAAGTTTTTCCCTAATGCGCTTCAAGGCAACCTTGGTCTGTTCGTGGTCGCCGAAAGCGGTCAAGCGGAAGTAACCTTCGCCGCAGGGGCCAAAGCCACTACCCGGTGTACCCACCACTTCGCAGGTAGCCAGCAGGCGATCGAAGAAGTCGAAGGACTTTTCGCCGTTGGGCAGCTTCCACCAGATGTAGGGAGCGTGTTCGCCACCAAAGACGGTGTAGCCAGCAGCGGTCAATTCGGAGCGGATCATGGCAGCGGTGTCCATGTAACCCTTGATAACAGCCTTGGTCTGTTCCCAGCCCACCGGAGTGTAGATAGCTTCGGCAGCACGCTGGACCACGTAGCTTACGCCGTTAAACTTAGTGCACTGACGGCGATTCCACATGGCATGGAGCTTGGAAAGTTCGTGAGGAACTACGGTGTAGGCGCAACGAACGCCAGTAAAGCCAGCGGTCTTACTGAAGCTGCGGAACTCGATAGCGCAGGTGCGGGCGCCAGGAATTTCGTAAATGGAGTGAGGCAGGCTTTCGTCCTGGATGTAGCAGTTATAAGCGCCATCAAAGAGGATCAATGCGCCGTTTTCGTTGGCGTAGTTCACAAACTTCTGGAGGGTTTCGCGGCTCAGGACGGTACCTGTGGGATTATTGGGGCTGCAGAGGTAGATCAACTGCACCGGATTCTTGGGCAGGTCCGGCTGGAAGTTGTTTTCTGCAGTAGAAGCCAGGTAAGTCACTTCAGAGAAGTGGCCATCTTCGCCGAAAACGCCGGTGCGGCCAGCCATCACGTTGGAGTCCAGATACACAGGGTAAACCGGGTCGGGAATGGCGATCTTTACGTCGGTAGCAAAAAGTTCCTGAATGTTGGCCACGTCGCACTTGGAGCCGTCGCTGACGAAAATATCGTCCGGATCCATTTCGATGCCGCGGGCAGTGTATTCACCGCGAACGATTGCTTCGCGGACAAAGTCGTAACCCTGTTCCGGGCCGTAACCGCGGAAGGTTTCCTTGCAGGCCATTTCGTCCACAGCCTTGTGCATGGCGTCGATGGCTGCAGGGATAATGGGAGTAGTCACGTCGCCAATACCCAGGCGGATAATGTCGGCATTAGCGTGAGTGCCCTGGTATTCCTTGATCTTCTTGGCGATGGTAGAGAAAAGGTAGCTGCCAGGAAGACGATCATAGTACGGATTAAGAATTTTTTCGTTCATAAACTTTTCTAGTGATTAGTGGTTAGTGATTAGTGGTTAGTGAACGGGCGAAGCCCTTATCTTTTTTGCGAGCACCAGCTCGCCACTCTAAAAAAGAACTGTTTACTAACCACTGTTTACTCTTTAAACTTCGCCGCGGAAGCACTCCTTAGCGGGGCCGGTCATCAACACAGGGCCACCATCTTCGTGCTTAATATGGAGGGTACCGCCATCCAGAACAACGTCTGCTTCAAGGCCCACACGGCCAGTACGCTGGGCAGCCACCAGAGTAGCGCAGCTTCCGGTACCACAAGCCATGGTCACACCGCAGCCGCGTTCCCACACGCGCATACGGATCTTGCCGGGAGTCACCACCTGTGCAAATTCAATGTTGCAGCGATCCGGGAACTGCTTATCCACTTCAAGGATTGCACCCCATTTTTCCAATTCAATCTTTTCAATGTCATCCACAAAAATCACCGTATGGGGATTGCCCATGGAAACCGTTTCACCAGTGAAATCAAAGGTATCGGCGGTGAGCTTGATGGTTCCCAGGAAATCGCGGGGAGCACCCATGTTCACGCAAACCTGAGCGTCTTCCAGCTTGTTGGCATCGCCCATGATAGAAGGCTTGATCAGGCCGCTCTTGGTGTGAAGCACAAAGGAATCACCGTTGCCAAGGCCGCGGGTACGAATGAACTTGGCCACGCAGCGGGTTGCATTACCGCACATGGCAGCTTCAGAACCATCCGCATTGAAGATGCGCATTTCGAAATCGATGCCGTTACCCGGCTTGCTCCAGTCCACATTCTTGCGGACATCCTTTTCGGCCACCACGTATTCGTCAGAGCTGGAGAGCGGAGTTACCACCACCACGCCATCGGCACCAATACCAAAGCGGCGGTCGCAAAGTTCGATGACGCGCTTTTCCAGGTCGGCACCCAAAGTCATATCAAAAGCTTCACCCGGTTCAACGAGCACGAAGTCGTTGCCGAGACCAGTCCATTTAGAGAATTTGAGAGACATAAATTGTAATCCTTATTTTCGCCCCTATTAAAGCAAAAAACGTGCCACTTTTACATTTTTGGTAAAACAAGCTAAAAACAAGAAAAACGCCGATTTTCACCGGCGTTTAAAGTTTCACGATTTGAAAGGTTTTACACAATATGTAAAACACACTCATTTATTTTACATTTTATGTAAAATATTAAAATACAGTCTATTCTAAGGCAATTTCCCCTAAAAAAGGCCGCCAGCGGTTTTACTCGCCAGCGGCCCGTGTTGTTACACAAGGAACTCTTTTAGGGAGATGCCGGGTCAAGCCCGGCATGACATTCCATTAAAGCTTTGCTGTTTTCTGTTTTGCGTCGGCCATGGCACGGACCACGAGGGAGGCGCCGTTAGCGCAGTCACCTACAGCGTAGATGTTGCGGGACGGGTCCTGAATGATTGCGGTACGCGGGGTCAGTTCGAGACCCAGATCCTTCACAATGCCTTCAGCCGGAACGCCGGTGAAGCCCATGGCCAGAACAACCAAATCAGCTTCGATGATTTCTGTGGAGTTAGGAACTTCATTGGGCTTGATGGGGCGACCATTGGGAGCCATTTCCCATTCCACCTTCACGGCTTCCACGCCAGCAACCTTGCCGTCCTTCACAACGAACTGCTTGGAGGACACATTCCAGCGGCGTTCGCCACCTTCGTGATGGGCGTAGCTGGTACGCAGCATGTACGGCCAATCGGGCCACGGAGTAGACGGGGAACGTTCTTCAGGAG
>JAKSID010000083.1 GCA_024399035.1 Fibrobacter sp. | reverse complement strand
TCAAGGGTATGACATCTATATTTTATACTCACAAAATCGGCGCAAATTGAAAACAGCGTTCCTGAATCCACCGCTGTCAACAAATGAAAACACGGAATCATTGCCTGAGATTCCATTCCCTGTAATTACCATGAAATTTATTTAGGGAGCCTTTCGTTCCCAGCCCTACGCGCACAGTCAAGAGGCTTGCCTCCTCTCTCAGGTTCTGCGGAGATGCCTAATGTGGCACGCTCCCACGACTCGCGGCAGAGAATTTATGATGCCCTACGTATAGGGATTAGCGACTTTCCGAAATATAATCTATGTGAAAAGATTTCGCAAGATGCTTTTCTCTTACGGAGAAAATATAGACAATTAGCTCATTGCAAGGTCCTTTTTTGAAAAAAATAGACTCCGAACAACAATCATGTCGTCATTTGGAGTCCAATTTTCGCCGTTTCAGCGTTTTCGTACTTCTACACTTCGTACGTTACGTCAGAACAGTTGTCCTGGCAGCACTTTCTTTTCCTTAGGCGGGAACTGCTTATCGAATTCCTCCACGTCTTTATCGTCGACGAAGTAGGGCGAAGGATCGCGATAACTTCCGCGGATGCCATCCAGAAAACCAGGCGTCAACTCCCGAATCAGGAAGTAGGGCGCGTCGCCATCAGGATCGTCGGCGTAGCGGATACCCTTGGACGTTGCAACTGCAAAACCGCACTTGCCGTAGAACTGAATGTTACCGCACATGGCAATGCAACCCGCGCCCATGTCGCGGGCACGTTCCAGGGCGTAGTCCAGAAGCATCTTGCCCAGGCCCTTGCGCTGCATGTCGGGGCGAACGCTGATAGGCCCGAAGGTCATCATGCGAAGGTGACGCGGGTCTTGCGCGGAACACGCCTGCGACTCATCCGGGTCCACCAGAATTTCGCTCCAGGCGAACATCACATGGGCGAGAATTTCGCGACGCGGTTCCTCTCCGGCAGCACCCCCGCTGGCAGGGCCTTCCAGCACCAGGCTCAATTCGGGAATAAAGTCCGGATGATTCCTGTAGCAGTGCAGCACGTAATGTTCAGAACATCCGGGACGGTAAACGTTCCAGAAAGCTTCGCGGGTTAAATTTTCGACGACAGAGAAATCGGCAGGCTGTTCCTGTCGGATAGTGTATTCAGAATTTTTAGACATTGTTTATTTCCTTTTTTTGTTTATTGCTAACGGGTGTTTCCCGCATACAAAACAAATCCCTGGATCCTTCGACTTCGCACTACGTGCTCCGCTCAGGATGACACAGGAATGTGACGAGTCACGCCACCCGGCGCAACCCGCGCTAAACAATGTCCCAGTTTTGAGTTCGGCCGAAACCGAAATTATGGATTAAGAACATCCAACTCCGTAATAAAAGTTCACCTATAATATAGCATTAAAAAATTGTATATTGGACAAAGAAATTTTAGATTCTTGCCATTCGCGGGATATGGCACAACCTAAACAAAATGAGACTTATATGCAGACTAAAGAATTCAGAACCAGCGGCACCTGCGCCCAACTCATCACCTTTGACTACGAAGACGGCAAGATGTACAACCTCAAGTTCCTGGGCGGCTGCAATGGCAACCTGAAGGCCATCGGCAAGCTCTGCGAAGGCAAGGACATGAAGGAAATCGCCGACATTCTGGAAGGCAACACCTGCAACGGCAAGTCCACCTCCTGCGCAGACCAGCTGGCAAAGGCACTTCGCGAAGTCATCTAATCTACACACCCAATTTTTGATATATTAAATCACGAAAACAATCCCAAATTTTTCAAGGAGACATTATGGCAAACAAGTACGCTGGTACCCAGACCGAAAAGAACCTCGAAGCTGCATTCGCAGGCGAATCCCAGGCCCGTAACAAGTACACCTACTTTGCATCCAAGGCAAAGAAGGACGGTTTTGAACAGATTGCCGCAATGTTCCTGAAGACTGCAGAAAACGAAAAGGAACATGCCAAGATGTGGTTCAAGGAACTGAACGGCATCGGTGACACCGCAGAAAACCTGAAGGCCGCTGCCGACGGTGAAAACTACGAATGGACCGACATGTACGAAGAATTTGCAAAGACCGCCGAAGCCGAAGGCTTTGACGCCCTCGCAAAGAAGTTCCGCCTGGTAGGCGCCATCGAAAAGCATCACGAAGAACGCTACCGCGCACTCCTCAAGAACGTGGAAACTGCAGCTGTGTTCGAAAAGAGCGAAGTCAAGGTTTGGGAATGCCGCAACTGCGGTCACATCGTGGTCGGCACCAAGGCTCCCGAAGTCTGCCCCACCTGCGCACACCCCCAATCCTACTTCGAAGTGAATGCGGAAAATTACTAGCAAGGCGAACGCCGCGCCAGAATGCTCACATTCTGGCATGGCTGAGCCGTAGCTAATGCGTTCGAAGAACGCCATTACTAAGGTCGAGTGTCGCACGTGAAGCGTGCCATTATTAATTCAAAAAAAAGCCGACTCCCACAAAGGGAGCCGCTTTTTTTTAATTTCACAACATGAACTTCCAGGCCATCTCTAAAAAATGCAGAAGCCACCTGCTGGCCGCCTCATTGACAATCTGCGCCTTCCCTGCCCTACTCGTGGCGGGCGTGCCTACAGATGGACTGGTAGCCTACTACCCCTTTACCGACGGCAGCCTATCGAATGAAGCCGGCAGTGCGATCCAATCCTTTAACGCCATGGACAACTCCCTGGCCCCCACACAAAACCCTACTAGCACTGCGCCAATCGCACCAGATATCGACAACAAAGGCGCTACCTTCGGCACTGACCGCTTCGGTAACGAAAACGCCGCAGCCCTGTTCTGCGGTGACAACTGCTACATGGAAATTCCAGACCATGACGCGTTCAGCATCAACACCACCGGAGCCCTCACCATTTCTGTCTGGGTAAGCCCTGCAACCTTGAATTTTAGGAATGCGGAAGAAGGCGGATATGTTCACTGGATGGGTAAGGGCACCCCACAGCAGCACGAATGGGTTTTCCGCATGTACAACAAGAACCTGACGAGTTCACAGGAAAACCGTCCCAACAGGATGTCCGCCTACGCTTTTAACCTGAAGGGAGGACTTGGGTCTGGCAGCTACGTGCAGGAGCAAGTCACCGTCGACGAATGGATTCATCTCGTAGCCCGCTACGACATCGCAAGCAATACCATCACCCTCTTCAAGAACGGTGTCCAGAAAGATCAGGACCCGCTGTACGACGAGACCTACGGCGTGCAGGTAGAAAATGGAACTGCCCCTGTCCGCCTTGGAACCCGTTCCCTCTGGAGTTTTTTCGAGGGACGCATCGACGATCTACGTTTCTATAACCGCGCCCTCACCGACGATGAAATTCTCGACCTGTACAACGAGGCAAATGAACTTCCAGCAAGCATCACACAAGGCAAATCCTTCGCCCGTTTCCAAGACGCACAAAACCGCCAACAGCACAATTTTGGTATAAAGTACCGTTTCGACACCAAGGGCCGAACCGTCGCAACCCCAAAGAAATCCATAATGCATTTCATCAAGGCAGGGGCAAGGTAATGCGAAAGAAGCGTACAACCAAGAAGGCGCCCCTCACCCGCTCCCAGATGATGCAGGCGGTTCATTCCAAGAACACCAAGCCCGAGATCATCGTGCGCCGCGGTCTTTTTCACCAAGGGTTCCGTTACCGCCTCCACCGTCGAGACCTGCCCGGCACCCCGGACATTTTCGTACTGAAATACGGCGTGGTCATTTTCATCAACGGATGCTTCTGGCACCAGCATGGCTGCAAGCTTACCAGCCACCCCAAGAACAATTCTGAATTCTGGGACAACAAGTTCAGCAACAACGTGGCTCGCGATATCAAAACCAACTGGAAACTTTCCCTGGAAGGTTACCGCGTAGCCACCATCTGGGAATGCTCCCTGCAAGGCGCCAGCGCCATAGACCGCGCCGTGGAACGCCTCATCGCATTTATCAAGAGCGACGAAGAATCCATCGAAATCTAAAATCATCAAATTCTAAATGCGAAAACCTCCCCAGGAAAACCCAGGGAGGCCTTTCACACAACACAAAAGGAGTTACTGTTGTGATGTCTTGAGCGCATTTTTTGACTGTGCAAAATTAACGGCGACGGCCGCGAGTCTTGACGTCTGCTTCGATGTCATCCTTCCAAGCAGTGCCAGAGACGCGACACTTGGGAGCCGACATACGAATGCTTCTCATCAAGGTTTGCTGTGCGCAATTCATCTTTACGATACCCTTGCTATCGTTGACGTAATTGGCGGCACGGTCTTCGCTGATGCCGTAAGCGCGGGCGGTCTGCACCGCGTCAATATTTGCACCGAGGAAAATGAATTCCCAGCCGTACTTGGTCTTCTGACGTTCCACCATCTTGCGGACCTGTTCAGCAGTGTACTTGTGGCTGGCATTCTCGTAGCCATCCGTGGTGATAACAAAGATGGTCTTTTCCGGGCGGTCTTCATCGCGGGCATACTTATGGATGTTGCCGATATGGCTAATGGCGGAACCCATGGCGTCAATCAGTGCAGTGCTACCGCGAGCAAAGTACTCCTTGTCGGTGAGAGCGGGAACATCGTTGATGTTGACGCGGTCATGAAGAACTTCGCAATCGTTATCAAAGAGAACCGTAGAGACCAGAGCCTCACCAGGAACAGCCTTCTGCTTTTCGATGGTGGAGTTGAATCCGCCAATGGTATCGGATTCCAAACCGCTCATGGAACCGCTACGGTCCAAGATGAAAACCATTTCTGTCAATCCTTGCTTCATATTTTGCCTCTTGTTTTTTCGCGATCCTTCTCAAGCTGACCACCAGCCTTTTTGAAATACCGCTCGTTGATTACAAAGACAAAGATATGTTTTGCAAAGGTCTCCTTGGTCGCTTAGCAGGCGACAGGAAAAATGGGGTTACTTGTCATCGTCAGATAAAGTTGCACCAAGAGGAGCTTCGTGATATTCTTGAAGAATATCATTTAGTCTTTGGATGGGTTCCCAAACAGCATGCTTGCATTTATAGAAATCCGCATCTTCAATACAACACTTAACTATCATATCAGACTTATTTGCAGGAGAAAGTGCATAACCAACACGATTAAGAAAATCTTCTGTTTCACGAATATTCAGGCGCAAACCTACAGCAAGTGCAATAACCGTATTCTTCTTAGGATTAGGAACCGCTGCAGTTCTAAGTTTAGAGAACAATCTCCTATCTAAGTTTGCAGCTCGATAAATTTCAGCGGGCTTGACCTCAATACGCTTAATGTATTCTTCCAACTTGTCCTGGAAGGTTGCATCATCATCATCAGAGGCGCCAATACCCATAAGCACAGCATTAATTTTCACATGAAGCGCGTCTTCATCGCTTGCAGATTTTGCCTTGGGCTTAGCGACCTTGGGCTTGGCATAGCCGCCAAAGATATCGGAAACAGGAGGTGTTCTATCTACAAGGCCCTTAACAGCACAAGCCTTTTTCTTCACCGGCAAATTAGCACGGCGAGGCTCTTCGCAAGCCGGACCTCTGAAAATCGGAGATTCGGCAAGCATCTCATCCGAAATAGGCACCTGTTTATTGGAGCATTTTTTGGGGCGCGGCTGTGCAGAAGACTGTGCCGGCATGGAGGAGAACAGCCTCATATTAGGCTCGCTCAAGTCCGGTTCTTCCTTCAACTGGTCTTCCACATCCTTGAAGAGTTCCTTAGCCTTTTCAAAAGCCTGCTGGTCGTATACCACCAGGATAATGTCCAGTTCGAATTCGTTGAAGGAACCGCAGACTTCCGCAGCAATCTGAAGCGCCACATCCTTAGGAAAACGGTACACGCCGCTGGACAACAGCGGAATGGCGACGGACTTTGCATTCAGTGCTACCGCCTGCTGGAGCACTGCAGCATAACACTTGCGAAGCAGTTCCAAAGACTCAGCCGCCCCATCGCTCCACCACGGGCAAGAAACATGAACAATAGCCTGAGCCTGCAACTTGAAGGCGGGCGTAACACCGACCTGGCCAATTTCCAGGTAGCCCACACCCTGACGGGCATCCAGCAATTCATCATAACCAGCCGCTTCGTAAATGAGGGCTTCGGTACTGCCACCGCAGACCGGCTTGGGGTTGGCAGAGTTCACGATAACGTCTGCTGCAACCTTTGTAATGTCGTTTCTGATAATTCTGAATGCCATGGGAAACCTCCGATGTTTGCATGACGGCCAATTCTATGATAATAATATACCATTTAATTGATGTCAAAAGGTGACAATTATCAAAAACCGAAAGTAGCAAAAAATTAATTTGTATAGGTCGCCTAGCAGGCGACATTGCGATTTTTAAAAAACACCGCGCATAAAAAAACGACACAAAAAAACGCGTCCGCCGAAGCAGTCGCGTTCTTAAATGTGTTGGGATCCCTCGACTTCGTCGCTTCGCGACTTCGCTCGGGACCTGCCCTGAGCCTGTCGAAGGGTAACACTGCCTACATTACATGCAGGTGTAGCCGCCGTCAACCGGAACCATGATGCCGGTAACGTAGCTGGAAGCCTTGGATGCAAGGAAGATTGCAGCGGTGTCCAGTTCGCCTTCGTTTCCATAGCGTTCTGCCGGGATCATAGTCTTGGCATTTGCCTGGAAGAAGTCGGAATCCAGAGTTTCCTTGGTGAGCGGGGTGTAGAAGTAGCCCGGGCAGATTGCGTTAACGTTGATGCCCTTGCTGGACCATTCAGCGGCGAGAGCGCGGGTCAGATTAACAACAGCACCCTTTGCTGCATGGTACGGTGCGGAACCGCAAATCTTGTTACCAACAAGGCCGTACATAGAGGCGATGTTGATGATACGGCCGTACTTTGCCGGGAGCATAGCCTTCTTGGCAACTGCACGAGCCATCTTGAAGGTACCACCCAGGTCAACGTTCATTTCGTGGTTGAGCTGGTCGTCGGTAATGTCTTCTGCCGGAGCAACTGCGCCAGTACCAGCGTTGTTGATCAGGATGTCGATGCGGCCGAACTTGGCGAGGATTTCGTCAACGGCAGCTTCAACCTTAGCGGTGTCGGTGATGTCGCACTGGACAGCGAGAGTTTCAACGCCATATTCAGCAGCGAGGTCAGCAGCAACCTTGTCAATCATTTCCTTACGGCGAGCGATTGCAACAATCTTTGCGCCCTGGTTAGCGAGAGCCTTGGCCATCTGGACACCGAGACCGGTGGAGCAACCAGTGACAACTGCAACCTGGCCGGAGAGATCGAAATAATTCTTCATTTTT
>JAKSID010000082.1 GCA_024399035.1 Fibrobacter sp. | reverse complement strand
ATAACTCTGTTTTATCCTAACTTTAAACTGTCCAACTTTTTGGGGTCAGTTCATTCGGGACGGTCTCTTTTTTATTCAAACGAGATTTAATTTATACAAAAGATCCCGGGTCGAAGCCCGGGATGACAATCAATAACAGGTCGGGAGGCAATCCACGATAGGATGACGGTCAGGAATTTATTCGGCGGCCGCCTTCTGGGTTTCGTACACGGCCTTAATCCACTTGCTAGACCTAATAGCACTTTCAAAGCGGAATTCATCCAAGGCGCCATTCCAGGAATCCTTTTCGATTCCGCTGCCGCCTACGCGGGCCGGGAACATGGCAGCACCTGTATAGCTGGGGCTGAACTTAACCGCGTCACCAAGCTTTTCGCCATTCACATACATGGTCCACAGACTATTGACGTTGTCGTAAGTCAAAGCAAGATAAGTCCATTCGCCAACCGGCAAATCGTAGGCGCCAAATTCCGTAATCTCGATAGAGCTGGGAGCGCCCTTCTTCAAGCTGAACTTGCCGTCTTCGTAACGCCACTGGAACTTGTAGGTAGAATCGCCGCGTTCAGAAACCAACACCTGCGGGGCCTCGTTATCGCCATTCCACTTGGTCCACAAAGTCATGGTGAACAAGCCCCAGGTCATATCCACGGAGTCGATAACCATGTACTGCCCCTGTTCCAAGGTAATGCCCTTGCCCAGCAAGCCAACGGAATCTGCAACACTCTTGGCAGCAGTACCATCGCTGTTACGAACATTGGTTTCGCCGTTAAAGTGGAGCCTGGAAAAAACGTAGTCGTACTTTAAGCCTACGACAAAGGGAATCAGATTCGAAGCCAACTGAGCATCTTCAAACACCTGGAAGTTCAATGTGGTAACGCCACTGTCCACACCGGCGATTCGCACCCAGAGCAAAGCTTCGTCTTCGTTCCAGTATTCAATTTCGCTGGGGTACAATTCCCAAGTTTCGTTGTTCACGACAACCACGTCGGACAGCTTTACGGAATCAGAAAAAGCCTTGGTGTCCACCTTGATGGGGAACTGGTAACCGATCAGCTTTTCGCCAATCTGGGGAACATCCACAGAGATGATTCGAGAAGATGTGGTATCGGTCTGGGGCAGTTCTGTTACCGGAGTCCAGTAGTCAGAAACCGGGTTGCGGATCAGCATGCCGGCATAGCCTTCGCCAACGTAGTAGCGCAGGTCCATCACGGTGAGCCAAGAAGGATCGCCGTCCAGAACCGTAAGTTCCGGCAGGACCATGATATTCTGATCGCCGGTAGTGGTAAATTCTATGCGAGACCTTTCCGGAGATTCGGTATCCACGCTGTCGGAGTAAGCCAGAGTGATATCTCCCGGCGGCATATTGTAGAAAATAAAGTAGCCGTCGCCATCCAGTTCGGAAACAGCGCTATCGCCCGAGGCGCCCACAACGCGCATTTCGCCGGTGAGGCGGCCTGCAATGTGGCTGGAATAAATTCTGCGCTTGCCGATAGAAATATTGCGAGTAGTGCTATCTGCGTTTTCGGTTGCAGCCAAACCGCAGTCATCGCCAGAAGAAGCGAACAGAATAATTTCGGCATTCTTCTTAACGCTTAGTTCGTACTTGCCTTCGGCGTCGGCCTGAGCAACCACGGAGTCCTGAATGCCGGACTGGTTCCAGCTATCGTAGTAAGCGACCACACGTGCAGAGGGAACAACCTTGCCTGCATCATCCACAACCACACCAGCGATAGAGTTGCCGATGTCGGTGACACCGCCAGCCTGCTGGGGATTTTCAGGAGTTTCGGTACAGCCAGTAAAGGCCACAAGCACAGAAGCCAGGGCAGAGATTACGCCGAGATTTTTTCTAAAGGAAATCATTTTTCAGCCTCCTTCGAAAATTTCTTGCTCATGGGGAAAGCAACCATCATTAATTCATAAACTCGTTCGACGTTGGAGTCGTTGGCGGCGCGAGCGATAATCTTTCGACGGGCGTCTTCCAGGACATCAACTGCATAATTATACGAACTTTCGCTCATGGCCAAGGTGGTGAATGCGGCAAAACGTTCGTCTTTCGGCTTGTTTTCTACAGCGCCGATTGCGTGCTGCACATATTCGCGGCGAATCTGGCGCAAAGCCATGGGCGGAATAGCAGAAGCATCAAGCATCTGGGAAGTTTCTTCGTAGCGGACCGGGGCGGGTTTGGCACCTGCGGGCACCTTTTCGGTGACTTCGCGGATCAGACCCCATTCAACCAAATGCTTTACGGCTTCGCGAGCCTCTTCGGTAGAAATCTGCGGTTCAAGGGAGCGGGCCAACACCATGTAGTCACCGTTCCAATCGGAACTCACAACCATTTCACGAATGATCGGGTAGTACCATCTGGAGAAATAGAGCTGTTCCTTGACACCAAGGTGTGTAAATTCAATCTGCTTGCGGATCTGTACGATCTGGCCCCAGGCGTTTTCACGTTCATTCACCTGCTGGGCCTGGTTGTACTGTACAAGAGCCTCGAAATAAGACTTTTGCAGGGGCTCGAATTCCATGGCCTTTGCCAGCTTTTCGATAGACTTTGGAGTCAAGTTGAAACGGCCGCGGATAACGTTCAAACAGTAGGAGGAACTACTGAATCCGGCCTTTGCAGCAAAAAAACGATGGCTGAAAACAGCCCTCATCTTCTTCTGTTCCTCGAAATAATCCTGGAGGAACTTACGGAAGTCATCGTAATCGTACAAATGTTCTAACGCAGCACTCATACCTTATAAAATAAATAATTTTTACACATTAGGCAACGGAATCTTTGTAATATGTAAGTAAACGCACGTTTGTAGCGTAAAAATTATTACACAAGGGCCAAATTTTACACACCTGGGCATGGGTTTCGTGCGGCAAGGACAAATCCGAGCGACGGGGTTAGCTCGCCCGGATACAAAAAAAAGCCCCACGACCAGGGTCGCAAGGCTAAACAACTGTTTTTCGCAAAAAAATTGCAGTTTCGGCGCGGTTTTAAGCTGCCGCGGCTTTACTTGACTTCGGCACCAGCGGCCGGGGCACCAGCAGCCGGAAGGTCGTTGGCAAAGGCCAAGGTCATGGACACCGTGTAGTGGCCCTGATCTGTCTTGGGGAACTTCTGGCGGCCCAGGGAGGCCTTGATTTCGGTGTTGAATTCAGGAACGCCGGTGTCAGAAGAGATTTCGGCAATGCCGGAAACGTCGCCGCAGGGGTCCACGGTCACGTCCATGGTGATCTTCCCCTCAAAGCCGGGGTTCACCTTCTGGTACTTCTTGTAAATGTAGTTCAAGCCGTTCTTGCGTTCGTCCAAAAAGGTCATTACAGCCTCAAGGCCGCCGATAACTTCCTTGCCGTGCAGGGAGATTTCGTTTGCCAGAGGCAGGATAACGCCGCCCTTGAAGGAGTCGAGAGTGTCTACGGCGTCGGCCAGCATACGCTGTTCTGCAAAGCCGGCGGGCACTGCTGCAGCGCCCTTGTGAGCCTTATTTTCGATGGAAGCGTCACCGCAAGCAATAAGTGTCGCAGATACGAGGCCGAGGCACAAGGCCATGGCATAAGCGCATTTTTTTACACGAACTTTCATTACCAATCCACTTTTTAGGCATTTTTTCACTGGATGTTACTCAAGCACCCATACACCTGCGACCAAATATAGGTAGTGTGGACCAGTGTTTCAAGATTTGTATAAAGCAGAAGAGGGCGGAACGTGATTTACTTCACTATTCCACCCTCAACTAGTTTTTATATGGCGCGCGTTCGATAATTAGCGCATACCCTTGGCCAAGCCCTTGAGCAAGGCGTTCATCTTGGCAGGCTGAGCATTACCCGGCTTTTTCTGCTGGGAATTGTTCTTGCCTGCAATCTGAGCCTTGAGATCGGCGATGGTTGCATGACCCTGGAGGCTGCCGCGGTTCGGTTCGCGATTGCCGTTGCGGTTGTCACGGCCACCGAAGCGTCCGTTGCCCTGACCGCGGGGGCCGCCTACGCGCTGGCCACGGGGGCCGCTTGCGCCTGCGCCAGCCACGCCATCCACCTGTTCGGTCTTCATGGAAAGGCTAATGCGCTTCTGGCCAGCATCCACTGCCATCACGCGGACCTTCACGATGTCGCCAACGGTAAGCACGGTCTTGGCGTCTTCAACGAACTTGTCGCTGATTTCAGAAACGTGTACAAGGCCATCCTGATGAACGCCGATGTCCACGAAGGCGCCAAAGTTTGCGACGTTGGTAACAACGCCTTCCATCCAGCTACCGGTAATCAGGTCGTTGATGGTCTGGATCTTGTCATCGAACTTAGCGTAACGGAATTCCTTACGGGGGTCGCGGCTGGGCTTCTGAAGTTCGCTGAGGATATCCTGCAGGGTTTCCTTACCCACTTCGTCAGAAAGGAATTCGTCCAGCTTGATGCCCTTGACGGCTTCAGCGTTGCCCACCATTTCCTTGACGGAAACGCCAACCTTTGCGGCCATCTTTTCGACCAGGGCGTAGTTTTCCGGATGGACTGCGGAGTCGTCCAGCGGGTTTTCTGCACCCGGGATGCGCATGAAGCCTGCGGCCTGTTCGAAAGCCTTGGGGCCAAAGCCCTTCACCTTCTTCAGGTCTTCGCGGCTGGCGTAGGCGCCGTTAGCTTCGCGGTGCTTGACGATGGCTTCGGAAAGAGTATTGCTGAGGCCTGCAACGTGAGAAAGCAGCGGGGCAGAAGCGCTGTTCACATCCACACCCACCATGTTCACGCAGGATTCCACCACTTCGTCCAGGCGCTTCTTCAGTTCGCGCTGGTTCACGTCGTGCTGGTACTGGCCCACGCCAATGGACTGGGGGTCAACCTTCACCAGTTCTGCCAGCGGGTCCTGCAGGCGGCGGCCGATAGAGATGGCGCCGCGGGTAGTAACGTCTTCCTTGGGGAATTCCTGGATAGCGATCATGCTTGCGCTATAGACAGATGCACCAGCTTCAGAAACGATAACGCGGGGCGGAACCTTGCCCTTGAACTTTGCTGCCATTTCGGCGCAGAAGGCGTCGGTTTCGCGGCTGGCGGTACCGTTACCGATAGCGATCAAGTCAATCTTGTACTTGTCGATAAGGCCCATGAGGTAAACTGCAGAGGCGGCCTTGTCGTTCCAGGGTTCGTGGGGCTTGATAATGCCGTGGTCCATGAACTTGCCGTTTTCGTCAAGTACGGCAACCTTACAGCCAGTACGGAAACCCGGGTCGAGAGCGAGAACTGCCTTGTGGCCGGCGGGAGCAGCCAGCAGAACGTCCTGCAGGTTCTTGCTGAATACCTTGAAGGCTTCTTCTTCGGCGGCGTCCTTCAAAAGCAGACGGACTTCGCTTTCCATGCTGGGAGCCAGCAGGCGGTCCCAGGCATCCTGGCACATAGCTTCAAGATAGGGGGTCCAGGTGGTGTTGCCCTTGATGACGTTTGCCTTCAGGTAGCCAACCATTTCTTCGTTGGGAACTTCGATGGAAAGACGGAGCACCTTTTCCTTTTCGCCGCGGCGCAGGGCCAGCATACGGTGAGACGGAATCTTGCTCACCTGTTCGCTAAAGTCGTAGTAGTCCTTGAACTTGGTTTCTTCCTTTTCGAAGTCCTTCTTCACCTTGGAAATCATGACGCCAGTCTTTTCCACCTTGCTACGGAGGTACTGACGGAATTCGGTGTTGTCTGCAACTTCTTCGGCCAGAATGTCGCAAGCGCCCTTGAGTGCAGCCTTCGGATCTGCCAGGCCCTTTTCTTCGGACAGGTAGATGAGGGCGATCTGTTCGGCGGTGTTGCCGGTTTCTTCCTGAGCCCACATGAGGCGAGCCAACGGTTCAAGACCCAGTTCCTTTGCGATGGTTGCGCGGGTGCGCTTCTTGGGCTTGTAGGGGGCGTAAATATCTTCCAGCAGGGTCTTGTCCTTACAGGCTTCGATCTGAGCCTTCAGTTCCGGTGTAAGCTTGCCCTGTTCTTCGATGCTCTTCAGGATGGTTTCCTTGCGGTCAACCAGTTCCTGCAGATAGTCGCGACGGTGGCTGATGTCGCGGAGTTCAATTTCATTAAGGGTGCCCGTCTGGTCTTTACGGTAGCGGGCGATAAAGGGGATGGTACCACCCTGGTCCATCAATTCAAGTGCCTTGGAGACACGCCATACTTCAAGGTTCAGTTCTTCAGCAATAATCGCAGAAAAATCCATAATTCTAATTCCAATTTTTTGGTTTCCACTAAAAAAGAGGTTTGATCCTCGGCTTCCAGTTTCAACCAGGTTTTTAGGGTCCGCAATCCATAGATTAATATGGCTGAGGCCCTGGTGAACAACAAATGTACCCCACCCCGGGGTGGGTACTGAGGGAATATAACAATTAATTATGTCATAAAAATGACAGCAAAGCGTCAAAAATAATTTCCATAAAAAAAGACCCCGACAGGACGTCGGGGTTTTAACTTCATAACTCGTTGCTTCACAACAGGTTAGCGATTCTTGTACATATTCTCGTAGTACTTTTCGTAGTCGCCGCTGGTAATATTATCCAGCCATTCCTGGTTGTCCAAGTACCACTTCACAGTCTTCTCGATGCCTTCCTCGAACTGCAGGGACGGTTCCCAGCCGAGCTCGCGCTGCAACTTACTACTATCAATAGCGTAGCGTGCGTCGTGGCCCAGGCGGTCGGTCACGTAAGTGATCAGGCCCAGGTCTTCGTTCTCAGCACGGCCAAGGAGCTTATCCACGGTCTTGATCACCACCTTGATAATATCGATGTTCTTCCATTCATTGAAGCCACCAATATTATAAGTCTCAGCAATCTTACCGTTGTGGAAGATGACGTCGATGGCGCGGGCGTGGTCTTCAACAAAGAGCCAATCGCGAACGTTCTCGCCCTTGCCGTAAACCGGCAGCGGCTTCTTGTGGCGGATATTATTAATAAACAGCGGGATCAACTTTTCCGGGAACTGGTACGGGCCGTAGTTGTTGGAGCAGTTGGTCACGATAGTGGGCATGCCGTAGGTGTCGTGGAAGGCGCGCACAAAGTGGTCGGAGCCAGCCTTACTTGCAGAGTACGGGCTATGCGGAGTATACTTGGTAGTTTCGTAGAAGAAGTCGTCGCCATAAGCCAAGTGATGTTCGGAGCTGGAAGCCGTGGTAGTGAACGGCGGTTCAATGCCTTCCGGATGGTTCATCTTGAGGGCGCCATAGACTTCGTCAGTAGAAATATGGTAGAAGCGCTTGCCTTCGTATTTTTCGGGCAGGCTTTCCCAGTAAAGCTTTGCGGCCTGGAGCAGGCTCAAAGTGCCCATCACATTGGTGCGAGCGAAGGTGAACGGATCCTTGATGGAACGGTCCACATGGCTTTCGGCAGCCAGATGGATGATACCGTCGATCTTTTCGTCCTGCATGAGCTTGTAGAAGGCGTCGAAGTCGCAGATGTCCATCTTCACGAACTTGTAGTTGGGCTTGCCTTCGATATCCTTCAGGTTGGCCAAATTACCTGCATAAGTCAGCTTATCCAGGTTAATGATGTTGTATTCCGGGTACTTATTCACAAAAAGACGGACTACATGACTACCAATAAAGCCTGCACCGCCTGTAATAACAATATTCTTCATACTTTTGATACCGTTGTCATCCCGGGCACCGACCCGAAATCTCCATTTCTCCTGTCATCCCGGGCACCGACCCGGGATCTCCATTTCTCCTGTCATCCCGGGCACCGACCCGGGATCTCCATTTCTCCTGT
>JAKSID010000081.1 GCA_024399035.1 Fibrobacter sp. | reverse complement strand
TCTTGCCCGGTTCACGTTCCATCTTGAAGTTGACCCAGGGGAACTTACGGCTGGAGGCCGGCATTTCTTCCACGGTCATCTTGTCCAAGAGCTTCTTACGAGAAGTAGCCTGCTTTGCCTTTGCTGCGTTAGATGCGAAGCGGCGGATAAATGCCTTAAGTTCTTCGATCTTTTCTTCGGCGCGACGGTTCTGGTCCTTACGCTGCTTCTGAGCCAGCTGGCTAGCTGCATACCAGAATTCGTAGTTACCACCGTAAATGTTGATCTTGCCGTAGTCAATATCGCAAGTGTGGGTACAGACGGTGTTCAAGAAGTGACGGTCATGGCTCACCACGATCACCACGTTTTCGAAACGTTCCAGATAATCTTCAAGCCAAGCGACGGTATCCAAGTCCAAGTGGTTGGTCGGTTCGTCGAGGAGCAGAATGTCGGGGTTGCCAAACAGAGCCTGTGCCAAGAGTACGCGGATCTTCTGGTTACCATCCAGGTCTGCCATGAGGCTGTAGTGGAATTCTTCGGGAATGCCCAGGCCCTTCAAAAGCACTGCGGCGCTGGAGTCAGCTTCGTAGCCGCCGATTTCGCCAAAGCGTTCTTCCACCTTGATGGCTTCTTCGCCCTGTGCGTCGGTCATTTCCGGGAGAGCATACAGTTCTTCGCGGCGCTTGCCCAGTTCGTAAAGTTCCGGGAAACCCATCATTACGGTTTCGAGAACGGTATTCTGTTCGTAGGCGAAGTGGTCCTGCTTAAGGACTGCGATACGTTCGCCGGGGTTCTTGGTGACTTCACCGGTATTGGGCTCAAGTTCACCGCTCAAGATCTTGAGGAATGTGGATTTGCCTGCGCCGTTGGCACCGATAACGCCGTAGCAGTTACCGGGCTTAAAGGAAAGGTTCACTTCCTTGAAAAGGACGCGGCTACCATATTGAAGACTTACATTAGATACGTTCAGCATAGATATTCGTAATTAGTGTTGGTTTGCCTTTTCCAATTCGCGGGCGTTGATGATCAGCATCTGCAAACGGTTTTCGATGTTTGCGAAGCTGGTATCCGGATCGTAGTCCAGAGACAGCACCTGGATATGGGGGCAACGTTCCTTCACTGCCTTGGTAAGGCCACGACCAGAGATGTGGTTTGCCAAGCAAGCGAAGGGCTGCAGGATGATGTGGCTGTTGATGCCATGCTGAGAATTGTACAGGATTTCGCCCGGGATCAGCCAGCCTTCGCCAGTGTTGTAGGACGGGTCGATAATGTCACCGACCATGTTGACCAATTCGTAGCAGTCAGCATGATGTTCGTACAGCTTGAAGTTCTCTGCCATAGCCTGACGAGCCACGTTGATGGCGTGGGTGTAAACCTTGGCGGTTGCACCACCGATAACGCGGTCCTCGATGGGGTTGGGAGAGAATCCACGACGAATCTTTTCGGCACGGACCACTTCGTCAACGCGGAAGAAGTCGGTCATACCCGGCAGGTAGACTTCCATGCCGTTGTTCATCAGGTATTCTTCGATGTAGCCGTTGGCACTGGGGTGGTAGTTCATCAAGATTTCACCAAGCACAGCGACGCGGGGCTTGCGGATGCCCTTCTTACGGTCTTCGGTGATTTCCACACCGTTGAAGGCTTCGATGGCTTCCTTGAACATGTTGATGACTGCAGTGGGCTTTGCCAGTTCCAGCTTGGAGAGAACTGCGACGCGTTCCATGATGCGGGGCATCCATTCGTCGTAGACCTTCTGGGTGTCGCCCTTGTTCACTTCGTACGGACGGAGTGCGCGGTACATGGTTTCGAGACCATCCATGGTGACCAGGCCCCACAGCATATGGAGACGGAAGTCGAGGCCCAGGATGAAACCCGGATGCATGTTCTTGTTGTCGGAACCGGTGGTGATGATGGAAACATTGGGGTAGCCAGCTTCGTCCAGAGCCTTACGGGCGAGAACGGCATACTGCACGGCGCGGCAGTTTTCGCAGTTCTTTGCAAGACCGATGGAGATTTCTTCCTGCTTGGCTTCCGGATGCTGTTCCAACCACAGGAGGTTTTCACCGATGTTCACCTGGCAGGGGAAGCAAATATCGTTATGGACAAACTTCTTGCCCAATTCGATAGCGCGCTTGTCTGCAACAGGAAGCGGAGATGCCTTGTAACCCTTGGCGCGCATGTAGGCTGCTGCCAGCACGCTGAATGCGGGGGACAGGTTCGGCACCAGGATGGTACGCTTGGCCTTGTCTTCCTTGAGGAAGGGGGTGGTGAACAAGGGTTCGTTGGATTCCGGCTTTTCGGGCAGGTTTGCTGCACGACGAGCCTTCACGGTTTCGATAAAGCTCTTGATACGAATGCCAACAGGACCGCGGGCGTCGCCTTCGTCAAGCTTCAGCATCAGCATTTCCTTGTTGGAATCGCGATGGAGCATGCGGGACATTTCGTCGGTCAAGATGGAGTCGTGGCCGCAACCGAAGCTTACGATCTGTGCCAATTCAATATTGGGATCCTTGGCGGCGATCATTGTGGCGCCAAGCATACGCAGATGGAAGGTATTCTTGATTTCCACACGGGTGTGGCTGGGAATATCCTGGTCGTAAACGCCGGGGAGGGATTCTGTGGTAAGAACCGGAATGCCCATGGCGGTAAAGTGGCTTGCGATGTTGTGGTTGATCAGCGGGTCCACATGGTAGGGGCGGCCTGCGATGACCACGGCAAAGCTGTTCTTTGCACGGACATCGTCCATAATCTTCTGGCCTTCTTCCAGCAAGGTGGTGCGGTAGTTGTTGAGTGCCTTTTCACCTTCGTCCACAGCCTTGTTGATAAGCTTCTTGTCCAGGTGCCAGTTTTCACTGAACCAGTCGATGGTCTGGGAACGGCGGAGCTTTGCGTTGAACCAGTGGAAAATGGGCTGGTCCATGGGAACGCCGTAGTTCTTTTCCGGTTCATCGGTGTTCTTACAGACGTTGGGGTATGCCTGGACCACGGGGCAGACGGCGGTTGCGTCGAACTTGGTATGGTCACTGGGAACGGAAACCATCATGGGGAAGAAGAGGCGGTTGACCTTCTTTTCGATGAGGCTAAGCACATGGCCGTGAACAAGCTTTGCAGGGAAGCAGACGGTGTCGGAAGGCACGCTGTGGAGGCCGGCTTCGAACATCTTGTAGTCGGAGCTGCGGCTGACAACGACGGTATAGCCGAGGCTGGTGAAGAATGCCTTCCAGAAAGGCAAGCTTGCCCAGAATTCCAGGGCGCGGGGAATACCGATGGTCTTGGGAGTGCCGTCCAGGTTCAGCTGAGTTTCGCGGAGCTTAGCCGGAGCGTAGTCCTTGACCAACAGCTGGTTGGTGCGCTTGATCATGTCGGGCACAGCCAGCATCTTCTTGTTGATTTCGGCGATAAGTGCCTTGGTCTTCGGATCGTTGGGGTCTGCAGTGACTTCACCGCGTTCGCAACGGTTACCGGTGACGAAGCTCTGGCCGTCGCTAAAGGTAACGATGGTACGAGAGCAATGGTTGGTGCAGTACTGGCAGAGCTGACCCGGCTGGTTGTGCCAGCTGAAGGTCTTCATGGCATCGAGGCCGATGAAGCTAGACTTGATGGTCGGATCGGTCTTGCGCTTTTCTTCCATGTACTTCTTGGTGAGAAGTGCGATACCGATAGCGCCCATTTCACCCGGACGTTCCGGACGGATGGGGGTGAGGCCAGTGTACTGTTCAAAGGCGCGGAGCACAGCGTTGTTCTTGAAGGTACCGCCCTGAACCACAACCTTCTTACCGAGGGTGTTGAGGTTGCGGATACGGATCACCTTGGTGAACACGTTGTTGATGATGGAACGGCAGATACCGGCGATAATGTCTTCGGGCTGCTTACCATCGCGCTGTTCCGTAATGATGGAGCTGTTCATGAACACGGTGCAGCGGGAACCCAACTGAGAGGGGCTCTTGGCGTTGAATGCCATTTCTGCAATCTTTTCCATGGGAATACCCAGGGAACGTGCGTAGGTTTCAATGAACGAACCGCAACCGGAGGAGCAGGCTTCGTTAAGGATAATGCCGGTGACCACACCGTCGGTGACGGAAATGGCCTTCATGTCCTGACCGCCGATGTCCAAGATGAAGGATACGTCGGGGCAGAGGCGCTGGGCGGCGTTTGCATGGGCAACGGTTTCCACAGTGTGGTAGTCTGCATGGACTGCCTTGGCGAACAGCTGTTCACCGTAACCGGTGGTACCCACACCCAGGATGTTCAACTTACAGCCGTATTCTTCGTAACGGTCGATAAGTTCGTTCATGGCGCGCTTGAGCACGGCCAGAGGTTCACCGTCGTTGCTGGCGTAGAAGCCATCGACGATGTTGTCCTGTTCATCCATCAAGACGAACTTGGTGGTGGTAGAACCTGCGTCGATACCCAGGTAAACGTTCAATTCAGAACCGGAGACGGGCTGGGGGTAGTGGTTGCTTGCCATCTTGTGGTCGGCAAGGAACTTCTGGTATTCAGCGTCGTTCTGGAAGAAGAGGTCGGCTGCAGCCTTGGCCTTGTGTTCGGCCTGGCGGACTTCGTTGAAGTGGACCAATGCGTCCAGAGAGCCTTCCTGGCGGTAGAAGCATTCCTGACCTGCGAACATGGAGCCCACGGAAAGTGCGGCACCCATAGCTACGAGTACTTCGGAGTGTTCAGGAACGATTGCCTGCTCGTCGGAAATGCCAAGGCGTTCCTTAAAGGCGCGGACGAGGGTCGGGTTAAAGGTAAGGGGGCCACCTTCGAAAATGACGGGCGGCTTGATTTCCATACCCTGTGCAAGTCCACCGATGGTCTGCTTTGCAATGGCATGGAAACTGGAAAGGGCGATATCTTCCTTGGCCACGCCGTTGTTCAGCATGGGCTGGATGTCGGTCTTGGCGAACACGCCGCAACGGCCGGAAATTTCGTAGACCTTCTGGCCGCGCTTGGCGTAACCTTCGAAGGCTTCGGTCTTGATACGGAGGAGTTCGGCCACCTGGTCGATAAATGCACCGGTACCGCCGGCGCAGACACCGTTCATACGCATGTCGCTAGCAATGAGCTTGCCTGTGGTCGGGTCCTTTTCGAAGAACACCACCTTGGCGTCCTGGCCACCCAATTCGATGGCTACTCGGGTATCGGGGTAGGTTGCACGGACAGCGAGGGCATTTGCCACCACTTCCTGCACGAAAAATGCCTTGGTTGCTTCGGCGAAGGGCTGACCGCCGCTACCGCAGAATGCGACTCTAAAATTCTTGCCCGGGAAAAGACCGTGGGCTTCACGCAGCACCTCATGGACCTTTTGGGCCTGCATGGCGTTGTGGCGCTGGTATGTGTAATGCAAAAGCTTGCTGGTTTCCGGATCGACGACGGCAATCTTAACGGTAGTAGAACCGACGTCAACACCGACCCATAAATCGTTTGTAGTAGTACTCATAGTGGGTGCAAAGATAGCAAATGAGACGAGAGACGAGAGACGAGAGACGAGAGAAACGCGGATTCTTCTTATATTTTAGGGCATGAATTATTTAGGTCTTGACTATGGCGAACACCGCGTCGGTGTGGCTTTTGCCGATTCTGAATTGAAATTTGCCTTTGCCCGCGAAACTATCGACCAGAAGATTGCCAATCTCTGGGTTCGTTTGGATGAACTGGTAAAGGTGAACAAGGTGAACGCCTTTGTGGTGGGTATGCCCTATCATCCGGATGGCCGCGCCAACGGTAAGAACGTTGTGGTGGAAAAGTTTGTGCAAGACCTTAAGGACCGTTTTCCGGGAATGCCCGTGTTTACGCAGGACGAATCCTACTCCAGCGTGCAGGCCCAGGCTTGCACCTCCCACTTTAGCAAAAAGAAAAAGCAGAAGAACAAGGCTGTGATCGATCAGCTGGCTGCCCAGATTATCTTGCAAAGATGGCTGGATGAAAACTAAAAACCGATCAAGAATTGCGGTTTGACAAAGAAGCCTTTTGACGTTGTTCCAAAGGCTAAAGAGTAGCCGATACTGTCTGAATCGTCCCAAAGTATAGCTTGATTATTGACTTTGTCACCCCAGTATTGGTAACCAAGGTCAGCTCCTATGGTAAAAAGGAAATTATGGAAATTCATTGCGATTCCAACGCCGATTGAACCCACAAATCCAACGTCGAACTTGCTGTAGGATTTGTCTTCTTCGATGTAATTGACGTTTTCAATAGATAAGGATGGACCAAGAAAACCTTCTACGAATAGGGATGTGTTTCCATGAGGGGTGTATCGATGCCTGGCTTTTGCCTTTGTAATATCTACGGGTTTTTGAGAAATGTTTAAGTAGTATCGATAACCCATGGGCAATGCCATCGTTGACTTGAAACCGTTCCATTGAGGGTCGCTCATGAAACCTGCGTCGCCAAACATCATTACGGCTGCATAATTAACAAGAATGGATCCGTTTTTCCAATTTTCCTTTTCAAATGTGTAGTCTATGAAAAGTGCCTTTAGTGCGATAAGGATAATGTCGGCTGCAATCGCGGGGTTGAGCCAATTTGTGAAAGTCGGGGGAATATCCTCTGGATAGACGAAATCTCTGGTGATTCGTCTTTGGAATTCCTCTTCAGTTTCTTCTCGTTCGGGGAGTTTTTCTTTATTCTTGAAAAAGTCACTGTTTACCTCAAGGACAACGTTTCCGCCGTTGGAGGTGTCGATGAACACGGTGTCTCTTAAGGCAGGAAGGTAGACGGTGTCGGTGATGTGCTCCTGCACATAAATTGTGTCTACAAGATTTGCTTGCGCGATGGTGTTTTTCGCTTCGTTTGCGAGGAGCATGGCGGGCAAGGCAAGGGTAATGAACATAATTGAAAAATGCATTTTCTTTAAGCTCATAGAATCCCCACACTAACGTTTATTTTGGTGTCAAGTTGGATGCCTCGAGTGATGTAGAATCCATGCCCCTTTAAGATTTCATCATTAAAAGTGGGAACGTAATTGTATGCCAAACCTCCCAAAAGAGCTAATCCCATTCGGTCGCCTCTTCTTAATAGACCGAAGTGTGCAAAAGCCTGCGCACCATGATGGATCTTGTGTTCGGAATGAGGTCTGTCGTTGATGTAGTTGGTGTTGTCCCAGCTGTTGTCGTAGTTGGATTTTCTTTGGACGTAATGGGTTCCAAATTCAATGAACTTTGTAGCTGCTGTTGGACGGAAACAGTAACGGTAGGCGAATCCAAATGTAATTTGGCTAATGTCTCCGGAATAAATGGAATTGAATGTGTCCGAGTAGCCGGTACTGTCGGGATATTTCTTTGCGTAATCGAAACCCAGTAGGAGAGAATGCTTTAGGGTGAAGGGTATCTCAAGGGCTATGTCTACGGCAGGGTGATCGAGTGTTGAAACGAGTAAGCTGATAGCATCAACTTGCAAAATGAACGAGTTCTTGTGGAGGCTGGAGTCGTTCTTTGGTATATAACGTGAAACCGCAGCCTGCTCATTGGAGGTGATTGCCATGCTGCTGTCACGAGTCTCCGGTGAATTATTCGGAATTCTCTTGCTGTCATTGACATAGATCGTGTCGATGATGGGTGCTGGCCGAATATAGACTGTGTCGCGATAAATTTGTTTAATAAAAACTGTGTCACGGAATGCTGAACCCGTTGAACTTGCGACAGCCGCATCCTCTTGACCGAATGCTGCGACACAGAGCCAAAGAAAAAATAGAAAACCTAACCTCATAGGGAAAAAATAAGAAAAAAACGTAAGTGTGGACTACGTCGTGATTTAATCAGGGGTCGAATCTGGAAAAAGGGCCGCACCTTCACTGGTGCGACCTTTCTCGAATTCGTTCTTGTAGCAGATGTTTAGCCCTGTGCGAAACGGCTCAGGAAGCTAGCCAGGCGTTCGTTTCCGGACTGGTTGAAAACGAAGTCGG
>JAKSID010000080.1 GCA_024399035.1 Fibrobacter sp. | reverse complement strand
CGCTGTTGCGGGAATGAAAATCCCGAGTCCTGGGCCACTAGACGATGGAGGCGTAAGGTAGGCCAAATATAGGTAAGGTTTGTATTTTTGTAAAGGGGGGTGGATTGAAAAAAATTACATTTGCCTTGATGTCCCTACGAAAATGGTTAAAAAAATCCTTTTTAGGCGGAATATTTCGCTTTTTCCCCCTGGCTTTGCTGGCTAGTGGGGCTGATGCGGCTGTTCTTTGGGGTATCAAGTCTTTTATGGGAATCCTTTCTGGGGAGGCAGCCCTTTCCCTTTATGCCTGGATTGCCCTGATGGTGGGGCTGACCTTGGCCCGTTTGCTTTTCCTATATCTGAAGACCAAGACTTCGGAACGCTGGCTGTATAATACTAGCGGCCGGGTGGTGGCCTGGTTCCTTCTCGGCTTGCGTAACTTGTCGCCCCGGGTGTTCCATACACCGGAAGGGGAACGCAGGGTTGAGGCGGCTTACGAGTCGACCCAGGTTCTTCAATCAAATGGTTCGGTACTTTTCCAAGGCGTTCAGGCGGTTTTGCAGCTGCTCGTGTTTTTGCCGGTGCTGCTCTATATTTCCTGGCAGTTGACGGTTTTCCTTTTTGTGGTCATTGTGCCCTTGGTGGGCGTGCTTCAGCGGAAACTGCATAAGCTAGGACCTGCGGAGGAATCGTTACTGCGGGGCCGTTCCGATTTTCGCGGCGACCTGAATCTGGCCCGCCGCCTGTTCCGTCAGTGGAGTTCTTCTAACGAGCGAAAGGCGGTCTCTGATGATTTGCTAAAGGATGTGCGCAGCCTTCGTGACCGCGGTTTGGAAACTTCTATCCAGAAGAATGGACTGTCCCTGGTGACGGAAGCGGTTTCTGTGCTGGCCATGATTCTTGTGCTTGGCTTTTGCGCAATTCTTATTAAGAACAACTGGATGGACGGGACGGGGCTGGTCCTGTTCTGTTCTGCGGTTTTGCTTAGCTACAAACCGGTGAAGGAATGTTCCAAGGTCATGCCCCAGTTCCGCTCGGTAATGAGCGCCCTGGATGTTTTGGACGATTTTGAAAAGATGCCGAAGAGGACCGCGGCTGTATCTGCTGTGCAATCCACGTCGCAGTATGCGGTTCAAGTCGCGCAGGTCGCGGAGATTCGCAATAAGTCTTTCCATTACGACGGCAGTTCGTCACCGGTTTTTGAAAACTTTAGTGTTTCCTGGTCCCGCTCCAAGCCGGTTCTTGTCCGCGGTCCCAATGGGGCGGGCAAGAGCACCTTCCTGAGGCTGCTTGCAGGGCTTGAACAATGGGACGATGGCTCCCGAGTGTGCTCGCTGTCTGGTACTAGCAACAACGTTTTCTTTGTGGCGCAGGACTTGGAACTGCCCCCGAGGCGTCTGCTTTTACAGCAGCTGGAAGCGGTCTCTGCGAACTCGTCTACAAGTTTGTCGGCTTCGCCTGTCAATCAATTCTCGGACTTTGCGAACGTGCAGCCTCTTTTGAAAAAGCCCGGCCTTTCTGGCGGTGAACGTGCCAAGGTCGCCCTCCTTTGGGCTCTCGCTTCTCGCAGCAAAACAATCCTTCTGGACGAGCCCTTCGCATCCATCGCTCTTGCTGATCGCGAACCGCTCCTTTCCGCATTTCTGACTGCTGCCACAGCCCTTGAAAAGTGGGTGGTTATCGTCAGTCACGACGTTCTTTCTCCCGCCACGGAATCCTTGTTCAACGTGGTGAAGTTTGAGGGTCGCGCAGTTCTTGACTCACGAGGCCGCGATGAATAAGTTGTACTCATTCCGCGGCTACATCCTCGGTGCTTTGGCCCTCCTTCTCCTGGCTATTCCCGGTGTGGGTTTCCCCTCCAGGCAGACCTTGGACCAATCCACAAGTTCCGCCTCCTATTTTATGCTGTGGGCACCTTTTGTTTTGTCGGAAACTTTGTTCCTGCTGGCTGTGCTCCTGCGAATCCTGGCCCGCCGTTCCATCGGTGAACATACCCGCGGCTCCTCCCACGACGCCGACGAACTTGTAACCTGGGGCGTGTACTCCAGAATCCGTCATCCCCTTTACCTTTCCAACACCGGTATTGGAATTTCCTTCGCCTTGTTCCACCTGGGTTTTTCCTGGGAGACCGTTTTGTTTACCGCGGTTCTAGTCATGTACGAGATAGTCCTTTCCCGCCTGGAAGACCGTTATCTAGAAAATCGTTTTCAGGACCTTTGGCGCAATTGGAAGTCGGTTACTCCGGCGTTTGTCCCCATTGCGAACAAACGAAGTTCTCACGGCGGCTCCGGTGCTACTCGTTCTTTCCTCCAGTCTTTCAAGGCGGATAAATCCACCTGGATCTGGCTTTGTATTTTTATAGTTCTCTTGGTTCTGCGTAAAGTATTATGATTGGAATTGGAACTGTTATCGATTTAGGCCGCGGTGCATTGGGTGCGGCAGCAAAGGTGGTCGGGTCTTTTCCGTCCTTTGACCGCAAGTATCATATCAATCGCCGCTTGGAGGGCCCCTGGCCCGAAGGCCCGTATCTTTGGCTCCACGGCGCAAGCCTTGGGGAATGCAAGGTCCTTTTGAACTTGACGAAACTTCTTCGCCGCGACATCCCCCTTTGTCCCAAGATTCTTTTGACCACCCAGAAGGTGGAGGTGGTCCCGACTCTAGAAAAGATGGGGGAGGGCTTGGTGGATGTTGCCATTGCCCCGGCAGATACTCCCGCCGCCATGTCCAAGTTTATTCGTAAGGTCCAGCCCCAGGCATTGATCCTTGCCGAAAATGAGTTGTGGCCTGGCTATCTTTCTTCCATGTCCCGCACATCTTTGAAACCTTCTGTGGCACTTGTGTCCGGACGCTTCCGCAAGGCTTTCCCGGGGATGGATTTTTCTGCCCTTGGTTTTGTATGTATGCAAACCGAAGCCGACCGACAGCGTGTTTTTGATGCTGTAGGCAATCCGAAGTTTAGGCCGATGGTGGGTGGTGACTGGAAAATTCTAAGTCTGCTCCAGTCGGCGGAGGCTGCTGCGCCGGCGAACGAACCTGTTGCCGGTGAGTCATCTGCTCGAGAAAACGATATTCAAAAAGATGTTGACCTGGCTCTCCTTTCGGTCCATTTTCCTGAATGGGAATCCTTGTCCGAAATTATCCGTGTGTGCAAGCTGCGCAATAAGTCCGTGGTACTGATGCCTCGCCGTCTTGAGGAAGTGGAACTGTTCCGTCAGGAACTTCAAGCCAACAATGTAAAAGTGGTGGAGTGGCCTCAGGTCCGTCAGGGTGGCGTTACTTTAATTGATCAATTTGGACTGACCGGCCAGATTCTTGAACGCGCCCAGCAGGCTTTCGTTGGCGGCTCCTTCTGCCCCAAGCCGGGAATCCACGATTTCTGGGAGCCGCTCCTGGCCAAGGTGCCCACCTGCGTGGGCCCGTACTCCGGTGGCCACGAAGATCTGGTAGAAGAACTTGTTCAAGAGGGTGTAATTGAACGACTGTCCTCCGCAAGTGATTTTGAAAATCTAGATTTGGTTAGCGAAAAACAAGTACAAGATTTTTTGAACCTTGAAAAAGAAAAAGTTTCTGATTCCTACCGGCAGTTGCTGCTATTCCTGGAGGATTTGCTTAAATGAAAAAAGTGATTCTTGCGACCCCCCGTGGTTTTTGCGCTGGTGTTGACCGTGCCATTCATGTGGTGGAAAAGGCTCTCGAAAAATTCGGGACTCCGATCTATGTCCGCCACGAAATTGTGCATAACAAGTTTGTTGTGGAAACCCTCAAGAACAAGGGTGTCATTTTCGTAGATCATTTGTGCGAAGTCCCCGCAGGCTCCGTGGTGATTTTTTCTGCCCACGGTGTAGCTGAACGAATTTATAAGGAAGCTGAGGATCGCGGTCTGCAGGTGCTGGACGCAAGCTGCCCGCTGGTTCTCAAGGTCCATTACAGCGCCAAGCGTCATTTTAACGCGGGTCGCCACATTATTATGATTGGCCACGCAGGCCATGCCGAAGTAGAAGGCACTTTGGGACAGCTTCCCGATGGCGCCATCTCTCTGGTCCGTAACGAAGCCGACGTGGCTACGGTCCAGGTCCCCGCAGATAAAGAACTTGCTTACATTACCCAGACCACGTTGTCTGTAGCAGAAACCCGTGAAATCATCAAGGCCCTCAAGGAACGTTTCCCGAACATCATCGGACCGGACGCCGGGGACCTCTGCTATGCAACAGGCAACCGTCAGTCCGCCGTCTTGGACCTCTGCTCCAAGGTGGACGTTCTCCTGGTGGTGGGTGCCAAGAATTCCTCCAATTCCAGTCGTTTGATGGAGTTGGGCCTGGAACAGGGCATTCCTAGCCACTTGATTGATACGGTGAAAGACCTTCAGCCGGAATGGTTCGATGGTCACGAAGTGGTGGGTATTTCCAGCGGTGCAAGCGCTCCTGAAGTGCTGGTTCAGGAAGTTGTCGACTGGATAAAGGCGAAATTTGACGGTGTAGAAATCGAAAATTTCGTAAAATTAGTGGAATCTACCAAGTTTAGCGTGCCAAAGGCATTGCAAGATTAACATTTAACCTTGACGGAACCATAAAGTTTTTCTAAAATTGGTTCTCGTTATAAACAACGGAGTTTTATTATGAGCCGCATTTGTGAAGTTACCGGCAAGGCCGGCCTCGTGGGCAACATGGTTTCCCACTCTAACCGCAAGAAGTTGATGAAGCAGCTGCCGAACCTTCAGAAGAAGCGCTTCTACATCCCCGAAGAAGACCGCTGGGTCACCCTTCGCATCTCCAACGCTGGTCTCCGCACTATCAATAAGCGCGGTATCCAGGCTGTTGCTCGCGAACTCGGCATCTAATTCTTTCTTGTAGAGTTACGACTTTTAAGTCCGCCTAACGGAATCAACCTCCGTTAGGTGGTCTTTTCTGTATTTGGAGAAATGTTAATAATTTGTGGATAACGTGAAAAAGCCCGATGAACTCGGGCTTTTTTTATAAAAAACGTTGAACTCGTCTTGAATGTACGCGCTCATCAATTGCATGTGACGCAAGTGAACGGAGGCTCCTGTTAAGATGAACGACTTGCGTTACTTATTTAAAAACTGAGCCGTACCCTTGTACTTTTCAAGATTCTTGACGATGGTTGCCATTTCCCAGTCCTTTTCCTTGAAGCGGCGGCGGAGCAGGGCCACGAATACTTCCATGAGCATCAAGCAGTCGTAAACGGCGCGGTGAGCCTTGTCGGATTCGATCTTCATGCCGATTTCGCCACGGCGCTGGAACATGGCTGCAAGAATGCCCAACTTGTGGGAGCTGGCTTCCGGGAGAATCGCCTTGGAGATTGCCAAGCTATCTACAATAGGGTTGCCCGGGATAATCTGGGGGTTCTTCTGGTAAGCGGCGCGAAGGAAGCTGGCGTCGAAGTTTGCGTTATGTGCAATCAGAATGGAAGACTGGCCGCAGAATGCGGTGAAAGCCTTGATTGCTTCGCCAACGGAAGGAGCGTTTTCAACGTCCTTGTCGTAGATGTGGTTCACGCTGGATGCTTCGGCGGGAATCATCATGTTGGGCTTGACGAAAGTCTGGAATTCCTTTTCCAGCTTAGGCACTACAATGCCCTTTTCTGTCTGGACGGAAAATTTTACAGCACCGATTTCAATGATTTCGTCTTTTTGGTTGTTAAGGCCTGTGGTTTCCAAGTCGAAAGCCACAAATTTCGGGGGCATCATAATCATTGTCTTTAATCCTTTTCTTTAATCTTCTTAATCTTTTACTTTGGCTGTATTTGATCGTTTAAAAGATACTTAATTTCAAGGTCAATTGTTGACAGTGGCAAGGGAATGATGAAATTATCCCAAGATTTCAGTTTGAAATGTTTGCCGTACTTGAATTCAAAAAGCCATAGGGGAGTGCCGCTAGACTTGGACAGCCAGACAGAGCCGGGCTTCACTTGGTGGTCCGGGCCATGAGGGCCGTCTAAGGCCATGCCTACGAAAGATCCTGCATTTAATGCCTTGAGAACGTGGCGAACATTGGTAGAACCGTGGGTGTCGGAGCCCCGGGTGACGGCGTAGCCTAGCTTTTGTGCTGCCTGGGCGAAAAACTCACCGTCGTCGGATTCCGATACTAAAATATGTACACCCTTGTCCTTGAATGCGGCGGTGCTAGCCAACAGATCCTGATGCCAGAGTCCAAGAACCCCGGGACGAAAATCGGCAGGGGCGTGAACCCGGATGCGGAGCGTTCGCATCCAAATTGCGGCCAAAGAGGCGCCTAATTTGATTTTCCAAGGGGCTTTATTCATAAAACTTCAACAAAAATAACGTTTTTTTAGGTGTTGCCCTTGAAAAGACTATTTATTATACCTATATTGGGACTCACTTTTGGCGACGTACCCAAGTTGGTAAGGGGCGAGTCTGCAAAACTCTTATTCATCAGTTCGAGTCTGATCGTTGCCTCTGAAAAAATCCTCTCAACGTAAGTTGGGAGGATTTTTTCGTTTTTTAAATATTGTGGTGCGGGTGAGCGCGGGGGTTAAACTTCGGAGAGTTCTTTTTTTCGTTTGTTTAACAGGGCTTCGCGAATTTTACGGGCACGTTCTTCAATTCGCTGCTGGGCTAGATCTGCGGCGGAAACTGCTGCTACCTTTGATTTTTCTTCATTTTTCGCCCCAAAAGAGGCTTTTAGTATGCGGGCAGTCGAAGGAATTGCGGTATTAGAAACGTTCTTTTTGTAGTAATCTGAATTATTCTTTTGAATGAAGCTCTTATATGTAAAGGCTGAATCCATTGAATACTTTTGTTTTATTTCTTCTTCATATACGGAATAGCTTTCGCTGGCTTCAGTAAATGCTTTTTCAAGCATATCCCTTTTTTCTTTAATTATACGATAAAAGTTTCTATTTACTAAATCAGAGTTTTTTACAAATAATTCAGCAGCAGTTTGATTTATATCTTCCAGCTCTTTTTGTTGCTTTAATGCGATTCTTGTCTTTTTAGATGGCCTTTTTGCTCCGTTTTTTCTTTTCCCGGAACATTCACGGAGAGGTTTTTCCGAATTTTTGATAATTTCTTCGTCGGAAAGCCCCCTTAACTCAAGAGGCACTTCGATCACATCAAGGTCTTTTTCTATACAAACAGAGCTCATAAATTCACTAGTAATAGAGTTTTTTTACTTGTCAAGAGTGTTTTTGACATATTTTGATGTAAAAAAGTGATAATAATTTAAAAAAAATTGAAAAAAGTGTTTGTCAAGGTCTAGAAAATTATTTTTTTTAGGACTATTTTTGGCACAATGCTTCGTTTTACACAAGATATTCTGCTTGCCCTTCGCGCTATCTCCAATGAGGAGGAAGCGCATGAAATGTCTAAGAAGGCCCGTGAACAGTTTGATTTCCTCGGAATCAGGCTGGTCCCTCGCCGTGAAGTTACTTATCCTTTGTTTGACAAGAATCCCCCGAAAGATGGCGATGAACTGGTTGCCAGAGTAGAGGATATGTGGGCTCAGCCGTACCGCGAAATTCAGTACGCCGCCTGCGACTACCTCTTCCGTCATCGTAGCCTTCTCGGCGGTCAGCATTTGGCTTTCCTCAAGAAGCTGATCAAGACTCGCGCTTGGCGTGATACGGTGGATACTCTTGCCTCCTGCATCCTGGGCGACTTGGCCCTGCGCCTTCCGGCTCTCCGCACCAAGATTGCTTCCTGGATTCGCGACCCCAACGTCTGGGTGCGTCGCAGTGCAATCATTTTCCAGATTCAGTACAAGGATCGTACCGACTGGCCCTTGCTCCGTCAGTTCTGCCTGACCTGCGCCAAGGACGATGACTATTATATTCGTAATGGTATTGGTCGTGCACTTTCTGAATACGCTCGAATCAATCCCCAGGAAGTCCGCCGCTTTGTTCAAGACAATACTTTTGCGGAACAGACTGCACAAGAAATCTTGCGCATGATTTAATCTGCGTTAATCGGCGTCTTGCCTGCGCATAACCTCGTCACTCGCGCCCTCACGTATTCTTATACGCTACAGGCGC
>JAKSID010000008.1 GCA_024399035.1 Fibrobacter sp. | reverse complement strand
GTCGCTGCAGGATTCATGAGCCCCTTGAGGAAAACCTCGAGGGGCTCTTTTTTGTATTTTCCCCATGGGCTTCGCGATACTTCGTTGCTCGCCGCCTCATGTACACCCGGTACACTACGGCGGCTCGCGCCCTGTCTCTCTCGCCCCTTGGAAAAATACGGTACGGCTCCTCCCATCGCTAGGCACTGGTCGAAAAACTGTCGGACGTAAAACCGTCCGTCGAATGTGCGACATGCTGCGGCACCCGCGCCTCGCATCCCTCGGCCATCCTGTGGATACGTGCGTCACGCCTTGAGGCGCAATCGCGGCGCACGCTACTGAGGCGTATGTGCTCTTTCTGGCATATTTTGTATTTTGGTCTCGGAGGGTTATTATGCGAGTTTTTCTTTTCTGCTTGTTTTTTCTGTGTGAGTTCTCGTTTGCTATTGTGGTTTCGAATGATATCGCTGATACAACCAAGGTTGTGAACATAATTGGGAGCCGTAATAGCGAAGTTCTTGTCACGCGTGGTTGCCGTACCAAATGGATTAAGCTAGATACCCTGCTAGATGAGAATACCTCGCAGGATTCCTTGCTTTCTGTGCTGTACGGGAATGTTCCAAGCTCTGATAGTCTTGCTCTTTATGATGCATGGGCTGATAGCTGCCATACATACGTTTCAAAAAAAATCCAGAGAAGGATATGAGACCATCGCCTATGGAGTTGGAGTTACTGCTTTAGGTATATTCCTTACGTTCTTTGTGGATTATGATCATTTATGGACTGCGATATTGGGACGAACTTTTGGAATTGGCACCTTGGCGACGTTAACTCCGCTATCCTTTATATTGGCCTCGCAGTCATTTTATCAATCACCAAAAGAAATAGAACGTGGAAAGAAACTTGAAAAAAGGTATAGAGAAAATGCCGATCGTTTCAGGCTACGTATTGCTCCTTCCATCGATTTGAGGGAGCCTGGTGGCAGTGTTTTTATGCAGCTCGGTTTTTGATTTGTGAATAGAGAAAAAAGACGGCAGCGTTGAGCTGTCGCCTTTTGTTTTAAATGCTTCGCGATTGTATTCAACGTCGTTTCGCGGTTCGCGACACGGTTACCAACCAGCGGCTTGCGGTGGGGTTGCCAACTAGCGGCCTGCGGCGCGGCTGGCGTCCTTGAGGGCCTTGGAGGCGTTGCCCACCCACTTCTGGGGGATGGCTGCCGCAGCGGCTTCATCAACGCCACTAGTGACGCCGTCTTCAAGGTCGGAGAGCTTGTCGTTTACATCAGCAAGCTGCTCGCTGGTGGCGGCAATACGCTGCTGCAAGAGCTGATACTCTTCATCGCTGAGAGCGAATCCGTACTTTTCGATTCGCTGCTCCGCGAAATTCAATCGTTTGATGAGCTTGTTCTTTTCGCCAAGCAGGTGACGGTATGTGGGGGTTTTAAGCATAGGATTTTCGTTATTCATAAAATCTCCAATAAATGGGTTTGTTTTGTTCGCTAGAATCCATCGGCGAAAACTCGCTTTGCGCGATGGATACAATTATTGCTAGCGATTTTTGATCAAAACAATCCGTGGGTTTTTATAGAGCCCGCTGGGAGATTATTTTTTTATAAAACGACATTTGTCAATCGGAACAAAATCCAGAAGAACTTCTCCGATATTCAAAATATAGGAACAGAAATTCCAACCGTCAAGATTTAGTTATCGGAAGCTTGATTCCCGCCGTATACTTCCTTGCAGCGTTCAATGCCTTCGAGAAATTCTTCGCGGACTGTAGATCTACACTGGGCTTCCTTTTCATCGCGGGCCTTGACGTCTGCTGCGTATTCCTCGGTTTCCTCTACGGTTCCATCGACGCATACAAATTTTGCGTTCTTCCCGCTCTTCTCGATGGTCTCGGGATAAGAAATTGTCGTAGCTCCAGAACATTGATTCATAGGTCCTACAATGCTTACTATGCCATACAGCGGCTGTTCCGGATTTAGAATATAATGCAATTCATCTTTAATGCAACTTTTGACAATATCCAAAATCGTGGGATCTTTTTCTATTTCATTATAAAGATCCTCTGAAGCTTGGTTGGACAATTTTTCACACTCAGATTCTGAAATGGCGTAATAGTCTTTATTGTATGTGTCTCGACTCTTGATTCCGCCGTGATCATCGCAATAGGTGGTAGTCTTGTTCAGGCTGTCGATAATCCCTGCTTCGTATTCTTTGCTTAGGCGAGCACTTTCTGCAACCACTCGGCTGTTACGTTCGTTCAATCCCTTTTTTGTATAAAGGGTATCGTCTACCCAGTGGGAAGGAAGGGTGTCAGGATCGGTGGGAGTTTCAAAATAGCTGCTGGGGCAGTTTGTATAAATCTTTTTGGGTGATGGGATCTGAGAGCCGTCGCAACAGGTGTACAGCGTGTCCATTTTTCCGCCGGCGCAACGTAGGTCGGAATTTTCCACCGCCAAGTTGAATGTTTCAGTGTCCTTGCAGGCTTCTTCCACACTCTGGTAGGAGCTGGAGCTTTCCGGCTCGGGCAAGGCTTCTTCACTGGAAGATGACGGTTCATCTCCAGATTCGATGGATGCGGAACTTTCCGGATTATTAGTGTCGGGGGAAACAGCGTTGCCCTTGTCTTCTCCGCAGCCTGCCCAGAGGATTGCCGCGGTGGCTAACATAACGTTTTTCCAACATTTGCGAATATTCATACCTAACCTCCTTTCATATTCACCAAAAGAAATGTATAAAAAGAATGCGGGAAAATTTTTTTCCGCATTTCAAATAGTGTTGTTTTTTGTTGTATGGCTCACAACCGCGAAAAATGATTCGAAGCCGCGAGGTTTTAGCAGCTTAGCCGTTCACCTTCCAGAGGGCGGGAATGGGGCTTGCGCTGTCGTAGATATCCTCGGCTTCGCGCATGGGCACGGACTTGCTCTTGAGAGGAAGCATGCGGTGAGCGTCTGCGTTGGCGGCGCTATTGAATTCGACAGCCTTCTTGTACCAGCGAAGGGCGATGTTGTACATCTTTGCGCGTTCCAGGATTTTGCCCACGGCGATGTAGGCGCTACCGAATGCGGCGCTGTCGTCACCGGAGAACTTGTGGTACGCATCCAGTTCGCTTTCCCAGAAGTCCACTTCTTCGTAGCAAGGCGGTACCACGGTTTCAGCGATGGTCACGGCGTCCATGTTGCCGGCCTTGGCGGCTTCTGCGATGGCGACGATGGATTCTGCAAGTTCCTTACGGCCAGTCTTCTTTGCGATTTCAAGCCAGGGGGCCATGAAGCGTGTGACGCCGTGGAAGGACTGCATGCGGGCAAGTGCTGCGTCTGCGTCGGCGAGGCCTGCATCCTTTGCCTTCTTGAACCAGATGGCGGCCTTGGCGTAGTCGCCTGCGGATTCGCACTTGGTTCCGAATTCGTTTGCCATGGTGCCGGATTCTGCGGCGACGATGGCGGCAAGTTCTTCGGCGCTGCTACCGTCTTCGTCCAGCTCGCTTGCGCAGAGATACATTTCGTATGCGGTTTCCAGCAGGCCTGCCTTTACAAAATAAGTGGCCAATGCCAGGGCGATCTTACGGGTATAGGGCGGGTTTTCCAGAACGTAGTTCTGCCAGTCTGCGGCTTCGCCTGCAGGAACTTCTGCTGCGGATTCTACACCTGCGGCGATGGCTGCGGCATGGCCCTTTGCCTGGGCAATCTTGTCCAGAGCCTTGCGGTAGTCTGCTGCGGATTCATCCAGGTCGGTTGCACTTTCCATGAGGGCAAGGAGTGCCTTTGCAATGGCGAAATGGCCTTGGTTCTTTGCCATGACCAAACGGCTGTAGTAGCTGATGATTGCTGCGTTTTCCATTCTAATTACCCTCAGTAAAAGTTCAAATGATCTTTTGTGATTTTCTATAGATAGAATTTTTTACTTGTCCCGTCTAGCATCAAGTTCCTCAAGCAGCGACTTAAAACGTGCTGTAAATTTTGATGCACCGACGTAGCAGAGATGGTCCCTGTTTTGTGCCTCGGAATTTTCGTAATCATGGTCGCCCATCTTGTTCTCGTCCATGAGTGCGAAGTTGGAATAATGCTTTTCAAGGGCCTTGATTTCGTCGATGCGGTCCTGGGCGATGCTGCGACGAATTCCGTAGCGGCCGAAGGAGCCTGTTTTCTTGAAGTTTGGACTTTGCGGGAAGATTGCGCCGATAACGGTGATGCCGTACTTTTGCGCAGTCTCCACCATTGTTTCCAACTGCTTCAAGTTGGCGTAGAACGCTTCGGGATTCTTGTCGAACCAGCTTGAATCGCGGTCTACAGAAGGAGCGGTTTCCCATTGGTCGCAGGTTTCCTTGTGGAATCCCTTAGTTTCCATAATGTCATTTTCGTAGAATTCCAATCCCGCAGAAGTTTCTGTCAATTCTGCCAACCCTTCGGGATAACCATCCTTCCAGTAATCGTGATTCTTGTCGTAGGCATAGCCCGGGTAGTTCAAGTATTCGGAGTAGAAGAAATTGTCCTCGTCATTTTTTTCAACTTTCCACCACATATCGATATCCAGGGACACCAGGACGTATTTCAGTTTTGGCATGTGGTTTACCAGATAGTTTTCAAGAAGGTAGTTGGAAACATATATGGAGTTGGGAATGTTGGAGAAGTTCAGGGCGGAAAAATCAGGTTCTAGTTCAGCGGGAATTACGCCGTTGGATGGGCGTGATGACCCAAGGATTGCAACGTCTGCATCAAGCCTATATTTCCACAATAGTTCCATTTTGTATCGCAAGATGATAGCGGCCTCGCCACCTGCGCTTGTAAAGTAGATGCCGGCGCTGTCTGCGTCCAGTTCGGTGTTCTCGGTGGAGTATGCAGCAGAATTCAACCATAGGCAAGGATGCCATAATTCCTCGCCTTCCACAAGGTCCGTGGTGGAACTGTCGTTGACGTTGACCAGGGTGATTCTCTTGTGTGCGCCATCATTGTTTGCGAGGCTGGCTACGGCGAATTCCGCATGGGAGCCGAAATCACCTACGGTCCATTCGCTGTGATCGAAGGTGAATTTTTCGGGAGCGGAAATTGCCTTGATCAAGGCGCCATTACTGTCGGCGAACAACATGTACTTGTGGATGGAATATTTTGATCCGACGAATTCACGTCCGGTGGTTCCGCTGAAATCCAGGAACAGGGTTTGCTTGGCGGAATCGCGGCTGAGGCTTGCGTTGCATGCCTGTTCGCCGTTGTACCAGATGGTGTCGGTAGCGGACTGTGTCAGTGTTTTCCCGGAATCTGAAATGCGGCTGCGGAGTTTTCGTGCGCCGGTGACTGCAAGGCGGTTGTCGTAACTGATGCCACCGTGGTAGGCTCCATCAAAGAGTTTTTTAGGCTTGCCGAAATTTCCATTCTTGAAAGAGACTTGCCAGGTGCTGTTTCCAAAGAATGTGGCGTCTTCGTTGTTGACATCAGTGCTGTTCACGTAGACAATGACTGTGTCGCCGTCAATAACGCGCCAGCGGGGAATTGCCGCGGATTCTACACCTAGTTTTACTAGGTCATCGCCCGAGGCGTTCAACTTGCGAACATAAAGCTGGGAACTGCCCTCAAGGCCTTCGTACTTTGTGCAGAAGGCGACCCACTTTCCATCGGGAGAAATTTCTGGGTGGTAAACATCCAGTGTGTCTTGAATTTCCTTGACGGTGGGATTGCTGCTGGAGTAATCAATGAAAGCCAGGTTCCCTGTGACGTGGTTTCTAAAGGCAAGCTTTGCCTGGCGGCTATCAGTTTTTGCCTTGACACTAGAACCGTTGGCAAGGACAATGATTCGGTTATCGGCAGCGGCGCCGTCGGAGGACATCCAGACCGGATCGGGAATTTTACCCAGGGCATATCTAAAGCCTACGTAGTCAGCCTTTGTGGCGGAGGTAACCGTGTACACATCCATGCGGGAGTACAGCTGAAAGTTCTTGGCTGAGTTGAGATAGCTACCGCCCTTGACCACTCGCTCGCCTACGCTTCCACCGTCGGGTGCGCCAACGTAGTTTGTAATCGTAGTGTCGCGGAAATTGCCCATCCAGTCGTTGACCCATTCCATGGCGTTGCCTGCCATATCGCAGAGCGCAGGATTCTTGTCGGTGTCCTTGGCGGTACAAACCTTGTGGATCTTAAAGTCGGAATTGTCGGCGCTCCAGCCAAGTTTAGGATACCAACTGTTCTTTGCTGCAAGAACCCATTCCGCTTCTGTGGGGAGCCTATACGCAAACGCCTCGGGGTGAAAATTCAACCCTTCAAGGTCGGTGCAGTTGCCGCTTGCGTTGAAGGTAGCGGAACTGTAGGTGTACGCAGTATCCAAGTCCTCGGCCTTGCTCTTGGCATTCATGAAAAGAACTGCGTCGTAGTAAGTCACCCTTGTGGCGGGCAGCGAATTGTTCTCGCAATCCAGTTGCAGCGGGGTTGCGCGAATCTCGTCGCTTTTCTCACCATCCTTCGCCGCAGCGCTCATCAGCTCGTTAAACTCGCCGCAGGTCACCTCGTGCTTTCCGATGGAAAAATCGTAATCGAATTCCACCTTCATCTGGGGGCGTTCTTTAATGTTGGCGGAGGATTCCTTGGTCCCAAGGGTTACGCTACGGCCTAGGGCGTTGACCTTTACCAGGCCTTCGTGGGTTTCATCTTCGTCAAATATTGTAGGATCGTAGGAATTGCCGCTGGGAGAATCACAGGAGCACAGGTACGGAAACACGCCTAACGACAAGGAAAAAAGGGCTATATGCTTTTTTTTCATGGGGTGTTTCCTGGATTATCTAACTCTATAACAAATATAGATTTTAACGTAGTCTCCAATTTAATACAAAAAAAGTTTTTGACATTTCCGTGCCAAAATACGATAATATATTTGAAGTGAAAAATCAGATTGTGGCGACCATGGGTCCCACGAGGAGCAACGGTAAAAATGAAGTTTATCCACACGGCGGATTTGCATATTGGTAAGCGTGTTTGTGAGCATTCCATGCTTGAGGACCAGAAACATATTCTGGGCGAGATTCTTAAGATTGTAGAGGCCGAAAAGCCCGACGCATTGCTCATTGCTGGCGATGTTTATGACAAGTCTGTCCCCAGCGCCGAGGCTGTAGAAGTTTTGGACGATTTCCTTGTGGAGCTTTCCAATCGCGGCACAAAGACTTTTGTATTGAGCGGCAACCACGATTCTGCCGAACGTATCGCCTTTGGCGGCCGCATTATGGCTAGCCGTGGTATCCATATGTCTCCTGTTTATACTGGTGCGTTTGAGCCGGTAACCCTTAAGGACGAATTTGGCGAAGTGGATGTATGGATGCTCCCCTTTGTGCGCCCTGCTACTATCAAGGCGTGCCTTGGTTCTGGCGATGCTGCCGATGCTGAACGCGAAACGGTTACGGACTACACAAGTGCAATCCAGATGGCCGTGAGTAAGATGAATCGTGTGCCGGGCCGTCGAAATGTGTTGCTGGCTCATCAGTTTGTGACCGGCTCCCAGGTAGACGAAAATGGCTCCGAAGAATTTGTAGGTGGCCTGGACAATGTGGAATCCTACGCATTCGATGGTTTTGACTATGTGGCATTGGGCCATATTCACCGCCCCCAGAATGTGGTAAAGGACGACTCCGGAGTGGGCCGCGTCCGTTATAGCGGAACTCCCCTGAAATATTCCCTTTCCGAGGCAAATCATCAGAAGTCCGTGACGGTGGTGGAACTTGGCAACGCCGGTGCAAATGGTGCCGAGGGTTCCAAGGCCGCGCTTTCTATCCGCGAAATCCCCTTGAAGCCCCTGCGTGATGTGCGCAAGATCGAAGGTACTTTTGCAGAACTGATTTCTGCTGAATACCGCGAGTCCCAGGTGCGCGAAGGTAAGAGCTTGGATGATTATATCTACGTGGTTCTCACCGATGAAAACGACGTGAATGATGCGGCTGCAAAGTTGCGCGGGTATTACCCGAAACTGATGACTCTCGGTTACAACAATTCACGTACCCAGAGCGCGGCGCATCTTGATTTTGAAAATGTAGATCAGAAGTCTCCTTCGGAGATTTTCTGTGATTTCTTCAAGGAGATGAACAATCGCGAAATGAACCTGGACGAAAGCAAGTTTGTTCAAGATTTGATTGATTCTATTTGGCAGGAGAAAAAGTAATGAGACCGTTAAAGCTTGTAATTACAGGTTTTGGCCCCTACGCCGAACGTACCGAAATTGATTTCAATAAGCTGGGTACTCATGGCCTCTATTTGATTAGCGGTGATACGGGTGCCGGCAAGACCACTATTTTTGATGCCATTACTTACGCCCTTTTTGGAAAGGCCAGCGGCGACAACCGCGATGACGCCAAGCTTTTCCGTTGTACCAATGCATCTCCCGAAACGCCTACCGAAGTGGAACTGACTTTTGCCTACAACAGCAAGGAATATCGCATTCGTCGAAATCCGGAATATGAACGCCCCGCAAAGCGTGGCGGCGGCATGGCCAAGGAGAACGCCAGCGTTACTTTCTATTATCCGGATGCTAACGGCAAGGTGAGCGCTGTGAGTGAATCCGTGTCCAAGGAAAAGGACGTTGCTGATGAGGTGAAAAAGGTGATGGGAGGCCTGGATCGTGATCAGTTCTCCCAGATCGCCATGATCGCCCAGGGCGATTTCATGAAGATCCTTATGGAAGATACGAGGCATCGTCGCGAAACTTTCCGCAAGATCTTTAAGACCGAGAAATTCGAAAAGTTGCAGGATATGCTTAGCAAGGCAGCGGGCCAGTTTGATGCCGCTTGCAAGAACCAGGTGCGTACTGCATGCACCCACGTTTCTGGAATTCAGTGTGCAGAAGATTCTGCCTATGCCAATGATGTTGCCGAAAAGAAGGCCTTGGCTGAAGGCTTGAATATTGCGGACTGGAACGAGGTTTGCGATTTGCTGCAGAAGTTGGTTGACGAAGATAGCGGCCTTGTCGAAAAACTGAATGCAGAATTGGAAGCTATCAAGGTTCAGATTTCTGAACAGGATAAGAATCTGGGCAAGGCTGGGGATGCCGAAAAAAATCGTAGGAACCTGAAGATTGCCCAGGAACAACTCCCCCAGAAGATTGAGGAACTGCAGAAGAAACTTGAAGCCAAGACCGCCCAGGAAAATTTGGAACCGGAGCGAGATGAACTGCAGGCAAAAATCGCGGTTATTGAAAATTCCCTGCCCCAGTACGACGGTCTAGACAAAAAGCGTGGCGACCTGAAGCAGAAGGAAACTGCCCTCAAGTCGAGCCAGGCTGCGCTTACCAAGGCGGAAGCCACTCAGAAGGCTTTGGAAACGGAACTTAATGCGCTGAAGGAAGAACTTGCAACGCTTTCTGATGCGGGTGCAAACAAGGTCCAGCTGGAAGCGGCAATCAAGGAACTTGAGGCGCGTCAGGAATCCATCAAGGACGTAGGCGGTCAGGCGAAAAACTATATGACTGAGCTGGGGGCGCTTAAGACTGCACAGGATGAATACTTGGCGGCAGAAAAAGCCTACAGCGCTCTTAATGGCGATTACGAAAAGAAGCATCGCGCCTTTTTGAATGAACAGGCGGGCATTCTTGCGGCCGCCTTGGAAGAAGGCTGTGAATGTCCGGTTTGCGGTTCCACCCATCACCCCCATAAGGCTTGCAAGTCTGTGGAGGCTCCGACCCAGGCTGAATTGGATGACCTTAAGGAAAAGGTTGCCACGGCAGAATCTGAACGCAATTCCAAGAATAGCGAAGCGGTAAAGAAAAAGGGCGTTTGCGACGGTCTGAAAGAACCTTTACAGGAAAAACTGAACAAGCTGTTTGGTGAATGCGCTATCGAAGATGCCAAGAATCGTGGCAATGAGGAGTTCCAGAAGAATCGCGAGACTTTGGCTAGCTTGAATAAGGAATTGGTGGCAGAAACAGATAAGGTTAAGCGCAAGCAGGAACTTGAAAATCCCGAAAAGGGAATCCCTGCCAAGGAAAAGACCTTGGAAGAAATGCGTTCAGCAAATGAGGAAAAGGCTCGCGATAATGTCGCTGCTGAAAAGGAAATCGAGGGCTTGCAGAATTCCATCAAGGATATGCTGCAGGGGCTCGCTTTTGAAAGCAAGTCTGCCGCATCCGCCGAAATTAAGAAATTGCAGACTGCTTTGGACGCTTCTAATAATGCGTTGAAGCTCGCTGCAACCGCCTACACGACGTGCGAAGGCGAAGTCAAGACTTTGAAGGGCCAAATTGAGGCTTTCGAAAAGGCTCTGGAAGGTGTCCCGGAATACGACCTTGAAACTCTGAAAACCGCCAACGAGACTCTGAAGGCTACTCAGACCAAAAAGACCAATGTGTGGAACCTTGCATCGGGTCGAGTCAAGCAGAACGAGGCAACTCTTTCTTCCATTAAGGCTATCGCTACCCAGTTGAGTGCTGACATCAAGAAACTGCAGTGGCTCAACAACCTTGCGGACACGGCAAACGGTGGCCTTAGCGGACGTGAAAAGCTGATGCTGGAAACTTACGTGCAGACCTCCTATTTCGACCGCATTATCCGCCATGCCAATAGGCGTTTCCACTTGCTGTCTAACGGTCAGTACGAATTGATCCGCCGCGAAGAAGCCTCCAATAACAGGGCTCAGAGTGGCTTGGATCTGAATGTCATTGACCATGCCAACGGCAAGCAACGCGAGGTGAAAACCTTGAGCGGTGGCGAAAGTTTCTTGGCTTCGTTGTCGCTAGCCTTGGGCCTTGCCGACGAAGTGCAGAGCAACGCCGGCGGCATCCAGCTGGATACCATGTTTGTGGACGAAGGCTTTGGTTCCTTGGATGATGAAAGCCTTAAGTCTGCAATCAATGTGCTGCAGAATCTTGCAGGCGATCACCGCCTGGTAGGCATCATCAGCCACGTGAACGAACTTGAAAACAAGATCGACAAGATTGTTCGCGTGGAGAAGGATGAACGCAAGGTCAGCCGCGTAACAATTGAAGTCTAGCAGGCTAAAATCGCTACTTCAACAACGCAGAGACGCATTGTGCGAACTCTACGTCGTTGTCGTTAAAGTACTTCGAAGAGTATGTCTTTCCGTCATTGCCTTCATAGGTAAAATCGGAAAGATTCCTTACGTTTTCCGCGATACAAAGTTCCTTGGTGACGCCCGTTGAAATGTGCTCGAAGCGGCATGTGTTGCTACCGGATTGAATTGTGGCGGCGATGTAATATTTTCCATTATTCAGCGAATCCAGTTGGACGTGCTCCACATTGATAGTAAGGTCCTTGCCTGCAAAGGTGAGGCTTGCTGTTCTATCACTCTTTTCGTGGATATCAATTACCTTTCGCTCAATCTTGTCCAGAATAAAATCTGGCGCCGGTTTGGTGAAATGCCAGTGACTGAATACGCAGTTATAGCCTTCGGTTCCGCAGCCGTACAAGTCATACATAATGTAAGACGTGGTTAGATTAATTTCTGATTCTACTGCGAGAATGGAGGCGCTCCCGCCTTGGAATACTTCGGTGGTGTAGTAAGCATCCTTGGTGAATTTGATGCTGGAATCGTCCTTGTCTGATTTCCAGATTCCCACGATGGATTGGCTGCTCCCGCTAAAGATTGACTTATTGGCTTCGTCATCTGATGACCAGACAATAAGCTTGCCGCCTTCGATTTTGTAGCGCATATCCATGGGGTATTCTTCGGAATTGACAATCCATTTTGCAGAACTTTCGGTGATGCTGCAGGCGTCGTTACCGATGCTAAAGTGAAGCACAAAGGAACCTTCGGCCTCGTTAAGGGTAACAGGATATTGTGATTTCCAGGTGGGTTCCTTTCCTGCGCTCGGCGCAGTACCTGAAGAACTTTCTGCCGCAACATCTGCAGAACTTTCCGCAGCATCGTCGTTGGGCTTGGTAGCCGACCCATTCCCGGAACATCCAACAAAAGAACTGATCGCGCAAACGGCAACGCCCAGGCTCATCCAAAATTTTAGCTTATTCATAAGTCCTCTCTAACCAAAGTAAATTTGTATAAAATCTAATTCAAAAAAAATAAAAGGCAAGGCCATCTCGGCCCTGCCCTTCATTTTGCAAACAACTGCTTGCTTTTTGTAAAGAAATCTTCAAAAATTAGTTGTAGTATAGTTTTACCTTCCATTCCAATTTATAATCGGAGGCTCTGTAATCACTTTGGCTAATCCATTGATTCATCTTGGAAGAAGGATTATCAATGAAATAACAGTACATTGAAGAATGGTTGACATTTAGCTCAATAACGTTTCGTTCATAGACTACGGGGCAAATGGAAATTTTGTTCGCGCCGCCAGTCATGTAATTGGTGTAGAGATTGCTTCCGTTCCATATTCCAACATCTTCGCCAACCTTGAATTTTTCGGTCACTACGGAATCCACTGTTTCTCCGTCGGCATACGTTATAATGATAAAGTACACCAGGGGATCTCCATCGGAATAGTCCCCCTTATGGGAATTCATTGCTTCCCAGTTGTCAGAAACCTGCTCAAAGTAATTCAAGTCAATAATTAAGGTGTAGGCCTTGTATAGATATTCATTTACTTCATTCTTACTAGAAGAACTACTATAACGTGACGAGCTGCTACTATAACGTGATGAGCTGCTATAGCGAGACGAACTACTCAAAACATCTTCGCGAAGATTTATTTGGGATTTGTATTCCACGTTGTCAATCTCATCATTTGCGTTATCTACGGTGAAAAGATCTCCTCCATTTCCACATCCCATAAGGAAAAGGATTGCAATGGAGCCAAAGACTGAAAAGAGAATATTTTGCTTTTTCATAATGCAACTCCTTTACCAGACAAACTGAAGGCTTGTGCGCCAATAATTTTCGTTCTTGTGTCCGCGTTCACTTTCAATCACCTTGGAATAGAGCATCCACTGGAATTCTGCGGAAATAAAGCGGTTGAACTCTAAGCCGATGCCAAACCATCCCTCGAATTCCCAGTCTGAGGGGGCGTAGGTACCGCTATTGCTACCCAACTCCTTGTAGCAGTAATATCCTTCAATGTCCATCCACGTACTGCCAAAATAGGGTTTGCGGAAGGTATGGGTGAAACTAGCATAGGGTTGTAGGAATCCCAAGGGAATTCCAAGTCTAATGGTAAGAGGTAATTCAGATGAGATATTCCAACTGTCGGCATCAACTTCGATATTTTCGCGCGCAGTTTGGCTATTTCCCCAATTGTTTGTGTAGATAACCTGAACTTCGCGGAAGTTCTCATCATAGATATTGACATAATAAAAGAAAACACTCAAGCCTGTTTGGAAAGAAAGGAATGGTGTAAAATACCAACGGAAAACAAAGCCTAGGCCTGCATCAAGGCTTAACCCCTCGTCAGTATTTTTAGAACTGAGTCCCTTGACTCTCCAGAAATCTACTTCATCACCCATACCGTAATTCAAGCTGAAACCAAGTCGCCATTGTTTCCCGTCTACTTTTAGCCAAGGATATTGATCATAAATTGAAGAGGATTTGGTTTTGGGTGTAGACTCTTTCTCTACCTCCTCTGTTTTAACGGTTTGTGGGATTTCCTGGGATTCTGTGTCGCTGTCGGCAGCAGTTGTTGCAACATCCGTTTTTTCAATTTTCTGAACTGAAACCAATTTCATGGTTGTGCTTTCGTAGGAAAGCTTTACTGTGCAATCCCCGGATGTCCCGGAACAGATGGAGACCGCAGTGTTGCCTAGATTTTCGGCTGCATCCAGCAAGCTGATTTTGTCTACATCGCTTGCAGAGGCTTCGCTCTCAATCGATTCACTTTTTTGAAAAACTTCGTCTATGAAGTACAGATTCTTTTCGCAAACATTAGCTCCGCAACCTTCGAGTAAATTTAATGTCAGTTGTTTCTTGCTTGCGGCAATTGCTTCTGCTTTTGCAGCTGCAGCTTCTTCTGCAGCCTTGGAGGCTTCAGCTGCGGCTACTTCGGCGGCCTTAAGGCTGTCTATAATTGCGGGGCAATCGCAAAGCGATTGAACTTTTTCGCAGGTCGCGTCATTATTTTCTGTGCAGGGGACGCATAGTTCTACGCACATGGAATTTGCCCACAACGAAGTTGCGGCAATGGCTACTAAAAGAAAAGTTGGCTTCCTCATGTATACTCCAAATGATTGAGGTTGCTTTTGGAGATTGCTCAGAGGAATTCTCGATGCCAATTTTCAATAAAAAAGGCGTGGAGTCGTCCATCGCTATCTGCAGACTGAGGCTCGGCAAAGCCATTACGCACAAATAACAACAACAACCCACGCCCCATAGGGACGCGAGCGTTTGCCTGTTATCTTCTGCGTTTGAGAATTTTGCCGATTTTCAGTCTAGAAGATAGGGAGCAAAGCTCTAAAATTTTCCGTTCGCGGTAAACCGCTATGTAAAAGAAAAATAAATAAAAAACACAGCCCGGTTCATCAAGTGCGTGAAAAAAAGCCGATTTCAGTCTCCCTGATGACCGAACTGTGCAAGAAATCATGGATCTCGCCAAAGGACGAAACCCAAGGGGCGTGGGTTTTGCACGCACTAGGTGTGCGAAAGGTTACTTGCCTCCCTTGTAGAGTTTGTTGTTAGGATTCAGCTGGTTGGAACGGTTGTCCAGGACGGCTTTGTACTGCTTGTTAATTCCGCAGGTTCCCTTGTTGGAATTAAGCTGGTTGGCATGATTGTTGAGGTTCGACTGTTTGGACATAGATGTCTCCTTGTATTTTGGTGTTTACTTTGAGTAGCCCAGCATCATGTTCTTGCGAGCTGTGAGTAGGCGTGTTTCGGCCTTCTTGGCCATTTCAATGAGCTTCAGTTTCTGTGGTTCGCGAGATACGGTCTTAGCGAATTCTTCCAGTTTGCCGCCATCCTTTGCGGCGGCGGTAAGGATAATGTCTAGTAGATCACCGACGTTTTCGACGGTAATTGCCATGCCTCCGGTTACGTTAGCAAGCCATGCGAAAAATTCAGCATCATTACTAAGATAAAATGGTTTGTTGAAGTCACCAATTTCAACTACATTCATGTTTTGGATATGGTCCCGGCCGCAGTAAACAGTATTAATGGTTGTTTGCTTGTTGAACAGTCCCTTGGTGATTTCAAAGAAATCATAATGATCCGGGCATTGTTCCGGTCTATGACACTTGGCATCGCCGAAGAGAACCACGGAACGGTTGTGAACTTCGTGCCACTGTACATTATGAAGTAGGTCATTGAGTGCGTCTTCTACAGCTTCATCTGCGTCACCGCCGTTTCCAGTATGTGTTGCGTCAATGAATGCCTTGATTTCTTGCAGGCTGTTTGTGGGCTGGCAAATCTTGGTGACATAGGGGTCACCACAGCCGTGATCCAGGTAGAAAATAATTCCAATACGTAAGTTTTGGATGAGGGGGAACAGTTTTTCTGAGATCTCGTGGAACTTGCTTTTCAGCAGGGTATAGTACTGGCTCATAGATCCGGTAAGATCTCCAACCAGCATCAGGTCGAGGCCGTGGTATTTCTGTTGCATCTGTTCCTGGATGGAGCTGGCGTCATCCTTCAGTGCCTTGATGACCCCGGCTTTCTTGGAAAGGTCTAGAGTTGCAATCTTGTGGGTGCCGCCCTTGACTGCGGCCAGTGCGCCACCTTTCTTTATGGTGGGGAGGATCAGTTCTTTGCTCATATTTACTCCTTATGCGGCTTTGCGCATGTTTCTTCTTTGGTTGAATTCGTTTCGTTTGGTTTCGTCCAGCAAGACTTCCTTTGCCTTGTTGATCTGACGCATCTTTTCTTCGGCGGCAAGGCGTTCCTCCTCCGAGGCAGATGCAAACTTGTCTGGATGCCACTTCTTTGCCTGCTTTCTGTAGGCATGTTTAATCTTCTGATCATCCGCATCTTCGTCAACTTCCAGGATCTCGTAGTAGTCTACGAATTCCTCGGAGTCTTCGCTGGTGGTTGCTTCTTCCTCAGCACCGGCGTCTCCGCTACACAGGATGCCTACCAAGATTTCATAATTCTTGCAGCTGACCAAACCCAACTGGATGCTTCGATAACATTCGGCAAAATCCCATTTGTCCTTGCTGTCGCCGGCATCAACGATGGCCTTTTCGATGGTGCTGATGAGAGGTGCTACCATGGCTTGGATTCCACTAGCTTCGGAATGTTCCATGACCTGTTGGTATTGGACTTTGAGATCTTCAAAATCAGAGTCAATTTCGCTTAGGGGAATAGCGAAACCCTTGAATGTCCCGCTGCAGTATTTGTCATCCAGTTCCTTAAAGGAATCCATCAGTTTTTCCGCAGTTTTAAGAGCCTGCCTTATGGTTTCCTTGACGACAATCTTTGCCTTGCGGCCATCTTCGGTATCATCGAAGTTGATGTCTTCGAATTGTTCCTTGATTTGATCCATTTCTGCGATCTTGCGATCATATTCGGCAATCTTGGCGTTCAAGGCTTCGTTCTTCTCTTCGTATCCCTTGCGCAAGGATTCTTCTTTAGCGGCCATGTCTGTTTCGAGTGTTTTGGCTTTGGCGTAGATGGCGTCTGCCTCGGTACGTTCCTTTTTTGAGGCCTTGGCATTTTCCTTGGCTTCTCGATTCAGGCGTTCGGTTTCATCCTTGGTGCGGTCCAGTTCCGACTTCAAGGCGTCATACCTTTCCTTGCTATTCTGGGCGTCCTTTTCTCGTTCCTTGATTTCCTTGCGTTCCTTGTCCAGCTCACGATCCTTTTTCTCCACAAGCTGCTCGCTGCGCTTAAGTTCGCTGTCCCTGCCTTGCAGCAGAATTTCGATCTGTCTGGCGCGAGCATTTTTTTCCTCAGCGGCCATAAGGTGCTTGCGAGTTTTTTCCTCGTCGTCCTTGATGCGGGCTTCTCTGGCATTAAGGATAATTTCCTTCTGCTGGTGTCTTTCCACCATCTCCTTCATTTCAAGAGATAGACGATGGTTTTCCTGGGCCAAGATGAGGGATCCCTTCAGGGTCTCCTGTGCGTTCATCTGCAACTGTTCATTAGACTTTTGAAGAGTTTCCGAATTGTTGATGCGTTCCTCGAGCTTTGCTTCTTTGGCAAGTCGCCTGGCTTCAATCTCCTGGAGTTCCTTTTCCTTTGCAAGTCGCTCCGCTTCCTTCTGTTTTTTGCTTTTAAATCCGAACATAAAAACCTCATAATTTTGAATAACTGGTGAATTTCGTATTATATTTGCTTATATGAAGAAAATTCTTGCTACTCTATTTTTGACTTTGTCTGCCTCCGTTTACGCCCAATCTGGTGCAGCTACCTGCGCTCCTTGTGATTGCGGTTCCCGTGTGGAACTTAAGGCCAGCGAATCTTCTACGGAAGAAGTCGTGGAAAAGGGCGGTATAGCGCTGGCAGCTGCTGCGGCAGGTGCTTTCTTGCACAAAAAGTTTAGTTGTGAGCGCTTTGACATTGTGATTGAGTATAGACTCATGGATGCTTGCCTCAATTCCTGCTCCGGAGTGGCCAGCATTTCTGCTCGTACTGAAAAGTGCGCCAAGGCGATTCAGGACATGGAATGCAAGAAAAAAATGAGCGCTGTTGATATTAGCAGTATCGTTAGTTCTAGTTGCCCTCGTTAAGCTGATGATTGCAGATCCTGTAGAAAAATGGCGAACCCTTCGAAACGAGCTTCACGAGATATTTCGTGAACGTGAATTGACTTTCGCCAAGGCTGCAGAACGTTACGAGCTTGCCCTTCATGAGGAGGATTTCGACTACGAATTCAATTACGAACGAGTAAAGAAGTTCTGGAAGAAGCCTCCTAGGCCAGACTCCCCAAGTGCACTGGAGAAGGACTGCCCAGACAAATCGCGACTTTCGCTGGCAATAGATTACTTGACTAACTTACGCAATTACCTCCTTGATGATGGTACTGTTGTAGTGGGTAAAAAGAACTGCGATTCCAAGCGCTGGATCATTAACAACGTGGGGACTGACTTCTGGAATGAATTCCAAAAACAAGTCATCGCTCGCGTTGAAAAGGAAGAAGCCGATGAAGAATGGGGTCGGTAGCGCACCTAGATTGCAAAACCTGCTGCTAGAATTGCCTTTCGGATACTTTCAGCAACAATCTGTGAGTTATTCTTAAACACTTTGAGGACAATCCACTTACTTGCTCCTTTGGTGTATTTTTGGGCTACTTCAGCAACTGCATGGCAAGTATTTTTGCAAAGGCATACAAAAATCCCAAAAGTTGACTTGCTGGCACCCTCGCAAATGGCATCCACTTTCTTTAGGTTTGGAGCCCATCTTTCAACAAGAACTTCCTTGACTTCAAATCCGCAGGCTTGTTCAATGGGTTCTTTTTTGTTGGTGATGCCCGTGATAAGAATAATGGGGATGTCAGTTCGAAGCGTAATCTTTTTTTCCTGAGGCTTGCGTACTACTTTTCCCTTTCTCTTTTGATGCTTTTCTGTTGTGATCTTGGATGGCTTTAAAATATTGAATAGGCGCTGAGATTCCCTTTCCCACCATTCAATGGAATGTTTTGCTCCGGTAAAAAGATCCGCATTATGGACCTTATAGCCTTCAACGCATGTTTCCACCAGGAGTTGAAAAATATTGGCGATATCCTCGCGAAGGCGGGGATATTTTTCACGAATAATCCTGCAACGTGCCGCGATATATTCACGCATGATGGGGCTCAAATTGTTGATAGAACCTATGGCCTTCTTGAAACGGCCAAGCTCCGCGTTGGCCTGTTCCTGCGAGGTGATTTTTCTGGGGGTTCCTACGATACGGATGAATTCCTTAAACATGATGCTTCCTTTGCTAAGGTGACTTGAGACGGAGTTTCCTGCCTTCTTTTACAGATTTAGATTTGCCGAAAGGGGCAAAAAGGGACAAGAAGGCCCCGGACTTTTGCGGTGGCAAAAGCCTTTTGGCGTTTTGAATGTGGTGAGAAGGGAAAAAGCAGTGAAATTTTCACTGCTTCCTGCTGTCATTAAAAATTATTTCTTAGGGTTGTTGTTGCCGCGTCCGTTGCCAGATGGTCCGGTTCCGCCGCCATGGCCAGTTGGCCATCCTGCTCCATTAGGATCATTTTGTGGTTTTGCCATGAGAATTGCCTCCTTATGTGTTGAAGTGTTTTGGTTAACTTCAATATAAGTAAGGAGCTGGAGGTATCCAATGCTATATGGCGATCAATCCACTTGCGCTTTTTTGGGGTTAATTATGTCAGGGCCGCGATTTTTTAGTTACTAACTTCGAGGTCGTTTTTTTCTTGTTGTGACATTAACTGCTGCTGTAAATCCTGCATTTTTGATAAAATGCGATTGGTAGTTTCCTTTATGTTGTCAGGGTTTGTTTGAATCAATTGATTCCCCATAATATCGAATTGGTTCTTTACATTTTGCAGAGTTTCGGCATTCAAATTTAAAATATTGGGTATTTGTTTTAATGTATCACCAAGATTCTTGAAAAGATCAACAGGAACAATCTTCGCAAAATCTAGATTTGTTAAGAATTTTGAAATTTTAGGATGGGCGAAAAACTGTCCCATAATGAGGGATAATCGGAAGTAGACTATATTTGGATTAAAGCTGTTTGGATACTCTATTTCTTTTCCAGAAATTTTCATTTGTTTAGTGTCTTTTGATAAGAATTCGGCAAGAGCCAATAGAACAAGAAATTCAGACACGAATTCGGAGGGGTCTTCACCCTCTATAATGGGAGCATTTCGCCCTTCTTTTAAATCAATTATGAAACTAATCAAATTTAAATTTTGGGGATTTTGCTTTAATTGAAAAAAAAGTTGTGCCAAAGGGAATAACCATTTTGGTTCGTTATCCTTTTTAATCGGCAGTTCAATTTTGTCTAAAATGAGAAACTTTGGATCTCCCGATAACAATTTCTCGTTTATTTCAAGTTGGTCTTTATTTGTGTTGTTGAATGAAATAAATTTTTTTATTTGACTAATAATGGGAATAATATTACTGAAGGAGTTCACTAGAGTTGCAATAGACCATTTTTGATCAAGAAATTCTTTTTTCTTAGATAAATTGTGTTCAGGTGTTATTCCGTTTAACTTGTCCTTGATGTTTTCTAGGTCAATTTTTTTATTCTCAGCAAATTCTTTGCGTACTCGAAGCTTAAAAAATAAATCTTCACTCGGGTTATTTATTACATCAACAGGATAACAAATGATGTTATAAAGTCTAGCCTTTAAAAGAATCTCTTTTAATGCGATTTTTTCTGGCTTCTTTTTATTTATACTCAAAATGAATATCATGAGGAACCTATCAAGTTCCTTCATGTTCATGTAGCTTGGAGAAAAATATTCTTTCCATTTTTCCCAGAATTCTTTTGGTGAAGTAGAAATTTTGGTGCTGTTTAATATGCTCCTTAGCTCGTTAGGTAAAAGTTGACTTTTGTTTGGATCAAATGAATTTCCTAAGAAAATATCAATGAGCATTTCGTTTTCTTGTTCAATGCAAATTTGTGCGTATTGAGCAAAACGATAGGCAAAGTTAAATTCTTGCGCAATGTCATTGTCTTCGGGAAATAAATCACCGTCATCAAAAATTCTTTCAGGGCGTGTTTCCGGAAAGAGATTTTGATATTTATTTAAGTGATCTCCTGCGTTTGTGTTCTTGCCAAGTCTTTCCTGTGCGCTTTCAATGTATGTCGTGTATTTTTCTTTAACGGTGTCATCATCATTAAATTGCGCGATTCTAAAAGGCACCTGAAGAAAATCAATAGGTTTCAATGGAGCGCTTTTTTCTTTATGACGTGCAATTTCTTCTTGCCAAGCATTTACGAAAATTTCATGAGTATATTTACTGAGAGGTGAAAAATCCTCAAGTGCTTCGTAGGCCTTGAGCATTGTGGTTGCGCGATCAAAGAAATCACGTTCAGAATGAGTTTTTGTGGTCATTTGTATTCTGCAGGAAGAGATTGGTTTTACGAAATATACACAAAAAAAAGAATAGTAATGTTGCACTTTTGATAAAATCTTCCTTCTCCTCTCTTGCTTCTTTTAACTTAATAAGTTAAATTTTAAGTTAAAACTGCGGTAGTGTGTGACGAGTTGAAGGAGCGGGGCGTTATGGCAAAGAGTATCGGTGGAATCACCTACAAGACTATCAACGGTAAGCGTTATGCGTATTACCAGTGGATGGAAAATGGAAAGCAGCGTTCCCGTCGCGTCAAGGATGAGGAACTGGCTGAGTTGTCGGCGGAGATTGGGCTCAAGAAGGCGCTGAAGGCTCGGTCGTCGGGCGTGCTGTGCGATGGCTCCGCGGTTTATTCTGCGGCAAACCCTGTAAAGTTTAAGACAGAAGTTAGGGCGGGCACCGCCTTGTCTAGCTTTTTTGCGAGTGTCTTAAAGTGGAAAAAGCGCGATGGCTTTGAACGTCTGCATGATTACATCTACGGCCCTGGCAATGATCGGGTTTTCATTCTGTATGGGCTTCGACGCACGGGCAAGACCACGTTGATTCGCCAGCTGCTTGGGGAGATGGCGCCTGGGGACTTGGCGAAGTCGGCTTTCGTCCAGGTGAATTCAAGGAACAGTCTTGCGGACTTGAACGCTGATCTTAAAATTCTGGAAGGTGCGGGCTTTAAGTATGTGTTTATCGATGAGGTGACCATGCTTGCGGATTTCATCGAGGGGGCTGCCCTGTTTGCAGATGTATTTGCCTCTTGTGGCATGAAGATTGTGCTTTCGGGTACGGATTCCCTAGGGTTCATTTTCTCCGAGGATGAGCAGTTGTATGACCGCGCCGAAATGATCCACACGACTTTCATTCCTTATCGCGAATTTGAGCGGGTGCTTGGCCTAAGTGGCATTGATGAATACATACGGTATGGCGGTACCATGAGTATGGGCGGCAGCTTGTACAATAAGGATAAGTTTACTTTTGCGACTATCGGCAGCACCAATGAGTATGTGGACAGCGCTATCGCCAAGAATATTCAGCATTCCTTGAAGTGCTACCAGAACGAAGGACATTTCCGTTCGCTGAAAAATCTGTATGATAATCGCGAATTGACAAACGCCATTAACCGCGTTGTGGAAGATATAAATCATCATTTTACTCTGGATGTATTGACTCGAGATTTTCGCTCAGGAGATCTGGGGATTTCTGCGAAGAATTTGCGCAAGGATCGTTTCCGCCCTACGGATATTCTGGATCGTATTGATATTGTGAAGGTGACTGCCCGCTTGATGAAAAGCTTGGATGTAAAGAATCGTCACGAGATGAAAACAACTATCACCGAGGATCATGTGCGCGAGATTCGCGAGTACCTGGATCTTTTGGATTTGACTGTTGGCATTGACCTGGAAAATTTTTCGGATTTCAATCACCAGAGTCGTATGACCACTGTTAGCCAGCCGGGGCTTCGGTATGCCCAGGCCAAAGCGTTGATTGAATCCCTTTTGCAGGATGATGCATTCCGTGCCTGCTCCCTGGTGGAACGCAAGGCGATTGCAGAACGCGTCCTCGAAGAAATCAGAGGCCGGATGATGGAAGAAATCGTCTTGCTGGAAACGCACCTTGCAAAAAAAGACTGCCGCGTTTTCAAGTTGCAGTTTGCGGTGGGCGAGTTTGACATGGTTGTGGCAAATCCTGAAAAGGCCTGCTGCGACATCTACGAGATAAAGCATTCCGACGTAATTGTCAAGGAGCAGTACCGCCATTTGAAGGATGCAAAGAAATGCCGCGATACTGAATTCCGTTACGGAACCATCATGAGCAAGAATGTGATTTACCGCGGGGCCACCCAGGTTGTGGATGGCATCAACTACTTGAATGTGGAAGAATACCTGCGGGGATTCTAATTTTTCTATCTTTGGCGCATGCCCGAAAATTCTCACCAGTTAGAGGCCGCGCAGAAAATGTCGCAAGAACCCGCGCAGGTCTCACGCAACATTTACCTTGATTCTTTCTTGACGTTCTTCAAGATTGGGCTTTTTACTATTGGTGGGGGCTACGCCATGATTCCGCTGATCGAGGCGGAAATCATCGAGAAAAAGAAGTGGGTGAGTTACGATGAGTTCGTGGACCTGATGGCCATTGCACAGAGCTGCCCGGGAATCTTTGCGGTGAATATTGCCATCTTTATCGGGTATCGCCTGAGGCGGGTGAAGGGGGCGCTTGTGTGCTGCCTGGGGACCGCGCTCCCGTCCTTCATCATCATTTTGCTCATTGCGCTTTTCTTCCATCAGTTTAAGGACAACCAGATGGTGGCCGCGGCGTTCCGCGGAATTCGCCCCGCTGTGGTGGCGCTGATTGCGGTGCCCACCTATAACCTTGCGAAGAAGGCGAAACTGAATCGATACACATTCTGGATTCCCATTGTGAGCGCTCTCTTGATTTGGCTTTTGGGAGTGTCCCCGATTTTGATTATCCTTATCGCAGGCGTCGGCGGCTACCTTGTGGGCCGTCGCGGAACTCGTATGAAGCCTTCTGACAAGGATTGCGCGGAACAGAAGAATGGAGGTAAAAAATGATTTTCCTCAAGCTTTTCTACACCTTCTTCCAGATTGGCCTTTTCGGATTCGGTGGCGGCTACGGCATGCTTTCACTGATCCAGCGCGAAGTTGTCTATAATCATCACTGGATGACTGCGGCGGACTTTACGGACATTGTGGCTATTAGCCAGATGACGCCGGGCCCTATCGGCATTAACTCCGCCACTTACGCGGGCTACACCGCCTTGCAGAATTCTGGGGCGGACCAGTGGGTTTGTGTGCTGGGCAGCTGCGTGGCCACTTTCTCTGTGGTGCTGCCTTCCCTGATTTTGATGCTCCTGATTAGCCGTTTCTTTATTAAGCACATGGATCACCCTGCAGTGCAATCCGTTTTCAAGGGTTTGCGCCCCACGGTGGTGGGACTTTTGCTTGCAGCCACCTTGATGCTCATGACTGCCGAAAACTTCGGAAATCCTTTCACGGAACTTTTTGGAAAGCCCATGGGTGGCGATCCCAATGACACTTTCCATTTCGCAGTGAGCATTTCGCTGTTTGTTTTGACTTTTATCCTGACCAAGGGCTTTACGGTTGGACCTTTTAAAATTAAAATTAGTCCTATCAAAATGATTGTGGTTGCGGCCGCCATTGGCTGCGTCTTATTATAAGAGGAAACAATGACAACTCCTAAAGTAAAATCATTTCCGAAGAAGCAGATTATCATTTGGATCGTGGCTCTCGTCGTTGGCGCCCTTTTGGGCCTCATCAAGTGCGAAGGTCTCACCAACCTGATCAACTTCATCGCTTCTGTCTACACTCGCCTTTTCCAGTTTGTGGCGGTTCCCACCATCGCTCTCGCTTTGATGACCACCCTTTCTGCTCTCGGTGTCAAGAAGAACACTGGCCGCATTTTTGGCCGCACCATCATTTACACCCTCCTTACCACTTTCGCTGCCGCTGCAGTTGGCCTGATTCTTTACCTGGTCATTGCTCCGGGTAACTTGCCTATGGATGTGGTGAGTGGCGCCGCTGGCGACGTGCCTCAGAACTTGAGTGCCATGAGCTACTATGATCACTTCTTGAGTGTTGTGCCCAACAATATGGTGCAGCCGTTCTTGAGTGGTAACGTTCTCGGTATCTTGATGGTTGCTGCCGCTGTTGGCCTTGGCCTTGCTTTCATGCCGGATTCCGAAAACAAGTCCGCTCTCTTGAAGGTTATCCTTGGACTTCGCGAACTCCTCTTCACTTTGATCCGCGCTCTCGTTTGGGCTTTGCCTCTTGGCGTTGTTGCCTTTGCCGCACAGCTTTCCGCTCAGGTGAATGCCGGCGTGGTTGTGGGTTCCTTGGGTAAGTACCTCGCCGTGGTGATGGGCGGTAATGTTCTTCAGTTCTGCATTGTGCTTCCGCTCTTCTTGCTGGCTCGCGGCCTCAACCCGCTCCATGTTCTGAAGAAGATGAGCCCCGCAGTGATGATGGCTTTCTTCACCAAGAGTTCTGCTGCAACGCTGCCTGTGACTATGCAGTCTGCCGAAGACAACCTGAAGGTGAATCCGGAAGTTTCCCGCTTTGTGCTCCCCATTTGCACCACCATCAACATGAACGGTTGCGCAGCCTTCATTCTGGTGACCAGCCTCTTTGTGATGCAGAATAGCGGCATCGAGCTTTCCATCGGCACCATGCTCATGTGGGTTCTGATTTCCGTGGTTAGCGCTGTGGGTAACGCAGGCGTGCCTATGGGCTGCTACTTCCTGACCCTTTCCCTCATGGTGGGCATGAATGCAAACATCGGCGTCATGGGCGTGATCCTTCCGCTTTATGCAATCATTGACATGATTGAAACTGCAGAAAACGTCTGGTCTGATTCCTGCGTCTGCGCCATGACCAACAAGGACCTGGAAAAGTCCGCTAAGTAATTGAAACGATTGCGACGAAATAGTGTCGCGACAATTCATTAAAAAATAAAGCTCGCCGGTTTCTCGCCGACGAGTTTTTGTTTTTAAAGTTGCCCAGATTTGATTGCGAGAATTTCCTCTTCTGTGAGTTCGGTTATTTCCGCTATCTCTTTTAGGGGGAAGTTTTTGACGATCAATTTTTGGGCGATGCTTTTGCGACCTTCGGCAAAGCCTTCTGCTTTTCCGATAGCACGGCCTTCGGCCTTGCCTTCTGCTACGCCGCATTCATGCTCAAATTTCAGGTCTGTCATATTGTCCGCCTCAACATTGAAAAGTTCCTCTTCAAAGTTACACAATTTCATATCATTTTGCAACTGCAGGAATATTGGATTGTCAATCAGCATTTCGGGCATGGCTTCTTCCTTTACGATACTTTTGATGGCTCTGAGCCATTGGGCGGCATCGGTGGCGTCTCCGGCAGTGACGCCTGCATTTTCCAGTTCAAAGAACTTGTCGATTTCCACAAGAACCTTTTGAATCTTAGGAAAGAATTTGCGGCCGTTGCACATTTCATCTACATGATGAATGTACTTTGTTGGTTCTTCCGGAAACATTTCAAAGTCAAGCAAACCAAGAAAATAGATGGGGGGAAGTTCGTACTTTTCGCTTTTGTGGACTTGGTTTTCGATGACGCGTGCCATGTAGTACTCCAGTCGATCTCGGAAGAATACGTCCCCTTTTTGTTGGATTTCTACAAGAACTTTTTCGTTTGCATTTGTTGTTCCAATGATATCCAGAATGCACGTTTTCTTGTTGAAGATTCCTGGAAATTCCTGCATTTCCAAAGTGACTTCTTTGATAGCTTTGCCGCCTTGCAAATTGAGCATGGCATTTAAAAGAGAAATGAGGAGCGTGTGATTTTTTCCTTGGGCGAAGACAACCTTGAAAATCCCATCGCTCAATATGTAGGCGTACTTGTAAATTTGTTTGTAAGTTTCGAAGAGGTTTTTGTTAGTCTTGATGGCGCTGAGGAGCGCTTCGTGTTGTGTTTTATTCATGTTTATTTTTTAGCGGCCCTGACGAAAATTTGAATTTGCAACAAGACGATTTGCTTCGGGCCAAGGGGCAGAGCATCTACATTGCAAACGTTTTAGGCAATTTTTGGATTGCCTTGGTTTGATGTTCTAAAATAGATGGTGCCCTACGTTGACCGGCCGGGAAGCTCTTTCCCTGGTACCCAACGATGAATTTCAAGAAATCACCATGACCGTCAAGCAGAGAGTTAAACATGCCCCACGCATGGGGATTAATTCAGTAATGAAATCAATATACATAAAATTAGAGGCGAAATAAGGATGAATTTTGTATCTTTATAAAAGGTTATGAGGAATCTTGTTCAAATACTTCTGTTGTTTTTGCTGACTTCCCAATGCTTTGGGGAAGGTTCGCTACAGTTGTTGTTTGAAACTTCCGCCGAAAAGAAGGCCCGTAAGGATTATAAGATTAAGCGGGATCAGCTGCAGCGTGTCACGATGGATAATGACATGCATTATGCTGCTCCTGATAATCAAATTGTTGATTTCTGCAATCCGGGTGATGCAAAAAAGTTTTTTGACATTCCCGTCATGTACGGGGCCATTGTGGAAGCATCCTTGGACTCTGTTATTCCATTGCCACCGGATTCCATTGTATCGGAAGATCAGCAGGATCTTTATGAGAAGACGTTAAAGAAGTATGGTTCTCCTGAAATCCGTACAAAAACGCTTACGTTCCAGGTGCACGCTGTTCTCAATCCTGCTACGAATACATGGGAAGAGGCGCCTGCTGATTCGATGACGGTGACGTTCAATGTGCGGCGGGGTGTTGCAATTGACGAGGCTTCGGGAGAATTCCGTCTTAGGGAATCCAATATTATGGCCTTGAACAATTACGTCTTTACGCCTTATGGTTACTATACTGGCTGGTATGCGGATTCTGTATTCCGTAATTCCTGTGCGGAGGGAAAGTCCATAGAGTTGACTCCCTATGAGATGGCTTTTCCCATATTAGGCAATCTGGAATATCATTATCGGACAATCGCACAGCAGGCGGCCAAGGGCAACTTTGACTTTGTGGCAGAAAAGAGCCAGAAACTTCTGAATGATTTATCCCCTTCTGGTAATGTCTTTAATCTTAGGGGGCTTGGTAACAGAGAGGCGATTCTTCCGCTTCTGATTCTTGCTCGCCGTTATGCGGATATTCTCCTTGTGCCCGAAAGTTTCATGGACTATATGGATGACGATTATTATAGCCATGAGGAGAACAGGAAAACGGGAATGGGGGATGTAACTTCTGTATCACCTTACCTTCTGGAGGCTCTCCAGTCGTGGCAGGATTCCAAAACGGAGCAGGCAAATTTCTCGATGCAATCTCCGGAAGTGAAGGCGTATGTTTCGGTCATCATTGCCCGTTCCAAGGGTGTTCCCCAGTCTGAGTTGAATAAGGTTGTAAAGAAGGCTATTCGCGGTATCAATGAAGGGGCGAAGGCTTTTATCGTCCGTCATTTCTTAAGCGAATTGGAACGTGGCGGCATTGGTAATATTGGCTTCTCCTATGGTAAGCCTATGGCTTTAGGCAAACAGTCCAGAGATTTACTTGATGGGGATTTTTCCGCTGATTTCTTTTTAGATTTTGAAACGAACTACATTGTCTATGGGTTCTCCCTCGGTGCGACCCTATACGATTATAAGGACGACAGCGAGGATTCAGATTATGAACTGATGAGTTTGAGGTTCAATATTAATCTCGGGTATAGGCCCTTCTCCTTTAGTTATCTGGACACCTATTTATATGGTAGCCTCATTCTTGAGGAAAATTTGTTTACGAATAAAAGAGGCAGCGACGGTGATTCCACGGTTGCTGCAGGATTTGCTGTAGGCGGGGTTTTCGATTTCTTCTTTACGCCGCGTCATGTTGTTTCCGCCCCTGCAGTCCCTGGAAGGCATTCCTTCGTACCGCCTGAACCGGGGAAAGTGGGCGTGAAACCTGCTGTTGGATTTTCCAGGCTGGGATTGCGCCTGCGTGTGGAATACTCAATGCAGAAACTTCTAGATGAATACAGAAGTGGCCTAGATATTTCACTAGGCCTGATCTGGAATTTCTACGGGTATAAGCAGAAGAGTCCATAACCAGTTTTTCACTGGCAAAATTACTTCTTGCAGACTTTGTTGTAGACTGCGATTTGTCTTTCGATGATGCCATCCCAGGTGAAGCAATCCTGGATGCGCTTGCGGGCGCCGGCCAAAAGGTTTGCGACTAGGGTCGGATCCGCAGCTAGCTTCTTGAAGGCGTCTGCCAAGGCCTCGGGATTTTTTTCGGGAACAAGCAGGCCGCTTACGTTGTCTACAACCACGTCGGGGATGCCGCCAACGTTACTTGCCACGATGGGCAAATTCAATTCCATGGCTTCAATCAAAACGACTCCCAGGCCTTCTGTATCGCCCTTGCTATCGACAATGGCGGGCAGCGTAAAGACGTTGGCTGTGCGGTATTCGTTTTCCAGTTCGGCAGGAGAAAGCTTTCCGGTGAAGATGATGTCGCAGGGACCATCGTACTCGTTACCGGTGATGGCTTCATCGGAGGTGGCGATGGTCTGGGCCTGCTTTTTCAATTTTTCGGTCAGGTCGCCGACGCCGACGATGCGAATTTCAAACTTGTCCTTGGGCAGGTACTTGGCGGCTTCAATCAGGTAGCAGATGCCCTTGCGTTCAATGTGACGTCCCACGAAGAGAATCTTGAACTTTCCATCGACAGGATGACTCTGGATAGCATTGCTTTGGATTGCTACGTCGCCCTGCTCCTCGCAATGACAACTGCCAAGAGTTGTTCCATAGGGGCTCCATTCCACATCTACGTTACGCAGTGCTTTGATCTTCCCAGCGGTAAAGCTGGAGTTTGCAAATACAGCCTGTGCCTGGCTGATGGCGAACTTCAGGAAAGGTTTCACCCATTTCTTCTTGCGGATCAGGAGCAGTTCTGCACCGTGGAAGTTTAGTACCAGCGGGATATGGAAAATCTTGGCGGCGCCCAATGCAATGAACGCGTGGGGGAACGGCCAGTGGGCGTGAATCACGTCGGGCTTCCACTTGCGGCACAGGCGCAGGCACTGGATGAATCCATTGATGACATAGGGGATTGCCAAAAGCTGCAGCCAGGGCTTGCTTGCCATCTTGCTGGGGGCGCCTTCCTCGTGGGTCAGCATTTCCCAGTCCTTGGGGGCGTACCTAAAGCGATTGACTTTAACGCCGTCAATTTCGTGGCTCTTTAGGCCCTTGTAGGTGGGAGCTAAAACCTGGACTTCAACTCCGGCGGCGCGCAAATGTGCAACGGAGGCACGGAGCCATGGGACTTCGGCGTCCTCATGAAAACGAGGGTACACGGACCCGATGACTAAAACTTTTTTGACCATAATAGTAGTGCTGTTGCGGGCTTAGAAATGGGTTGCAAAAGTGCAGGCTTTCCTGGGCTCCAGGGCTTGCATTACAGTGGCGCTGCATTTGCGCTTTCATCACCGGGCACCTGGATACAGGCCGGATAGACAATGGGCTTAACGGCGTTTTCAAGAACGTCTTTGGCTTTGGAAAAGCCCTGGCTTTCAGACATCTGTTCAATGCGTCCCTTTACGCGATTCCAGCCTTCGATCTTGGAATCCAGGAGGAGCATGCCGATGCCGGAGTCATGTTCCAGCAGGCCGATGATATCACTGCCGCGGTTGCTCTTGTGGAGGGAGGCCAGGAACATTTCCCAGAAGGTGTTGTTTTCTTCGTGGTTGTCCAGCTGCTTTTTGACGTTTTCGAAGTCAAATTCAATGTAAACGAAGGAACTCTGGTCCTCATCGCTACGGATGATTTCCTCTTGGCAACGACGTTCAAATATTTCTTCTGTGTAGATAGAAATATCATACTTGTGTTTTCCAATCAAATTAAAAAGCAGTTCTTTCATCAGTGGGTAGAATTTAGTCTATTTTTACAGTATGCAGCGATTGTTGAAATTGAAAAAAGTACTTAAGAACAGTGTTTTTGCCGCAGCCGTTGAAAATTTCAAGGGCATCAAGGCATCGACCGCCAAATGCCGTGCTCTGACCGAGGCCGAGATTCAGGTGCTGGTCAAGAATGGGAACCGTTCCGAGTCCTGGTCCAAGGTGATGGTTGACCCGGATTTCGATCCCATGCGCATTCATGGCTCCACTTTCGCTGGTGAAGTTTACCTGCCCCGTTTCTTTGGCACCTTGCTCTTGCCGGGCGACATTTCTTACCCCACCGGTATCTACGACAGCTTTGTCCACAACTGCATTGTGGAGAACGCCTTGATCTATCGCGTGGCCATGTTGTCCAACGTGTTGATCCGTGTGGGTGCCGTGGTCGAGAACGTGGGCTCCCTGGTGAGCAGCGGTAAGATCAACTACATGATCGGAACCTCCATGAGCGTGGGTAACGAAATGGGCGGCCGCCGCTTGCTGGTGTTCCCCGAAATGACTATGGACCTGGTGGAAGCCCAGTTGTTCCATAAGACCGACGAGGATGTGTCCAAGGCCTTTGCCGACTTGCTGCTGATGCATCGCAACGAGACCGCCTTGCCTTTTGGCGTGGTGGGAAAGGGCGCCGTGATTTCCAATACCAACATTATTCGCAATAGCTGGATTGGAGCCCATGCCCGCGTTGAAGGCGCTTCCAAGATTCGTAACTCCGTGGTCCTCAGTTCTCTGGAAGAATCCAGCCACATTTACGATTCTGTGATCCTTGAAAACTCCGATGTGCAGACTGGCGTGACTATCCATACTGGCGCCGAGGTCCAAGGCTCTCTGATTATGAGTCGAACCAAGGTTGCCTGCAAGGCAATCGTCAAGTCTTCTATCATCGCTCCTTGCTGCCATATCGAAGAGGGCGAAGTCAATAGTTCTTGCATGGGCCCTATGACCCAGATGCACCACCACTCCTTGCTCATTGCCGCCTTGTGGCCCGAGGGCTGCGGCAACCTAGGTTATGGTGCAAACGTAGGTAGTAACCACACCGGTCGTATGCCGGACCAGGAAGTGATGCCCGGACAGGGTATGTTCTTTGGCCTTGGCGTGAACATCAAGTTCCCGGCCAACTACCGTGAATCTCCTTTTACCTTGATTGCTTCTGGCGTTACCACTTTGCCTCAGCGTGTGAAGTTCCCCTTCTCCCTGATTCGCCCCGGTGACCCGCAGCTCAATGGTGTGCCTGCAAAGTTGAACGAGATCGTGCCGGGCTGGAATTATGCCCGCAATGCCTACGCCTTGGATCGCAACGCCTACAAGTATTCTATCCGCGGCAAGGGTGTGGTGCCTGCTAACTTTAGCAGCATTTTCAACCCGGAAACTGTGCGTGCCGTTTATGACGCTTACTGCCGTTTGCAGGTCAGCGTGATTCGCGATGTGTACACCAAGGAACACATCGATGGCCTTGGCGAAAACTTCCTCCGCGAACGCGTGCGCCAGCAGGCTTTGCATACTTACGCCGAGTACTTGGAACGTGTGGTGCTGGAATCCATCATTACCTTGGTGGTTGGCGATAACTCTCTGGTGAGCCAGCCGGTCAAGGAATTGCGCCGCATGATTACCACCGATACCAACAAGGAAATTGTTCGTGTGGTTCCGCTGCCGGAAGGTTTCGAAGAACTGGTCAAGCGCTATCGTCAGCTGGAAAAGGAATGGTTTGAACGTGTGTCCCATGGCCTGGATAAGGACCATGAACGTGGTCGCGAAATTTTCGATGACTACGATGATGCTCATCCGGTGGACAAGGGCTTTACCGAATGGGAAAAGACCCGCGTTGAAGAAAAGCTCCGCCGCCTGAATGTTATTGCCAAGTCGGTGAAACCCGAAATTTAATTGAAACCCGTTTAGCTGAAAATCGCTTAGTTGGAACGCGCCGTGATCTGGTTGATTACATTGCTTATTATGGAAGTTGTCCTTAAGACCGTTCTCGAAATTCGTGAACGCAGGGCGACTCAGGTCAAGGGCGGCGTCTTCGCATTTCTCCGCGTGATTCCTTTGGTTAACGATTTCATTCCCCTGCCGGAACATCGCAAGGATCCTGAGGTTGGCAAGTTTGCTGCCGCCCACGAAGACGCCCATAAGAAACAACATCACGCGGCCCTTCGCAATCTGGTGAAGGTCATTATGGTAATGCTTTCGCTGGGCGTAATCGCATTGGTGGTGGGCCGCTACGGCATGCCTTTCTGGGTTGCAATTCTATGGCTCCATTTGCTTGCAATTCCTGGTCGCGTTATTTTCCACACTTATTGCTGGGGCCAGGAACTTGAGGCGGACCGCATTGCCTTTGAACATGTGGAAAAGAACATTGCAAAGAACGCGCTCCGCAATTTAGTGGAATGCGAAATTCCTTATACTCCGTTTTTTGCATTGATGTACCGCGAGCATCCTACCGCAGCAATTCGCCGCAAACGCCTCTTGGGAAAATAACGCGGCTGTTGAACTTTGTCGTGGCGCATTAATAAGGCTGTTGTGTTGACTTTGTAGGCTAAACGCTGCTCAGTTCGGGCTTTAGCCTACAAAAAAAATTCCAAATAAAAATTCGATTTGAAAAAATTGTAGGCTAAAGGTTTCTGGTTATGGGGTATGGCCTACAAAAATTGATTACGGAAAAATTTTTATCATTAGTTTGTTGTGAAAATTGTAGGTTAAGTCAGCATGAACTGTGGGTGTTGACCTACAAACAGCTGACAATCAATTGATATTAACAGCTTGCAATCGACCGGGAATATTTAGCCGGGAATATTTAGCCGGGAATATTTGTAATAACCTGGTTTATCTCTTCATTATTTTGTAAGATTTTATACTGAACGATTATCATCGTCTTTTGTATATCAGTTTTTATATTCCACATTTTTTGAGGAGTAACCGATGCCTGATTTACAAAAGGGCGATTCCACTGATTTTTCTGAAGATGTTTTCGATGTGCTTCCTGCAGACAACCTAAAGTATGCCTTGCAGGAACGACTGACCCAGCTGAAGTCTGCAATTTCATTCATAGAGGCTCGCCTGGCTCAAGGCTCCCATAAGGTGGAGGGCCGTCTTCGAATTGATATGAATGGGCCCTATGCGAGATATTTCCGTGTGCGGTCCTCCGATGATTTTAAGGGCGAGTACATTCCTAAGAAAAAGCGTTCTATTGCCCAGGCATTGGCGCAGAAGGATTACGATGAAAATGTGCTCGCCATATTGCAAGAACAATTGAGCCAAGTTGAGCAGTTTTTGGATTTTTATAATCCGGCGCAGGTTGACGATTACTACGAGAGATTGCATCCGAATCGTTGTTCCATGATTCGACCGGTTCGCTTATCTAACGAGGAGTTCGCTCGGCGTTGGCTTGCTATTCCGTATGATCCAAAACCTTTTGCTGCGACAGACCTGGAGTATTATGCTTCGAATGGACTTCGGGTTCGTTCAAAGTCTGAGGTGATTATTGCGGATACACTAACGCATATGGGTGTTCCTTTTAAATACGAATGTCCTTGTAAAATTCGAGGCTTGGGAAAAATTCATCCGGATTTTACCTGTTTGAATTTGCGCTCCCGGAAAACGATACTTTGGGAGCATTTGGGGATGATGGATTCTCCGGATTACAGTTCTAGGGCTGCGAAACGAATCAATAGTTACAATGCAGCTGGATATAATTTTGGCGCAAACCTTGTGGCAACATTTGAAACGGCGGAAAAACCATTGAGCGCAAAAACTGTGGTACAAACGATAGAACGTTTCTTAATGTGATTGTACGTTGCAAGCTTTGTCGCTGCTCTCGCCTTTTTGATATTGCACATTCCATGTGCTATACGTACGGCTCGGTAATGCCAAAGCAGGCTTTGTCATTACGCTCGCCTTTTTGTATATTCTTGTAATATGATTAAGTCTTTTGTTTCTCGCTTGTGTGTTTTGGTGGCTGTATGTGCGCTGCCTGCCTTTGCCTTTGATGTGAGTGTCAAGGCCAACGTAGATAACGCCCAGGTCTTTATCGGCGACATGTTCAATTACGAGATTTCCGTGACCGCTCCGGAAAATGCCATTGTGGATCTGCCCAGTTTTGTGGGCAACCTGGGTAGCTTCGAAGTCAAGGAAATGAAGAACGAGCGCATTACCGAAGGCATGCCCAAGGGTACGGCGAAGTTCACCTGGCTTGCGACCCTCAATACCTTTGTCAGCGGCGATTTTATGATTGCGCCCCAGCAGGTGGTGGCCATCGTAGACAAGGATACCGTCAAGACCAATACAGACCCTGTGGCTGTGAAGGTTGCAAACCGCACTACTGGCGAAGAGACTGATATTTTGGATGTAGAAGATCCTATGGCAGACCCTCGCTTGCCGCAGTGGGTGATTATTGCACTGTGCGTGCTTGGTGCGATTGTGCTGGTGTTGCTGGGCTGGCTCTTGCGTAAGAAATTCCACAAGCAGGGTGAAGCCCCGCGCTTGCCTCCTTACGAGGAAGCGGTGCTGGCTCTTAAGGAACTTCGCGTTCGCAATTACCTTGCCGAAGGAAACCAGGGCGACTACTTTATGTCCATGGGTTTCATTACCCGCCGTTACATTGAACGCCGCTTTGGCGTAGATATTCTTGACGCTACGGTTGCTGAACTGAAGCAGCGTATGGCCCACGTTTCGGGCTTGCCTCAGGCTTACAAGGAATCTGTGGTGACGCTGGCTGTAGAAACGGAACCGGTCAAATTCGCAAAGATGAAACTGGATGGCGAACGTTGCAAGTTCTGGGATGAATGGGCAGACCGCCTTATTGAAGATACAAAGCCCACGCCGGAAGAAGAAGCCGCCAAGAAGGAAGCCCTGAAGGCTGCCGTTGATGCCGTCAAGTCCACCAAGAAGAAATGATTCTACGTGTCATCCTGAGCGGAGCGCAGCGTAGTCGAAGGATCTAGCAAAGATGCATCATCTGATCGTTCCTGGTTTAAATAATTCCGGTCCCACCCATTGGCAGAGTTTTTGGGCAAAGAGTCTAGAAGACGCAAGCTGCGTTGTCCAGCGCAATTGGGACGCACCTCAGAAATCCGAATGGATCGAGACTTTGGACGAGGCTGTTTCCAAGCTGGAATCCGACACCATTTTTATTTCCCACAGTCTGGGCGTGGTGACCACCGTTCTCTGGCTCACTGAAATTTTTGGACGCACTGGTGCTGCAGCAAATCCCAAGGCTCACTTCATCAAGGGCGCCTTCCTGGTTTCTCCCAGCGATGCGGACAATATCGAGATCATCAACAACTTCGCTCCCATGCCTTTGCAGAAGTTACCAGTACCCGCCTGGGTCATCGCCAGCGAGGATGATCCTTTTGTGACCATGGAACGTTCCAAGTTCTTTGCCAACGCCTGGGGCGCCCACATCGAAAGCGTAGGCTGCCTGGGCCACATTAACGCCAAGTCAAATCTAGGCGAATGGGAACAAGGCCGCAAGCTTCTGGCTGAATTCGAGAAGACTCTTCTTTAAAAAGATCTTTGAATAAAAAAAACGGTCGGCGCCGAAGGGCCGACTCGTTTCGATTTTTGCAGTGCCCGTGGGCTCCGCGTTCCGGTTAACATCCGGTCTATGTCTATAATATACGGTTCAAATTCGCTTTGGTCAAGAGGTTGAACCGTTTATCGCTATTACAGAATGGAATAGCAAGAGTTTTACCCTTGTTCTATTTTCAGCAATTCAACAAAGTTTCTCTTGGCGTATAGGACTCTGTGGATTTGCACTTCATTTTCTTTGACAACGTAAAAAACAAGGTAGTTGTCAATTGCGAAAACTCTATACTGGATAAGCCTAAGAAACGGATCCGAATGAACCGGATATACGAAAGGGTGTTTTTTCAGCAATTGTACTTGTTCAAGGAATTTCTTAAAAACGGAATTTGATTTCGTTTTCAGAACGTCGGTGAAGTACTTCTTTATTTCCTTCAAGTCGTTTTGGGCAGAGGGATAAACAAGAACATTGTAGGATTTAATTTTAGTCATCCATTAGGCCCTTGATGAACTTTTCTGCGTCTTCGCCTTTGGCTCCGTTTTCAATTTCAGAGATGGCTTCTGCCAGCTTGGAATACAGTTCTAGTTGGGCCATTTGTTTTTCGTAGCATTCCATGGACATGACGACCATATCGCCAACGCCGTTCTTGGTTAGGAACATGGGCTCGTCGTACTTGTGCACGGTCTCTGCTAATGATGTAAAATGATTTCTTAAATCAGAAACTGGACGAATTTCAGGCATATTCCCTCCGCATTATGATATACAATATAATATCATAATTATGATAATGCAAGATTGCGTAAACCGCAAAAAAAGCGCTCCATCCTTAGTCGGGTGGGGCGCCTTTTATGATTGAGAAAGCTTTTACTTCAAGGTGATGTGCTTTACCATGCTCTTGGTGCCAGCCTTGATTCGAACGATGTAGTTACCGTTGGAAAGGCTTGCGAGAGAAGCGGTGCCGCTAACGTTGTGGAGGTTCATCATGGGGCGGCCTTGCATGTCAAAGACATCCACGTTGGCGTTGGCGCCTGAGATCTGCAACTGCTTGCCGTGAACACTGACGTTGAAGTTTGCGCTTGCAATGTCCTTCAAGGCTGCGGTAGAGCTGCTAGAATTCTGAGTTCCCGGAATGGTGGCGGAACTGCTAGGATTCTGGTTTCCCTGCGCACTGGAGGAGCTGGGAGCGATTCCCGGACCGTCAAAGAATCCGTTACCTGCGTCGTAGTGAATTGTCAGCTTGCAAGTGTTGTCGTAGGCATAGCTGCTGCCGTCGGAAGCTTGGATCCCGTTGTAGTAGGCAACGCACTTGCCACTGAACTTATCGTAGCACTGGCCTTCGCAGGATCCACTCTGCTGAGCGCTGGAAGAGGCGGGTGCAACGGAACTGCTGGAACTTGCCTGCTGCTGGCTGCTAGAAGAGACTGCCGCGGAACTGCTAGAAGACTGCTGCTGAACAGAGCTCGAGGACTTGGAATCGCTACTCTGGTTTGTAGAGGGAGTAGTAGAGCACTTGGTATAGCTGGTGGGATTGGTGGACAGGTAGCCCTTCACCAGGTTGCCAGATGCGGTATACTGCAGTGCGTTCTTGTTGGAGCCGTTTGCGAATGCTGCGGTGCCTTCGTCAAAATGACTTGCGCTCCAGTTGGCCCAAGAAAGTTTGTGGGTGTTCAGGAATGTCTGCCAGCCCGCATTGTTGGAGCCGGGAGAGCCCTTACCATTGGAGTTACCGGTACCCCATTCAGATACGAAAACGGAGAGGCCTGCATTCATTGCCTTAACGGTCTTGGTGCCTTCGCAATCTTCATTCCATGTGCTACCGTTGTGGTCGCGGAAGGTGCTGTGGTTACCTTCGTAGCAATGGGAGTTGGCGTAATAGTGCATGGTGTAGGCAATGTTTCCGCCGGAGACTTCACTGCCAATGGCGTCGCTAGGATTCTGGTCCCATTTGTGGTTGCCAACAAGGATCAGGTTGTCGGAGTACTTGCGAATTTCGGCCACAATTTCGTTGGCGTAGTTCTTGATCAAATCCCAGGAAATATCCTGAGGTTCGTTGAATACTTCGAAAATTACGTTGTCGTACTTGCCCCACTTTTGGGCCATTTCGCTGAAGAATTGCTTTGCGCTGGAAGTTTGGGTGTGTGCCACGTGAGAGTGCCAGTCAATAATCACGTAAATGTCGTTGTCGATGGCGGCCTGCACCACGGTGTTCATCAAATTCTTCTGGAAATCGGGATCGTTCTGGTAACCCTGCAGCTTGTGGCCTTCCCAGGAGGAATTCCAATATTCGTCGCCTGTGGCCATGGCGGCACGGACAATCTGAATCTTCATGTCCTTCACCATGGTGGAAACGCCTGCGGCACTCCAGTATTCAACTGCTTCGGGAATCAGGCTCCAGTAAAGGCTCATGCCGCGGACCTGAACTTCCTTGCCGTCCTTGACGCCTTCGCAGGAACCATAGATCTGTCCCTTGCCACTGGAATTTTTGCCGGTAATCAGCTGGCCGTATTGACTAACGGGGCCAACAATGCCTGCGGCGAATGCGCTTGTGCACATCGCCAAAGTAAGCGAACCAATAATGCGTTTCATCAAACATCCTCAAATTAGTGTGCGCGCACACCAATCCCACCGTAAATATATTTACGCACCAAAAATCGCTTTTTTTCAGCAGCCTGGACCCGAAAAGAACTGAAAATGGAATAAAACTGTAATAATTGTTTGGACTCTAGTGTGAGATACGGTTGTTACTGTCTTGATATTTTTATTGATGAATTGTCAACTTTTCTTTCAGAAAAATATTAATAAACGTGCTTTTGCAAAAAATATATTAGTAGCGGTTGTTTAAAAGGGTGTTTGTTATGAAAACCAAGTTATTGGCGGCTGTTTCCGCTGTATCTATTTGTTCCTCCTTATCTATCTCGTCTGCATTTGCTGCAGACTTGCCCACCGCCCAACAGATGTTTGAAAAAATGGGCATGGGTATTAATATCGGTAACACGATGGAAGTTCCCTCCAATCCTACTTGGTGGGGCAACAATTTTCCGACAGAAGGTTACATTGATACGGTGAAGGCTGCGGGGTTCAATACCATCCGCATTCCTTGCGCCTGGTACAGCCATTCCAACGCCATGAGCCGCGATTCAAGTGCCGCGCACCCGGACAAACCTGTGGCAGATATCGTGCCTGGTGGTGGTGAAAACGAAATCGCTAAGAGTTGGATGGATTCCGTGCAGACCGTGGTGGATTACTGTATGCGCGCAGGTCTTGTGACCATTTTGAACATCCATTGGGACAGCGACTGGCTGGAAGGCCGCTTGAACGATACCGACAAGGAAAAGGTGAATGCCCGCCAGAAAGATTTCTGGACCCAGATCGCCACTCGCTTTAGGGACTACAACGAGAACCTGCTTTTCGCAAGTGCTAATGAGCCCGCCACTACCGATGCCAACTACAAGCACGAAACAGAAATCCTGATGACCTATCATCAGACTTTTGTCAATGCGGTTCGTGCCACTGGCGGTAACAATGGTAGCCGTACCTTGATTATCCAGGGGCCTTCCACAAGCATCGATCGCTCTGTTGAAGCTTATCCCGCAAGCAAGATGCCGACGGATGTTGTGCCCAATCGCCTGATGTTCGAAGTTCATTATTATGATCCGTCGCCGTACACCATCGTAGGCGATCCCGTGAACTGGGGTGTAGAAGTGCAACCGCAGTACTACTGGGGCGAAGAAAATTACGCTACTGGCGACGAAGCCGTTCACAACTGCGGTTACAATCCGTGGGGCGGCGGTATGGGTACTCCCTGCAGCGCCGCTGATGCCATGAATGCTTTCAAGAAGATGAAGGAAAATTACGTGGACAAGGGCATTCCCGTGATTATCGGAGAATACGGTGCAAATGATCGTCTGGAAGTCCTGACTGGCGAAAAGTATGCTCGCCATCGTAAGGGCCGTATCGGCTGGTACTCTGCCGTGGCCAACGCCGCCGTTGCAAACAAAGTTGTGCCAATTGCCTGGGACACCGGTCACGAAGGCAAGAACCACATGACCATTATCCAGCGCCAGTCTGTGGACGCAGGCGTCTTTGATATGGAAATGCTGAACGCATTGCGCAAGATTTACGGCATGGGCGAATACGTGAACAAGGGCATTACCCATGTGGAAGATTACATCACTGGCAACACCAATGCAGGTGTGAGCAGTTCCAGTGCTGTGGTTCCTGGCAGCAGTTCCAGCCAGGATCCTGCTGGAGTCGGAATCGCTCAGGCTAATGCTTCATCCAAGATGTTCCGAGAAGGGAACCTGATTGTTTCTTTTGAATTGAGTGAAGCAATCCATCTGTTTGATATGAACGGTAACTTAGTTCGCAGCGCTGCTTCTCGTGGCTCACGGGCAACCCTCGACCTTTACGGGATAAAGGCTGGTTCCTATATCGCGCAGTGTGGTCGCAAGACTCTCCGTGTGAATGTGAAGTAGGTTTAAGACTTCTTCTTCTTAGGCGAAATAGCGATAAAGGCCAGCACGCTGATCAACAGCAGGAAGGGATAGAACATGTAGGGGATGATGTCGAAGGCGCTGACGTTGACTGCGTTCGCGGCGGAACCTGCAACGGAACCTGCGGTGGTATCGGCGGCCATGGCGGTAGCGATGGCGGAAAGTGCCACCAGCATTTGGGCGCCATAAGGAAGCAGACCCTGCACGATACATCCGAAGATGTCCAAAAGGGATGCCGTTTTCTGGGGAGAGATTCTGTACTCGTCGCTCATCTGCTTTGCGATGGGTGCAGCCATGACGATAGCAACGGTGTTATTGGCGGTAGCTACGTCCATGGCGCTTACTAGAAGGCCTACGCCCAGCTGGCCACTCTTATGGCCCTTGAAAACCTTATGGATAAAGTCCAGCAATGCGGCAAAGCCTCCGTGAATTCGGATGAGTCCGCAGAGGGCGCTCACAAGAACTGCCACCATGATGGTTTCGTACATGCCGGAAATACCGTTGCCGATGTGTCCCAGCAGTCCCACGAAATCCAGTTCGCCGCTGCCCACCATAATGACGGCTGCGGCAACGATGCCGACCAAAAGCACTGCAAAAACGTTGATGCCGGCCAGAGCCAATGCAAGAACCAAAACGTAAGGCGCCAGCTGAATCAAGTTGTAGTCACCGGTAACGACCGCGTGGGCCTCGGTTGCAAAGGAGATAGCGGTAATGATCACGATGGCTGCCAAGGCTGCGGGCAATGCAATCCAGAAGTTCACCTTGAACTTGTCCTTCATGGCGCAGCCCTGTGTGGAGGTTGCCGCGATGGTGGTATCGGAGATGAACGAAAGGTTGTCGCCGAACATGGCACCGCCAATGACGGATGCCACGCAGAAGGGAATGCCGAATCCTGCGGCTCCAGCAACTTCAATAGCGATGGGCGAAACCACTGCGATAGTGCCTACGGAAGTTCCCATGGCAGTAGAAACGAAGGCTGCTACCACGAACAAGACTACCACTGCAAACTGCGACGGGATAAAGTCCAGCAGCAAGTAGGCCGCCGCACTTGCACTGGAGCGCCCCAAGATGCCTGCGAAAATACCGGCACACAAGAAAATCAAAATCATAAGGAAGATGTTGCGGTCGCCCAGGGCGCCTGCCATCACGTTCATCTTCTTGTCGAAATTCAGTTTGCGGTTCTGGATACACGCCACAAAGATGGCTACCAAGAAAGCCGCCACAATGGGAATGTTGTAGAAACCCATGGGCACTTTCAGAACGTATTCGAAAGTGATACCCATACCCAGATAAAGGACCAGGAACACGGCGATAGGCAAAAGGGCCTTGGGGTTACCCTTGATGTTTTCAAGATTGTCGAGAGAGATGCTTTCTTTGTTCATTTCTTTTCCTTTTTCAAACTTCAATTTCCATGCCGGTGTACATTTGCTCTGCGCGGTCGCCTAGGACGTTGTGAAGAATTTCGTAGGCGTGGTCGCCGGTGCAGTGGCCGGTGTAGATTTTTTGAACGTCCAGTTCGCGGAGGCGCTCTGCGAAGGCCCGCACCTGTGAATCCGATGTGCGATACAAGTGGAACCCGCCCAACATGGCGTAAATCTTTTTGCCGGGGAAAGCCAGCTGGATTTCCTTGACGATGTTGTCGGCGCCGCCGTGGCTGCAGCTGTTCATGATGAACAAGCCTTGGGCGGTGTCAAATACAAGACTTTGCTCGTGGTCGAAACTGTCGGGGCGGTACTTACCGTTCACTTTGACGGAGAGGCCGTTGCGGGCTGCAATGGCGGCGCGGTCCTCGGCGCTGAAGACTTCGTTGTTGTGCCCGATTAGAAAAACGCTAGGCAAAATTTCCACAGGTCCGCACGGATTGCCGGCGGGACCACCCTGGCCGCCCACGAACTTGATGCGGTTGGAGTAGCGCTTGAGCCAGCCGCGGCGTATACCGATGTATTCCTGATAGGTGAAGAACTTTAAAAACTTGTGTGTGTGGTAACAGTTCTCGCCGGCGGTTTCACGCAAATAGAATGTGGCGCGATCGTTAGCGGCAAAGAACGCCTCCATCCCGTTGGAATGATCAAAGTGGGCGTGGCTTAAAACGGCGACGTCCACTTTTGACAGGTCCACATTCATGGCGCCCGCATTGGAGGCGAAGTTGTCCGAGGCGCCTGTATCTAACAGAACCTGGTGGCCATTGAATTCCACCAAGGCGGATAAGCCCCATTCGGGAACGAGAGCCTTGCAGCTTGCCTGGCTCGATTCCTGTGCACAATTCCCTGCGCACTTTTCCCGATTGTCTATTAACACCTTGATCTTCATACGATGCTAATAATAAAAAAGCGGCCATCTTTAGGTAAGATTTATTGGAAATTAGTCTTCTTGGATGGTGAAAAATTTGTCATATTCTGCGAAAAAGAGTTGTTTCTATAGAAAATTGTAATAATTACAAATATTTTTATCCTATCTATTGACTTTGGTTGGAATTATTATATATTTGTAATCGTTACAAATAAAGAGGCTGGAAAGACACAATTCGAAGCCCCAAAAAATAAACCCGCGCGATGGTTTTATGGCAAATAGGCGTTGCGCAAACCTTGGCAAAAAGCCAAAGGAGTTGAATATGAAGGTCTGGAAGTGCAAAGTTTGCGGTTACATCCACATGGGCGAAGAAGCACCCGACGAATGCCCCCTCTGCAAGGCCAAGAAGGCTGCATTCGTCTGCGAAGGCGAATCCGCTGCGGCTGCTGCATCCAACGGCGCAAAGGTCGTAAAGACTGTTTTTGCTGACGAACACAAGGTGGGCATCGCCAAGGGCCTCGATCCGGAAGTTGTCCAGGGTCTCCGCGAAAACTTCAACGGCGAATGCTGCGAAGTGGGTATGTACCTCGCCATGAGCCGCCAGGCTGACCGCGAAGGCTATCCCGAAGTTGCCGAAGCTTACAAGCGCATCGCTTTCGAAGAAGCTGAACACGCAGCAAAGTTTGCAGAACTCCTGGGTGAAGTCGTTCATGCTGACACCAAGATGAACCTCCAGCTCCGCGTTGCTGCAGAAGCTGGCGCAACCGAAGGCAAGCTCGCTCTCGCTAAGCGCGCCAAGGAACTGAACTACGACGCTATCCACGACACCGTCCACGAAATGTGCAAGGACGAAGCTCGTCACGGTGGCGCTTTCGAAGGCCTCCTGAACCGTTACTTCAACAAGTAATAAACGCGCCTAGGTAATTATCGCGCGAAATCCTAAGAGGTTACAATGCAAGCTACAGCAGAAATTCTAACGCAGCACGGGATTCGTCCTTCTATCCAGAGGACGACTGTGCTCCGCTATCTACGTGGCGTCAAGACCCACCCTACGGTAGACGAAATTTACCAGGCGCTGTTGCCTGAGAATCCGTCGCTCTCTAGGACTACGGTCTATAACACGTTGGAGCTTCTCAGTGAAAACGGCCTGGTTTTGACTTTGGATTTTGGTGAAGGTTTTTTGCGCTACGATGCAGACTGCTCGCCCCATTGTCATTTCAGGTGCAGTTGCTGCGGACATGTGTTCGACATTATGACTGCGCCTCCTGACTGTTCCGCTATGCTCCCTAAGGGCTTTAAGCTTAAGGGAGTTCAGCTCTCACTTTCAGGAACTTGTGCGGCTTGTAGTAAAACTCGTTATGTGTAAATACTTTTTTCTTGTAATCTCTAGTTTGGTTTTTATTGCGTGTTCTGATTGGGTCATGGATCCAACCACGGTTGAATTTCGTTTAACGAATTCATTTGTCTCTGTCATGAACTTCGATGATTTGATGGAGAGAACAGAAAGCGAAGATGGCAAACTTGTTTTTAGAGATGACTCATCCCAAAATCTCGTTCTATTGGATTTTTCAACAGGCGAGTTTTCTTTTTTAACAGACGGTATAAACGCTTATCATCCCGAGATTTCTCCTGACGGCAAGTTCGTTGCTTTTAGCTCGGACTTTGAAAGTAGTGGAAAAAGATCCAAGTTGTTTGTCCTGAATCTTGAGTCAAAACGTTTGATTCAGTTGGATGTGGAAAGCGCTGCGATTCCGAGATGGCTGGTTCTTGAAAATGGCGATACGGTTATTACCTATGTGGATAATACCGGTCTGAATCAGTATTCAAAATGGAAAGATTATGCCACTTGGAAGGTCACCTTTGAAAATGGTAAATTTGGAACACCGAAGAAAATAATGAAAGGTGCCTACACTTCTATTTCCGGTGATTTCCGTTATGCGGCTACGGGCAGCGCCCGCCTTATTACTCGAAAAAAGAAAGTGGATTCGGATTCCTGGGGTAAGGACACGACTTGGTTCAATGGCGATCAAGTTTGCAATGTGTCTATGGCCAAGGATGATTCAAAGCGGATCAGTTTCCTTGACTTGACGGGAGCAGAAGGCGTCCAGTTCGTAGGTTCCAAATATTATGGACACGGCAGAATTCTAGTTGCGGATAGCCTTGGGAAAATAATTCAAGCGGTTCCGTCTCCCAAGGGTTATGTATTTGACCACACAGAGTGGGCATCGCATGGTGAATTTGAAGTTGCCACTTTGGAAAATTACGACGATGTTCACAAGAATATTGTACTTGTGGATATGAAAACCGAAGAGGTTTTAGATTTGGTGATTGGCGAGGAACTCTATCATCCTTGCCTTTGGCTGAAATAGCAGACTCGTTTTTACGATTTAGTTCTCGCCCACGATAACGCGATAAAATTCCAGGAACTGCTCCGGAGACAATTCTTCGGCGCGGACTGTGGCAGGATAATCTAGGACCTCGATGGCTTCCTGGATTTTCTTTTTGTCGTAAGCCTTTCCGAAGGAATTGCTCAAGGTCTTGCGCTTCTGGGTGAAGGCGGCGCGGACAAAGTCGAAGAATCCTTCGGGAGCCTGGAGGGCGTTGGCTCGCGGCGTAAGCAGCATGGTGGCGCTGTCTACGTTGGGCTTGGGAGTAAAGTGCTCCGGGCCGATCTTGCGGAGAATCTGGGTATCTGCAAAGGCGGAAACCAAAACAGAGAGACTGCCGTAATTGCTGCTGCAGGGGGCTGCGCAAATACGTTCGGCGACTTCCAGCTGGACCATGCCCATAAAGCCCTTGGTCAGGTGCAAGCGGGGCATAAGGCCTGCGATAATGGCGGTAGATACGTTGTACGGAAGGTTGCCAGTAACCCAGGGCTTTTCGTGTGCATCCAAAAAACCTTGCAGGTCGAACTTCAGAAAGTCGATGTTCGTAATATGAAAATTCTTGCGGTCACCGAATTTTCCGTTAAGCACGTCAACGCACTGTTCGTCGATTTCGACAGCGGTCAGTTCTACGCCGCGGTTAAGCAGGTGTTCCGTAAGGGCGCCGTGGCCGGGGCCGATTTCAAGGACGGCTTCGCCCTCGTTTGCGGGCAGGTCACCTGCAATAGCGATGGCGGTGGGAACATCCAGAAAGTTCTGGCCAAATTTACGTCGACGTGCTCTATCCATATTCAAAATTTAGAATTTTTATGTTACGCGATGCCCAGGAATTTTTTCAACTGGTCCATGTTGGCGCGGGCGTCCTTAAGGCCCAGGGCGTAAAGGGCGGTAATCTTGGAGGCGTCCTTTTCGACGCGGCCGATTTTCATGTTCACGCTGGGGCGGAACACAAAGGACTTGCCTTGCTTTTCCCAATCGGCAAGAGTGGCAAGACACTTGTTGTAACGGATATGGCGATTACCTATGGCTTCTACAAACTTGGGATACTTACGGTATACCAGTCTGTAAATGGGCATTAGATTATTGGCCGTTTTTTTGTAGCCAGCCGGGCGGGCGGTAATGACGACCTGCTTTTTGAAGCCTATACTGTCCATGAATTCAAAAGGAATACTGTCGGCGATGTTTCCGTCCATCATGATCTTGCCCTGGTAATGAACCATGCTGCTCATCAAGGGCAAAGAAGAGGAACTGCGTATTGCCTCAAGATCTTTTTGCAGGTCTCTTACAATAAAGTATTCGGGAGCTCCTGTTTCCACGTTGCTTGCGGCGGCGTAGAAATCTGAGACTGCGGCATTCTCGCGGAACTTGTCGTAATCGAAGGGATCCAGTTCCTCGGGCACCGTATGGTAGCAAAATTTCAGGTCAAAGTAGTTTCCGGTACGCAGCCAGTTCCCAAAGCTCATGTAGCGCTTATCTTGGGAATAGATTGTATCTAGACGGAAGTTGCGGTCTCGCTGTTCTGAAAGGTAATTGCAAAGGTGGGTAGCGCCTGCGGAGGTTCCCGCGTAGCCGCCGAACTTAAGGCCTTGATCATGGAGAACGTCAAGAACTCCTGCGGAGTAGGCTCCCCGCATTCCACCGCCTTCTAGAACGAGTGCAATATTCTTGAGCATATCAATTAGGGAAAGTTGATGAAAGCGCCGATGGAGAATCCGATGTCGTCAACACTTCCAAAGGAGCTGAAGGGATTGGAAATAAATTCGTTGGTGAGTGCAAGTTCCAATGCGGCATATTCCATATGGATCTTCATGCCGATGTTTGCAGTGGTTGTCCCGGATACAGAGTTGTAGGCCTTGATCCCTGTGGAACCCTTGTAGCTATCGCGCATTTCGTAGGCGGTCCACAAGTAGCTTGCGCTACCGAAGGCCATGACATACTTGCCGAGTTCTACTTCGCCCAGAATGTTGGGGGTGAACTGTAGGCTGTATTCGTTATGACGGCTGACTATGCCGGAAATACGGTCGTAGGCGGTCATGGGGATAGCTGTATTCAGGCCGATGTAAAGCTTTGACTTGGGGGAGCTTAAAACGTTGCTACCGATATTGAACTGGGGAGTAATAGTCACATGAGAGGCTGTATCGGTTACTACAGTTCGCAAGGTAGACTGTATTACAGGGCTGCCGAAGGGCTCGGAGTAAATGACTTTTCGGGAGGTTCTTGTAGCCTGGTATCTTTGGAAGGAAATACTGGCTGACCAGTAGAATAGCTGGTAATAAGAATTTGCTAAAGTGAGTTTACCTGTAAAGTCCCAGGAGTATAGTCCTTCGGAGGCGAGGTTGCTGCTGGTAAATTGTTGGTTGTCTGTGTTGGAATAGGCCAAGTCAACGCCTAGGTCGGTACCTAGGATTCTTGTGGAAACTGTGGCGCCAAAAAGGGTACCAGACGATGTGGTGTTATTTTCTTGATAATCGCCGATATCTTCTAGGTAGGCTTTGTACCAGTTCTTGCCTACGGCAAATCTCAGAGATGCACCAAAATTGCCGAAGGCGGCACCGGCGGTTATCAAGCCAAGGTTGTCGCTGTTGTCAAAGGCAAGGAAGTAAGTGCGCTTATTGGAACCGAATGCCGCTATTCCATATCCATCAACGGGTTCAAAGTAACCGTATCTTGAACCTGTCATCTTGTGAGGCATGGCCATGTTGCTGCGGACGGTTGCATCTGCAGCTTCGTTGTTCACAATGTTGTAGGCGGAACCGTGAACTGCCGCAGGATTGTGTTTTTTGATGTCCTTTTTATGCTTGTTCTTTTTGCTTTTAGTCTTTGCCGCGTTTGGTTCGGGTGAAGTTTCTGCTACTGCTGGAGTTTCGATGTTTTCCGTGCTGGTAGAGTCAATCGCTGGTTGCGTTTCAGCAGTTTGATCTGCTGCAGGTTCTGCTTCGGAATCGCCTGCGGCCGGAGCCTCTGTTGCTTTGGCAGGTGCAGTTTCTTGGGAAACTTCTGCTACAGGTTCTGCCTGAGTTGTCGTGTCTTTTTCGGCAAGAGCCGGGGCAGCGGGTGCCTCGGAGACGTTTTCTTCAGGTGCGATTTCGGCCGGCGGATCTATAGATTCGGCAGGATCACCTTGGGGGGCGATTTCACTAAGAAGATCTTCCTCGCCTGTGGGAATCTGGTTCTGCAAATCCTGGGCCTGGATAAAGGCGGCTAAGCTAATGACAGCAATGGAAAATTTGTTTTTTAAATTCATATCGAATGTAAACATATATAAAGACTTACACATAGGGACGATTGTCGCTGATTTTGATTGAAAATTTGTTCAAAAAAGATCTCATTCCTGTGCATTTTTTAATTTTAGTGCGTTCATTGTTGGCGTAGCCTGAAACTGCGCAATTTTATGAGGTTTTTATGTCCGTTGCAATGCAAGATGTAATGAAGCAGTCCGGGGTCGCTTTCGGTACCAGCGGTGCCCGCGGTCTCGTGAGTGCTATGACCGATCGTGTGTGCTACGTTTATGCACGCTCCTTTATCAAGTACTGCGAAGCTTCCTATAAGTGCGATCACGAAATCGCAATCGCTGGCGACCTTCGCCCCAGTACCGGTCGCATCTTGCAGGCTCTGGTAAAGGCTGGCCAGGATGCCGGCTGGAAGGTGACCTACTGCGGTCGCATTCCGTCTCCTGCAATCGCGCTTTACGGCCTCGACAAGAAGCTGCCCACCATCATGGTGACCGGCTCCCATATTCCCGCCGACCGCAACGGCATCAAGTTTAACCATCCCAATGGCGAAATCACCAAGGCCGACGAACAGGGTATCGTAAGCCAGAGTGTGGATTTCGATGAAGCCATGTTTGATGCTTCCGGAATGCTTGTCGCCGCTCCGGAACTTCCTACAGTCGAAAAGGGAGCGGAAGAAAACTACTGCAAGCGCTATCCCAAGTTCTTTGGCGAGAAGGCCCTGCAGGGTTTGACTATCGGTGTGTACCAGCACTCTGCCGTAGGCCGCGATATCGTGGTCCGTGTTCTTGAAAGCCTTGGCGCCTGTGTCAAGCCTTTTGGCCGCAGTGACGTTTTTGTTCCGGTGGATACCGAAGCTATCCGCCCCGAAGATGAAGAACTGGCCCGCGAATTTACCCACAAGGATTACGTGGATGCCGTGTTCAGTACCGATGGCGATAGCGACCGCCCGCTTCTGGCCGATGACGTGGGCATGTGGCTTCGCGGTGACGTTCTTGGCATTCTCGCTTCCCAGGCTCTGGGTATTAAGCGCATTGCTACTCCCGTCAGCTGCAATACCTCTCTTGAAAAGTGCGGCAGCTTCGAAAAGATTGAACGTACCCGCATCGGTTCCCCGTATGTAATCGCCGGCATGGAGAGCCTGATGGAAGGCGACGCATCCAGTTCCGTAGAAGACCGCCTCGCCGCAAGTGCTGCCGCCGGCGTGTCCGTCGCAGGTTACGAAGCAAACGGCGGCTTTTTGCTGCAGACCGACCTGAAGCGAACCGCCTACGATGGCGTTACCCGCACGCTGCCTGCGCTCCCCACCCGCGACGCATTGCTGCCTATGATTGCAGTGATGGTCATGGTCCGCGAACAGAAGATGTGCGTCGTGGACTTGCTACGCAAGCTTCCCAAGCGCTTTACCGTTAGCGACCGCCTCAAGGAATTCCCCACCGAAATTTCCAAGGCCAAGCTTGCCGAAATCCGTGAACAGAAGTTGGGCGAAAAGCTCTTCGGCAAGTTCACCGCAAAGCCCAGCAAGTTCAAGCCCAAGGACGGCCCCGCTCCCATTTTCCACGGCAAGATGGTTGGCCTCAACGAGGTGGATGGCTACCGTATGGAATTCGACTCCGGCGACATCGTGCATCTGCGCCCCAGTGGCAACGCCCCGGAATTCCGCTGCTACGTGGAAACCGAAGGCAAGGAACGCTCCGCAGAACTGCTGGCTGACTGCCTCAAGGTGATGGAAGGCTGGCGCAAATAGCGGGATTTTTCTCTTTTGGCCTTTAAACTCGACTTGTCTTTGATCATTTTTTTGTATTTTGAAACCCATGATTAAGAAACTTCTTGCAACAACCGCTGTTTTGAGTTCCCTCGCCCTTGCCGGTGAGCACTGGAACGTGGATCTTGGTGGCGTGACCATGAAGTTTCTTTCTATGCAGGTTTCTGGCCGTTCTGCCGCTATGTCTGGCGCTGGTGTGGCCGATCCTTTTAGGGCTGCCGAAGTTTCTCGCAACCCGTTGGCCATGAGCACTGTCAATGAACCTGAACTGGGCTTGAATCACCTGATGTTCGGTTCTGGTGCAACTGAAAACTTTGTTTCTGCCTACTATGGTTATCCGGTTGAAGTCAAGGGTTACAAGATGGCTGTCACTGGCGCTGTGGATTTCGTCGGTTACGGTGATATTGAAGGCCGCGATGAATTTGGCAACCAGACTGGCAACTATGGCGCCTATGGCTGGAGCTTGCAGGCTGGTGTCGGTAGCCGCGGTGCGATTTTCAACTGGGCTGCAACGGCTCGTTTTGCAAGTCAGACCATCGATGACGAAACCGCAATCGCAGTTCTCGGCGATGTGGGCGGCTCCTTCAAGGTGGGCAAGCATTTTGCCTTCGGTGCAACCCTGACCAATTTTGGTTACATGGGTGACTACGACGGCGTCGACGAAGCAGAACCTATGGCCTTGCAGGCTGGCGTTTCTGGTTTCTTCCCCTTTGCTGAAAAGTGGAGTGCCCACGCTTCTTTCGACCTTTATCGACGTGCCGATACGGATATGCACCTGCTCTTTGGCGGCGAAGTCTTGTATCGCGATATGCTGGCTTTCCGCGTAGGTTATGCTCGCCGTCCTGATACTCAGTCTGGTATCAGCTGCGGTATCGGCGTGAACGTGGGCATGGTTGTCTTTGACTATGGTTACAGTCCTCGACCGGCATTTGAAGGCGGCAACCACAACGTGTCTGTTGGGTTGAAGTTCTAGTTTAAAACGTCGTGGCCATCAACCGGTTTGAGACATCTGATTTTCACAGCCTTCTGCCAGGCTGTGTTTTTTTATTTGGTAGTTCAGGGAGCCGCGGCTGATACCGAGCCTCTGGGCGGTGCGGCTTCTGTTCCAGTTGTTCTTGTGGAGTTCCTCCTGGATGATTTGCCAGCGGTGGGTGGCGCTGTAGAAACGGGTGCTTTCGCGTAGTGCGCTGTCGTTTTCAAACGGACCGCGCGTTCCAAGTCCGCCGCCTGCTCCAATTCCACCGCCTGCTCCAATTCCACCGCCCGCGCTTCTCGCCCCAAGTGCGCCGTCGCAAAATTCCTCCTGTAGGATTTCGTTTAGGGGGACTCCGTAGGGCTTTAGCAGGGCGTAGCGTTGCAATACGTTCTTCAGCTGTCGAACGTTGCCGGGCCAGTGCTGCATTCTAAGCTTGTAGAGTTCCGCAGGCGCAAGCGATAGAGGCTTGTAGTCGGGCAGCGGCCGCGTCATGGACATGTTCGCTTCTGCCCACAGCTCCTGGGCGATGTTCTCGAAGTCGCCGCGGTCCCTAAGCGCAGGGAGCTGTATGGGGAACACGTTCAGCCTGAAGTAGAGATCCTCACGGAAGCGGCCCGCGGCCACCTCCTGACGAAGATTGCGGTTGGTGGCGCAAATCAGGCGGAAGTCCACGGGAATGTTCTTTGTGCCGCCGATAGGGGTAACGGATCGCTCCTGCAGGATTCGCAAGAGTTTGCGCTGCTGGTCCAGGGGCATCTCGCCGATCTCGTCCAGAAACAGCGTGCCCCCGCTGGCCGCCTGCACCACACCTACTTGTTCCGAGGCCGCCCCCGTGTACGCGCCCTTACGCGCCCCCTCCAGGATACTTTCCGCTAGGTTGGGCGCGATGGCCCCGCAGTTCACCGCGATAAACGGGCCCCTGGATCTAGCGCTCCTGCCGTGAATGTAACGTGCGGCGACTTCCTTGCCGCAGCCCGATTCACCCTGGAGCAGTACCGAAATGTTAGAGTTTGCCGCGATTTTTAACAGGTTTTCCTTGATTATCATAAGGCCTCCCGCACTATACACGCAGCAAACCCTTTAATAGACCCACTTTTTTTATTAATTTTACGCCCGCCTTGAAGATTTTACATTCGAGTACGTAGAATGGAGGCGCTTCAGGGTATTCACAAGTGGCTGGCTAAGGCAGGCAGGCTTGAGTCGATGGTTTGTCGCTCCGAGTGGGGCGCGAGGCTCGAAGCTGAGAGGTCGGCGGCCCAAAGGAAAAACATGTCTAGAATCGTATGTAAGTTCGGTGGCTCTTCTGTCGCCGACGCAGGTCAGTTCCGTAAAATCAAGAACATCGTTTCCTCCGATGCAAAGCGCAAGGTGGTTGTGGTCTCTGCCCCGGGCAAGCGCAATCCCAAGGAAACTAAGCTGACCGACCTCCTCTACAGCACCTATGATCTCGCTTCCAAGCACCTGGATTTCTCCCAGCCCTGGAACCTGATCCGCAATCGCTATCTCGAAATTTGCTCTGACCTGGGTATTGAACCCAAGGTTGCCGAAGACCTGGACAAGCTGGAAAAGCAGCTTCGCGACGACGTTGAATCCATCACCACCGATTACCTCGTAAGCCGTGGCGAATACCTGAGCGCTCGCGTCATGTCCGTGTACCTGGGTGCCGAATTCGTGGATACTTTCCCCATCATCACCTTCGATGAAAAGTACCGCATTCTGCCTTCCAGCTACGAAACCATCGCCAAGGCCCTTTCCGACGAGAACAAGCTTTACGTTCTTCCGGGCTTCTACGGTTCCAACACCCGTGGCGAACTGAAGACCTTCAGCCGCGGCGGCTCCGACATTACCGGCGCAATTCTCGCCAACGCTATCGACGCCGAAACCTACGAAAACTGGACCGACGTTTCCGGCATGCTGATGGCTGACCCCCGCATCGTCGAAAATCCGCTGCCCATCGAATACGTGTCTTACCGCGAAATCCGCGAACTGGCCTACTCCGGCGCAAGCGTCCTTCACGACGAATCCATCGCTCCTTGCCGCGCCAAGAAGATTCCTATCAATATCCGCAACACCAACCGCCCCGAAGACGCCGGCACCATCATCGGCCCCACTCCGGAATCCACCAAGCTTCCCATTACCGGCGTTGCAGGCCGTAAGGGCTTCTCCATGATTTACATCGAAAAGTCCATGATGAACAAGGAAGTTGGTTTCGGTCGCCGCGTGCTTGCCGTTCTCGAAGGCGAAGGCCTTTCCTACGAACTGTGCCCCAGCGCCATCGACTCCATGAGCATCGTTGTGGATACCAAGAAGCTGGAAGCCGTTGAACACGTGGTCATGGAAGACATCACTCAGCAGATGCATCCGGACCGCATCAAGATCTTCAAGGGCATCAGCCTCATCGCTACCGTGGGTCATGGCATGACCAACAAGATCGGTGTTGCTGCAAAGCTCTTCACCGCCCTTGCAGAAAACAGCGTCAACGTCCGAATCATCGACCAGGGTTCTTCCCAGATCAACATCATCACCGGTGTGGATGAAGACGACATGAACAAGGCCATCAAGGCCATCTACGACGCCTTCACAAAGTAACTCTTAGTAGCGTGAAAAACAGCCCGCAGTTCAACGCTGCGGGCTTTTTTGTGTATTCATATTACCCATTTAGTAACCCATTTTGACAAAAGGTCCTTTTGCATGGCAACAAAATTGGCTAAACCACCAACTATTTGTATATTTAGGGTATAGTTAATAGATCGCTTTCCTGCCAGAAACTGGAATTTTCCGGTGGACCGCAGAGGCGGTCTTTTTTTTATGGAGAAAGAATGAATAAAAAGAAGATGAAACGTAACCACGACGGATTCTTTAAATTTGTCTATAGTGATCCTGCCAACGCCCGAGCTATGTTGCGCACGTTATCCAAAGGCAACGAGGCTGTAAAAGGAATTCTGAACAATGTTGACCTGAGTTCCCTGGAGGAGATTTCGGAGCGTTATGACAATGTGGACGAGCGGGGCGAGGCAGACATCGCCTTCAGAGCAAGAACTTTGGATGGCGAGAACTTCTATTTCGGAATTTTGCTAGAACATAAGTCCGAACATAAGGCGAATGTTCTGGAACAGACTTTCCGCTATGCCTTCAACGTGATGGTGGATAAGTCTAACACAACTTTTAAGTGGTTGCCTACCAAGGCGATTATCATCTACAATGGAATAGACAGCTGGGATCCTCTTGCTGAATATCGCAATAAGCCTCATGGTGATTTTGAGGGGCGCGAATTGCCTTTTGAGTGTGCTTTTGTGGATTTGAAGAAGGTCGATGACGAACTCCTGAAGCAGAGCGATTCGGCTGAAGCAGCCATCGGGCTTATGTCCATGAAGTACGCCTTTGATGCGGACAAGTTTTCCGCGGTCCTGGATGATATGGAGCCTCTTTTCAGGAAAATGGAAAATGCGAGGGGGACTACCCTTGCCCAAAAAATTGAGTTATATTTAGGAGAGTACATCACCGAAGAAACTTTGGAGAAAATGAAGATGGCATTCAAGAGTTTAGGAGAAAGGCTAGGCTTTGTTAGTGCAGGTGATGTCCGTCGTGCCCGCGAGAAGCAGATCCGCGAGAATGCTCAAAAACGCGGCGAAGCGAAAGGTCGCAAACTGGAACGGCAGAAGGCTGAAGAAGAAAAGCTTGCCTCCGCTCGGGAAATGCTTCAGGATGGTGATTCTGTTGAAAAAATCTGCAGGGTCCTTAAGCTGTCCGAAGAACGGGTACGAGCGCTCTTGTAAAATCTATAAAGGCAGCACTCGCATCAAGAAACTGGATTTTTGAATTAGGTCATGTTGAAAGTAGTCAGCATGGCTTTTTTTTGTAGAAATCATGAAGTGACGATGGAATTTTAGACAAAATTTCTATTATAACCTTGTACAAAATAAAGTAAATCCTATGAAGAATTTTATTGCAAAGATGGGTGCTGCTCTGATTGTGCTTATGGCAGCTTCGGCAAGTTATGCAGGGACAATGAAGGATAGCCGTGATGGCAAGACCTATAAGACTGTGAAAATCGGCAAACAGGTCTGGATGGCAGAAAACCTGAACTATCAGACAGGCGAAAGCAAGTGCTACGAGAACAAGCCGGAAAACTGTGAAAAGTATGGCCGCCTTTATGTTTGGAGAGAAGCCGTTACCGCTTGCCCGGATGGCTGGCACCTTCCTAATAACCAGGAATTTGAAGACCTTAAAACACTGGCCGGTCAAAAGGCTGGTGATATTAAGAAGGCAGGAACCGTGTTGAAGTCTAGTACTGGCTGGAATTGGAATGAATATGACGGCAAGAGCGGCAACGGTTCAGACGGCCTCGGCTTTGGGGCGTTGCCCGCTGGCGGCTACGCCCGCAGCATCGACTACTTCCTCGGCGGGGGCAACGACGCGGGCTTCTGGTCCTCTACGGAGTTCACTAGTGACGGCGCGTACGGCCTGAAGTTGTACTACAGCGGCGAGGGTGCCGACGTGGGCGGCTACGTTAAGCTCCTCGCCTTCTTCTCTGTCCGCTGCGTCAAAAATCCCTAGCCCTACTTAATCCTATCCCCGCAATATTCCTGCCTTCCGCAGTTCTTGCAGTGGGCGCCCATCCATAGGGTGTCAAACTGGTTGATGGCGGCTTCCACGATTTGCGGGTCGTTGGTGAGAATGCCTGCCTCGAAGTTTCGTTTTAAAGCGCTTTTCATGCCGATGCCCGCACCTGTCAAATTTGCGGATCCGATATAGGCAACTTCCAGGTCAAAGATGACCATCTTGAAATGCACTCGCGGACAAAGCACTCGTTCCAAATCGGTGGCGAGAATCGGGAATCGGTCGAAGTCCTCGCGAAAATTTGGGCCCGGTTCCTTGGCATGAACCAAACGCACGCCCACGCCCTTTTTCAGCAGGCCTGCGATTTGCCCCAGCAGGGGAATGGCCTCGCCGTTCTGCTTTACATACAGATCCTTGATGTCGGCGGTACCGATCCACAGGGTGTCGCGAACTTTTGCGATGCGCTCGATGACTTCGCTGTAATGCTCTTCGTTGGCGATGTACTTGGTGAAAATTTCAGACACTTGACCCTCGGCGTGGTTCCCCGTTTGAATTAAGAAAAATCCCTGCCGTCAATTTCGCTGATATTAATCTGACCGAGATTTTCCACCTTTGCCAAACGATTGGCCTGGCGTTCGATGGTCTTTTCAAACAGGTTTCGCACATAGCGGCCGTTGCCGAAATGAGAACGTTTTCCGGCGACGGTTCCTGCATCAAAGGCTTCCGCGTCTTTTTCTGCCACAGCCTTGGCAATGGTCTGCTTCAGGGCAGTTCGTGCAGAGTCGCTCAAAACGTAATCGTACTTGTCCACCAGCAATTCGAAAATTTCTTCCAGTTCGCTTTCGGTGTAATCCGGAAATTCAATGTACCTATTGAAACGAGATGCAAGGCCCGGATTGGAATTTACGAAGTTCTTGATTTCGTCGGTGTAGCCTGCGATAATCACCACAAGGCGATCGCGGTCATCTTCCATACGCTTTAAAAGCGTGTCGATGGCTTCCTGGCCGAAGTCGTTTTCGGAACTTCTGGAAAGGGTATAGGCTTCGTCGATGAACAGTACACCATTCAATGCGCTGTCGATGACCTTGTTGGTCTTGATGGCGGTTTGCCCCATGTAGCCTGCCACCAGGTCGCTGCGGGATGCTTCTACCAAGTGTCCGCTGGAAATCACTCCCAGGGACTTGAGAATCTGCGCCATGATGCGGGCGATGGTCGTCTTTCCGGTGCCGGGGTTTCCGGAGAAAACCAGATGGTAGGAAGTAGGCGGAACGGACAAACCCTTCTTGCGACGTTCATTCTGGATCTTCAGGAAGTTGCGGAAGGTGATTACTTCCTGCTTCACGGATGCAAGACCTACCAGCGCATTCAACTGCTTTTCCGCGTCTACGGCGCATTGCTCTGCGGTCAATGCGGTTACCTTTGCGGTGAGGGCGGCACCGTCCATCTCGTCGCTTGGATCGCCTGCGTCCTTGTACTTGATTTCGCGAGGCGTAAACTTGACGTCTCGAGCGCGGTTTTCAAAACGGTTACTGCCGATGTATCTTTCCATGAACTGCAGCCACTGAATTTCTGCAATAGTCAGCTTGCCGTCGATGTTTGCCAGCGCCGCAGAAAAATCATACATCAGTCGCAAATACTTCTTTGTTGCGTCCGGGGAGAATTCCACAAATACAGAGGGGAATAAGAAACTATCGCCGGCGCGGTCCAGAGCTTCGCGATTCTTTTCAAGGTCAAGCACCATGGCGTCAAGATCAATTTCGTTGTTGACGATGGTCTGCACGGTCAAACGCTTCCAGTCAATATCGCAGGGCGCTGCAGAACGCAAACGCAGCATCAGGGTCACGAACCCGCAGGATTCAGGATTCTGCATACTTACGGGGTGTCCAAGCTTCTTGGAAATGTATGCCAGGTCCGTCAGGAAAATGGTTGCCAGCTCATCGGCAGGGCTGCTGCCGTTGTGATGGGCAATGTGCATACGCATCTTTTCGCCCACGCCGTTAAACTGGAAAAAGTCCTGGAAGAAATTGACCAGCGCATTTACGGTAGGGTCCAGCTTTTGCATGTACTTGGCCAACAGCGGATCAATGACGCTTTCCGGCGCGACCTTGGTTGCAGTGGAAGTTTCGTGGCCGCCTACAGACTTGGTGTCCACCTGAGTGACCTGCATCTCTTTCATCAAGTCCTTCAGGGCCTTTTCGGCAGCCTTTCTATGGGAGCCTTCTTCAATTTGCTTTAACTTTTCTTTTTTGAATCTGGCGACGAAAACGTCGGATCCCACAATAATGAAGGACACGATGATAAATGAGATAATAAGAAAAGTCATACTATAGACGGGCTCCTCAAATATACAGGAATCGCATAAAAAATTATATATAGAATGTAGAATAATAAAATCGGAGCGAAGAATGAACAAATTAGTGGGAATGATTTATGCGATGTCTATGATGGCGGCTGTGCTTGCTATCGTTGCGTGCTCCGATTCCTTTACGGATGATCGTGACGGACAGAGCTACGACATGGTTGAAATCGGCGGCGTGACCTGGATGGCCGAGAACCTGAACTATGCTGGCGATGGTGCCGGCGATGTTTTTGCCGCAAGTTTGAAGTCAGGAAGTTTCTGCCCCGAAGGCGACAACCGCAAATGCAAGGAATACGGCCGCCTTTATACCTGGGAGGCCGCGAAGTCTGCGTGTCCTGCTGGCTGGCACTTGCCTACTGCAGAGGAATTTGACGCCATGCTTATGGCGGTCATGGCCGCAGATGTTCGTGGCGCAGCAATGGCCCAAGCCTCGAACATTACAACTGTTGGAAAGCTTCTTAAGTCCACCTCCGGCTGGTTCAAGAACGGTAATGGTACAGACGCTGTGGGTTTCGCGGCATTGCCTGCGGGCTACATGTCTGCCGCGGAATCCACCGACGGAAACTCCGCAGTTGGTAAGTTCGATGGAATTGGCGGCTACGCCTATTTCTGGAGCGCTACCACAGACGCCCAGGAACCTGCCTTCGCCCAATATCTTTTCTTAGATTTCAGCAGCCCTGTTGCAGGACTGAATTCCTTTGACAAAGGGAGCGCCCGCTCTGTAAGATGCGTTAAGAACTAGTTTTTGAAAAAAAACTGCTTTTTGAAGTAGTGATTTTATTTTTTTTGTCACTATTCGTTTATTTTTCCCCGTTTAGTGACAAAGATTTTGAACAAATTAACTTGTTTGCCGGGTAGCTAGCAAGAAAAGTTGCATTTTTCCCAAAAATGAGTTTTCTGGTTTGCATAAGGTGATATTTGCTATATTGCCTTGTACATTCACATAGTTCATAGATCGCTTTCTGCTAGAATCCGTAATTTGTCGGAGGACCGCAGGGCGGTCTTTTTTTATTCACGCTTCCTTGCGATGTTGAAACAGACGACCATTTAATCAAATGTGTTTTCAATGATCGTCGCGACACATCGCGAGGTTTTACACAAGGAGGAAAAATGAAGGGACTTGAAATGGTTGGAATGAAATGCGTCGGCAACAAGAAACTGCTTACGGAACCACTGTCGCGCATTGGTGTTTTTGCTTCGCGCTCTGATGACCCTGCGGTTGGGATTATTCGTGAACAGTGGGCTATGAAAAAAGGTAAGGAACATCGTTGTATTGTAGGTACGTTTCATTCCAAGGCGGAATGCGAAATCCTTTATTTCGTTCTGAAGAACGGCGGTTATGCGGTGTGGTTTATGGGTTGCAGCCTTCCGCCGAAACTGCCGGAGTTTTGTAAGCGAGCCATCCGCTTTCGAAAACTGCTTATTGTCTCTTGCTTTAATTCCGAGCATCATTCCTACGCCAAGGCCCGTTACTGCGCTCACCTAGCGGACATGTGCTCCAGCTATCTTGTAATCTGGTCCATGAAAGAAAATGGAATGATTGCCCCGATCTATGAGAAGGCCTGTGCCAAAGGCAAGTGGGTGGAACGATTTTAGAAATTACATATAAATTAACAAACGGTGCGTTTCTCGCAAACAAAAAATCCCGCCTTGTGGGCGGGACTTTTAATTTCTTGCTTTCGCTGATCGACTAGTCGGTCAAACGCAGCGGCATCAGCAGGAAGCTGAAGCCCATGTTGTCGCCAACCGGTTCGATAATGCAAGCGCCAATGGGAGTGTTCATCTTAAGAACAACTTCTTCGCTCTTGCACATACCGAGAATTTCGGAAATGTAGCGACCGTCGAAACCGATGCTGAAGCTGCCTTCGCCACTGTGAGTTACAGCCAGAGCTTCGCGGGAATCACCGCCAACATCCGGGTCGGTAGCAGACAGTTCCATGAGGTTGCCATCGATCTGGAAACGGATCTGATGGGTACGGGGATTTGCCATAGGCAGGATGCTGCGGACCTTGTTCTGCAGTTCAACGGCGTTAGCCTGAACAGAGCGTTCAAAGTTCTGCGGAATCACAGCGCGGTAGTTAGGATACGGTCCTTCGTACAGCTTGGAAATGATCTGGGTAGAACCGGTGCTGAACAAGATGTGAGTATCGGTAGTGCGAACTTCGATCTGTTCGTCGTTCTTTGCCATGCGCAAAATCTGCTGGAGAACCTTGGGCAGAATGATCACGCCGTTGGCGAGGCTTGCGCCTTCCTGGTCGATGCTTGCGCGGCCCATACGGTGACCGTCGGTTGCAACCATGGAAACCTTGCCGTCCACTGCTTCGAGATAGACGCCGTTCAGGTTCTGACGGGTGGAGTCGTTGGAAACTGCGAATGCGGTCTTTTCAACGAGGAATGCCAGTTCGCTTGCAGCGAAGGTCAAGGTGGTGCCTTCCACTTCCGGGAACGGAGGGAAGTCGCTTGCGTCGAAGCCCATGATGCTGGCCTGGCCGCGTTCGCTCCACTTGATCTTGGTCAGGTAGTCCTGAACGTCGATGCTGATGTTTTCAATAGCGGGGTCAACCAAAGCCTTGATGAGTTCGGAGAACTTGCGTGCGTTGATGACGACTTCGCCGTCACGTTCGCCGTTGACTTCAAGCTTGGTCCTGATACCAAGGTTCAAGTCAGTAGCGCAGATTTCGAGAATATTGCCTTCCAGACGGAGGGAATAGTTGTTCAGAATCTGGAGGGTGGACTTGTTAGGAATTGCAGTAATTGCGGTTTGCAGAGCTTCCTGCAAGACGGACTTCTTGATCTCGAACTTCATTTTAGCCTCTCTGGATTAACATTGTGCCGACAAAGAAAACGACAGCGAGAGCGCCAAGGGCAGCGATTACCCATGTGTTCAACGCATTCTTCTTCTTGGGCGTAAATTTCTTGACTTCTTGCTTTGCATGTCTACGATCACGACGGCTCATAGAAAATCTCCAATTTTGTTACGGATAAAAAACTAATTTATTTATCGAACAAGGAAATTTTTTATGTACGAAACACCTCTAAATAAGCTCAAAAACAAGGCTATGTCCGCGGCCTCCTCCGCTGTACTGCGCGTGGAACTGGCTACAGAGGAATCTAAACTGAAAAAGAACTTCCAGACCCTGGGTCAGAAGCTCCACATGGCCGTCAAGGAAGGCCTGCTGGCTGCCATCAAGGACGACCCCTCCGTGGTAGAATTGCTGGGCGCCATCGAAGAGCGCAAGCGTCGCATCAAGTCTCTGGAAAACCGAATCGAGAATCCGGGCGAAGATGAAGAAACTTGAGATCCATGTATTCCCGAGTAAGACAAACTCGGGTAAGAATTACAAGGTCTCCCTGGCGGGGGCTATTATTTCTGTTGTCTGCGTTGTGGCCGGCATTGCCGGTTTTATCATGTTTTCTCCTGTAAGCATTTTGAACAACGTAACGAGCGGAAACATTACGGATATCCATCGCCAGAATGTGGCCATCAAGAAGGAACTTTCCACCATCCGCGCCTCTGTGGACGAGACTATCCTCAAGGTGGAGGAGACCCGCCTGCTCCGCGATAGCACCATGAAGTCTGGCGGCTTGGGCTTTACCCTGGAATCTGCAATTGCTGAAGAAGAAAAGACTTTGGAAAAGCGCAAGGGCCTTAAGGAAATTGAAAGCTCTTTCCGCAAGTTGATTGCTGCGTTGGAAACGGATTCTACGCTGGCGGCAAAGATTCCGGTGATTCACCCTATGAAGAACGGCCACGCTATTAAGAAGCGTTTTGAAATGGTTCACGATCCCTTTACGGACCAGGACTTGCCCCACCGTGGCATTGACTATGTTGCAGTGGAAGGCGATACGGTTTATGCCACAGGCGCTGGCGTTGTGACCGAAGTTCGCAAGCATCGCGGCTTTGGGCTTTCTATGAAAATTGAACATACGAAGAAGGTGAAGACTTTCTACGCGCACCTCGGTAAGAACCTGGTGGAAGCGAATGCCAAGGTGAAGCGTGGGCAGCCTATCGCTATCATCGGCGAAAGCGGCACGGAATCTAGCATTGGGCTTCACTACGAGATTCGCTTGGACGGCACATCCGTCAACCCGGAAAGTTTCTTTATTACGAAGTAACACCAAAGGTGTCATTGGCACTTCGTGCCTGACTTGCTGCGCCTCGGCAATCGAAATAAGCTAACTTGTTTCTGCTGCTCTCGGCTTGCTTGTCATTGCGAGCGTAGCGAAGCAATCGAAGCGGAGTTAACAAGACTTAAAAAGGAGTTCATATGGCAAATTCAGCATTTGAACAGAACATCATCGCCATGGTTTGGGACTGCGACAAGACCCTTATCAGCTCCTATATGCAAGACCCTTTGTTCCGCCACTACAACGTAGACGGCGGCAAGTTCTGGCAGGAAGTCAACGCCCTCAAGGTTCGCTACGGCGCCCAGGGAATTTCTATCAATGCAGATACCAGCTATCTGAACCACATCTTGACTTACGTCAAGGCAGGGCTTTTCAAGGGCTTGAACAACAAACTCCTTCGTGAATTCGGCAAGGAACTGACGTTCTATCCGGGCCTCCCGAATTTCTTTGGCGAAGTGAAAAAGCTGATTGAAGAAGACCCCAAGTACAAGGCCTTCGATATTCGCCTGGAACATTACGTTGTTAGTACTGGGTTTGCAGAGACTATCAAGGGCAGCGCCATCGCTCCTTTCGTAGATGGAATCTTCGGCTGCGAATTCATCGAAGACGTTCTCCAGCCCGGCTTCTTAGAAACCGATGTCATTGCGCGAGCGCATGACAATGTCAGCTCGGCTATGCAAGAAAGTAAACTTTCTTGCGCAGCTCTCGCTTCTGATGTCATTGCGAGCCCGAAGGGCGAAGCAATCGAAGCAGGCTCTGCTACAGTACCAGAAATCACCCAAATCGCTTGCGCCCTGGATAACACTTCCAAGACCCGCTACCTCTTCGAGATCAACAAGGGTTCCAACAAGTATCCCGAAACCATCGACGTCAACTCCTCCATCGCCCGCGCCAGCCGCCGCGTTCCCTTCGAGAACATGGTGTACATCGCCGACGGTCCCAGCGACGTCCCTGCATTCAGCATCTTGAATTACAATGGAGGCAGCACCTTCGCCGTGTACCCCAAGGGCGATGTGAAGGGCATGCGTCAGGTGGAATCGCTTCGTCGTGATGGCCGCGTGCAGATGTATGGCGAAGCCGACTACAGCGAAGCCACAACTTCTTGGCTTTGGCTTACAGAAAAGGCTCGTACCATTGCAGACAAGATCGTGGCTACCAAGCAGGCTGCTATAAAAAATAGTGCCGGCGCCCCGCCCACTCATTTGAATTAAGAAAAAATCTTGGTGATGTAGATTCCGAACTCGTTTAGAAAGCGGTTCAGGCAGAATAGCCCGAATCCAAGGATGAAAATCTGGATGATGATGAACTGCACCGGATGTTCTCTGAATTCAATATCGAAGTTTTGGTATGAAACCTTACCGCGGACAATATTGCTGATGAACCAGGCGAAGAATATGATGGTGAGGAGCAGGGCCATCTGAAGGCTGCTTATTGGTCGGCGGAATCGCCAGGATTTTCCTTGCCGAATACTTGTTCGTATTCTTCGGGGGTGTAAATAACGTCGTCCTTTTTCTTATAGCCGTAGGTGAGTGTTTCTCCGTTATCGCACTGGATGTAGGATGTCGTAAACTGGTGCGGCGTGCATACCGGGGCGGTTACTCCGTATAATGGCGCTGGCTCGTCAATGTCACTGATCTTGGAATTGCTGGTGGCGCATGTAACGAATTCGGTTCTGGACGAGTCCTTGCAGTGTACCGAGGGATCGGAATAGAGCACGTAGGGATATTCGCTATTGACGCTGGAAGAGGATTCTCCCATGCCGGAGGAAGACTCTGCGCAGTTACCTTCGGTGCAGTCACCGGTTATGCTGCTGGAGCTGATGTCATAAGTGGGGGCGACGCCATAGAGTGCGATGACAGCACCACCGCCACATTCTTCATTTTGCTCGTTTGTGCAGACGTTTTCGCCACCTTGGATGTATTCCGCCTCGGTGCCGCTATCGTTACAGCCGGCCCAAAAACTTGCCGCAATGCCTAAGGTGATTTTTCCCCAATGTTTCCTGATGGACATAGAGCCTCCTGGTTTCCCAAATTCCTTACGGTTAGAATATAGACTTTGGCGAAACTTTTTTGATGCGCTGGCTGAAAAATATGTTGTACAATTTGTCAACGGTTGGGGGCGTTGCGGGGGCGTGCCCCCGCAGAGGGGGTAGCAAAAGACCTTAAAAAGGGCTTGAGCGAGGGGGAGGCTTCCCCCGCATAAAAATCATATTATATATTTATGGTCCCCAGGTCTCGCGTTGGCAGGCAGTCGGTACTTTCCGTCAAGAAGCGCGCGGGGCTCGGACAGGGCCCATACTTTTGGACCGGTCTTGGGGCCAAAATCTATTATCGTGTCTATCAAGTTTTGTCGAACTTTTAGGAGTTTTAATGGCAAATAAGTGTAAGCGCGGGATTTTGATTAGCAAGACGCCTTATGAAAAGCGTATCGCTATCATGGAAGACGGTGAACTCGTCGAATTGGTAGTGGAAGGCGTTTCTTCTAATCGAGTTCTGGGCAATATTTATAAGGGCGTGGTCCAGAAGGTGCTTCCGGCACTGAAGGCTGCGTTCATTGACATCGGCCTGGAGAAGGCCGGCTTCCTCCATCAGGAAGACGCCGTCGATCGCAACGAACTGCTTCGTCGCGAATACGGTGACGATGATGACGAAGGCGGTTCCTCCAAGGAAGTGCCTATTGATGAAATCCTCCACGAAGGCCAGGAAATCATGGTCCAGGTGGTTAAGGAACCCATCAGCACCAAGGGTGCCCGTCTGACCACTCATCTCAGCTTTGCCGGCCGTTTCCTGGTCTGCATGCCGGGTACCAACTTTATCGGTGTGTCCAAGCGTGAACGTGATCCGGCCAAGCGCCGCGAATTCAAGAAGGTGGTCCGCCGCCTGAAGGGTCGCGATGTGGGCTATATCGTACGTACCAACGGCTTGAACGAATCCGAATTCGAAATCAACAAGCAGATGCGTGAACTGGAAAGCAAGTGGGAACAGACGAAGTACAACTTCGAGAACCAGCCTGCCGAAACCTGCATCTACGAGGAATCCGATTCCATCGAACAGACTGTCCGCGAATACTTCAGCGATAACACCGACTACGTGTATATCGACAATCGCGACGAATACTTCGCTCTCCGCGAATACCTCAAGGTTCTGTCTCCGGACAAGCTGGACAAGGTGAAGCTGTGGAGTTCTAACGAAAGCCTGTTCGAATACTTCAAGATTGAAAACGACTACGCTCGCTCCCTGCAGCGTACCGTTCCGCTGCCCCGCGGTGGTAACCTGGTCATCGAACAGACCGAAGCTCTCGTCTCTATCGACGTGAACACTGGTCCCAAGGTTCATGGCAAGGATCAGGCCAAGATCATTCTGGAAACGAATATCGATGCCTGCCACGAAATCGCAAAGCAGCTGCGCCTCCGTGACGTGGGCGGTCTTATCATCATCGACTTCATTGATATGGAGACCGATGCGGATAACGAGACCGTCTATCAGGAATTCCGCAAGGCAATCCGCCGCGACAAGGCCCCGATTACGCCGGCCCCCATTAGCCAGTTCGGCCTCATGGAAGTGACCCGTAAGCGTGTCCGCGTAAACCTCATGACCGAAAAGACTGCTGTCTGCCCGGTTTGCTGTGGCGGTGGCCGCATTGCAACTCTGGAAAGCACTCTTGGCATGATCGACCGTTGGATGGCTCGCGCCAAGGCCAAGGGCAAGCTCCGCGAAGTTACCCTCGTGGTTAGCCCCTATGTGGTCGATGTGTTCTGCAAGGATCACAACCGTATGTTCAACTACTTGGAACACAAGCACAGTATGACCATCAACCTGGTGGAAGATGAACATGCCCACGTGAACCAGTTCTGGATGTACGACAAGAACAACGAAGACATCACAGACCTTTACAACTTCGTTTAATTCCTTGCTGAAGTCGCTGGACTTGAAGAGGACCTCGCCTATTCGGCGGGGTTCTTTTTTTTTGAATTTTGACTATTGGTTCAAAAGAAAAACCTCCCTGCAAAGGGAGGTTTCTTATGAAGAATTTTGCAACTGTTGTTGGTTAGTTCTTTCCGCGGCGGACGCCCATGAGCTTGTCGCGGACCTGCTCTGTGGTGACCTTGCCGTTAATCTTGATCTTGATTTCAAGGCGGGCGATGTAGATGCCGGTTGCAACCAGTCGGCCGTTATCGTCGCGCATATTCCAGGCCAGGAACAGCTTACCCTTGTTGTCGAGGCAACCGCCGGTTCCGTAGATGTCGTCGGTGCACTTGATGGTGCCAGACGTACCGCCTACGTAGTTGCCCAGGTGGTCGTAGTAGCGGGTGCGGTAGAGCAATGCCACGGCGTTCTCGGAGATCAGGGACTGTTCGCCGCTGCGGAATTCCTCGATGTTTGCTGTGGTCAGTACTCCATCCTTGATGGCCTGGATTACCACTTCGCTAATACCGGCCTTCTTAAGATCCTTTTCGGAGATTGCTCCGCTTGCGATCTGTGCAAAGATTTCATCGTAGCCAGTGACGGTACCCGGGGTTACGGTCATGGTAGAGTCGCGGCTGTTTTCGATGCTTTCGCTGATCAAGCTATTGATCGTGTTAAGAACAGTCTTGTCCTTGATCTTATCCTTATAGTTGCTTGCGGTGATATCGCCGTTCTTGACTGCCTGGACGATGTCGTCGGGAATGCCGTAGCTTTCACCAATCACATCAGTTGTAATGTCTGCGAACAACTGCTGCTCGGCTTCTGCCTGGGTCTTTTCTGTTACTTCGTAGGAGGTGTCGGCGCTAGTAGAACCAGTAAGCTTTGCAACGTAGGCATCAAGCTTTGCAATGTCCTTGGTGGTCTGCTCGGCCATGTTCTTGGAAATGTCGAAGTCGATCAAGTTACCCTGAACACCCAGTTCTTCACCCACGGCCTGAGCATCCTTCTTGGTGTCGGTGATCAGAACGGGCTGTGTGATTTCGGCGGTATTTGCCACGATGGGATTGTCGGGGGTGACTGCGATGACCTTGGGAGCCTCGTTGGAAAGTTCCTGGTCGCCGATAATCGTTACCCAGGGGTTATTCTGATGAGGATTGTTTCCGTTCAGGTCCACAGCGAACTTGTTCGGAGTGAATCGTACTTGGTCGCCATCGGTGGGGTAAACAGATTCCAAGGTAGAGGGGCTGAACACCAGGGTAACGGTCTTGCCGTTGCCGCCCTGCTGTACGGCATCTTCGGGAACCTTGTCTTCGCCGTTACGGGGGCAGATGTACTGGAACATCTGAGTGTAGAATTCCTTGCGGGAATCGTCGGTAATGGCTTCGCTTAAGGTCAGGGTGAGCTTCTTGTTACCGTCGCTCATGGTTTCCTTAGTTGCCTTCACGACGATAGGACCGATGCCGTCTTGTACAGGATCGTTGGTGGTCTTAAGGTTATGGGTGTTGCCGTTTTCCTTGTAGGTGACCCAAGTGCCAATGTTGCCGGTGTAAACGCTGTTCTCGCCGCCGGTGAACTGTCTGGTGCCGAAGCCGCAGATAGATTCTGCGCCGCAGTCACCCTTGGAGGTTACAACGATCTTGTTGGAACCGACTTTCTTGATGTCACTGCTGCTTATGACTGCAAAGGTTTCGCCGAAAGTGAACTGCACGGAGTCAAGAATGTTGGAGTTGTCGAAGTCCTTGTCGAATTCTGCGTAGAGGCTGTCGCCGCGTCCATCGCCGTTGCGGTCGCTGATAACAGCTAAGGTGATGCGAGGAATAGGCGGTTCGATAAAGCTCAAGTTCTTCCAGTAGGAGGCCTTGGCTGCGGTGCCCTTGATCAGTAGGGTTGCGCCGCTTACTGCGCCGTTTGCCCTGATGTAGAAGGTTGCCTGGGCCTTGTCGTCCAAGGTGACCTTGGAGATGACGTTGCCATCCTTGTCGATAATGTCGATCAGGGGGCTAGAGGCGCTGATAGAAATCTTTCTGTTATAGTCGTTCACTGTGGCGGATTCTTCCAGGAAGGTGATGTTCACCGGATAGATTTCGTAGGCCAGAGTGCTGATGGTTGCCTGGTTACCGGAGATTTCGGTACCGTTACCGATGACCTTCCACTTTTCATCTGCGAAGGCGATGGTGGGCAGCGGGTAAGACGGGATCACGATTTCAATAGTGGTGGTCTGGCTGGGGTCGGACTTCAGGGTGATTTCCAGGAAGTAGTGGCCCGGAGCCAAGGCGGCTGCTTCAACGATCGCTGCAGAGTCAATGGAGAAGGTAGAGTCGCTGGTGATCTTCAGGCCTTCGAAATGGGTTCCGATTCCAAGGATTTCAGGTTCTTCTAAGTTGCCGCCGGTAAGCCTGAAGGTAGAGGCACCGCCGGTGGTGTCCACTTCAGTGTTGCTTGCGTCGTAACCGCAGGAGAGCTTGTTCTTCTTGTTGATCTGCCAAACGTTGTAATCAGTAGCAGTTGCTTTCTTGTTGGAAGTGATAAAGATGGAGGCGTCTACCTGCAGGTCGATGGAAGTGCGCATACGGAAGTTAGAGGAACTTGTATGGCGTTCTACGTAGAAGATGTGGAAGTTGTAAGTCTGGCCCACAGTAAGTCCCATGGTGTCCAGATCCACTGCTCCAGCGACCTGTCTATGCTGGCCGCCGATATCCACGGCCAGGCGGTTGTCAATGAACACCCACACGTCGTCGTCGCCGTAGAAGTCGAAGTACTGACCGGGAACATATTCGAAGGTTGCCTGGATCTTAACTGCGAAACCGAAGTTATGATAGCCACCGCTACCGTTCAAACGGTCGTAGTAGGGGTTCTTGACGGTCTGAGCGTCGTCCAGGAATTCGAAATCGTCAACAAGGAACATACCGCCCTTGTTCTTTTCGTTACCTTCGGAGATAGTGTTGCTGGAAACTTCTGCCAGCCAGAAACCTGCGTTGTCCATAGAGATATACAGGTCGCGGCAAGTCATGTTAGTGTATTCCACACCGTTCTTCTTTGCTACAACTTCGGGCAGGAACCATTTGTCCAGATGGGTGGTAAGCTTACATTCAGAGGGGAACGGATTTGCGGGAACAGGTACGCCGTTGCTGCCGAGCTTGTATTCCACCATGCCTTTCATGTAACCGTTTCCGCTGGCGTCCTTGGCATTGCTGCCGCCGCATCCGCCGGAACCGAAGTCTGCGCTAACGCCGTATGTGCTTGCGCCGTTGCCGTTTTCGCCGTCGCCCTTGCTGCCATGGAGCCAGTCAAATACGGTCACCGGGAACTTCTTGAGGGGGCATTCACCCAGAACGCCGGGGTACTTTGCAAAGAGTGCGGGAACATCGTTCTTGTAACCCTGAACCCAAATGGTGTCGGTGAGGGCTGCAATGGAGTCAAGGCTAATATAGGAAGCGGAGGTGGGTTCCTTGTTGACCATGCCTTCGGCGCCAACATAGTTCAAGCCGATGGTCTGCTTGAAGTGAACATTAAGGCCAGCGGCAGGAGGATTGAGAGAGGCTTCGAACCAACCGCAATAGTTCTTGACCTTGGTCATAATGGCGGTGGAGTCGCCATTCACGAAAAGAACTGCAGAAGTGTTTGTCCAAGGAGTGAGGAAGCGAATAATTGTCTTGCCGGCAGCCGTATTGCCACCGGGATTGTTTCCACCGGGGTTTCTGCTGGAACTGGAGGACTTGACGGAGCTAGAGGACGACTTGGGGTCCTTAGCAGCGGGGGCTGCAGAAATAGCTATGGTTGCCGTTTTGCCTTCAGCGAAAAGCTCGCCGGTGGTAGATTCGGCCAGCTTATTGGCGCACTGCCTGTCGCTATACAGCTTGACAGCAACATCCTGCACGGTGTTGATGGTAATCCTATAGCCTTCCGGGGTAGTTGTCTTGGCTTGGGTACAGCCGTTAGTCCCGACCTTATAGTAAAGGGGGGTACCGTTGTAGGTAACGTTTAATTGCAAACCTTGTGCCATAGCAAAGGAGGCACAAAAAGCGAGAACAAGGGCTAATCCCTTGAACATTTTATTCGACCACATCCATCTCTCTCCTTCTAGAGGCAACTAGATCTCCACATCCTTATGCACTGCCTCTAGACGTAATTGATATTTATATATGTTTAAAATACCTTATTATGATGAAAATCACAATAACCAGATGGCTCTATAGTGTAAAAATCCCTATGCAAAAGGGGTTGCATAGGGACATTTCGTGCAAATTGTGTGTTTTCGGGAACGAAAGTTCCGTTTTTGGAACAACGTCTCGCTAGTAGTCGATGTCGAAGACGCTGAGCTTGCCGTGGCGAACTCCCCACAGGAAGTCGCGGGTTCTGTCGGTAAGGATCTTGCCGTTCACCTTGACGCGGAGAACCAGGCGGGCAATGTATACGCCGGTGGAGACTAGACGCTTGTCAGCGGAGCGCATGTTCCATGCCAGGTAGAATCGGCCGTTGCTTCCGCGGCAGGTCTTGCTTTCGGTATCTTCGAAAATCTTGTCGCTGCAGCGGATGGTACCGGAGTCTTCGTTGACGAACTGGCCCAGGCTTGTATAGTAAATCGTCTTGTAGTGTAGCTCGGTATGGCTGGCTACGGAGTCGATAATAGCCTGAATCTGGGCTTCGCTACCGCTTGCATAGTTATGGACGTTCTGGGAGGTCAAAAGTCCGTTCCTATAGGCGTTTACGATGGTTTCGTCGAGACCGAATCTCTTTTTGGCCTGATCGATGCTCATTTCGCCCTTGCTAACCTTTTCGATGATCTGTTCGATGGTATAGCTCTGGATTGCGCCGGACTGGTCCTTGACCTTGTTGTCCGTGTAGCTGGGTGTAGACTGGACTGCCTTCACGATTTCGGCGATTTCGTTTTCAACCAAGGTTCCCATATCCAAGTCGCTCAGGTAATGGCCCTGAGTACCGTACTTTTCGGCCACCTGGTCCACGGTGAGGGGCTTTTCATTATCCACAAGCTTGGGCACGGTGGCGTTTTCGCTTTTGATGATTTCGCGGGCTTCTTCGAATGCGGGGTTTGCAGGATCCAGGGTGACCAACTTGGGGCTGGAGACAGTAATCTTCTGTTCGCCGGTGATTCGTACAAAGGGATTGTTTTCGTGGGGGCCGATTGCCAGCAGGTCGACTGCTTCGCCCAGCTGAGACGGCGGGGTTAGACGCACGGAGTCGCCTACAGCCGGAATCACGTCGGTTTCAAGGCCTCTGGGGAACACAAGCTTCCACTGGTTTGCAGGAGAAGTTCCGATGTCGCTTGCCTGCTTGACGTTGGAATCGAGAATGTCTGCGTTCCAGCAATGGAATCTAAAGAGCTCGGTATTTGCATTTTCGCCGGAAAGGCCTTCGCTGAAGGAGAGCTTCAGCATGGTGTTTCCGTCGGTCATGTAGGAAATTTCTGCGGCAACGATAACGGGGCCCACTCTATCGGTAAGGACACCTTCGATGGGGAAGATTGTCTGCTTGCCTGCGTCGTCGGTGTAGGTGTACCAAAGGTCCAGCTTGCCGGAATAGGGCTTGGTGGCGCCGCCGGTAAAGATGGAGGTTCCAAAGCCTTCGCCGTCCTTAGTGTAGAGAACTGCAACGCTGTCGCCATCCTTGTACTTGGCTACGTAACTAGTTGCAGAGGTATCGCCGTTCATCAGGTATTCAGTCTTGTAGGCTGCACCGAAGGTGAACTTCAGGTAGTCCAGAACGCTTTGACCGCCCAGAGGCTTGTTAAAGTGGATCCAGATACTGTCGGCGCGTCCATCACCGGTACGGTCGAAGATGTAGGCCACTTCAACCTGCGGCACAGGGGGCACTGCAATGTTGATGTTGGTCCATTTTACAGACTTGTTTGTAGAGCCGTCGGTACTTGCGGTAAGTGTGCCGTTCACTACTTCGCCGATTGCCTTCACAAAGAAGTGTGCGTGGCCGGCCATCAGGATGACTTCGTCAATGGGGTTGCCCATGGAGTCGCAAGGAATCAGGGAGTCGGTAGACGTGGTAATCTTTACGGCGATGTCGCTGTAGATGGTTGCCCAGTCTTCGGCGTACATGATGTTTACTGGGTAGGAGCGTCCTGCCCACATCTTTTCGCTCTTGTCCAGGTTAATGGGCAGTGTGTCGCTAGAAACGTCGCGGCTTACGTCGTTACCGAGGGCATTCCAGTACTGGGTGTAGTAGGTGGTGTCCTGGGTGTCAAAATCGATGACCTTGTAGTTGGAATCCTTGACGGTTGCATATGCAAGGTTCGGCAGTGCGTAAGGCGGAATAGTGAAATAGACGTCCTTGTATTCGTCGGGATTTTCCTTGAGGGTAATGCGAACATAGTAGGTTCCCGGCGGCAGGCTCTGTGCGTGCTCGATAGCCGTCAGGTCGATGGTAATCATGGTAAAGCCGTTCTGGACCTTGATGCCCTTGTAGTAGAGAGAATCCAGGGTCTTTAATTCTACACCGCTCTTAGCCAGGCTCTTGCCGTAAAGCACAAAGTTAGAGGGGCCGCGTTCCGTAGTTTCGCTTTCCGGGCTGCTGGAGAAATCGCAGGCCAGGGCGCGTTCGCGAACGATCTGCCAAACTTCTTTCTTGATAACTTCGTCGGTGCTGCCCAGGTCGGTAAGGAACATGCTGGCGTCGGAACGCAGGTCCATGGACGTACGCATCTTGAAGTTGGATTCCTTCTCGTGACGTTCAGCATAGAAAATGTGGAAGGGGTAGGTCTGGCCCGGAACCAGGGTATCGCCAGTATTCTGGCCGATGGTATCCAGGTTCACCTTGCCGCTGACGCGGTGATGCTGACCGCCGATATCCACCACAAGCTTGTTATTGATAAAGACCCATACGTCGTCGTCACCGAAGAATTCAAACTTCTGTCCGGGAACGTAGTCGAACTGAGCCTGGACCTTCATGGTGAAACCGTAGTTGTGGGTTCCGTATTCGGTCTTGATGGCGTCGTAATGGGGATTCTTGACGGTCTTGGCGCTGTCCAGGTAATCAAAGTCATCCAACAGGAACATACCCTTTTCGGGGCTGTCCACGTCCATCTGGGCGAGCCAGAAACCTGCAGTATCCAGGGAGAGGGTCAGGTCGCGGCAGGTAACGTTGGTGTATTCCTTGCCGGCGGCATCCTTCGCTACGACTTCGGGGAGGAACCAGTTATCCAGATGGTCTGTGATTTCACATTCCTTGGGGAAGTTGGCTGCTCGAACAGGGACTCCGTTGGCGCCTAGGTTCGTTTCAACCATGCCCTTGCGAGCCTTGTAGGCGTTGTCTTCGCCCTTACATCCGCCGGTACCGAAGTCCTGGCTTGTTGTTCCTGCCTGTGCCTTTGCGTTTTCGCTGTCAGATCCGGAACCATGGAGCCAGTCGAACATCATCACGGGAAGATTCTTGATGGGGCAATCGCCCAGTTCCCCGGGATATTCACCATAGATATCGGGGAAGCCGTTCTTTGCCAAAATCCAAATGGTGTCGCTTAGTGCAATGATGGAATCCAGCTTGATTTCGTCTTCGATGGCGATGGGCTGGTGGGAAATACCGTCGGCGCCGATGTAGGTGTCACCGATGGTCTGTCTAAAGGAAACGTAGAAGTCCTTGGGTACGATTTTTACGGCAGCTTCAAACCAACCGCAGTAGTTGGGGACGGTGACCATCCTGTGGTCCTTTCCGTCGATGCTCATGATGGCGGAGGTGTTGCTCCAGGAGGGGAAAACTCGGATAACCTTGTCTACGGAATCGGGGACGACGTATTCTTCGGGAATGCCGGGCAGAATTTCCACACCGTCCTTGGTAACTTTCACCCAAACTTCATAAACGGGCTGATCCTTTTCCTGGTACACATAATCTGGGAAAAGTTCCTTGAGGGTCGGAAGTGAAGATTCGTCGGAGTAGAGCTTGGTGCCGCAATCGTTCTTGCCTTCGGTGCACTGCAGGCCAAAGCGGAGTCGACGTGCTTCGATAGCATCAGGTTTTAGACGTTCCTCGGAAAATTCAACGATATAAGTGCCGTCTCTCTTCTGATCAAGAGCTTTAAATTTGAAATTAGCTTCATTATCGGCATAAAAAAGACCACTGCCATCGTAAATGACATGAGCCTTTGCCACAGTTTGGGCACTTACAGAAACTGCAAACAGAGCTAAGCCAGCGGCCAAGCTCCGGAAAAGGTTACTGAACCTCATCCATTCTCTCCTATAGGTTTCCCTAAAAAACCAAAACAACCAAATTTAACCCCGCGCTAAAAATAAATTTTTTTAACATAAGCCCAAAGGGGGCGAAAGTTAAAGGTTTGTAAACTTTTGTATAAAAAACGCACGTTCTGGGAGTTTTTGCATCTTGTTGCTTATCAAAGAGTTACGAAATGCAAATGTGGACAGAAATTTCGAATGCCCAATTGGGTGAAAAATTAGGTGTTTTTTTGAAAATTCGGGGTGCCACAAGGGGGGGTAAAATCTTAATTTTAAGGGGTAAAAACAAGAAAAACGAACTAAAAATTGGAGTTTTTTATGAATCGCGTATATCTCGTTGCCGCTGCCGATATGGCTGCAAAGGTCAAGGAAGCATGCGACGCTGTTGCCGCTGCAGGTCTCAAGGCCGCTACCTACAAGCCGTCCGTTAACGGCGAAGCTGCCGTTGCCATGTTGAAGTCTGGCGAAAGTGCCGTTCTCATGGAAAAGATCGCTGCCGACTTTATCGCCCAGGACTTTGACGCTGTGGATGTTGTTGTGGTTGAAGGTGCCCTGGGTATGAGCGCTGCCGCTGCATATAAGTACAATGATAAGCTGGCCACTGCTCTCGACGCAAAGATTTTCTGCGGTGACGATGATGCTGACTTGTACTGCCCCAGCCGCATCATGCATTGCCCCAAGTGCATTGCTCGCAATTTGGCTGAACCCGCTGCCGAACGCAAGATTTCTCAGGCAATGTTCCGCGCCGGCCTTCTGGTGAAGGCATCCAAGGCTGCAAAGCGCATTGTTCTCCCCGAAGGTTCCGAACCCCGTACCGTCCAGGCTGCAGTTCTCGCCGTAGAACGCAACATTGCAGTTCCGGTTCTCGTTGGCGCTAAGACTGAAATCGAAGCTACTGCCAAGTCCGTTGGCGTAACTCTCCCCGCAAGCATCGAAATTATTGAACCTTCTGAAGCATTGGCCGAAAAGTATGTGCCCACTCTGGTGGAACTCCGCAAGTCCAAGGGCATGACCGAAGAACAGGCTCGCGCTGCCCTCAAGGATAACGTTACCCTCGCTACCATGATGCTGAAGATGGGCGAAGTTGATGGTCTCGTTTCTGGCGCCATCCATTCTACTGCCGATACTCTCCGTCCGGCTCTCCAGATTATCAAGTGCGCTCCTGGCGTCAAGTCCGTAAGCTCTGTGTTCTTCATGTGCCTCCCCGGCCAGACTTACGTTTACGGTGACTGCGCCATCAACTTGAACCCCACTGCCGAAGAACTGGCCGGCATCGCCCTCCAGTGCGACGACACTGCAAAGGCTTTCGGCCTCCCCAGCCGCGTGGCTATGCTTTCTTACAGCACCATCAATTCCGGTAAGGGTCCCGATGCAGATCTCGTGAAGGAAGCTACCGCAATCGCAAAGGCTGCCCGCCCCGACATGGCTCTGGATGGCCCGCTGCAGTACGACGCAGCAACCACTCCCAGCGTGGGTTCCCTGAAGGCTCCGGGTTCCGCTGTGGCTGGCAAGGCAACCGTGTTCGTGTTCCCGGATCTTTCTGCCGGCAACATCGGCTACAAGGCTGTGCAGCGTTCCGCTCGCGGTACCATCGCTATCGGCCCCATGCTCCAGGGCCTCGCAAAGCCTGTGAATGACTTGAGCCGTGGCGCCTTGGTGGAAGACATCGTTTACACCATCGCATTGACAGCCGTTCAAGCTATGGCCTAGAGACTCCGCAATCGACTATCGCATAAAAGAACGTGTGCCGTCGATTGCTACGCGCTTCGACGACTCATAAAGATGAGTCGCCTACGCTTGTCGAAAGACCGTTCGGCCCTAAGCGTATCGCATTAAAAAAAGTCCCCGCATTAAACTGCGAGGACTTTTCTTTTAGATTCGTGAAGAGAGTCGTGCGGAGAGACAAAGCTTTTTCTCAACTTAACCTTCGCTTTCCAGCATTAAAGCTACTTCTTATCCAGCTTGGCGTTGATCTGCTTCTGCAGTTCCTTCAAATGCCAGCGGCCGCGCTTGTCTTCAAGGAAGGAGCTAGTGCGGATGCCGCGAGAAAGGCCGCGGTCGATCAAGTCCAATGCGTCGGCGTAACGTTTCTGGTCGAATCGCAGTTCTGCCAAGAAGTAGTAGTTGTACAAGTCCTTCGGGTCTTTCTGCATGGCCATGGTCAGGTACTTGTCCGCCAGCTTCTTGTCGGGCCAAGGCAGTACCAGAGGCACGTAAGGCAGAACAAAGTGGGCGCGTCCCAAAACCTGCCAGTCTTCGGCGGCGGTAGCCACGTCACGCACGGTGTTTGCCACGCCTTCCTTTACAGAAGTCAGGGCGCCGCGTTCATTACCCCACATAGAGAGAATGGATGCGTAGACGTGTGCGACTTCCTTGTTCTTCGGGAACTTGTGGTAGGCGTTTTCGCTATCGATCTTCATAGCGTCCAGCGTCTTCATTCGCTTGCTTTTATCGATGTTGGTAAAGCGGATGGTAAAGAAGAGGCTCTTGACGTAGCCTGCGGTTGCCTGTTCCTCGACAGCAGCGTCGGCCATGGCAGCCTTGTACTTTTCTGTCATCAGTTGGGCGTTCTTTTTGTCGGCCTTGTCACCGTTTGCTTTTTCTGCCCTAGCGGCATAGCAAGAATCCGCAACACGAAGATCTTCGTTTGCGCTTGCCCAGGCGGCGAGAAGCAGTAAAATGACAAACAGTTTTTTCATGAACTAGACTTTCCAGTTTTGGAGCAGTCGATTGACTTGCGCAATTTTGGCCTTTTCTTCATCGGTGCCATGATAGGTCTTGAACAGCAAGCTGCGGTACTCCATCATGGCTGTACGAATCAGAATCTTTTCGTCTTTTTTCAGCATAGATCCAATTACTTGTGACCCTTGCCCTTACCGGAGAAGTAGTCCTGCTGGCGGGTCATGCCCAGCACAGCGTGCCACAGGGTTCCGTTGGGGTTGATCTTCTTACGTTCGCTGACAGCGTATTCGATAGGTACGTGGGAGAATACGTTGTTCATGCTGCCCACAACCATGTCGGTCTTGCCGGCCATGCCTGCGTGAACTGCAGCTTCAGCAAGCTGGAAGCAGAAGATGGCGTCGGTACCCTTTGCCGGGGTGCTACGAACCATGTAGCTGGGGTCGAAATACTTGATGTTGATTTCCTTGCCCACGTTCTTGAAGTGTTCCTTGATCTTTCTGGTCAGGAATTCACCAATGTCGTTCTTCAGGATGTTGCCGCTGGCGTCCCTGCGTTCTTCCTGGTCGTTGAACAGTTCCTGGCCAGCGCCTTCGGCCACTGCGATTACGGCGTGAGTCTTACCGTTGTCATAGCGGCTTTCCAGAGCCTTGCAGAGGCCTTCAAGAGTGAAGGGTACTTCGGGCACGAGGCAGATGTTCACCACGGTGGTGGCGAGAGCTGCGTAGGCAGCGATAAAGCCAGAGTCGCGACCCATGAGCTTTACCAGGCCAAGGCCGTTGAAGGCACCGTTTGCTTCGTTATGGGCGCAGGTGATAACGTCGGTGGCACTGAGAACTGCGGTTTCAAAACCGAAGGTTCTGTCAATCAAGTTCAAGTCGTTGTCGATAGTCTTGGGAATACCGATAACGGAAATGGGTTGCTTACGCTTTTTAACTTCTTCAGCAATGTCGTGGGCGCCGCGGAGAGTGCCATCACCGCCGATGCAGAAAAGCACGTTGATGTTGAGGCGCATCAGGGTGTCCACCATGACGGCTGCGTCCTGGTTTCCGCGGGAGCTACCGAGAATGGTACCGCCGTCTTCCTGGATGGCGTCCACCACGTCCGGGTTCAGCACCTTGGGAGAGTAGCCGTACTTGGGGTTGAGACCGCGGTAACCGTAGGGGATACCAAAAATGTTGCGTACACCGTAGTCAAACCAGAGAGTCTGTACGAGACCCTTGATCACGCTGTTGAGGCCGGGGCAGAGGCCGCCGCAGGTCACGATGCCTGCACGAGTCCAGGCCGGGTCGTGGAAAATGGTTTCGCGGGGGCCTGCCACTTCGAGGCTGGGAACCGGAATGTTGTTTTCGATAAAATGCTTCATGCGCTTGACGTCGGTAGTCAAGCTGATCTGTTCGCTGTCAGAAACGAACTGAATGCCCTTCATGGGGGACTTCAGTGTACCCTGACCTACGGTTTCGATAGAAAGATCGTATTCAGTTGGATTCTGTAGAATATCTTCTTGAGTCATTTTAGCATCCCTTTTTTGGTTGCCAGGTTATTTGCTTGCCCTTGCAGCCAAAAAATACATAAACACACATTAGATTGACAACGACGGGAAGTGGATTTTTGTCCTCAAACCGGGGTTTGCGTTCTCAATCTCAATCTTCATGTTACACAAAGTGCAAAGCTTTTTCACCATGGAAAGACCGATACCCGTTCCGCTTGTTTGTCGGGTCATTTCATTTTCCACGCGGTAGAATTCCTGGAACACCTTCTTCATTTCAGATGGCGGAATACCCGGGCCGTAGTCGCGAACGGCAAGGTACATGTCGGTTCCCTTAATGGCCAGCTCGATGTTGATCATCTTGTATTCCGCATTCTTACTGAACTTCAGGGAGTTGTCCACCAGGTTCATCAAGATCTGCATAATGGCGTCGCGGTCAATAAGCAGGCTCACGTTGTTTGCGTCGGTGTCTGCGGAGACCGTCAGTTCAAAGCCCTGCTTTTCAACGTTCTTGCTGTAGGTGGCGATAAAGTCGTCCAGCACAGCCTTGGGGCGTTCCTTGCGGAACTGCACGTTCCAGCGGTTGCCATCCAGCTTCGAAAGGTTCAACACGTTCTGGATCAAACGAGAAAGTCGGTCGGCTTCGCTTGCAATCTGGTTGTAGTACTTCTGTTTCTTTTCTTCGCTTGCCACCCAGGAGTTCTGTAGCAGTTCCGCGTACATCTTGATGGCAGTCAGCGGAGTCTTAAGTTCGTGAGTAATGGCCGAAACGAAATCCTGTCGTTTTGCTGCCAGAGCCACCCTGCTCTGCATAAAGCGGTAGATGGTAATCATACAGACAGCCACAACAATCAGCAGGAGAATACCAGCCAAGATAACTGTGAGACTAGAAGTACCTTCGGCGCTGTCGGTATACATCTTGAACGTGAATCGTTCGTAGGGCGACATCATCTTTCGAGTGGCCTGGAGCTCGTAACGACTGCTCTTGAAACCAAGGTTCAGGACGGAGCTTCCGCCTTCCCAAAGTTCGATAGCGTAAGGCAGTCTAGCATACATGTCGTGGAGTTCCTGGGTCATGTAGTTCAGGTACACAACCTTGTCCACCACAAAGCCCTGGACCACGGCAAGCTTACCGATAAAGATTTGTCGGTAGAACACCAGGTACACGTCGGTAGCCTTCACCTGCATGTTATACACGGTCACAGGAATCTTAGTACCGCCAGTCAGCATCTGCTGTTGCAGGATAGTTTCCATGTGGGGAATTTCTGCTTGACTGGTGTCGGTCTCGTAACCGTCGTCTTCGTAAGGATAGACTTCGTTATCGATGCGGGCGTTTTCTGCCCAGTAGGTAAATGCTTCTGCCTCGGAGGTCTGTTCAATACGGGAAGGAATCTTGATTTCGCCGAGCCTGCTGGAATCCTTGACGTAGTTCTCCGTGAATTCATCGATGTTTTCTGTAGTGTCAGAAAGCAGCGGAATCTTTGTGGTGGCGGCCTTGTTCTTGATGTTCAGCTGGTTCAGCAGGTTCTGAATCAGGTCGTGTGTTGCCTTACGTGCGCGGGGCTGGTCATGAGAAATAATTTCCCAGAAACTACGGCCCACGTCGGTGTCGGAGTCCGGATAGAACGGCGTAAGCAGCTTACCGTTATGAGAAATCTGGAAATGACCAACCAGACCTTTCTGACAGTAGTTGAGCTGCGGGTTGTAGGCGCAGAACGGACCGCTGGTATCGGGGAATGCCACGAATTCGGAAACGAGTTCCGCGTCACCGCCGATCACAGAGATTGACTTCAGAATGCCGTAGTCCTTGTAAGGACGGTTGTTTTCTCTATTGATATCGTTGGCAAAGATATCATTGAGGTTGGTGTAGGCATTGCTGATGGTTTCTTCAAGTTTCTTTTCTTCGAGAGCTGTGGACTGCTCGTAGCTTCGAACCATGAAGATCGTCATGGGGATTGCCAGGGCAAGGAAAATGCAAATAAACACCAGACGTTCTTTGATGACAGTCTGGTGCTTAATAACGTAAGACTTGAATTGTCTAAGACTTACCTTGCGCATTCAGGTGCGGAACGCATCTGGTAGCCTTCGCCACGGAAGGTGACCAGCAGCTTCGGGTGAGCGGGATCGTCTTCAATCTTCTTGCGGAGCTTGGTAATGTGGATGTCCACAGTACGGGTGTCCACGGATTCTGCGTTTTCGTAACCCCAGACCTTGCGGAGGAGTTCGGCACGGGGAACGGCGTGGTCGCGGTTGTTCCACAGGTATTCGAGAATTTCGATTTCCTTGCGGGTGAATGCAAGTTCTTCTTCGCCACGGTAACCGGTGTACTCGCGGAAGTTCACCTTCAGGTTGCCAGCGACCAGCTTGCCTTCGTTTTCAAGGGACTGGCGGCTGCGGCGGAGCACAGCTTCGATACGGGCCAGCAGCATGGGAACGGAGAACGGCTTGGGGATGTAGTCGTCGGCACCGTACTTGAGGCCGTTGATGATATCTTCGTCGGCATTCTTTGCAGAAAGGATAATGATGGGCAGGCTCTTGTCCTGTTCACGAATCTTGTCGCAAACGGTAAAGCCATCCATACCCGGGAGCATAAGGTCCAAAAGGACAAGACCGTACTGGCCGGTCAAGGCTTCTGCGAGGCCTTCTTCGCCATTGGTGACGTTCTTGCCACGGTAGCCGTTAAGTTCGCAAAGGTCAACCAGGCCTTCGGCGATGGCGATTTCATCTTCGATAATGAGGATGCTAGTGCTGCTAGTGTTTTGAGTCATTTTGATTACCTGTTATGGATTCGCACTTAATTAAAAATTGCTGTTAGAAAGAAAGACCGATACCAGCTTCTGTTGCAATACGACCCGGGGTGATTTCTTCGGGGAATTCACCGCCGAAGTAGTACTTGCCGTTGATGTATGCTGCAACAGGAATGTGGGGAATACGGAAGCGTGCGCCCAAAAGGACGTGGCCGCCGATACTGTAGTTAAGAGATTGCTTCTGGGCCTGCTGCTTGATCTTGTCCTTGATCATCTGGGCCTTCTTTTCGGCAGCGGCTTCGGCATCTTCAGTTGCGCCAGAGACGGATTCATTAATAAGAATGTTCTGGAAATCTTCGTCGTTCACAAGTTCCTTGATAAAGTCGTCATCCATGATGAAGGTGTTCATGAACACGGTAACACCGCCACCCACGTAGGGGCGAACCACAGTAAGCACGTTTGTAAGGAAAGCGTAGGTCACGGAAAGGTCGCCGTTCATAGAAACGAACTTAGGAGTTGCCATACCGAAAGGAGTGCCGGACAAGTCAATCTGCAGGTCCTTTTCGTTGGTAGCAGTCTGGGTAAGGGTGGGGTCGCTTGCGCTAGGCTGGGTAACGTCGGTGCGGATTCTTGCGTTGTAGGAACCGTACTGGAGGTTGACGGTTGCTTCGAAGTCAACGATGGTAAGGCTGTCGACCCATACCTTGATACCGAGGCCGTGAATCATGGCGGCGTCCATGCCGTCGTGTTCGTAAGAAATCTTTGTATTGTACAAACCGCCTGTTAAGGCTGCTGCTTCCTTGATCTTTTCCGGGGTTACGTCGGAATAGCCTTCGGGAGCCAACTTGGTGTTGAATGCCGGGGCGTAGTGTACGCCGAAACCGATAAATGCAGATGCCTGGCTAGCCAAAAAAGCAGCTGCAAGCGCGATAAACTTGAATTTCATGATGTTTTACCCTGAGAAAATTACAACTTGAAAATAAATAAAAAAAACGTAAAGTAGTATTTGCATTTTTCTATAAGGGTGACTTTGAGCACAAAAAAGACCTTCGGCTTACGCCGAAGGCCTTACTGTATAAACAGTGCGAGAGAAAAATTCTGTTACTTTTTCTTCTTCTTGCCGGTTGCGTCCAGGGTCACTTCTACAGTTTCTTCGCCCTTGACGGTAACGAGAGCTTCTGCAGACTTGCGGTTGGAGCATTCAGCACGGACCATGTGGTCGCCTGCGTCCAGGTTATGAACGGTAAGCGGAGCGCCATCGGTCTTGTCGGCCTGGTCACCATCAATGAAGATGATGCACTTGCCCGGATTGGTTGTCACCTTGACGTGGCCCTTAGGAATCTTGGTGCCGTAGTCAAAAACGTTGCGCTTGTCGTTGCCCGGCCAGACGTTGACGCGCTGGTTGACAAGTTCGTAACCCTGGTCGATCACCACGAGGGTCTGACGGCCAGACATAACGTTTGCGTTTTCGATGGGGCTCTTGCCCAGAGGTTCGCCGCCCAGGTAAACGTCGCTGTTAGGCGGATTGGTGATGATGGTAACAACTGCCGGCTTGTTGCGAGGAGGGGGATCATCGTCAGCTACGGCTGCGGTGAACATGAATGCAACCATCAGGGCAAAAATGAAAATTTTCTTCATGGATTTAACTCCTAATTATTGTTTGCGATTTAAAATATAAAGTTTTTTGGGAATTTACATCTTTTTTAATGAAAAAAATTTTGAACTTCTCCAAAAAAGGAGCTACTTTTGCTCAATATGAAAGCTCTTTATCAAAAAATTCGCACGCTGGCAGGCAAAAACTATGGCTTGTACAAGTCCTTGGCTGACAAACCTTGGGATTTTGGCGACTTTTCCCTGGAATTCTTGCATGTGCAGGGTGATCCCTTTGCCCCCGCTTCCCGAGTTTTGATAAAGGCAAACCTCCAGATGTTGGGTTACCCGTCTGAATGGGGTGGAACTTTTGAGCGTCGCCTAGCTCTGAGCGACTACTTGCTTCGCCGTATGAGCGGTCTGGTAAAGGAAAAATACCCGGATAGGGATGCTGCCGTTGTTTTTGACGTGGCCGGACCTGAAATGCTGGTGCGAAACTCCCTCTGGATTGACAATGGGGAGCTTAGGGTGTGCCTTCAGGTGCGCTTGCCTGGTGAGGGCCGAAAGATTCAGTCCGAGGCTGCCGCCGAAATTTTGACCATGGTCCTGCCGGACCTGGTTTCTGCATGCTTATATAATGATGGAGCCCGCTGCGAAGGCGGTGTTCGTCCGGAATTGGCCGCCCATTACCAGGTGCTGGCGGACCGATCTGCGATTTTAGGTGAGTTGGATGCCCGTGGCCTTTGTGCCTTTGTGCCCGATGGTGCCGTGTTGCCCCGTGCCTCCGGTATAAGTGAAGATCCTATGGAAGGTGCGATTCCTTTTGTGGCTCCCGAGGAAATGGCTGTGACCTTGAATGTGAACGGTCGCGATGTCCGCGGTATGGGAATCCCCAAGGGCATTACTGTTATTACCGGTGGCGCCTTTCACGGAAAGTCCACGCTGCTTCAGGCATTGACCCGCGCCGTGTATCCCCACGTTCCTGGGGATGGTCGCGAAGGAATCGTTATTGATGAATCGGCCCTGCGCGTAGGTGTGGAAGACGGCCGCAGCGTACGCGGAACAGATCTGTCCCAGTTTGTGCGTGATCTTCCGGGTGGTGTAAGCACCCGCGAGTTCACGACCGCAAGCGCCTCCGGCTCTACCAGCGAAGCCGCCAACCTGCTTGAGGCGATGGAAGCCGGCGCCTCCACCTACCTGATTGACGAAGACTCCTCCGCAGTGAACTTCCTGATTCGCGATGCAAGAGTCCGCAAGCTGTTGGGCGATGACCGCGAACCGTTGATTCCATTGACGGACCGTATCCGCGACATTTGTTATGGAACGTCCGCTGCCTCTTCAGAGTGTCATTCCGAGCGTAGCGCAGCGGAGTCGAGGAATCTGTTTGCAAGTCGTAGTTTTATTCTCGTAGCTGGTGCCTGCGGTGACTACTTGGACCTTGCAGACAACATAATTGTCATGGCGAATTACAAGGCCGAATGCGCCAAGACGGCCGACAAGCCCTGTGATGCTATAGAATGTCATTCTGAGCGCAGCGTAGATATTGCGGGTTGTCATTCTGAGCGTAGCGCAGCGGAGTCGAAGAATCTCCCGACTTTTATCGCTCCCGCCTGCCGCGGTTTCGCAGAATACATCAAGCCTATTCAGGGCGGTATTCGCCCCACCTCTGCCGTGGAACGTCAGGTGAAGGTAAAGCTTTCCGGCGACTATTTGCTACAGATGGGATTCCTGGTTTCTGATACCAGCCGCCTGGTGACTCTGGCCGACAAGCAGCAGCGTCTGGGTGCAGGATTCATGCTCTTGAATCTTTGCCAGAACGCAATCAGCAACGGGGATTCCGCGCAATCCGGCGCAAATCAGGCCGGTTCTGCCCAGACCATCGTGGCGGCAATTCAGGCACTTACAGACAAAATAAAGAACGTGGGCTTCCGTAATCTGCCCCAGGGCATGAGCCGCGAAATGAGCCTGGCCCGTCCGGTGGATATTGCCTGCGTGCTGTTCCGCCTCCGCGACCAAGGCCGAAAATAACCGGGGTGTCTGCGCTGCGAGACAAATGCGTAAGGCGAATACAGCAATCAAGCTTGCTTGATTATTGTTGAGCCTAGCAATTGGCACTTTAGTGCCGCTACCCCCGCGTGGGCCCCAAAATATTGGCTATTTTTTTTGAAAAAAATACCCTAAAAACAAAGTCCGGCGTGCAAAAGCGCTGGATTTTTTGTTTATATTCAAAGGCGGGAGTGTTAGAAGAATGAATGCCATTACGAAAATTATATTCGCCCTTTGTATTACCGTTGCACCACTGTTACTTTGTTCGTGCTATAATGCTCCGGGAGGTGGTGGCCTGATGAAAGTCCGCAACTTCGATTCACCGGCACCAGACGTTAAGGGCGCAGGCAATTATGTCGAAAGATCTCAGTGGAATTTTAGCGGAAATGTGACCGCCGGTAAGGAATCGAAGGATCGCGCGGTTCTAACTCATGATGATTACAACTTGGTTAGGTACGATACTATGCCTGACTACAATAGAGAGATTGAAGTTCTCTCTACAATGCGAAAATTCAATTTCAGCTTGATGGGTCAATACATGCAAAAGGTTTCCAGTTCAGGCTTATTTGTTGAAGCTGGTGCTGAACTGGATTATTTTCCTTCAGAGACTTTCGGCGGCTCAGGCTGGATTTCCTTTGGCGTGAATCGAAAAAATTTTGAATTGGGCTTTTATACACTATGGCATTTCTCCACGGACGAAAATGTGTATAGCGGATACGAAGTTGATGAAGGAGGCTATGATCTTCCAAGTGATGTGGAGCCTTATATGTCTGTACCTGATTCAATTTTGTTTCCTGATTACCAACCACCTCCGCCTAAACACAATAGTCAGAATGAATACAAACGCTATCAGGGCTACGGTGTTTTTGCATCGGTCTTTTTCGACAAGTTTAGTATAAACTATTCAAACCTTATTGCATTCAACGGTATTGGGATTTTTCAATTTACCCATGGAGTGGGCGCCGCTGCATTTACAGAAAAGGGTTCCTGCGAGAGTATCTACGATGCGTGGACTTTCACCCAGCATGTTTCCGTGGGCTATAGTTTATCCGAAAGGTTGGTTTTGAGGTTGGGCGTACTGAATGTTTCGAGTGTGTTTAACGAGATGAGCTGGGGCGCTACAGGTGCTGTGGAATTCAAGATGGGCGCGAAAAATAGGCCCCAGAAAAGGTTTGAGCCCATGAATCAGACGCCAATACCACGAACGATATACACTCGATAGGCGCTGAAAATGAAATTTTCGATATCTGCCTCAAAGATTTCTGTGAATAGAATGTTGATAAGTTGTAGAAAATGTGGAACAAATCCCGTTATCTTTGGAAAAAT
>JAKSID010000079.1 GCA_024399035.1 Fibrobacter sp. | reverse complement strand
GAAGGCTTTACTTGAACACCCCAGCATAGCTGGGGGTTTTCATTTTATACAAAAATGACCTGCTTCCGTGAAGGTCGCAGGTTTGGGGGTTAGGAGGAATTTCTTACTTGAACTGTGCGGTGATTGTGGTTGCTCCGTTGATCTGCACGATTCGCGGGTTTTCCGTAGAACCGTCAGACCAGCTAGAGAACATTGCTCCAGAAGCGGGGACTGCCTCCAGCAACATGCTGTTACCGGCAAAGAACTGGCCACGATAGTTTGCAGTGGGGAGGGGCATGCCTTCGAGGTATACCGTACCGTTTCCGTTTGCGGCAATAGTCACCTGGATTTCGCTGCCGTTCAGGCCGAATTCCTGCTGGTATTCCTGCTTGACAGTCTGGGTGCGGCTGTTTGCGTAGTTCTTGAGGTTAGCGCCGGTACGGTCAACGTTGTTGTGGCTGTACAACTGGATGTCTCGTTCCATTTCGCTGTTGCCGATGGTGCGTGTCATGGCGTCGGTCTGTGCATCAACCCTTTCCTTGGTCAGGTAGTAGTTCAGCATAATGGAGGAGTGGTTCAGGAAGGCGCGCTTGAAGTCCGGGTTTTCAATGAGCTTGTTGTAGATCTGCGCAATGCAGCCTTCTCCGGTACAGGCTCCGTTAGACATGCCGCCACCTTGCTTGATCCACTGGAACATGTTGCCGCTTACATTATTGTCTACTGCATACTGGTAGCCAAAGCCGTGGTCAAGGTCGTGAACCATGTACTTGAAGGGATAACCCTTGGATGGTGCACCCCAGGCACGAACGTTGTTGTTGGGCCAGTCGGCGTTGTGGTAGTAAATTTCGGCAGCGATATAGCGAGCGAAGTTGTTAACGTCAAGATAGTTTTGCACCTGGGCGTAGTTCTGGTTGTTGGCTCCGGCGAAGTTCCCGCTTGCAATCATGCTTACGAGTCTCATGTATTCTGACTTGTCGCCGTCGTCACCACTAGCTTCGATTGCGTCCTTACCGCCCTTGGGGAGCTTGATGACATTGATGTCCTTGGAATCGATTCCGTAGTTCGTTTCTACAAAATGGCGGTTCAGCTTTTCACGCATGTCGTGGATGCCAAAGAATACACCGTTGTAGAACACCACCACCTGGCGGCTACGCTGGTAGTCTACGCCGCTTCCTTCAAGAAGGCTGCTGAGCATGGCATCTTCAATGTAGTCGTGTCCAAAACGGTTACCGTTGTTGCGAAGTACGAAAGACTTGAATTTCTTTGCTTCCGGACGAGTCTTGTAGAGGGAATACTTTAGGCGTCCAGTGCTCTGGTAGTCATCACGCAGGGTGATGGTTACGGATTTCTTCTTTTCCTTACGGCTGTACTGGCCGGAAATCTTCAAGCCACCATCAATTTCCCAGTTCTTGGTCTTGGTGGAGCTTCCGTTTTCAAAGTATTCCACATGGACAGGCAATTCAATGGATTCGTCACAGTAATTGTGGCCGGGGCAAGGTGCGCCTATGCCGCCGAAACCTCCAGGGAATCCGCCGCCCCAGTCTCCGCCCATGTCAGGAAATCCGCCTCCAAAACCTCCGCCAGCACCCCAGTCACCGACTCCGAAACCTTGGTTGCCTCCGTTCCAGTTACCATTGTTGTTCCAATCATTGTTCTGGTTGCCGTTGTTATTCCAGTCGTTGTTGTTCCAATCGTTGTTCTGGTTGTTGTTTTGATTGTTGTTGCCGGAATTGGGAATTGCACCTTCGGGAGCCCAGCCATCATTGTCGTAATAACCGTTCTGTGTATCGAACATCTTCACGGGATCCACGCTGATGGAGACCACGGGCATGGTCATGCTTTCGTTGATGAAATAAGTCTGGGTCGTGGTGTCTGCAGCTTGTTCGTTGACGAATTCGGAGCAGCGGACAACCGTATTCTTGGAAATCTGGCGAGCACTAGTGATGGATTCAGAATTTTGGGTGGGGAGGGATCCATCGAAAGTGCACTTGATCTGGCCACCCTTCTTGGGGGTAAGGGGCTGGATAGTCAGGTTGCTGTAGAAACCTGCTGCCGGAAGGTACGATTCCTTGGCCAGGTTGTTGTCCTTGTATTCCTTGAAGCTGCTTGAGGACTGTGTCGCCGGCATTGCGTAGCTGGAGCTGCTGACGTATGAAGGGATGTTCTGAGAAGAACTACTGAATACAGAACCTAGGGAGGAACTGGACAGGGGAACTCCGTTGCCGAGAAAACTGCTGGAACTAAAGGGGAATTCCGGATTGACAGGATTCAGGTTTGGATCGAAAGGATTATTCGGGTCAATGGGATTTAAGGGATTTTCGCTTATATCCGGACCAATGGGAGATGTTTCTTCGTCTGAACAACCAAGAATCATTGCCATTGCAAACAACGGCAAAAACTGGATGATTTTCTTACTCATTTTTATTCCCTGAAAAAAAGAAATCAATCCAAAATCCCGAACACGAAACCAAATATATAAACAGTTTTTTTGTTGGATTCTTTGTTAATCCAATGTTTACACGAAGATGTGTAAACGACGTGTAAAAAACAGGGCCTGAAACAAAAAGTTCCAAAAATTCTCGTAAAATCGGCGTATTTTTTGTGTAAAAATTTTTTCCAGACAACGGCAAATGTCAAAAAAAGACCTGCCGGCATTAAAACCGACAGGCCTCCCTGAGAAAAAATTGTTTGATCAGAAGTGACTTACTTCTGGCGACTACGTCGCTTCAATCTTCGCCTCGGTCATCCCCGTCAAGCGAGGACAGGTAAAATCAAGCAAGCTTGATTTTGCGACACTCGGCTTACGATTTCTTGCAGCACTTGCACGCTGCCAAGCACTTGTAGCCGAAGCCGCCAATGACGCCACCAAGGATCGGAGCGACCCAGAAGAGCCACAGCTGCTTGATTGCTGCACCGCCAACGAATACGGCCACTGCAGTGGAGCGAGCCGGGTTTACGGAGGTGTTGGTCACCGGAATGGAAATCAAGTGGATGAGGGTGAGGCAGAGGCCGATGGCGATGGGAGCAAAGCCAGCGGGAGCGCGACCGTCGGTAGCACCCATGATCACGAACAGGAAGATTGCAGTGAGAACGACTTCGATGAGGAATGCGCTGCACATGCCTGCAGTCTTGCCGCCGAATGCGTTAAGGCCGTTGGTGAGGGTGTCAGACCAGCCGTTGGTAGCGAAAGCGCCAATGCCAGCGTTGGTCAGGTCCGGCTGAGCGATGCAGAACAGAACTGCAGCTGCTGCGATACCGCCGATAACCTGTGCGATGATGTAAGCCGGAGCTTCCTTAGCCGGGAATCGACCGCCAGCAACCTGGCCGAGAGTAACAGCCGGATTCAGGTGGCAACCGGAAATGTGGCCCAGGGCGTATGCCATGGTGAGCACAGTAAGGCCGAAGGCGAGAGATACGCCAACGTAGCCAATGCCTGTGGTGGGAACGCCGCAAGCGAGCACTGCTGCGCCGCAGCCGCCGAACACCAGCCAGAAGGTACCGATTGCTTCAGCAATTGCACGAGTACAAAGTTTCATTTTACATCTCCTTGAAAATTCCCCGGAATACCGGGATTTTGTTTGGTGATGCAAAAATAAAAAATGCACTTTGGACAAAGTGCAATTAAATAGCTATGTAAACGAGATGTTTCAAAATAGGGCTGGTTGTGTGAACTACGTCACAGTCCTGATTTAATTGTGGCGCATTGCGTTTTACCTATAAGTAGAGGTAAAATAGAGGGCTTATAGGTAATTTTGAGAGGAATGTGGCCTTTGGGCTACGAGAAGAGATTTTTGGTGCCTATAAAGCTATTGAAAAATTCAATTTTATGGGTAATCATTTCTCTAAAAAATTGGAACAATACAGACAAATTAAATTATTTACCTATAAATGTACACTGAAATTCTGATTTATAGGTGATTTGGAAAAATGTGCATAAAAAAAGCCGCGGGGCATAAACCTCGCGACTTTTTAAAAGTTCCGTCGAAAGAACGACTGTTTTTTTAGTCTTTCTTGGGCATCTGGACAGCGATGTGGATGTCCTGCAGCTGCTGCAGATCAACGTCGCTGGGGCACTGGTCCATGGGGCTAGATGCGCTGGTGTTCTTCGGGAATGCGATGAAGTCACGGATGGATTCTTCACCTTCCATGGTTGCCACAACGCGGTCCAGACCGAAGGCGAGACCACCGTGGGGAGGAGCACCGTACTTGAAGGCATCCACGAAGAAGCCGAACTTTTCCTTAACCTGTTCTTCGGTAAGACCGAGGAGGCGGAAAACCTTTTCCTGGACTTCGGGGTTGTGGATACGCACGGAACCGCCACCGATTTCAACACCGTTAAGAACAAGGTCGTAAGCTTCGGCGTTGCAATCCTTCAGGTTGCCGGAGAGCATCATGTCCAGATGTTCGGGCAGCGGGTTGGTGAACGGGTGATGCATAGCCATGTAGCGGCCTTCGGTATCGCTGTATTCGAACATGGGGAATTCAGTGATCCAGACAAATTCGCGCTTCTTCGGGTCACGGAGACCCTTGATGCGAGCCACTTCGAGGCGGAGCTGACCCATAGCGGTAGCTGCAATCTTTTCGGGACCTGCGATGAAGAACATCATGTCGCCGCACTTAGCGCCGACTGCGTCACGCAGTTCGTTGAGCTGTTCGGTAGTGAAGAACTTGCCGACCTGAGTTTCAACTTCGTCATTTTCCTTGACGCGCATCCATACGAGACCCTTGGAACCGTACTTAGCAACGTAGGCGGTGAGTTCGTCGATCTGCTTACGGGTGAAGTCAACGCAGCCCTTTGCAGCGATACCGCGGATCTTGCCACCAGCGGCAACGCAGTTCTTGAACACGCCGAATTCGCTCTTGGCACCGATTTCGGAAACGTCATGGATTTCGAGGTCGAAGCGGAGGTCCGGCTTATCGGAACCGTACTTGAGCATAGCTTCTGCCCACTTCATGCGGCGGATCTTCTTGGGAGGTTCGAAGTTCCAGACCTTACCGAGAACTTCGGTAACGAACTTATCGAACATGCCCATCACGTCGTCCTGGTCTACGAAGGACATTTCGACGTCGATCTGGGTGAATTCCGGCTGACGGTCGGCGCGGAGGTCTTCGTCACGGAAGCACTTGGCGATCTGGAAGTAGCGGTCCATGCCAGCGATCATGAGGAGCTGCTTGTACTGCTGCGGAGACTGGGGGAGAGCGTAGAACTTACCAGCGTTCACACGAGAGGGAACAAGGTAGTCACGTGCGCCTTCCGGAGTAGACTTACAGAGAACCGGAGTTTCGATGTTTTCGAAACCGTTTTCATAGAAGAAGTGGTAGACTTCCTTCAGGAACTTGCTCTTGAGCATGAGCTTCTTCTGAATCCACGGGCGACGGAGGTCCAGGTAACGGTACTGGAGGCGGAGGTCGTCGTTTTCCTTACATTCTTCGTTGGGGTCGTTGATGGCCAGGGGAGAAGTGAGGGCTGCGTTCAGGATGGTGAGTTCGCTGATCTTCACTTCGATTTCGCCGGTAGCCAGCTTTTCGTTGGTGTTGCCTTCTTCACGGGCATAGACCTTACCGGTAACGCAAATCACGTATTCGTTACGGAGAGTTTCTGCGTTCTTGATAACGTCGGCATTGTAATCCGGATTGAACACAATCTGGGTCTTGCCATACTTGTCGCGGAGGTCCACAAAAATCACACCACCGTGGTCACGGCGACGATCCACCCAACCACAGAGAGTTACGGTCTGGCCAACATCTTCCTTACGGAGCTGGCCACAGTTATGAGTATGTTTCATTGTTTTACCCTTTGTAAAAATTTTTACGGCGAAAATATAGAATAAAGCCGTACATAAGTGGGGGAGGCTTGATTAAATAAGCCTCTAATAACCTCGATTTTGACTTTGAAAGTCGGCGTTTTTGTGGACGAAAAATATATCATGCGAAACTATGGGTCTATACGTTAAAATTATAGGTCTACATTTTTTGATTATTGGCGGTTTTACGCTGATTTCAAGGAATTCTTTTACAAATTTTGTTACAGCAAACCCTGTTTTGGTAAACTTTCGTTAAAACAACAGGAATCTTTGTCATTTTGTCGGCAAAAACAGACATTTTGTCGTGAAAAATTGCAAAAAAACGAAAAAAATGGTTCTTTTTTGAAAAATACTTGTATATTGGTAACGTCAATTTATGCTATCGGGTCCCGTATGGGAAGTTTTGTGCTGTGCGCATGCATATATGGAACTTGGATGGATAACGTTTTTATTGGAGACAAATAATATGGCAGAAGATCTGCAATACCTTATGGAACGCATCCAGAAGGATGCCGTCGATAAAGCTGAAAACGAAGCTGCAGCAATCATTGCTAAGGCTAAGGAAAAGGCTGCTGAAATCATCAAGAACGCCGAAGCTGAAGCTCAGGCTAAGCTTGAAAAGGCAGATAAGGACGCAGAAGCCTTTACTGAACGCAGTGAACGCACCTTGGAACAGTCCGCCCGCGATCTTCTCCTCTCTGTAGGCAAGAACCTCGAAAAGATGATTCTTGACCTGCTCTCCCTCCAGGTTGAAAAGTCCCTGGACGAATCTACTGTCAAGGAAATGCTCCTTGCTGTTGCCAAGAGCTACACTTCCGATGTTGAAGTGGACCTCTCCGAAGCCGATGCCAAGAAGCTCGCTTCCTTCGTAACTGGTGAATTTGCCAAGCAGGTTGCCGGTGGCGTCAAGGTCGAAAGCGATAAGGGTGTCAAGTTCGGCTTCCGCGTCAAGCTGGATGGCGGCAAGGTCAGCCACGAATTTACTTCTGCAGCAATGGCAGACGCTCTTTCTGCTTTGCTCCGCCCGCAGCTTGCAAAGGTTGTTAACGCTGCAGCACAGGCTAAGTAATTAAAGGCAATCAATGAGCGCTCCTTCTTACTTAATGTCGTCGCTTCCCATGCTGGAACTGGGTGACGTGCCCCCGCTGACTATGGAAGAATTCCGTAGCCGTTGCGAAGGCGTTCTCGACCAGCCTGAGTTGGAAGCTCTCGACGCGCTTTTGAATGGCGAAGAATCTGACGATGAATTCGTTGCAGCCTACCAGGCTCACGAAATCCAGATGAAGAATGTTTCCGGTAGGCTCCGTGCACAGGCATGGGGCCCCGAAGTTCGTTTCAGCGAACGTTCCTTCCCTGGCTACGACGTCACTTTCGCCAAGATGATTTCAGATGCGTTCGCCAAGTCCAGTCCTATTGAAAAAGAGCAGGACATCGACAAGGCTCGTTTCTGGCTTGTGGATTCTCTCGCCGGTGTAGGGGAGGGAACCGTTAAGCACGTCTACGCTTATGCTGTAAAGCTCCAAATTTGTACGCGTTGGGCCCGCCTCTCTGAAGAAGCCGGCGACGCTGCCGTTATAAAAGTTATTAATGCAAACGATCCTGCCTACGTGCAGGAATGACCGGAGGTCCATTTTCAATGGCTAGTATCGGAAAAATCATCGGTGTGAACGGTAACTTGATTCGCGTCAAGTTCGAAAGCGCCGTGTCTCAGAACGAAGTGGCTTATGCCAAGTTGCCCTCCAAGAATAAGGATGGCAAGTCCGAAATTATCCCGCTGAAGAGCGAAGTGATTCGTATCCGTGGCGATTACGCTGAACTCCAGGTGTTCGAAGACACCACCGGCCTCAAGGCTGGCGACGAAGTGGAATTCACTGGCGAACTGCTTTCTGTGGAACTTGGACCTGGTCTTCTGACTCAGGTGTTCGACGGTCTTCAGAACCCCCTGCCCGAACTTGCCGAACAGTGCGGCTTCTTCCTGCAGCGCGGTAAGTATCTGCCGGCCCTCCCTCGTGATAAGAAGTGGGCTTTTACCCCGGTTGCAAAGCCTGGTGACGTTTTGGTCGCCGGTGATACCATCGGTACCGTACCCGAAGGCGTGTTCACCCACCGCATCATGGTGCCTTTCAAGGTTCTCGGCAAGGTGACTGTAGAATCCGTCGTTGCCGCTGGCGAACATGTCGTTGAAGACATCGTCGCAGTAGTCAAGAACGAAAAGGGCGAAAAGATTGAAATCAAGATGGTCCAGACCTGGCCGGTGAAGATGCCTATCAAGGCTTTCGAAGAACGTCTTCGCCCCACCAAGCCGCTGACCATGCAGCAGCGCATTGTGGATACCTTCTTCCCTGTGATGCAGGGCGGTACCTTCTGTACTCCGGGCCCCTTCGGTGCCGGTAAGACTGTGCTGCAGCAGCTCATGAGCCGTTACGCCGACGTGGACATCGTGATCCTCGCTGCTTGCGGTGAACGTGCTGGTGAAGTGGTGGAAACCCTTCGCGAATTCCCTGAACTGATCGACCCCCGTACCGGTCGCTCCCTCATGGAACGTACTTTGATTATTTGTAACACTTCTTCCATGCCGGTGGCTGCTCGTGAAGCTTCCGTTTACACTGGCGTGACCCTGGCTGAATACTATCGCCAGATGGGCTTGAACGTGTTGCTCCTTGCTGACTCTACTTCCCGTTGGGCTCAGGCTCTCCGTGAAATGTCCGGCCGTCTGGAAGAAATCC
>JAKSID010000078.1 GCA_024399035.1 Fibrobacter sp. | reverse complement strand
TCTTTATACATGAAAACCCCGAAAGTTGTGTCCAACTTTCGGGGTTCACATCAAATCGGCGGGGCTTTTTTAATTCTTGAGGCGTCTGCTTCGACAAGGATTGCGGCGACTCTCGCAAAGGTCGAGACTCGCGTATCAATCGAGACTCGCGCTCCTTAACCTTGCTGCTGTTCGCTAGTACTGAGCAGATAAGCGTTAATGAAGGGCTTGATCTTGCCATCGAGAACGCCGGCTGTGTCGGAGGTTTCCACACCTGTACGCAGGTCCTTTACCAGCTGGTACGGCTGCAGAACGTAGCTGCGGATCTGGCTACCCCATTCCACCTTCTTCTTTTCAGCCATACGGGCGTCACGCTTGGCTTCTTCTTCCAAGCGGTAATGTTCCGCCACCATGGTCTTAAGCATCTTGTAACAGGTTTCGCGGTTCTGGATCTGGGAACGTTCCGTCTGGCAGCTAGCCATAATGCCTGTGGGCAAGTGCGTCATACGAACTGCGGAGTCCGTCTTGTTGATGTACTGACCACCGGCACCACTACTGCGGTAGGTATCCACACGCACGTCAGCCATATCCAGGTCGAATTCAACATCTTCGTGTTCCGGGTAGAGGTAGACTGCGGTAAAGCTTGTATGGCGGCGGGCGTTGGCGTCAAAGGGGCTGATACGCACCAGACGATGCACGCCAATTTCAGAACGGAGCAAGCCGTAGGCGTTTTCGCAGGTCACTTCGATAGTGGCGCTCTTCAAGCCGGCGTCTTCCGCTTCCTGGAAGTCCACCACCTTGAAGTCCATGTTCTCGCGTTCAAAGAAGTGTGTATACATGCGGAAGAGCATCAGAGCCCAGTCCTGGGATTCTGTACCGCCGGCACCCGGATGAATGGACAGCAGGCAGGCGCAAGCATCATCGGGGCCGTTGAGCATCTTCTTGAATTCCATCTCTTCGATCTTTGCCTTCAGTTCGGCAATATCGGCTTCGATGGACTTGGTCAAGTCTTCGGACTCTTCGTCCTTGCTCATTTCATAAAGTTCAGCCAGGTCGTTACATGCAGCGGAAACCTCGTTCCACTTATTGAGAAGTTCGCGCAGATTGCCGATCTTCTTCATCATGGCCTGGGCCTTGTCCTGGTCATTCCACAGGTCGGGGTCGTTAGAGTCCTTTTCAAGGACGTACAGTTCTTCGGTCTTAGCCTCTAAGTCAAAGATACCCCCAGAGCTTATCTACGCGTGCGCGCAAGTCAATAAGCCCGGTATGTGTAGTCTGAAACGCCATTTAAATTCTCCATTTTAGGTACGAGGCTCCAGGTGCGAGGCGTCGTCCCGCGTGACTCATAAAAAAAGCAACGGCTTTGTGTCGCCGCTGCTTTGCATTAAAATGTAAGCGACTTAGTTGTTGCCGCCGATTGCCTGGGGCGGAGTGTACTTAGCGTCGAGATACTGAACCTTGTAGGTCTTGCCGAGCTGGTCGAGGTAAGCCTTGAGCTGAGCCTGACGTTCCTGTTCGGCCTTCACACGCAGAATGTAATCGATCTGGTGCTTGTAGCTTTCGTACTTACCGTCGTTACGTTCGGTAAGCATAAAGATTGCCACCTGGTCCTTTTCGGTGTAAACGTCGGTAATTTCGCCAACCTTGACCTTGGCCACAGCCTTTACAAAGGCGTCACCCTTGGACTTTGCAACAAACTTGGGAACAACGCCGCCGTTCTTCTTGGCAGACTGGTCGTCGCTGTACATGGCAGCGAGCTGAGCAAAGGTAGCCTTCTTGGCGCGAACCTGTGCTGCAAGGCCCTTCAGCATGTCCTTGGCGTCGGAAATTTCCTGAGCTGACTTGCCCTTGGTCTTGATGATGATCTGGGCACCGCTGATGGAGTCGTTGATCACAACCTTACCCTTTTCCAATTCCCAGAAAGCTTCCTTCTGCTTTTCGGTGGGATCCTTAGGATACGGAACCTTCTTTTCCAAGATGATTTCGCTCTTCAGCTGGTCTTCGATTTTTTCCTTGAACTGAGCCATGGTGGTGTTGGACTTCTTCAGTTCTTCCTTGAACTTTTCTTCGGAGCCGAACTGAGACTTGAACAGGTTTGCAACGCTGTCGACCTTGGCTGCGGGAACCTTAATGCCCTGCTTCTTGGCTTCCAGCTTGATAAGTTCCTGACCAACAAGGTTGTCGATAACTGCATAACGGAGCTGAGTCATTGTAGCATCGTCAATCTTCTGACCACGGAGCTGCTGAGCGCCGAGCATCTTAGCCAAACTATCAATCTTGCCTGCAGAAATGCCGGTCTTTTCGACACGGATAACGTCAAGGCTCTTAGTATTCATCAACTGAGCAGAAGCGATGCTTGCGGTCAAAAGAAGAGCTGCAGCACCACGAGAAATCAATTTAAGGGACATTATATCATCCTTGTTAAGAAATTTTCCGTTGTAAATATAGAAAAAAGTGGTCTTCGCGAAGTAGTTTACGCTTAATTTTAGCCCTAGAGAAACCGCATAAATCGCGTTTAGAACGAATTAAAAATCTTTTTTACGGGTCTTAGGCAATTCAAGCTTTTTACGCATGGCAAAAAGACGAAGACCAAAGGTAAAAGCCGTTGTGATAAGAATCTGCGGAGTGCTACCCAGGTTGGCAAAATCCAGCACGTAAAACAGAATGCCGCCAATCAGGGCTGCCGTAGCGTAAAAATCACTCTTGAGAACTTGGGGAATCTCGCTTACCAGCAAGTCACGGATCAAACCACCCCCAGCCGCTGTAATAGCTGCAAACAAAATAACGGAGTAAGGGCCTGCCGCCAGGGCGCTAGCCTTTGCCGCACCCACCGCCGTAAAGAAGCCAAGGCCCAAGGCATCGGCCACAAGAATCAATACTCGGATCTTACGAATCTTCTTGCACATGAGCAGGTAGAAAAACGCACCCACAATGCAGATGGGAAAATAGATGGGATTGGTAAGCGCCGCCGGCGGAGTGGATCCCAGCATCACATCGCGCAGAATACCTCCCCCGACTCCCGTCACTGTAGCTAGTACAATCAGGCCAAGCCAGTCCAGCCTGTAGCGCACCGCCTTTTCCGCCCCCGATATGGCGAAGGCAAAAGTACCCAAAATGTCAAGAATCATGAGAAGCATAAGCGAACGCAAATATAGAAAAGGGCGCGCAAACCTAAGTCCTAGTCTACAAACTTCTGATTTATAAAGTCATAGACATGGTATGTGTAAAAAGGCTTATTCTCCTCGTACGTCGTTCCTTCACCAATTCTTTTCTTGAAACCATCAACGAGCAGCTTTTTAGCCTGATCAATTACTTCGGCGGACAGAATTCCATCCACATTTACGTCTTGGCCAACCAAGGAATAAAGGTACTTTAATTTAAACTCGCCCTTGGAATAAACGACTTCGAAGAAAACGCCCACCTTTTCATAGTGATAAGCGTCTACAGCCTTTCCCACGTAGTTGCCTTCCTCATTTCCCTTTTCGTCCAAAACGACCCAATTCTTAATATCTTGTTGCTTGAAGGAAATGCGGTCACCACGGGCATACCCCTGCAACTTACGGATTTCATTTGTAATGATGCCTTCGAATAAATCGCCCTGGCATTTAGTCACACCGACGAAGGGCAATTCATTATGGCCCTGCTTGTCGGACAATTGAACTTGAACCTGCAATTGTCGATTCTCTTTTTGATATACACCAGCCAGGTACTTTTTCTTAACCTCAGGGAAAGTGCGTTTCGCCATTTCAATATATGGGGCGAAGACGTCGCTGTTTCCTCGGTTCACATTTACAACATTATCCTTGGCCAGCTCAGCAAAAGAACATACAGCAGCAAAAATCATAACGAACAAGATTTTACGAACAAAAGAAAACATATCAGACCTCCTTATACGTGAATAAAATAAAAAAGAAATCCTTCTTTTCAGAAGGACTTCTTTAAATCATTTTCTGATTCAAGATTTAATTAGTACCAAGCGAGAGCAGGAGCCGAGCCCCCGTAGCGTACAAGTCGTACGTGAGGGGGCGAGCGACGAACTATCGCGAAGCGTAATAATTAAATCTTAGCCGAGAGTGACTTCGACCTTGTGGGTACCAGAAGTAAACACCGGTGCGACGTTGGAATCGATTTCCTTGCCGTCAACAACCATCTTGGCAACGCCCTTGCAGACGTGCTTCGGGTTCTTCACGGAGATTTCGTAGGTAGCGCCACGGAACTTACGGGTCACCTTGAATTCGCCCCATGCGGAAGGAATGCAAGGATTGATGATCAGGCCCTTGAAGCTTGCGCGAACACCGATGATGAACTGGGTAGCAGCCTGGTAGGTCCAGGAAGAGGTACCGGAGAGCCATGCGTTACGGCCCATACCGAACTGCTTGTGTTCGTCACCGAGGATGTTCTGCGGATAGCAGTACGGTTCGGATTCGAATTCGTCAAGCTTGACGTTCTTTGCAGCGGGGTTAATCTGGTTGTAGTACTGGAATGCCTTGTCGCCACGGCCCAGGATGGTTTCAGCGATCATCACCCACGGATTGGTGTGGAGGAAGATACCGCCGTTTTCCTTTGCTCCGGGAGGATAGGTGGAGATGCCACCAACGGTCGGATCGAAGCCGCGGTAACCCGGAGTAGAGCTCTTCACACCGTTAGCAGTGTTCAGAAGCTTGTTCAGGCTGTCCATGCCCTGTACTGCGCGATCGCCGTAAGCGATGCCAGAAATCACAGACCAAGACTGGCTGTTGCAATAAATCTTGCCGTACTTAGCCTTGTTGGTACCGTAAGCGGTGCCGTCCTTGCCGAACCAGCGGATCCACCACTTGCCGTCCCAAGAACTGTCGTTGAAGGCCTTCTTGATTTCTTCGTACCACTTCTTGTACATGTCCAGGGACTTCTTGTCGCCGAGAGCTTCGCAGATGTCCATCATTTCCAGAAGGGCCTTTGCGTACAAGCCGGAGTTGAAGTTGGATTCTGCACCCAGCGGGAGGTTCATGCAGTCGTTCCAGTCAGCGAAGCCGAGGAGCGGAAGACCATGCTTACCCATGTGAGAATGGGTGAATTCGAGAGAACGCTTGAGGTGTTCGAGGACAGTGCCCTTGGGGCGATCTGCGCGCTTCTTGCCAGCAACGTAGAACGGAATTTCTTCCTTGAGGAGTTCCAGCTTGCCGGTTTCCTTGAGGTAGTTGGCAACAGTGAGAACGATCCACAGATGGTCGTCACCGTACCAGTCGGCATACATCGGATTGCCCTTTTCGTCCTTGACGCCAGCCTTTTCACGGGAGTCACCGGCGTTAGCTTCGTTGCCGTTATCTTCAGCAAGAGCGAGCGGAGCGTACTGGTGCATTGCGTTACCTTCGGGGCGCTGTACGGAGAGAAGGTTCTTGGCGAGTTCCAGAGCTTCTTCCGGCATGTGGCTCATAACGCCCATGAGGTCCTGGCTGGAGTCACGGTAACCGATACCGCGGCTGGTGCCGTAGCCTAGCTGGTACAGGGACAGGTAGCGAGACCAGTTCTTGGTGGTGTGGCACTGACGAGGATTGTGCACGTTCACCATGGAGTTGAAAGCTGCATCCGGGGTTTCCACCTGGATGGTAGAGAGGTACTTGACCCAGAACTGAGCAAGTTCTGCGAAAGCCTTGTCCACGTTCTTGAGGTCGCGATACTTCTTGATAGCCTTGTTAGCAACCTTGAGAGACTGTTCCTGACCGAGCTGAGTACAGGTACGGAAAGTCTTGCCGGCAGCAACCTTGCCAGCGTGAATCATGAGAGCAGCGATGTTGTCGCCACGGTCGCATTCAGAGTTGGAAAGTTCCTTGTTGCCGAGGGACAGCGGAGCAGCCCAGGAGCCCATTTCGTTGGAGCCGAGGAATACGCGGCGGTCGCCATCGAAGGAGGAAACCTTACCGTTGGCGGTAACGTAGTTCACGGCGAAATCACGCTTCATGTAAGCGTACTGTTCGAGAACGACGTGGCCAGACTTTTCGGGATGAGCCTTGAGAGTCATGGTCTGGGGAACCCAGTCAGCGTTGGTGAGCTGCTTTTCAGCTTCGAAGTGGCTGAATTCGTAAACGGGAACAATATCAATTTCCTTAGCGGCCTTAGAGATATTGGTAACCTGGATGTCCTGGAGGAGGGTGTTGGATCCGGTCGGAACGAAGATGGTGACCTGAGTGCGAACGCCCTGGCATTCAGCAATCCAGCGCATGTAGGACAGACCCACGTGGCATTCCCACTTGTCCATCTTGGTGAGGGTCGGAACCACGAACGGAGAGAACACGCTGTAGCCGCCCTTAGCATCCTTAACGCGGATGTAAACAGTGCTTGCCTTGAAGTCAGAGCAGGGCATCTGAGCGATGTACTTGGTAATACGGTTCAGAGCGGGGTCGCCCTTGCAAACCAGGGTACCACCGGTAGTATCAACAATACCACCGAAGTTCAGGGTACCAACGTAGTTGCACCACTTGATCGGGGTTGCCGGGTTGGTGAGAACGTATTCTTTAGCAGCGTCATCGAAGTAACCGTACTTGGCGGCGGCCTTAGCGGACACCTTCTTTGCAGCGGGCTTCTTTGTCTTTGTTGTAGCCATTTTATCTCCGTAATAGAGGGGTTGTGTTAAAAATTGATGATTGATGATTGATAATTGATGATATCACGCCAAAAATCAACCGCAATTCTTATGGTTAAAAATCTAGAAATAAAAAGTGCAACGAGAGAAACAATCCTCCCCCGTTGCGTATACATTTGGTTTACTTTTCGGCGGAACCTTCGCCTTCGGGCTTCTGGTTAAAGTTTTCGAAGGGGCGATTACCGAAGTTGATGTAGAAATAGCCGTCAAGCTTCTTGTTGCGGACCGGGTCACGCAGAATGCCGATGGCAGCGCGAACGTACTTCAGTTCCACCAGAATGTGGTCGCGGCTCATGCAGTTCAGGAACGGACCTTCGGGGTACAAGGTGGGGCGCGGTTCCTCGGCAATCATCTTTTCCAGGTTTTCGATTTCCTGGACAAGGCGGCGTTCGTGTGCTTCCAGGGTGCGGATCAGTTCCTTGTTGTCGGCACCGAAAAGGAATGCGAAACCGAGGGTACGGGGATCGTCGTTGAAGCCGGTCAAATGCTTCAGAACTTCTTTCTTGAGGACTTCCCTACCCTTGTCTGTAATATTGAAGACAACACGTTCCGGACGGTTACCATCACGTTCGGTACGACCTACGATACATTCATTCTTTTCGAGAGTGGTGAGACGGTTGTAAACGGTGGAAGTGCTCAGGTTTGCCCAGCGGTCCAGTTCGCGTTCACGAACTTCGGTGATAATATCATAGCCGCTGCGTTCGTGTTCAAGAATAAGACCTAACAGAACTAAGTCATATCGATTCATAAACCCATTGTCCTCATCTATGTACTCTTTTTTAAGAGTATTCCAAGTTGGAATATGACTTGAATATACACCTTTTTTTCGAGATTGTACACTTTTTTTTGTTTTTTTCAAAATAATTCGGCCAAGTGAAGCCACAGACACCACCCCAAGACCTAGGACTTGGGCATTTTCGCCTTGGCGATGATCATGAAAAGCATGGTCAGGAAACCGCCAGTCACTAGCATGATGGAGGCGCTGACCGCAATATCGCCCATACCAACGATGGGGCTTGCGATACCGCCCATGAGGAAGCCCGCGGCACCCATGGCGGCAGAAGCCGTGCCTGCATTCTTGCGTTCGGCATTCAGGGCCAACGCGCTGGCTGGCGGCTGCATCAGACCGAACATGAAAGTCGTAGCCATAAAGCTAAGCTGGAGCAGGGGCAGCGGAGCGTGAGTCAAAAGGCAAGCCGCCACCGCAAGAGAGGCAATGAAAATACCGATACCAGCAATCTTGATGGCCTTGCGGTCGTTTCCGATTTTGCCAGAAGTTGCGCAGCCTACAGCAGTACAGAAGGCGATCATCGCAAAGCAAATACTAAAGCCCATGGGACTCAATCCGTACAGTTTCTGGAAAATGAAGGGCGACGCAGCGATGTAGCCGAACAGCACAATCATGGAAGCGGTACATACTGCAAAGAATCGAACGAATTCGCCGTTGCGGAACACCTTTACATACAAGCTAAAGTTTGCAAGAATTGACTTGTTGCTGCGACGATGTTTGGGCAAGGATTCCTGGAACTTGCCCGCCATGAACAGCAGAACAAAGCCATAGAGGAGCAAGACCGCAAAGGTCCCCTTCCAGCTCATGAAATTCAACAAGAAGCCTCCCAGCACGGGTGCGGCAATAGGAGCTACACCATTCACGGCGCTAACCATAGCCAGAAACTTGGAGAGCACAGGGCCGCGGTAAGAGTCTGCGGAAACAGAACGGGCAATCACAATACCGCCGGAAGCTGCAAGACCTTGAACCAAGCGGCAGGCATTGAAAACCGCAATATCCGGAGAAACAATGCAGGCCATGGTGCTGAAAACAAACAAGATAAGGCAAATCACCAGCAAGCGCTTGCGTCCGTACTTGTCGCTCAGCGGGCCGATGAACAGCTGGCCAATGGAGAGCCCCAGCATGCTCATGGTTAAGCTCAGCTGGGATGCCGAGGGTGTTGCCTTGAAGTAATCAGCCAAGTTAGGCAGAGCCGGCAGGTAGAGGTCAGTAACGAAGGGCCCGAAGGCAGAGAGCATTCCCAGAAGGAACATCAAGAACGTGAATTTTGTTTTAGAACTCACGATGTATACACCTTAAAAAACAACAAGCGCCCGGTCCAGCCGCGCGCTTCACTCGAATGCGCGTTCTAGCCTTCCCCGCTATTGCGGATTGCGGACAACTGGACTTACTCCAACAAGGAAACGCGTTGTTTTCGCGGCCAAAGATAAAAATTTTGGCAAAAAATTCAAGATAAAAAGAAACCCCTGCGGAGGTCCGCAGAGGTTCCTTTAAGGATTTTGATTTGAACCGCGATGCGGCTCTAACCAGAAATCATTATGCGTTGGCACTGCTACGCAGTGCATGCTTATCACCTCGGTCATGGACAAGCGAGCTTGTCCGCGACTCTCGGTTTATTAAGCATTTTCGAGGCGCTTCTGAATCATGTCGATGATGTCAGAGAGTTCCTTCGGGAGGTGAGCGCCGAACTTC
>JAKSID010000077.1 GCA_024399035.1 Fibrobacter sp. | reverse complement strand
CGGCTCAGGAAGCTAGCCAGGCGTTCGTTTCCGGACTGGTTGAAAACGAAGTCGGGGGAGCCCTGCTCCACGATAATACCCTGGTCCATGAAAATTACTTTGTTTGCAACGTCACGGGCGAAGGCCATTTCGTGGGTCACGATGACCATGGTCATTTTCTGGTCGGCCAAGCCCTTGATAATCTTCAAGACTTCGCCGGTCAGTTCCGGGTCCAGGGCGCTGGTAGGTTCGTCGAAAAAGAGAATCTTCGGCTTCATTGCCAGGGCGCGGGCGATGGAAACTCGCTGCTGCTGACCACCGGAAAGTTCGCAGGGGTAGGCCTTTTCCTTGGAGGCAAGGCCCATCTGTGCCAGAAGTTCGCGGCCCAGCTTGCGGGCTTCTTCGCGATCCATGCCCAGCACGCGGATGGGGGCGATGGTCAGGTTCTGAAGGACCGTCAGGTGGGGGAAGAGGTTGAAGTTCTGGAATACGAGACCGGTAGACAGACGGATTTCGCGGAGAACGCTTGCGGGGGCGTATTTGGCGTTACCCTTCTTGTCGGAGCCTATGATCATGTCCTTGCCGTTGACGTTGACGGAGCCTGCGTCCATGGTTTCCAGCTGGGTAATGCAGCGGAGCAGCGTGGACTTGCCGCTACCGGAAGGGCCGATAATGGAAAGGACTTCGCCTTCCATCAGATCAAAGGAAATGTCCTTGAGAACGTGGTTGTCCCCAAAGGATTTTTTCAAGTGTTCAACTTTTAAAACTGCACTCATGTTCTGCCCCTACTTATAATAATTGAGCTTCTTCTCGATGTAGGCGAAAAGGCAGCTGAGCAAAAGGTTTGCCACGTAGTAGAAAATGCCTGCTACGAACAGCGGATAGATGCTGGCGTAAGCAGCCTGCTGCTTCTTGGCCAGGGAGAACAGTTCGGTGACGGCGATGACCTGTGCCAGGGAAGTGTCCTTCACCAGGGTAATGACTTCGTTGGCGCTGGCGGGAACCACCTGCTTAATCACCTGGGGCAAAATAATGCGGAAGAATGTCTGGCCCTTGGTCAAACCTAGCATGCTTGCTGCTTCGTACTGCCCCTTGGGAATAGCCTGGATGCCGCCGCGGAAAATTTCTGCAAAGTAGGCTGCGTAGTTGATGGAGAATGCTGCCACCACTGCCGGGAATCGGTCAAAGGAAAAGCCGATGCCGGAGTATTCGCTCAGGTAGTAGCTACCGAAGTAGATGGCCACAATCTGCAGCAGCAGGGGAGTGCCTCGCATCACGGAGATGTAGAAACTCACCGGATAGCGAATAACGCGGAACTTGCTCATCTTCAGGACTGCTACGAGCAGGCCCAGGGGGATGGAGAAAAGCAGGGTCAACCCGAAGATGGCCATTGTGGTGCAAAAGCCACCCCAGAGAATCGGAAGAAGAGTAGTTAAATCAGACATATTGAATAGTGGTTAGTGGTTGGTGATTAGTGGTTAGCGATTGGTGATGGGTGGTTCGTAGTTGACGGTTAGAATTTCTGCCAAGTACTGTTTACTAACCACTGTCTACTAATCACTACTTACCGAACCACTTGGCGGAGATTTCGTCGAACTTGCCGTCGGCCTTCATGGCCTTGATGGTTTCGTTCACTGCGTCACGGAGAGCCTGGTCCTTCTTGCGGAAGCCGATAGCGTAGACTTCGTCGCTCAAGCCTTCTTCAAGAACCACATAGTCCTTGGCGTTGGTCACGATCCAGTACTTCGCAACGATTTCGTCCAGGAACACAGCGTCCACGCCGCCCTTGTCCAGGTCCATCAAAGCAGTCTGGTTGTCGTCGAAGGGAACGATTTCCTTGGCAGCCTTGCCAGCTTCGGATTCGTCCAAGAGCTTCTGGGCGGTAGAACCGTTCTGGACAGCGATCTTCTTACCCTTGAGGGCTTCCAGCTTGCTAAGGGACTTGTCCTTGACGGTGAAAATCATGCGGTTCTGCAGGTACGGGTCGCTCAAGTTCATGGCGGCGGCGCGAGCCGGGTCCACACTCATGCCGTTCCAGATACAATCAATCTTGCCGGTGTTCAGTTCCTGTTCCTTGGCGTCCCAGGAAATGGGTTGGGTCTTCAGCTTGACGCCCAGGCGGGTGCAGACTTCGTTAGCCAAGTCGATGTCGAAACCGATGATGTTGTTGTCCTTGTCACGGAAACCCATGGGAGGGAAGGAGTCGTCCAGACCCAGCACGAATTCGCCGGCGGCCTTCACCTTGTTCAGGGATTCGTCGGCCTTGGAATCACTCTTTTGATCGTTGCAACCCATGAACATGGCGCAGCAGGCGATGGCTGCGATGCTTGCGAAAAACTTCTTCATAATAAATCCTTTTTTTTTGCGGAAATCCGCCGTGTAACATGAAAAATGTAGTAAAAGAATGTAAATCGTCTTTTTTCTTTCGTGAAATAGGGGTGATAAGACTTGTATTATGTTGTTTGTTAGTTTGTATGTAGCTCCGTGCGGTGGGATAAAAACGAAAAAACGCAGTGGGGTATAAACGAAAAAATCCCTATTTATTTGACAAATTGGCTTTTTTTATCGATATAACGCAAAACGGACCAACACTAAATTTCTAACTTTCTGTCGTTCAAAATTTAATCCCTTTTAATAAATAAGGTAGATAATCATGATTAACGTCAATATGCCCGATATGAATGACCAGGTGAAGGCCCGCCTTGACAAGCTCGAAAAGTTCAAGGAAATGGGTGTCGAAGCCTATCCGCACAAGTTCAACCGCACTCACGATTCCAAGGTCCTTAAGGAAAACAAGGACGCCCTGATCGCTAGCGGTGAAGATGTTGCTTTTGCTGGCCGTGTGGTTCGTTTCAATCGTAAGGGCAAGATGTGCTTTATGCACTTGAAGGACCGCTATGGTCGCTTGCAGGTGGTTTGCGCCCGTGATGAAGTTGGCGAAGAGAACTACGAAGTGGTGAAGATGACCGACCTGGGCGACTTCATCGGCGTAAACGGCACCATGTTCGAAACCCAGAGTGGCGAATACTCCGTACGCGTCAAGAAGGTGACCATGCTTTCCAAGGCTGTGCGCCCGCTGCCCGTTGCCAAGGAAAAGATTGACGAAAACGGCAACAAGGTGGTGTTCAACGAATTTGCCGACGTGGATACCCGCTACCGTCAGCGCTATGTGGACATGGCCCTGAACGACGACGTGAAGGACGTGTTCATCAAGCGTTCCAAGATCATGCAGTCCATTCGTGAATACCTCATCGAAAAGGGCTTCATCGAAGTGGAAACCCCGACTCTGCAGCCGATTTACGGCGGTGCAAACGCTCGTCCGTTTACCACCCATCACAATGCCTGCGATATGACCCTCTACATGCGTGTCGCTCCGGAACTCTACCTGAAGCGCTGCATTGTTGGCGGTATGGAAAAGGTTTTCGAATTCTCCAAGAACTTCCGTAACGAAGGTATGGACCGTACCCATAGCCCGGAATTCACCGGTCTGGAATTCTACGAAGCTTTCGCTGACTACAACGACATGATGGTCCACTTCGAAAACATCTACGAACGCGCCTGTATCGCAGCAAACGGCACCACCAAGATCATGACCCAGGGCAAGGAAATCGACTTTAAGGCTCCGTGGCCCCGCTACACCATGAAGGGTGCTATCGAAAAGTTCGGCGGCATCAAGGTGGACGACCTGTCCGATGAACAGATCCAGGCTAAGATCGACGAACTGGGCGGCCATATGGATGGCGAATTCTCTCGTGGCCGAGGCATTCTGGAACTGTTTGAACTGACTGTTGAAGAACAGCTGATCCAGCCCACCTTCATTATCGACATGCCCACCGAATCTACTCCGCTTTGCAAGAAGCACCGTACCCAGGAAGGCCTCATCGAACAGTTCGAACCCTATGCCAATGGCTGGGAACTGGGCAACGCCTATACCGAATTGAACGACCCGATCCGTCAGCGCGAACTTCTGGAAGACCAGGTCCGTCGTGGCCGCGGTGGTGAAGGCGAAACTCATCCCATGGATGAAAACTTCCTGCATGCAATCGAATCTGGCCTGCCTCCTACCGGCGGTGTGGGTTTCGGTATCGACCGTATGATCATGTTGCTCACCAACCAGGAAACCATCCGCGACGTGCAGCTCTTCCCGCTGATGAAACCTGAAGTCTAGCAGAGCTAGACTTCAGACGAGAGAACGCTCACTTCGTTCGCTACAGACGAGAGACGAAAGAATAAAGAAGGAAAACCCTGCTTAAAATGTTTGCGTATAGAAAGTTGAAAGTTTATCAAAAGGCTTTGCAATGGGTCCTAGACGTTTATGTTTTATGCAGAAATTTTCCTGATTATGAAAAGTTTGCTCTTGCGAGTCAGGTGCGTCGTGCTGCAGTTTCTGTTACGTCAAATATTGCGGAAGGAATGAGCCGAACTTCTAGTAAGGAAATTGTCCATTTTCTTGAAATAAGTTATGGCTCGTTGATGGAAGTGCAAAGCCAGTTAGAAGTGGCCTTATTGTTGAACTACGTAACAAAGGATGATTTGAACTCTATAGACCTGAAAACTGAAGAGATTGCAAAGATGTTGTCTGGTTTGAAACTTTCAAAACTGCAATAATCTCTCGTCTCTCGTCTCTCGTCTTTCGTCTAATTATGAAACTCGAATTTCTCATTGCCTGGCGATACCTTGGGGCTCAACGTAAGAGTCTCTTTGTATCCCTTATTGGCATCTTCAGTATGCTTGGCGTGAGCATCGGCGTTTTTGCGCTGGTGGTTGCCCTGGCTGCGGTCAATGGTTTTGAAGAAGAAGTCACTGCCCAGATGATCGGCAAGGACGCTCACTTCGAAATCATGGCTTACAATGGTGACCCCATTGCTCCTTACGATAGCCTGACCAAGGAAGTGCGTGCCCGCGAACCTCGCGTGACCAACTCCTCGCCGTTCATTATTTACAAGGTGGGTATCAGCAGTAAGAAGGTGAACGATGGTATCGTGATCTACGGTATCGACGGTGAATCTTCTAAAGGCGTGACCGACATCCATAAGTACATCAAGTGGGGCCGTTACTCTGTGGACAGCCTCGAAGATATGAGCGGCAAGCTCCGTCCGGGCATTATGCTTGGCTCCGGCTTGGCCAACCGTCTTCGTGTGGTGGTGGGGGACAAGTTGGTCCTCCAGACTTTCCAGAGTCCTGATGCAGCCGTTGCTGGCGGTGGCCCCAAGATGATGATGTGCGTGGTCAGCGGTATTTTTGAAACGGGTACTTACGAATACGATGGACAGCTTGCCTACATCGGCATTCCCGAATTGCAAAAGTTGCTTGGAATGGGCGATGCGGTTACCGGTATCCAGTTTAGGATGAACGACCACTGGGCTGCCGGCGAAGCTGTGGATAGCCTGGCCAACTGGCTTACTTATCCGTACTACGCCATGGACTGGAAAACCAAGAACATTACCTTGCTCAAGTGGATGAACTACGAAAAGTTCATTGTGGCGGCGGTGATTTGCTTGATTATCCTGGTGGCTGCATTTAATATCATCAGCTCCTTGATCATGGTGGTTATCGACAAGACCAAGGAAATCGGTATTCTCCGTAGTATGGGCTTTAGCAAGGGTGCTGTGATGCGCGTGTTCATGCTCATGGGTAGCTTTATCGGTGTTGGCGGAACCATCGTGGGTGGAACCATCGGTCTTGTGCTTTGCAAGCTGCAGGAAGCCTACCACTTTATTACGCTGCCGGGCGACGTTTACGTGATACCCTATTTCCCCATTTCTGTGCACATGCTGGACGTTGTCCTGATCTTTATCATCGGTATTAGTTTGTGCGTTCTGGCGACGCTTTTGCCGGCTTGGAAGGCTAGCCGTCTTGATCCTGTGGGGGCTATTCGTCATGAGTAATGTACTGCTTGAAACCCGCGATCTGCGCCGCGTCTTTAGTGAAACTGGGGAAAAGCTTGAAATCCTGAAGGGTGTAAATTTCTCCATGAACAAGGGCGAACTGGTTGCCTTGACAGGTTCTTCCGGTTCTGGTAAGTCTACCTTCTTGAACCTGGTGGGAATGCTTGACACTCCTACTTCTGGCGAGATTCTTTTTAACGGCAAGGAACTTTCCAAGTTCAATAGCGAAGAACGTGACATGTACCATCGTGCCCACGTGGGATTCGTTTTCCAGTTCCATCATTTGCTGAGCGAATTCAATGCGCTTGAGAATGTTTCTGTGCCTGGCCGTATTATGGACGTTAGCGAACGTGAATGCCGCGAACGTGCCGAAATGCTTTTGGAAACGGTGGGCCTTAAGGACCGCTTAAAGCACTTGCCTCGAGAACTTTCTGGTGGTGAACGCCAGCGTATTGCCATTGCCCGCGCCTTGATGAACAACCCGGACTTGGTATTGGCGGATGAACCTAGCGGTAACCTGGATGAAGCGAATTCCGAAAAGTTGAACGAATTGATTGGTGAACTGAACCTGAAATTTAATCAGGCTTTCCTTATTGTCACTCACGACGAAAAATTGGCATCTTTTGCCAAGCGTCGCGTGGTGATGCACGGCGGCTTGATCCAAAGTTTTGAATAGGAATAAGGTTGAACAATGTCTGATATCAATGGAATTTTTTCTAAGAAGGCCAAGGCGGTTTTACAGGCTGCCCGCATGGCTGCCCGTAACTTGGGTAGTGACAGTATCAGCACTGAGCACTTGTTGCTGGGGCTTGTTCGCGAGGATTCCGGCTTTGCCGCCGAAACTCTGAAGGCCTTGAATGTGAACCTGAACGAACTTGGTGAAAACGTTCAGCGCGCCTTGACTTCTAATGGTGGCATTATGACTGTGGGCGATTCTCACGGTGCATTGCTTTCTTTTACCAACCGTTGTAAGGCAGCTCTCTATAACGCCGCAAAGATTGCGAAGAACGAGGGTGACCAGTATATTGGCCCCGAACATTTGATGCTTGCTATTCTCCAGCAGAGCGAGTCTGCTGCGGTGGGCACTCTTTCTTCCTTTGGCGTTACTTTTGAAAACTTCCAGGCTGCATTGAGCCAGCTTAAGCGTGAATCTTCTGAAGATGGCGTGCCTGGCGAAGGCGCTGGTGAAGGCGCAGGCTTTGAATCTGAACAGCCCCGCGGTAATGGCGAAACCCGCCAGCAGGCTCGTTCCCAGTCCCGTTCCAAGACTCCGATTTTGGAGCACTTTGGACGCGACTTGACTGCAATGGCTCGCCTGGGCAAGCTTGACCCGATCATTGGCCGTGAAGCAGAAATTGAACGTTTGATTCAGATTCTTTGCCGTCGTAAAAAGAACAATCCGGCTTTGATCGGTGAACCTGGTGTTGGTAAGACTGCAATCATCGAAGGCCTGGCCTTGAAGATTGCCCAGAAGAAGATTCCTGAACTTTTGGCCAACAAGCGCGTGGTGAGCCTGGACGTGGCTGCCATGGTGGCTGGTACAAAGTACCGCGGCCAGTTTGAAGAACGTGTGAAGGGCCTGATTATGGAACTTCAGCGCGTTGATAATTCTGTGATTCTCTTCATCGACGAATTGCACACTATCGTTGGCGCAGGTGGCTCCGAAGGCAGCCTGGATGCTTCTAACATTTTTAAGCCGGCTCTGGCCCGCGGCGAACTGCAGTGCATTGGCGCAACAACCATTGATGAATACCGCAAGTACATCGAGAAGGATGCCGCCTTGGAACGTCGTTTCCAGACTATCGTGGTGAACCCGCCTTCTTCCGAAGATTCTATCCAGATTCTGGAAGGCTTGCGTGCAAAGTATGAACAGCACCACAAGGTGCGTTACACGCCCGAGGCAATCCGCGCTTCTGTTACTTTGGCTGAACGCTACATTAGCGATCGCTTCTTGCCGGACAAGGCCATCGACGTCCTCGACGAAGCAGGCGCCCGCGTCCGTTTGAATTCCATCAAGACTCCTCAGGACCTGAAGGAGATGGAAGACGAACTTGCAGAAGCCATGCAGAAGAAGGAAGACGCCATTGCAGATCAGCAGTACGAAACTGCGGCCTCCCTCCGTGACAAGATCGAAGAACTTACCAACCGCATTGCAGAACGTCGCGACGCCTTGAACAAGGAAGACTCCAGCGTTATGCCTGTGGTTGACGAAAACGAAATTCGCGATTGCATTAGCAAGATGACGGGCATTCCTGTGAGCCGCCTGGCAGGCGAAGAAGCCCAGAAGCTTCTTAAGCTGGGCGACGAAATCAAGGAACGCGTTATCGGTCAGGACCAGGCTGTAGACGCCGTGGTCAAGGCCATTCGCCGTACCCGCGCAGGTATCCGCGATACGAAGCGCCCCATGGGTAGCTTCTTGTTCCTGGGCCCCACCGGCGTGGGTAAGACTGAACTTGCAAAGGTTCTGAGCCTTAGCCTTTTCGGTAGCGAAGACTCCATGATTCGTATCGATATGAGCGAATACATGGAAAAGCATAGCATTAGCCGCCTTATCGGTGCACCTCCGGGATACGTAGGCTTCGAAGACAACGGCGGCCAGCTTTCTGAAAAGGTCCGCAAGCGCCCCTACTGCGTGGTGCTTCTGGACGAAATCGAAAAGGCTCATCCGGACGTTTACAACCTGCTCTTGCAGATTCTTGACGACGGTATCCTTACGGATAGCTATGGCCGCAAGATCAACTTCAAGAACACCATCATTATCATGACCAGTAACGCCGGCGCCCGCGAAGTCCGCCACAGCTCTGGCATGGGCTTTACCAAGATGGGGGAGACCGACGACTACGAACGTATGGAAACCGCCATCCGCGAAGAAGTAAAGCGCGTGTTCTCTCCGGAATTTCTGAACCGTATCGATGAGCAGATCGTGTTCCGCCCGCTGACCAAGAGCGACTTGACCTCTGTGGTGGATATTCAGCTTATGTTCTTGCAGAAGAACTTGTCTGAACGCGGTATCTTGCTTGAAATTTCCAAGGAAGCCAAGGAATTCGTGGTTGGCCACAATTACGATTCTGCCCTGGGCGCACGCCCCATCCGTCGTTCTATCCAGCAGTTGATTGAAGACGAAATTGCGGAAGGCCTGCTTCTGGGAATCTACTCGGACTTCTCGACCATTACCATTGATGTGGTGGATGGCAAGTTGAAGTTTAAGTGCGAAAAACTTTCTGAAGGCGATGGCGAAAACCATCAAGATTAACTATCTTTTAATTCGTAAATCAAAACAACAAACCAAAGGACAACATCATGGCAAAGATTTCTGCCGTTCTTATCTTCGGTGCACCGGGTTCCGGTAAGGGTACCGTTGGCGCTAAGCTCGCTGCTACCACTTCTCTCAAGCACCTCTCCACTGGTGACATCT
>JAKSID010000076.1 GCA_024399035.1 Fibrobacter sp. | reverse complement strand
ATTTTTCCAAAGATAACGGGATTTGTTCCACATTTTCTACAACTTATCAACATTCAATCCACAAAAATCTTTTTGAGCCCCAAATCGTTTTTCCAAAAAACTGACCAAAAATACCCTAACTTGCCCCTTTTTCAGAGCCGGAAACAGCAACTTGTCTCTTTCTACCCCTACTTTTCTTCTGCTGAGGCACCTCGGGCACCTTCAAATCGTCGTATCCAGAGGCAACTTGGGTCAAAAAGAACTTGAGGGCACGGTCAAACTCACCAAATTTACCGGAATTGCGGCCGTCCATCAGCTTGGATTCTACACTGTAGCAAAGGCTGCCATCGTCGCGCTTCTGGCAATAATCGATACTCGCAAAAAGATCCACCTGACGATTCTCTTGCTTAAGGTGAAACACGATTTTGTAGTTCTTGTTCTTTCTGCCCTGCCAGTCGGTATCGAACTGACACTTGCGCAGGTCTCCATCCCATTCATGGGCGAGCAAAGCCTGTTCCACAGACTTGATTTCTTGCTGCATGCTTTCCATGCATCCCTCCGAAATGAAACGCCTTTTTTCAAAGGCTATGTTATATGTATTCGTACAAACAAACGAGTCGCATTACGAACAAACGCTATGCGGCGTTGGCGAAGAACTCGCCGAACTTGGGGCGCAACATTTCGCGCACCTGGTTCAAGTAGTTATAAGGCGCAGTGCGGCTCACGTCCATGTGGTCGGCCACCACTTCCATGCCGTTCTTTTCCAGACCGTACTCATAGTATTCATCAAGGAACTTGATGAGCTTTTCGTCACCAGATTCCTTGACGGTCGCAAAAATCTTTTTGAACAAATCCATGTTCTCGGCATACTCCACCGGGTGAGTTTCTTCGTCACAGACGTCGCCAGAAATTTCGGCGTAGTAATCACTGCAGGCCTTTTCGTAACCAGCATCGTCAAGGAGCAGGCCACGTTCCTGGTCACGTACCTGACCCACACGAATCAAGCGGTCGTTGGAGCGGTTGCGCACCCAGTCCTTGGCGCGGCGCTTCAGTTCTTCCACCAGATAGGCACCAAAGGGAACCTTGAAGGAAGGGTCAAAGGAGTTGACGCACTTCTTGAAAACTTCGAACACGTCATCGGAGGCTTCTTCAAAGGTGCGACCGCTGAAGTTGAAAGTTCTGCCGAAATTGCCCGGGAACTGGCCATCCTGAGTATGGCTGTGAACCATCTTCAAGAACTCATGGAGTTCGTCGTACAACTTGTTTCTGGCATCCTCGTTGCCGGCCTTCGCATGAACGAGGAGCTGCTGGTGAGCCTTGGTCCAGTTGAGTTTGTAGTTTGCGGTCTGCTTGCTCTTCATATATCTTCTCCAAGAAAAAAAAACGCGACGTAAAAACACAAGATTACAGTTAATCTTATTAGACCCCGTCAAGGTCGCCCCTAAAACAAAAATGTCGGATTAGAAAGTCGTTCTCACTTCACTATAAATATAGCAAAAGTGCAGTGCCAAAAAATGACAATTTAAAAAGAAATTTTTGTACAACATTAGACTCATCGAGTTGTATATCGTACCTTATTTCTCGTTTGTCAAAAAAATTCCAAAAATTATTTCATTTTTTTTCTAAGAGTCTGTAAGGCACCCTTTTCCAATTGTCGCGTACGTTCCCTGGAGTAGCCACACTGCCTGCCGACCTTTTCAAGGGACTCTACTTTTCCACTTTCGGAAAAATATCTTGTACGTATAATATTACGCTGATCATCCTTCAAGGCATCTACGCATTCATTCAAATAACCTATTGTATTTGTCCTGATTAATTTTTGTTCCTGATTTTGAGTACCATCAATAACGTCACCCATGTTTTCGGAAAAGTCTACGATACTTGTAATCGATGCACCGCTCTTTTTTATGCGATGAATCTTCACCTGACTTTCCGGGACCCGTATAACTTCACTATTGTACATCACAAGCTGACTTAAATATTTCCGGATCCAGGTAATCGCATAGGCTTCAAAGGGGACTCCGTAAGTCACATCGAATGTATCCACTGCACGAAGCAATCCTGTGAAGCCCTCTTGAACAAGATCAAGAAAGTCCTGGTTCTTATGACTATACTTGCGGACTAGACGATAAACAAGATTTTCGTACTGCTGCGAAAGACTGTTTCGAAGACGAATGGCCTCGTCACAAATTTGCCTGAGATAACGGACAAGGCCTTCGCAATCTTTATTCTTCAAATACATTCCACTGAAGGCATTGTTCTTGGTGTTCCACAGGAAATCCAGAAAACGCCTATTGCTGTCTAGCCTAGGTTTCTTCCCTCCGGTCTCAAGATACAACCCGAGATCAATAATTTCTTCCCGGAGAGTCTGTAAGCGTGCAAATGATTTTCCTTGCCCCATCTCCCTAATATCCAAATTAAATCATACAAAGACAAGACCTAATTTCAAAAAAAATTTTTGAACATTTCCTCGCCACGGCCACTCCAGGATTTTCCGTATAAAAAAGCGAAATCCCCCGCATCAGCGAAGGACTTCTTGTGCTTAAAGTTTCGGTTGTAGAGTTTCTTGTTCTTGATGACTCTGGTGCGGAGCGTCGCCCCGTTGCAGGAGCCATCGATTCGAAGGGAACGGATTGCCGCAGACTCTTTCGCAGAGTTTAGCGCAGCCTTCGCGGATTCCCTGGCAGTGCTGATAACCAGCTTTTCTTTCTTTGCCATAATGATCTCCTTGGTGTGCAAAGATAGCAATAAATTAAAACTCTCTTATATACTATATCGTTTTCAATACGGCATTCTGTCAAAAAGTTTTTTTATATTCTTCGCGATGAAGATCCTACAATACCACTTTTTCGCTTTTGCACTGATCATTTCTTTGGGCATTTGTGCTTGCAGCACTCCCACGATTCCGCCCGAAACCGACAAAGAAAGCTCCAGTTCCAAAACAGATAAATCTAGTTCATCGTCAAAAACTGAACTTAGTTCTAAAAGCGAAGATATAGTTGTTGAAACCGGCAAATATACCAGCCGAGACTCCGTGGCAGCCTATCTCTGCAAATTCGACAAGCTTCCTAATAATTATGTAGGCAAAAACGAAGGCCAAAAACTTTACGAAAGTTCCACGGGGAGCACATTTACCAAGTGGAATTTTAATCCCTGGAAAACCCTGGGCGTCATGATCGGCGGCGACAGTTTCAGTAACAGTGAAAAATTACTGCCCGACGGAACCTATCACGAAGCTGATGTAGATTACGGCAATGTCCAAAGCCGTGGCACAAAGCGACTGGTTTACCAGACCGGATGCATTATATATTATACTGCAGATCACTACGAAACATTTACGCGGCTTGAACTGTAATATATTCGCACCATGAATTCATTTCGTAAAATTCTTGCCCAAATTTTTGCAGGCATCGCCTATGCGGTGCTTGGTTTGGCGGGCTGGAAAAAGAAGACGGTGGAAGCGAATTTAAAGCATGTTTCACAGGGAGCGTGGGGCAGGGAGGAACCGCGCGGGCTCTATAAGAAGATGCTCAAGAACTTGACCCGACACGTGGGCGAGCTGCTGTTCTGCTTTGACACCTACAAGAATTTGCCCGGGGATTGCGCGGCCTACCCTTGCGGCGTGGGCGGTTGCAGATTTGAACTTGCGGAAGGCACGGGAACGGTTATTGAAAAGATGCGCAAGGGCGGAATCTTTCTGACGGCGCATTACGGAAATTACGAAGCCAGCGGGGCATGGCTCTGCGCCCTAGGTGTCCCGCTAAAGGCGAGTTTTATTCCGCTGAAGCCGGAGTGGCTGAACCGACATATATATAATAAGATCCGATGCGTCAGAGGGAGGCCTTATTCCGTTGACGCGAAAACGCCGCGAGATTTTTTGCGGATCCTGGACGGCACTGCTCCCGACTGCGCCGGACAAAAACAACTTTTCTGCCTGCTGGCGGATCAGGACAGCAGAATCCCCAGTGCACTGGACGGAACATTCCTGGGGCAGCCTGCAAAAATCAACCCGCTGCCAGATTTTTTGCTGAAGCACCGCCCTGACACACCCGTATTTTTCTGTTGGATCGAGGAACGGCCCGGCAAAAAAATTCTGCATGCGGTCGAGGCTGATTGGAGATCCCGGCTCCCCGGATCAGAGTCCGGGGCAGGCTCTGGCCGAAATGACATCGTGGACGGGCCCTACCGAATTTGGCTAGAAGCCCGCATCAAAGAAAATCCAGCCTTATGGTATGGCTGGACTCATCGCCGTTTCCGCAGTAAAAATCCCGAGATTTATCGCTAAGGATAATTCCCGAATCAATAGTGACCGTAAAAATCCGTCACGTCAAAATAAATCTTGTAATACTTTTTAGACTCGCCCGTTTCGCCATTGCTAGCCTCCATCAGGTCGTAGAAATGGCCATCCTTTTCAATAAGGCTTTGGCGTTCAAACTTAAATCCCATAAAGCCAAGAAAATCGTACTCCTCAGAAATACTGATGACGTACAAGGCTGTCTCCTCGGACAGTCCCCTGCCGGAATTGTAGATGGACTCGAACAAACCCTTGGCCACTTCGTTGTGAAACGCTATGGTGGTGCTATCGGCAGTAGTGTCCATTGTAACCACATAGTGGGCATACATATTCGTGAAGTTTACAGCCAAAAGTTCTTTTGCAGACTTGGCGGCGGCAACATAATTTTTTTCCTGCAAGGACTTGCCCATTTCAGAGGATAATGCGCTGGTCACCATAGACGAGGCACCATGATTGGACTGAGACAACCTAATTCTCAAATAATCCTTTCGGAACTTAAGCCAGTCTGTAGCCTTGGCATCCTCGATGGAACCCTTCTTCAAAACTTCCAGCTGAGTAGTGTAATAAGAGGAATCGACAGAAGGATCTGCCGCGGGAGCCTGACCAGCAGGCACCTGATTTTCAGAAGCCGCACGATTACCGGCGCAGGCCACCAACAGCACCATCGCCAAAGACAAGAGAACTTTTTTCATACCTAACCTTTAGAAAATTCTAAAAAAATTTTTAGTCGCCATCAGTGGAGGAACTACGTTCATTTTCGTAAGTCGCTTCCTGGACTTGGCTGGCGGCCTGGGCGATTTCACGTTCTCGGAGAACCTGGTCCACCTTCTGGCGGAGGAGTTCGTCGTCGCAAGCCTTGAACAGAATCTGCTCCTGTTTCACGTAAGTGGACAGAACTTTGATGTAGAAAGCCAGGCCGGCATAACCTAAAATAATCCCAGCTCCCGTCAATAACTTGATTCCATCGAAAGCTGCCATAAGGGTGGCTGCCACAGTGAATCCAAAATAGAGATTCAACAAAGTCATGGACACGGGGGTGTATTGAGCGTTTCGAGAGTCCAGTTCACTCTGGACGCCCTTGATCAAACTACGGAACAAGAAAAAATGAATGATCTGGCCGACAAAGGGGATAATGCTCAAAATGGTGACCGCCCAGGGCGACATCGCCTTGGAACTGAGCTTATCCAAATTTTGGGCAGAACGGAAAAGCCAGGTAACCCAGCTGATAACCAAGCCGATAATCACGACAAACATCAGAATAGAAGCAGCCACCAGACCCAAGGTCACCAAGGCCATACCCATTCCCAAGTTTGCGTTGGGGTCATTCACCTGATTGTGCACGAAATTCCAAATGGCGAAACCTAGGACCGTGATGATCAGAGAAACGATGAAGAAAATATTCATCCAGAAGATGGCACGTTTTCCGCGGCCGGTGTTGTCCAACAGTTTTTCCATTTTAACCTTCTTGCTACACTATTATATATATGGTAACCATGTAACACCACTATATATAATATGGTACACCGAAAAGATACAAATTCTATAACAGCTTTGGCGAGACCTTCTCAAAAACCTTTTGTTAATAAGTTGTTGATAAATTGAAACAGGCCGTTTAGGATAAAATTACAATCCACACAAGTTATTCACAAAACAGTTTTTTGTTTCACGTGAAACATTTTTGTCAAAACGATTTTGTGGAAAAGTTTTTAATAGAGTGAATTAGTTATCAACAATTATGTACACAATTCGTGACAGTCATTATCAAATGTTAATAGATTGTTTACAAATCTATCAACAACAAACAAGGCCCTGATTCGAAATCTCGTTAAATTTTTACTTAAAAATCGGCACGATTTCGCCGTGGACGGGCACCGTGAAACTGGAGTCGGGGATGGAAAGTTCCTGGCGAGCCCGAGCCAAATCCTTGGGCGGATCTTCCAGTCGGTCGTAGACCATGCCGAAATCACCCCAGTGCATAGCCAGGCTCTGACGGCTTCCCATGATCAAGTGGAGCTGGGCCGCCTGACGGGGACTGACGTGGACTCGAGTATAACGGGAGGGTTTGTAGCTGCCGATGGGCAAGAAGGCCACATCCACCGGGCCGAACTTTTCCGCAATTTCCTTGTAATAGGAACCGTCGCCCATGGCCAGGTCACCGGCGAACCAAATTTTCTGGGTAGCTGAGGTCGAATCCGCAGATTGCTCCACAGAAACATTCTGTTCGCCCGGTCGCTCCAAAATCCAGCTGCCCCACAAGGTGGAATTGACGCTGGACTTGAAGGCGCCACGACGACTTAGGTGATGGCATGGAACAAAAGTCAACTTCAATGGGCCAGCCGAGGCACTCTGCCACCAGTCCAGCTCGATAATGTTTTTCTTGGGAATTCCCCAGTCTTCCAAAATTTCCGCCACTTTCAAGGGAACAGCGAAAGTAGTCTGGGGCCACTTCTTGTAAATCTTCTTGATGCTACCCTTATCCAGATGGTCGTAGTGGTCGTGTGAAATAATCACAAGATTGACTACAGGCAGGGAATCCAGGGCTCGGCCAGGAGGAGTTCCACGCTTGGGGCCGAAAAGCTGAACCGGGGAAGCGCGGTCGCTGAAGATGGGATCGGCCAAAATTCCGTAGCCTTTCCACATAATATAGTAGGTGCCATGCCCGATCCAAGTGGCGGTGCTTATGGTGGAATCTATCCACAGTTCCTCGTTTCCGCGAGCGATCGGCAGCCGGTAAACCTTTGTTCTGTGAGTAGGAACCAAGGAATCGGGCTCCAAAGTGTCGCGAATGGCGGCGACGCTGGTATCGATGTTGATAAAATGACCGTCTGGCAAATGATGGGCCGGACGATTCACGTTTACCAAGTTAGAATCAGAAACTGTCCCTGCGCAACTGCACAGGAACAGAGCAAGAATGAATAATAGGAGAAATTGCTTCACTTTGGACTTTAGAACTTCACTGTGCGAGGTGCTGCTGTGAAACTGCAGAAGGTCGCCTCGGCATCCACGAAGGCGAGGACTTCGGTGTTGTCGTCGTCGGGGGAGTACATGGCCTTGAGGGAAGGATAGGCTTCCAACATCTGGACCTTGGATTCGCGACGGTCATCGCGGACCAGCTTGCCGGAAACGCGGACCCACTTGCCGGATGCAGCGTCAAAGGCACAGAGCTCCACCTTGGCGTTTGCCTGGATCTGCTTGGAAACGTTCTTGGACTTGCCGGTCTGAATGCACAGCTTGCCGTCGATGATTTCGATGGTGCCGAAGGGGCGGACCTTGGGAGCGTCACCATCTACTGTTGCCAGGAAATAGGTGCCGCACTTCTTGATGAATTCTTTTACTTCTTCCATAGTTTTAGTAGGATGTAGACAGTAGAAAGTAGGATGTTTGAATCTTCTTGCTACCGTACTGGGTTGAGGGTTTAGAGATTTGAGGTGCCTGCCAAGGCGGGTTTTGAGGGTAGTTGAAATATTTCACTGCAATTCAATATTGATAGCACGTATAATCGCCAATAATGTCATATACTTCACCATCATACTTCAAAGACTTGGCATCAGCGTATTCATTATCTATTTCAAAATAGTGTGTGGAATGGCATGTACAGCTTGAAACAGCCTTATCTTCACCATAGGATATGGATAAGGTGTCTCCAGACAACCGATATTTAATGGTGGCCACAATACCACAGTAATCCATTGCATAAAATTTCAATGTGCAGGAAGATGTTCCATGGCATGGTCCAAAGCACGATATCATTGCTAAATTATGAACTTCAATAGGTTCTATTTCTATTGGTTCCACAGGGTAATAGGTTGCGGTATCACTTTCTTCAGAAACTTCCTTCGCCAACGCCAGGGCATTTTCGGAATTTTCCTTACAGCCTTCCATGCGAATGTTCACTGATCCTTTTGAAGAAGAATGGATGCTTGTATCTGCATTGGAGCTACTGTCATCAGAACAGCTGCTGAGGAAAAGCATCAAAAGGGAAAATGATATGAGGGAGAGAAAGTACTTCATTGTTATGGGCTTTGGGATACTGAATAATCTTTAGCAAATATACTATATAATATAGTCGTCCGACCAATCCTTTAACTATATTTTGCTGGTCAATGGTGCTAGATCCTTCGGTCCCCATAACCCAAAGCGTAGCGACCTACAAGCGCAGCGACCCAGCCTACATTTCACTAACCACTGTCTACTAATTACTTCCTACTGTCTGCTAAATTATGATCATCCGCAGAGCAACTACAGAAGACTTTTCCCAAATGCTTCCCATCTTCAGGGAAGTAATCGAAGGCGGCGACGCCTATGACTTTGAAGAAACTGCCAGCGACCAGGACGCATTCGACTACTGGTTCGGCAAGGGTGTGAACAGCTGGGTCATGGAAGAAACCATTTCTGACGCAGACAAGGATAGCGCGGGCTCCAAGATTCTTGGTTTTTATAAGATCATCCAGAACCATCGCGGACGAGGCAGCCATGTGGCCAACGCCTCATTCATGGTTTCACGTGAAACACGCGGAAAGGGAGTCGGTCGTAAAATGGGCGAGGACTGCATCCGGAATGCCAAGGCCATGGGCTTCAGGGCAATCCAGTTTAACTTCGTCATCAGCACCAACGAACCCGCCATGCACCTGTGGAAGAGCCTGGGCTTCAAGGAACTTTGCCGCCTGCCCGGAGCTTTCAACCACAAGAAACTGGGTTTCGTGGATGCCGTGATCTTCTTTATGGAACTGTAGATAGCCCAAACAAAAAAATCCCTGAGCCAGCCAGGAGAAAACCAGCTCAGGGACCACACAACACAACCACACTTTATATATCGACTTTGGCACCGAAAGTGTCAAAGTTTTTTTATAAAAAATCCCTGGATCAGCCAAAGGAGAAAACGCTGATCCAGGGACCCCACTTAACAAGGAGTTATATGACTACGTGAGGCAACCACCCCTCACACTTATTATATCGGATACTATATCGGATTTGTCAAAAAAATTTCTATATTTTTTTTAAAGTTATAGCATAACTTTCAACATCTATCCACAGCGGTTTTGACATTGAACCGCGGGACAGTTCGAAAAACCATCCTGTCCTTAAACAAAACTAGGTATCTCATGTACAGAATCATGAAGCGCTTTAAAGTATCGGGCGCACACAAGCTGGCACTGAACTACGAAAGCAAGTGCCAGAATCT
>JAKSID010000075.1 GCA_024399035.1 Fibrobacter sp. | reverse complement strand
GCCGCGACATGGCCAAGAACATTATCTTGCCCAAGGTGGTGGAGGCTTACTCCTGCGCCCTCAAGACCAACGAAATGGCTCTCAACCAGGGCTTCCCCGGTGTGGATGCTTACGTGAAGTCTTTGGGTGAAGGCTGCAAGGACCTGATGGCCGCTATCGCTAATGTGGAAAAGGCTTTGGCTGGCGAACACGAACATATTCTCGCTGCCATGGCAGAAACCCGCAAGATCGTAGACGCTCTGGAAAAGGTCGTCTCCGACGAAATGTGGCCCCTGCCCAAGTACCGCGAAATGATGTTCATTTACTAAGAGTCTCGCTTGTCATTGCGAGCCCTGTAAAGGGCGAAGCAATCGAAGCGAAACTCTCGTGAAAAAATCCCCGACACTCACAAGTGCCGGGGATTTTTGCTTTTTTGCAACTTTTACGGAAACGCGATCTTCGTATGGTAATAGGTTTCCGTAAAAATTTAATTTATATGTGCTGTTTTCTCTGAATTTACGTAAACCATAATTGTTTCTTGTTTTGGTTTCTGTAAATAATGGACAATGCTGTGTCTTGAACGACTGAAATGGGGTGTTTTGTTACAAACAAAGTTGTGTTTTACGGAAACATAACGTGGGTTTACCCTTAGATTTCCGTAAAAATGACAGAAAGCAGTACTTTTTAGATGTCGTCTGCTCCATTCTTCACAGGTTCCACGTGAACGGAGTATGCAATCTTATTGCCGTGTCCGCGCTCGTTCTTGAAGTGGGTAATCACTTCGACTTTGTCTCCATTAGAGAGCGTTGCTATGGCATGGTAATCATCACCATCAGCGCGGTCAACTTTCACGCTTTGACAGGAGAGGCCTTGTTCTGCAAGGGCGTCGGTAATGATTTCCTTGGATTCCTTTTCAATCCACCAGTAGCGTCCGGTAACAGGGCCGGGAATGGCGATGGCTGCAATCCAAACTGCGATAACGCCTGCAGTAATCAGGCCTTTTGTTGTTGCCGGCAAATAAGAGCCCTTGTTCATCTTGTTGAGGCAAACCAGAACGTAAAAACCTCCACCAAGACCGAACAGAAGGGAAACATAGCAGGGCCATGTTTTCAGGAACATGAAGTAAACGAATGCGTAGCCAGAAATGATGTGAGAGGCGACGCCCAGGGCCACCAAGCATGCCAAGCAAATCAAAAGTGTCTTTGCAGGATTCTTCTTGAAGTTCTCGCAGAACTCACGGGCGTCCAAAAATTCTCTAGTCTTGACTTCGGTGAGTGTGCCTGCTCCATTGCAGCACTTGCATTTTTGTCCGTCGGGAGCGACCTTTGTTCCGTTGCATTGAATGCAATCCAACATCTTGACCTGGCCCGAACCGCAGCAATAGGGGCATGCCTTCTTGTCTTTTGTGCCGGTGCCCTTGCACTTTTTGCAAGTCGTGGCGCTTCGTACTGGGAACTCGACGGCCCTGCCTAAAGACTTAATGTGGATGTGAACGGATTCTTGTTGTTCTGACATAATAACTCCAAACCAAATTTATGTGATTAATTCTAGAAAAAAAACGCCCGCGGCAAGGCGGACAATTTTTTGTATAAATGATTCTACGATGGGCTTAGGCAAACAACCTGATTACGCGTTTGATGCCTGCGATAAAGCGGTCTACGTCCCGTTCCAAGGTGTACACACCGAAGGACAAACGCAGTGTTGCATCAACGCCGAACCGGTCCATGACCGGTTGAGCGCAGTGGTGGCCACTGCGCACAGCGACGTTTTCTTCGTCAAGGATCATGGCGGCGTCGCTGACGGCGATGCCATCCAGCGTAACGCTAATGAGTGCACCGCGATTCTTGGGACTACCAAGGACCTTGATCTGCGGGATGGTTGTCAACTGTTCAAGGGCGTATGCAACAATCTTTTCTTCGTGTTCGCGAATGTTGTCCAGGCCGATTTCCTGAATCCATTCCACAGCCTTGCCCAAGCCCAGAACTTCTGCGATAGCGGGGGTGCCTGCTTCAAAACGTTCGGGAACATCGGCATAGGTGGTCTTTTCAAAGGTGACGTTCTTGATCATTTCGCCACCGCCGTGCCAAGGAGGCATGGAATCCAGTACGTCGTACTTGCCGTACAAAACGCCAATGCCTGTGGGGCCGTACATCTTGTGGCCGCTAAATGCAATGAAGTCACAGTCCAGTTCTTGCACATCGATCTTCAAGTGAGAAGAACTCTGGGCACAGTCAATGAGAATCTTTGCCTGGGGCGCATTCTTGCGTACAGTCTTAATAATATCTGCGATGGGGTTTACTGTGCCAACGGCGTTGCTCACGTGGGTCACGGCAACCATCTTCACTTTTTCGGTCAAAAGTTCCGGTAGCTTTTCCAAGTCCAGGTCGCCGTCATCCTTTACGGGAATGACCTTGATCTTTGCTCCCTTCATCTCGGCTACAATTTGCCAGCTGACGATGTTGGCATGATGTTCCAAACCGCTAATGAGAACTTCGTCGCCTTCGTTAAAGAACTTACGTCCATAGCTCCAGGCCACCAGATTGATGCTTTCGGTGGTGCCACGGGTAAAGACGATTTCGTTTTCGCTTTTGGCGTTAATGAACTTGGCGATGTTCTTGCGGGTTGCCTCGTAGGCTTCGGTAGTACGAGCGCTCAAACGGTAAACGCCGCGCTTTACGGAACTGTAATGTTCGCGGTAAAAGTCGTTCATGACGTCAATGACGCAATTGGGCTTCTGGGTGGTGGCGGTGCTGTCCAAAAATGCCAGGGGCTTGGCTTCTTTGTCGCCGGCCACAAGCATCGGGAATTCGCTACGGATTTTTTCTGCATCAATCATGGCCCGCAAGATAGAAATTGCGAGGTGTTGCCGTCTTTCCTATGGGTCTAAATTTATTGCATTTTGTATATTTGTGCCGTAAAAAATCAAAGGCTGTACGGCCGGGTAATCGTATGAAAAAGTTTTTTTCTATTGCAGGCGCTTTTGTTTTAGCATTTTCCACTAGCTCCTTTGCCCAGGATGCCCTCCGCGAAGCTGTGAATAACGGCAATGTAGCTGCCGCTCAGAAAATTGTTAAGAAGGGCGATGCCGAAGAAATCTATTGTGGCAAACTTTCTGCCAACGACGCTGTAAAAGTGTACGACAAAATCTTTAAGGCTATGCCCGACGAAAGTTTTGCCGCTTGTCCCAACCAGTTCTCCTATGGTTATGGCGAAAAGGTTTGTAGCAACGCCAAGGCTATGAACGCCTGTACCGAAGTTGTGTCTTATCTTTTGATGGAAGGCACCGCCGGTAACGTCAATGCTATCGATATGCTGGACAAGGTCACCAAGGCTGCTCTCAAGACCAAGGCTTTTGCAAAGCCTGTTAAGGAAGATGTGGACACTACCGTTTGGGTCGCCTGCCCCAAGAAGGGTAAGGATCGTGCCGACTGCATTATCGAATGCAAGAACCAGGCCGAGTCTATGAACGACGAAGCTCACAAGGCCACTTGCGATACCAAGCCGGAACACTTTATTGAAACGACGATTGCAGTTTCAAAGCCTTCTCCGCTTTACGAAAAACTCCGTACGGAATTGGCCGAAGGTTACTGGAAGTCTCCCATGTCTGTGGCTCACAAGTTTGCTGCCGTCGCCCAGAACCATGCCAAGGGCCTTTCCATTGCAGATACTGCCATCGTGAACTTGAATTACATTGCTCGCTGGGCTGATGCCCACAAGGCTGATAGTACAGCACTTCCTGGTGGCCAGCTGTTCCGTTTCTGCTCCGCTTGGCAGCCTCAGGTGGATTCCATTCTGAAAGAAAAGGAATTTGAAACTCGTTGCCCGGTGTTCGAAACCTTCGTGGATCCTCGCGATAACAAGAGCTACAAGGTTAAAGAGATCAATGGTATCAAGTGGTTTGTCCAGAACTTGGATTTTGCCATTGAAGAAACCTCTATGTGCTACGACCGCGAAGATGAAAACTGCAAACTTTATGGTCGCCTTTACAAGTTTGATGCCGCTTTGACTGCTTGCCCCGAAGGCACCCATCTTTCTACCGACGAAGAATGGAAGGATTTGGAAGCTTATGCAGGTGGTGCCAGCGAAGCTGCTGAAAAGCTCCGTAGCAATGGTAGCGATGACTACGCCTTTACAGTGCTGTTCGGTGGTTATACCAACAAGAATGGCATTCCTGTGATTCTCGGTGAAGGCGCTTACTTCTGGACAGAAAAGGAGACTGTAGATGGCCGCGCTATGGCTCGCTCTATGTTCAGCACCGATCGCGATGTAAGCTCCATGCCGGTGGAAAAGTCTTTTGCAATGTCTGTGCGCTGCGTAGTGAATGCAGCTGCCGCGGTAGAAACTCAGGCAGAAGTTCAAGAGGAAGTTCCTGAAGAACCTGTTGGAGAATAACCTGAACTAGGGTAGGGTTGTTTTTGGGAAGAGAGAATGGAAGAGAATAAAAAACAATTTGCTCCGACTTGCAATCGTGAAACTTGGATCGCGCGTCAGGCCTTGATGAACAAGGTCCGTCAGTTTTTCGTGTCCCGCAATTGCCTGGAAGTGGAAACCCCGACCCTTTCTAACGCTGGCGGAACCGACCCGCAGCTGGATTACTTTGAAATTGCCGGCAGCGTTCCTCGTTTTATGATGACCAGTCCGGAATTCCATATGAAACGCTTGCTTTCTGCGGGTTTCGGCGACATTTTCCAGATTGCAAAGTCTTTCCGTAAGGATGAATTCGGTAGCCATCACAACAACGAATTCAGCATGGTGGAATGGTACCGCGTGGGCATGCCCCAGGAACAGCTGATGGACGAAGTTGAAGCTCTGGTCAGTGAAATCATTGGCACGCCAATCCACGCGCGACGCACTCGCTGGATCGACGCCTTCAAGAACTACGCCGGCGTAAACCCGTTCTGTCAGGACCTAAACGAATTCGCATCCGCCTGCCGCGCGCAGAACATTCCCGTACCCGAGTCCTCCGAAATGATGAGTCGCGAAGACTGGTGGGACTATCTGATGGTTTTCATCGTGGAGCCCGCCTTGGCAAGTAACGGCCCCGAATTCATTATGGACTATCCGCCTTCTCAGGCAGCTCTCGCCCAAACGTACAAGGATGCCGACGGCTTTACCTGGGCTCGTCGCTTCGAATTGTTCGTAGACCAGGTGGAACTTTGCAATGGCTACACCGAGCTGACGGATGCTGTTGAGCAGCGCCGCCGCTTCAACGATGATCTTGAAATCCGCCGCAGAATGGGCAAGCCTTTGCCGCCTCTAGACGAAAACTTCCTGGCCGCCTTGGATGCTGGCATGCCCGCCTGTTCTGGTGTGGCTCTCGGGTTGGACCGTCTGTTTATGCTGGCATTGAAAAAGCCTGAAATCGCCGATGTAATTCTTTTCCCAAGTCCGAGAGCTTAATCGTCTGCTGTATTTAGCTCAATCGGGCGGTGGCGGTTACATCTAACGTAACAGTTTTTTGATGGCGCGATTCATGGCGCCTTCGTCAAAAATTCCAGAGTTTATCTGTACAATGCTGTCCTGTTCGTTTACCAGGTAGGTTACCGGCAGTACGCCGGGATTCCCTAGATTATTCATCAAGTCGTAGTTCCAGTGGACTACGGTCCAGGGGAGTTCCTGCTTTTTCTTGAACTTGGCGGCAATCTTTACGTTGTCATCTTCGCTGATCATCAGCACCTTAAAGCCTTGGCTGCTGAATTCCTGGTGAAGTTTCTTGAGCATGGGAATTTCAGCCATGCAGGCGGGGCACCAGCTGGCGCTCAAGGTAATCAAGGTAACTTTGCCTTTTTGTTCCTGGTAGGTGGTTTTTCCGCCGTCCACGTTGATTGCGGTGAAATTGTTGACATGACCGGGAATTTCGTTAAAATGAGCGTCTATATCTCGTTGACTGAGAACGAAATAGCTCAAAACGCCGATTACGACGGCGATAACGAGGTATTTTATACGTGATGAGGCCATATCTAGACTGAATTTACCAATTTTCGACCTGTTATAATGTTATATTCTTGCCCATGGCATACAATATTCAAGATCTTCTTTCTGAAATGGTGAAAAGAGGCGCATCTGACTTGCATCTTACTGCAGGCGTCCCTCCCCTTATTCGTCTTCATGGTAAGCTGACCCCCATTGGCGAGAACAAGCTGAAACCCGATGAGACCATGCGAATGACCTACAGTTTGATGAACGAACTGCAGAAAAAGTCTTTCGAACAGAACAAGGAATGCGACTTCTCCTTCGGTATTGCAAATTTGGCCCGTTTCCGTGCTAATGCATACCTCCAGCGTGGTTGCGTCGCTCTGGCCCTCCGTATTATTCCTCTGGATATCAAGACCTTTAAGGAACTTGGCCTGCCCAAGATCATGGCTGAATTCACCACCCGTCCCTCGGGCTTGGTTCTGGTGACTGGTGCTACCGGTTCCGGTAAGTCCACCACTTTGGCTGCAATGATCGACAAGATCAACAAGGAACGTCACGACCACATTCTTACTGTGGAAGATCCTATCGAATTTTTGCACAAGCATCAGAATTGCATGATTAACCAGCGCGAAGTGGGTAGCGATACCAATAGCTTCTCTGCCGCCCTTAAGATGGCTCTCCGTCAGGACCCCGACGTTGTGCTTATCGGCGAAATGCGTGACCTTGAAACTATCCGTGCTGCATTGACTATTGCTGAAACGGGTCACCTGGCTTTTGCAACCTTGCATACCAACTCCTGTGTGCAGACCATCAACCGTGTGGTTGACGCATTCCCCAAGGGTGAACAGCAGACCGTGCGTACCCAGTTGTCTTTCGTGCTTCAGGGCGTTATATGCCAGACCCTTTTGCCGAAGATCGGCGGTGGCCGCGTGATGGCCTACGAAGTCATGAACGTTACCCCGGGTATTCGTTCCTTGATTCGAGAAGACAAGGTTCACCAGATTGAATCCATGATTGAAATCGGTCAGAAGTTCGGTATGAACACTATGAACATGTGCTTGTGTGACTTGGTCAAGAACCACAAGGTCGACCGTTTCGAAGCTCTTTCCCGTTCTCCTAGTCCGGACCAGCTTGAACAGCTGTTCCAGAAGGAAGGTGTCTAATGGCAGAATTTCTGTACAAGGCTACCAATAGCGCTGGTAACAAGTTCGAAGGTTCCATCGAAGCAAAGGACAAGGCCGAAGCCGAAGCCCTTTTGATGCGCCGTCGATTGATTATCGAAAGCCTCAAGAAGAAGCCCACCGAAATCAAGATCAAGTTCGGTACCGGTATTAAGCATGCCGACATTGCTCGATTCACCCGTATGTTCTCCTCTATGAGTTCTGCGGGTCTTCCTATGTTGCAGTGCTTGAACATTCTTGAAGAACAGTGCGAAAATCCGGACCTCAAGACCGTGATTCACAAGGTGACCCAGTCCATTAATGGTGGTTCTTCCTTGGCCGATGCACTTTCTTTGCACCCCAAGGTTTTCTCCTCCCTGTACACCAACATGGTGGCCGCAGGTGAAGCTGGTGGTATCTTGGACGGTATTCTTGCTCGTTTGGCAGAAACATTGGAAAACAGCGAACGCTTGAAGCGTAAGGTGAAGAAGGCTCTGACCTACCCGGTGATGTTGATCATCGTTGGTATCTTGGTTGTGATCGCCTTGATGACTTTCGTTGTGCCGACCTTCGCTGAACAGTTCGCTGCCTTGGATGCAGAACTTCCTGCTCCGACTCAGGTGGTGATGAGCATTTCTGACTTCTTGCGTGATAACCTTGCGTTCATTATTGTGGGTGTCATTATCTTTGCCATTGTGTTCAAGCTGGCGATGCGTGTGCCCAAGATTAAGTTCGCGTGGGATGGTTTGATGCTAAAGGTGCCAAAGCTTGGTGACCTTCAGATCAAGTCCGCTACTGCAAGCTTTGCAAGAACTCTCGGTACTTTGCTTAACGCTGGTGTGTCTGTGATGGACTCCCTGAAGGTTGTGGCATCTACCGTTTCTAACAAGGTTGTAGAAAAGTCCATTAACAGAATTGCTATCGGTATTGCTGGTGGTAAGTCCATTGCAGAACCCATGACTGAAGTCGGTATTTTCCCTCCCATGGTTATTCAGATGACTGGCGTGGGTGAAAAGACCGGTAACCTCGGTGGCATGCTCTTGAAGTTGGCCGACTTCTATGACGAAGAAGTGGATGCTGCTGTGGATGCCGTTGTGGGTATGATGGAACCGTTGATCATCGTGTTCTTGGGTGGCGCTGTTGGTGGCCTCCTTATCGCAATGTACATGCCGATGTTCTCTATGGGTGATGCCATTAAGGGCTAAGCATAAAAATTGACATACTTGATACAGTTAGTATAATTTTGACATTGGGGCGCTTGCGCCCCTTTGTTTTTTTAGGTACTTTATGGAAAAACGAGGTAAGACTATGAATAAGAAAATTCTTCTCCCTTTGACCCTTGGTCTTTGCGCAGCTTTCTTCTCCGCTTGCGGTGATGATAACGGCGCCAATCCTAGCGAAACTCCGGCCTCTTCCGCTTCTGTCGAAGTGCCTGTTTCTTCTGCAGACGCAACTCCGGTAGCAACCGCAGGCGCACCTGCCACCCCGACTTTGGATGCCGATGGTTATGCAACCATGTGGGTTCGCTCCGACGAAGGCCTGACTGCCCTCCCGAACAACGACTCTGTTCCTGTTGCTGATAGAAGCGCTTTCACTTATTACGGTGCGGAACTTACTGGTCTTGAACAGTTCCATTATGGTCGTTTCGAAGCCCGTATGAAGATGGTTTCTATCCCGGGCTCTGTTAGCTCCATGTTCCTCTATTATGATGACTCCTGGCAGAAAGAAGACTTCCCCTGGAATGAAATTGATATTGAAGTCCTGGGTAACAACGCAGGCAAATGGCAGTCCAACTTGATTACTCGTCATCCGGATAGCGAAACGGGTAAGAAAACCAATAACACTACCTCCGAAGCTAAGCATTTGCTCGGCTTCAATGCAACTGAAGATTTCCATCTGTATGCTATGATCTGGACTCCGGAATACATCTCTTGGGAAATAGACAGCGTTGAAGTTCGTCGCGATTACGTTGGCGAAAAGAAGGGCCAGGTTGAATTCATGACCGAACAGCAGTCTCTCCGCTTCAATCTTTGGGCTTCCAAGAGTATTGCATGGGTTGGCAAGTTCACTGGCGGTGAATTGGCTAATGGTCCTGTAGCTCAGTACATTGACTACGTTCGCGTGTACAAGTATGATGAGGCTACCAAGACCTTCGCCATGGATTGGCAGGATGACTTCGATGGCAATGAACTCAACTCCGATCGTTGGGCTACTGGTAACTGGGAAATGGAACACGTTACCTTGGACCCCAATAACGTTGTTGTGGAAAATGGTTACTGCCGTTTGGAAATGACCCGCATTCCCAACTAATCCATACTTGGTTTTCTCTCTATAAATCGTAAAAAACAGTCCTGCTTATGCGGGGCTGTTTTTCTTTTGTTGCGTGACGGAGACTACTGAAATTTCTAAATTTCCGCCGTAAAAAATTTGCAAGGCGAGTGTCGCGGCAGAAAGTATGCTTTCTGACATGACCGAGCCGAAGCAATTTCTGCAAA
>JAKSID010000074.1 GCA_024399035.1 Fibrobacter sp. | reverse complement strand
GCCTAGAATCTGATGTTGGAACAAACTATTTTTGCGAAAAACCCTTGACACTACCGTGGCGTAGGCATCGGCGTTGCAAGTATTATCGCTCCTATCTACATTGCGGAAACCGCTCCTGCACATCTCCGCGGTCGTCTGGGTTCTATGCAGCAGTTTGCCATTGTGATCGGTATCTTTGTGGCTCTGCTTTCCAACTACCTCATCGTGGTGAAGGCTGGTTCTGCAAGCTCCATGATTCTTGGTTTTGAAGCCTGGAAGGTGATGTTCTGGGTCGAGGCAATCCCGGCTTTCATTTACGGTATCGCTGCTGCACATCTTCCGGAATCTCCCCGCTACCTGGTAAGCAAGGGCCGTCTGGAAGAAGCCAAGGAAGTTCTTGCCAAGATTGACTCCGAAGGCGTGGATGCAGAAATCAACCAGATTCACGAAACTTTCAAGAACGAAAAGCCTGCAAAGCTCAGCGACCTTTTCGAAAAGATTGGCGGCAAGAAGCGTGTCGCTCCGGTTGTCTGGGCCGGCCTCGGTCTTGCAGTGCTCCAACAGTTGGTCGGTATTAACGTCATCTTCTACTACGGCACTATGCTTTGGCAGAGCGTTGGTTTCGGTGAAAGCGACGCCTTCCTCACCAGCCTTGTGTCCAGTGGCATTAACTTGACCATGACTATTGCCGCAATCCTCTTGATTGATAAGATTGGCCGTAAGCCTCTGCTCCTCATCGGTTCTATCGGCATGGCTGTTACTCTCGGCACTCTCGCTCTCTGCTTTATCTGCGGTGCAGACGCTAGCGGTAGCCTGGTTGGTGCAAGTGGCGTGATTGCCCTCATTGCTGCAAACCTCTATGTGACCTTCTTCGCCGCTACTTGGGGCCCGGTCATGTGGGTGATGCTTGGCGAAATGTTCAACAACCGCATTCGCGCTGTGGCAATCTCTGTGTGCGGCTTGGCTCAGTGGGGCGCAAACTTTGTGGTCAGCTGGTCCTTCCCGGTTCTCACTGGCAAGAGCGGCATCGGTGTTGGCCCGACTTACGTGCTCTACACCCTCTTTGCAACCATCAGTATCTTCTTTGTAGCGAAGTTCATTACTGAAACCAAGGGCAAGACTTTGGAAAGCATGTAATCAGAAACTCCAATCAGAGTCCTCCTAAAAAAAGACCCTCGCATCACATGGTGCGGGGGTCCTTGATTTTGGTATGATGGAGGGAGTTTACTTTTGCTTGGTGGCTCTGGTCATTCCTAAGGTGCGTCCGTCCTGTGAAATGCGGATGAGATAGGTGCCGCGGTTCAGCTGGACGATGGTTTCATTTCCGTAGGCATTTTGAATGTTCTGGATTCTATGGCCTTGCATATCGAAAATGCTGATTGTATAGGAACCATTGGGAACATGATTCAGAATGATGCTGTTTCCAGAGAAGTATGCGTTGAACTTGGTTGCTGTGCCGGCAATGTTCTGGAAAAGAGTCTGTGTGTCTTCGCTGGATTCATTTTTTAGAATGGAATCGGGCAATAAATCTGTATGGTATTCGGGATAAATGGCGGTAATGTATGCTTGCCTATTTTTAGAAAAGAACGGAAAACAAAGTCTAGGATTATCCAGATTGAAGTGTGGCCTTATGTCTCGAACATAAACGAGTTCTTCGCCCTTATTTCCCCATAGGGTAAATCCCCATTGAGTGAGCAATTCAATGAGTCTTCTTTGCCCATCGTCGTGGTCGAATGCTGTAACGTAAATTTCATCCACGTTGTTTTCGATGGCGTTTTCGAAAATGATCTTCAGGAATCGTTCTCCCAACCTGAATCCATTGCTGATGACTTTGAATGTTCCGACTTTTAATCTTTTCTTGGGCTTAAAAATGGGGGTAATGTCACAATAGTTTTCTGTGGCATCCTCAACTTTCAAGTACGAAACGAAAGAAGTCTTTTGTTGCTTTCGTTGATGGTAACATAGGCTGTTTCGTCGTATTTCCTAAGGAACCATTTGTCAAATCCATCGTAATCATTCTTAAGGGAATCAAAAAATGGATCATCAAGCGATAAAGTGCCAAATTTAACTTGTTTGACGTTTAGGACCTTATAATTAATGAGGCTTGGATTTTCGGCACAGGCTTTTTCTAGGAAAGAGTCAATGGTGAAAACTCTATCGCTGACATTTAACTGGGCAGCCTTGCGGTGAATCTTTTTGTCTTCGGTAATGAAAATATCCACACGGCCCGAGCAGACTTCGTTCAATAGCAAAGAATCGTTTTTATCATTTTCGTTTAAATCCATTTCGGAGGATAGCTTTTCTACAGATTCCTCTAATGGGGAAGGGATTTCAATTTGCTCGTAGCTATCCAATTTGGTCAAGAAAGTGTTGACCGTATTTTTGTTAGGATTTTTTCTTGATTTCTTCAATGGTGATCGTATGGACGCACTTTCGATAATGGCAACGATCAAGCCATTTGAAAAGTAACCCAATGTCTTGGGATGCTCCCTTAATACCTTCTCTGTGAATGACGATGTTTGTGTCAAGCAATGCAATCATATTTATCTCCTGTCGTTACATGCTAAAAAAACGACTGTTTTTAATTCTGGCGTTTTCCGACGACCTCGTTTAAAAATCGATAGAATGTGAAGAAAAATCGACATTAGAGGTTGGGGAAACCCAAAGATAGCAAGTTATAAGTTAGGCTCTCCTTCTCATTTCCCCATAAACGCGGTAATCGGAAAAACCCGTATTATTACTGCACAAATGTAACTTATAACCTGCCCTGTCGGTTCGTTTCACAAGCATTTTTACAGTAATTTCGCAGCTTTGGCACCACGCAAACACTTATCCAGCAGAGCTTTTAAAAAAAACTTTTGGTAGCCGTCGTGGTAGGTCGTTTATGCAAAAAAAATCCCGATGCCTAAGCACCGGGATTTTAGTTTTCAGTTGTCAGCTTCGAACTCTGAGCTAAATTATCGCGACTCCGTCGTCTAACTAAAGCTCATTGCTCTCGCCTGGAGCCTCGAACCTCGAGCCTAATTAGCCCAAGATCTTCTTTTCGTAGTCGCCCATGCAGTCAACGAGAGCCTGCACGCCTTCGATGGGCATTGCGTTGTAGATGGAAGCGCGGAAGCCGCCAACAGAACGGTGACCCTTGATCTGGACCAGACCCTTGGACTTTGCGAATTCGATGAAGTCCTTAGCCATGTCTGCATCCTTTTCTTCGGAAACAACTTCGCGGTTGAAGACGAACGGAACGTTCATGAGAGAACGGTCTTCCTTAGCAGCGGTACCGACGAACACCTTGGAGTTGTCGATGGCGCTGTACAGGAGAGCAGCCTTTTCGCGGTTAATCTTTTCGATAGCGTCAACACCGCCAATCTGCTTGAGCCAGTTGAGGGTGCGGTTCATGGTGTAGACTGCGAATACCGGAGGAGTATTGAACATGGAGTTCACGCCGGTCTTTTCGTCCAGGTGAGTCTTGAAGTTCAGCATGGTGGGGATCTGACGATCGACCTTGCCGAGCAAGTCCTTACGGATGATAGAAACGGTAACACCTGCGCAGGAGATGTTCTTCTGTGCGCCACCGTAGATCACGCCGAAGTCTTCCACGTTCACCTTGCGGGCGAGGAAGTCGGAGCTCATGTCAGCCATGAGGAAGCCGGACTTGGGCTTCGGGAAGTTGTGCCATTCGGTACCGTAAATGGTGTTGTTGGCGGTAACGTGGAGGTAGGTTGCGTTGTCGCTGAGCTGGAGGTTCTTGTCGATGTGGTTGTAAACATCAGCCTTGGTGGAACAAGCAACGTTAACGTTACCGAACTGCTTAGCTTCCTTGAGTGCCTTGTTTGCCCAGACACCAGTGTCGGTGTAGTCTGCAACGCCGTCAGCCGGGAGGAAGTTCATCGGCATCATGCAGAACAGCAGAGAGCAGCCGCCGCCGAGGAAAATGATGTCGTAGTTGGCGGGGATACCCATGAGGTCGCGGAGAAGCTGTTCAGTTTCGAGGAACATATTCTCGATGGGCTTTGAACGGTGACTCATGGAGAGAATACTGATGCCAGAGTTTGCATAGTCGATGCATGCTTCAGAAGCTTCCTTGAGTGCTTGTTCGGGCAGGACAGACGGGCCTGCGCTAAAGTTATAGACTTTATTAGCCATGATAATGTTCCTTATTGATAGTTTCGCAAAACCATTTGGTTTTGACGGGGGAAAATTTAGTAAAACCTGCGATTTTGGGTAGATATAAATAAAAAAAATGGGGCCCCGTGTGCGGGACCCTACATTTTATACTCCAAGAGCCTGGATTGCGGCCTTGTATTTTTTCAGTCTAAACTGAGTTTTAAGCTCGCGGCGTTCCTGGCGGTGAATGTACTTGTCTTCGAGTAACACGTTGAGGATTGCGGACTTAGCCTTCGCAGCGATGGGATTATCCTTCAGGGTTTCCACAAAGCGGACGAAGTCCTTTTCGCGGGATTCATAGGTAGCTTCTTCTGCAGAAACGCCCTGTGCCATCAACTTGCAGCTGTATTCGTCGATCCAGCCCTGGTTCTTGTGGTAGGTCATTTTCTGGATAAGTTCTACGGTTTCTGCCGGAACACCCATGGCGACGATTTCTTCGGGGGTTTTCTTGGTGGCACCGGTAGTAAGGTCCTGAAGAATGGCGAGGGTCTGTACTTCCTCGGATTCACCCTTGTTCTTGAGGTAATCGGCAACATTCTTCATAAAATCAATGTACGGTCCGCCAGCCTTGTCCTGCTGGTCTTTGTGGACTTCGGCGGCAATCTTGTAAGCTTCATCGAAAGAAATCATAAATATCCTTTGGGGGCCCAAAAGGGGTCCTCTCTTTAAGGCAATATATACATAAACTGAACAAAAAAAAGCATAGTTTCCATTTTTTTATTGAAAAAAACGAAAAATTGGCACTAATTTGTATTCCAAGTCGGATGTTTTCACGTGTACACGGAAAACATGACGTTTTTTTACGGATTTTTCCAATAAACTTGTAGATTTGGTAAAAAACAACGAGGATAGGAATGGAAAATTTCAACTTTTACAGCCCCACAGAATTCGTATTTGGTAAGGACCGCGAAAACGAAGTCGGTTCTTTGGTAAAAAAGCACGGTGGATCCAAGGTTTTGGTCCATTTTGGCGGTGGCTCTGCTGTAAAATCCGGCCTGATTGATCGTGTTCTGGCATCCCTGGATGCTGCTGGCGTTCCTCATGTGGAACTGGGTGGCGTTCATCCCAATCCTCTGGACTCCAAGGTTTACGAAGGTATCGAACTTTGCCGCAAGGAAGGCGTGGATTTCATTCTCGCTGTAGGCGGTGGTTCTTCTATCGATAGCGCCAAGGCAATCGCCATGGGCGTGGTTTATGAAGGCGACTTCTGGGATTTCTATTGCGGTAAGGCTGCTCCGTCTGCAGCGCTTCCGGTGGGTACCGTACTTACCATCGCAGCCGCAGGCTCCGAAGGTTCCGGCGACTCCGTGATTACCAAGGAAGAAGGCATGCTGAAGCGTGGCGCTGGTGGCGACTGCATTCGCCCTCGCTTCTCTGTGCTGAATCCGGCTCTCACTTGCACACTCCCGGCCTATCAGACCGCCTGCGGTGCAACGGATATCATGGCTCACGTCTTTGAACGTTACTTCACCAACACCACCGAAGTGGAAATCACTGACCGCCTCTGCGAAGCAGTGCTTATGACCATGGTGAAGGAAACTCCCCGCGTGATCGCTGACCCCAACAACTATGAAGCTCGCGCCAACATTATGTGGGCTGGCATGGTGGCTCATAACAACGTGGTTGGTGTAGGCCGCGGTCAGGACTGGAACAGCCATGCCATTGAACACGAACTGAGTGCTATGTACGACTGCGCCCACGGTGCTGGTCTTGCAGTGATCATGCCTTCCTGGATGGAATACGTGATGAACCACAACGTAATGCGTTTCGCCCAGATGGCTACCCGCGTGTTCGGTTGCGCAATGAACTTTGAAAATCCTGCAGAAACTGCCAAGGCTGGTATAAAGGCTTTCCGCAGCTTCCTCAAGAGCATCGGCATGCCCATCAACTTTGCTGAACTTGGCGCCAAGGAAGAAGATATTCCTGAAATGGTGCGTAAGCTGAATCCGGGCGACGGTTGGGGCTTCCAGCCGCTGAAGGCAGATGACGTTACCAAGATCTACAAGATTGCAGCAAAGGCAACTGTCTAATTTTGTTTGGTGTAAGGCGTCGCAGGGAGAGAGCTGCGGCGCCTTTTTTTGAATTTTGAAAGTGTTTTGGGGTGCTTGAAAGTGTTTTGGGGTACCAAATAGCCAAACAACTCCTGTTTAGTACCCCGTTTTATAAACAAAGTAACGAATTTCTGGTTGTTTTTATCAAAAAATCATTTTAGACGGGTACTCCGACCTGACAATGTAGGTCTTTAGTACCCCGGGAACAAAATTCCGTAACGTACAAACTAAAAAATAGGGTACTAAATTCATTTTAGAGACTCGTTTGGTACCCCATTTTGACAAATTACTGCATATAAAAGGTGACGATATTATGAAGGCTTTATTTATTGGCGGAACAGGAACCATCAGCATGGCCATTACCCGCTTGGCAGTGGAGCTGGGCTGGGAAATTTATTTGTTGAACCGCGGCAATCGCGAAGCCCCCGCAGGAACGAAACAAATCGTTGCCGACATCTACGACGAGGCGGATGTGGCGGCAAAAATTGCGGACCTGAACTTCGATGTGGTTTGCGATTTTATTGCTTTCCACTACAGCGCCTTGGAACGTGATTACCGCTTGTTCAAGAACAAGACCAAGCAGTTCATGTACATCAGTTCCGCTAGCGCCTACCAGAAGCCTCTTTCCGACTACCGCATTAACGAAGGAACTCCGCTTGCAAATCCCTATTGGGAATACTCCCGTAACAAGATTGCGGGGGAGGAGTACCTGATGAAAATGTACCGCGAAGAAGGTTTCCCCATTACCATCGTGCGCCCCAGCCATACCTACGACGAACGCAAGATTCCTCTGGGCGTTCACGGCAAGAAGGGAAGCTGGCAGGTGGCCAAGCGCATGCTTGAAGGCAAGCCTGTGATTATTCACGGCGACGGCACCAGCCTCTGGACTATGACCCACAACAGCGATTTTGCCAAGGGTTTCGTGGGCTTGATGGGAAACATTCATGCCATCGGCGAAAGTTTCCAGATTACCAGCGATGAAACGGTGACGTGGAATCAAGTGTACCAGAGCATTGCCAACGTACTGAGTGTGGAACTGAAGGCTGTTCATGTGGCTTCTGAGTTCCTGGCTGCTGTGGGAGACCCGCTGGGCTTTGACTTTACGGGAAGCCTTATTGGCGACAAGGCCAACTCTGTCGTGTTCGACAATTCCAAACTGAAGAAGGCTGTGCCTGGCTTCTGCGCCACCACCCGCTTCGATCAGGGAATCCGCAAGACCATCGAGAATGTTCTGGCCCATCCGGAATTGCAGGAAGAGGACCCGGAATTCGATGCCTGGTGCGACAAGGTTATTGCTGCGCTGGAAAAGGCGAAAAAGATTTGACAAAAGCTGGGGTAGGAACGATAAATAAGATGTAGTGATTTGGTTGGGGGAGCTCGCTAGCTCGTATTTTGTCGACAGGCCTGTCTCAACCAGATCTTGAATTGAACATATTCCCTTTATCAAATAGTTTACTATATTTAGAATCAATCCTACTAATTACTGGGGGTGCCTGGTTGGACGCCTTCGGCGTCCCGCACTACGGCTCGGATATGCAGAAACATAAATGTTTCTGCGCATCGCTCGCCTTGTTGCTTTTCGACAGGCCTGTCTCAACCAGATCTTGAATTGAACATATTCCCTTTAACAAATAGTTTACTATATTTAGAATCAATCCTACTAATTACTGGGGGTGATCTGGTTTCGACAGGGTTACTGAAGTGTTAGTTGCAAGCCGGGGTCTCAGACGAGGGCACCCGTAAAAAAGTCTGAAAAAAAATAAGTGCTGAAGAAAACTACGCACTCGCAGCCTAATTAGCGGCTACGCCGGGCCTCGACCCACTCCCATTGGGTAGTACGTCCGGACGCAATATGGGATAGGGCTCTGTAATGCCTGGGTGCAGGGCTCGAGATTTACTAGGCTGGTCAAAGTCCGCGCCGACCTTCTTGGGCGTGGATCAGACGAGATCTTAAATACGAAGGGAAAGCTTGTAGGAATGGACAGGGATGTGACTTTGGACAGGGGTTCGACTCCCCTCACCTCCACTAAAGAATCCGTCGGTGTAATTGCCGGCGGTTCTTTTTTTGTAGTAGCCTTTTATATTGCGCCAAGGTTTTCTTATATTATTTGTAATTCTAGGAGAAATTAATGGAAAGCCGAATACTTATGCGGTTTGTGGGTGTCAGGGACGATCTTTCTGCCCTTTACGACGCCTTTATGGAACAGTTCCCTGAAGCAGAACTTCCTCACGAAGATTCTGGTGACTGGTATTCCGTCGATGAAATCATGAACGACGAGTATGAATGCCGTTTTGAGGAACTGCCTGAAACAGAACTCTTGGCCATGGATGGAACCATGGTGGCGGAGGATGGACTTCCCGAGGAATTTTTCTCTGAACTGATGGAACGTTTTGAACATGTGTTTGGCGCCTTCAAGTGGTCTTCCTTTGAAGTGGGTGTTGAATGCGGAACCAGCGATGGATGGGGCGAATTTAATCCGGACTACGCGGACTTCGGTTCCGACGAAGCCAACGAAATCTCCGAAGCAGTATTAGGTTTTTAACCGGACGAAATTGTCATTGCGAGGCTGGAAGCCGAAGCAAACGAAGCGCTTGTCTTAGGAAGTTTTAAAAGAGGTGTTTTTATGAATCCCATAAAGATGATTGGTCAGGATTGGATGTTGATTGCCGCCGAAAAGGATGGCAAGATTAACGCCATGACTGCAAGCTGGGGTGGCATGGGCTTTATGTGGAACAAGCCTGTGGCATTTGTCGTTGTCCGTCAGACTCGCTACACCAAGGAATTCATCGATGCCGGTGAACGCTTCTCCTTGAATTTCTTTGATGGCGAATGTAAAAAGGAAATGGGCTACATCGGTAAGGTTTCGGGCCGCGACGAAGATAAACTGGCCGCCACCGGCATGAAGGCTGAAATGGCAGAAGGTGTGCCCGCCTTTGAAAAGGCTACCAAGGTCCTGGTTTGCAAAAAGCTTTTCGCACAGAAGTTCGACGAACAGAGTTTTATCGACAAGAGTATTCTGGATCGCTGGTATGCAGGCGATTCCATGCACACTTTGTATATCGCAGAAATTGAAAAAGTCCTGGAAAAGTAGCCTGGAAAGGCTCTTGAGTTAGGGGGAGGATTTATGGAAATTTTGCATTCTTTCTTTCATAGGGTAGCGCATCTGTTACCTCGCAACGTAGGCTCCTTTGTGGATGCCCGCGATGGCCAGAAGTATAAGACCGTAAAAATCGGCAACCAGGAATGGATGGCGGAAAACCTGAATTTCTTGACTCCATCTAGCAAGAGCTTTAGCAGGGATCCCAAGAATCGTGCCAAGTACGGCCGCCTGTACACTTGGGAAGATGCTGCGGCCGCTTGCCCCGAGGGCTGGCACTTGCCCAGCGAAACGGAACTGCGTACGCTTCTGGATTCCGTAGGCGGAATCGAAGTGGCGGGGAAGGCACTCAAGTCTCGTCGCGGCTGGATTGAAAAAGGCAACGGCTGGAATCTTTTTAGGTTCAAGGCGTTGCCGTTGGGACGCGTGGATTTTGATGGCCAGCAGGAACCTTTCGGTACCGTGGCCAACTTCTGGACATCTACGCCGTTTAAGGGTGAGGCAGCCTTCAAGACGGAATACGCCTATCGATTGAACTTGACTTACCGTCGAGACAATGCGATTGTCGACATCTTTGAGACGACGAATTACCTGTCGGTACGCTGCGTCAAGGATTCCGAAGTTTAAACTTTAAAACCAGTTTATTTGGGTAGTATACGAAAAACCCTCAGCTAATGCCGAGGGCTTTCTTGTATAAAATGAAAACCCCCAGCTATGCTGGGGTGTTCAAGTAAAGCCTTCTGG
>JAKSID010000073.1 GCA_024399035.1 Fibrobacter sp. | reverse complement strand
GATTTTTTTTGTTTTCAGCCTAGATCGGATTTACTTGACGATGAGAATCCGCGATGTATAATGACCGGGAGTGTCCTCCGGGTCATTTTCAATTTCTCTTTTTTGTAAATTAATTTTGTTGAACGGTATGGATGTTCTTTGAATGAGGCTTTATATGGTCACTGCAATTATTTTGTCAATAATATTTCTTATGGGGGATGCTGGGGTCATATTCCTCAGCCAAAAGTGCTTTGGTCGCCTGCCTCAGGGGGAGCGCTTGGCGCGCATCCATAAGTCGCCGAACTACAATAATGGCGAATTCGTGAACCTGGATTCTGCCGCGGTGGTATTCAAGAAAGGCAAACTCAAAGTCTGGAAGGAATTCCTCTTTGACAATTCCGGAGTTCAGATTGCGCCTGCAAAGGGCGATTCCATGACGGTCATCCGTACGGATTTAAAGGCTCTGCCCGAAGACAAGGATTGGCTTGTGTGGTTTGGCCATTCCAGCTACCTGATGAACTTGTCCGGTAAGAAAATCCTGGTGGACCCGGTTCTTTACGCAGGCTCTCCCGTAAGTTTCGTCAACAAGATGTTCAAGGGAACAGACGTTTATAAGCCCAAGGATTTTCCCTTCATCGATTATCTGGTCATTAGCCACGACCATTGGGATCACCTGGACTACCAGGCTGTTACGGAGCTGGAACCGAACGTAGGTAAGGTCATCTTGCCTCTTGGCGTGGGCGAACATTTTGAATACTGGGGCTATCCCAAGGAAAAGCTGGTCGAGGAAGACTGGTGGACCCATGTGGTTCTGGACCAAGCAAAGGATGCTGCCGGTAACGACAAATCCTTTGAGGTTACCTTCACCCCAGCCCGCCATTTCTCTGGTCGCGACCTACACCAGAATAAGACTTTGTGGGCTTCCTACTATTTCAAGACACCCAAGCGTAACATCTGGATTAGCGGTGACTCTGGCTACGGAACTCACTTTGCCAAGGTGGGTGAAACATTCAAGGATATCGATTTAGCAATTTTGGAAAACGGCCAGTACAATACGGACTGGGCCTATGTGCATACGCTGCCCAAGTACCTTGGCCAGGAAATGAAGGAACTGAACGCCAGCCGTTACATGACGGTTCATCATTCCCGTTTTGCACTTTCCAAGCATGATTATCGCGAGCCTCTGGAAAATGCAAAGAAGGCGGGTGAGGAATCCCAGAAGCCAGTACTGATGCCGCAGATGGGCGAGGTGGTTTATCTGGAATAAACTGGCGATTCGCGAAAACAGTTTTCAAATAAAAAAGCTCCGCAGTTTCCTGCGGGGCCTTTCGGTATTAGAGAGAAATTTTAGAACTGCGCTTACGCGCGGTTTCTAGAACTGTTCCAGGAACTTGTGGACGTCTTCGGGAACCCAGGTGTTGCCCCAGCCACCGTTGTCGTTTGCTGTCCACTGATGGCCACCGCCCCAAGTACATACGCGTACGGGATGGTTGGGATCCACCTTCTTAAAGTCGTAGCATACGTGGGTGTTGCCGCCGGTGTACTTCTGCCAATCGTTGATTTCGCTTGAAACGTCAGTACCGTTAGGACCGTTGTTCTTAAGAATACGAGTAATGGAACTGCTCAAACGGTTGTAGGCGCAAAGATTGTCCTGGGTTCCGTGAACGTCCATCCAGGCGATGGGCTTGCCCTTGTTGGTCGGAATATAGATGTTCCAGTCTGCCACTGCGTAGGTCACAGCCGCGCGAACGCGGTGCTGGAATACTTGTGCCAGGGAGTTGGTTACCATGGAGCCGAAGCTAAAGCCAGTGACGAACACGCGGGAGGTGTCGATACAGTAGTTGTCTTCCATAGTGGTCAGCAACTTGTCAAAGAACTGGTGGTCCTTATCGTCTCCGGTACGCCAGGGGGATCCATCGGTATCACCGCGAGGAGCCACGAAAATGTAGTTGCCTTCGGTGTCAAGCTTCTGCTGGCCATAATATGGAGACGGATGGTCCTGATCCGGAGTGTGGTGGACGAAGTCCTCTGCGTTGGAACCCATGCAGTGCATGGCAAAAAGCAACTTGTGGGGCTTGGTGTTGTCGTAATTCTTTGGCAGGGTAATGAAGTATTCTCGATTTAATCCGGCGACGCTCATTTCGAAACGGTCGCCGTTTTCCACGCTCTTTGTCTTGACAAGGCTGGAATTCTTGCCGCAGCCCTTACTGGGAGCAGGTGCGTTACCCTTGACGTAATCGTAGACACCTTCGATTTTTTGCACGGGAGCGATGCTGCTGGAACTTACCGGTGCCACGGAGCTGCTGGAAACTGTGGGAACAGTTGCACTAGATGCCGGGATGGTAGCGCTAGAAGCAGGAATGGTTGCGCTGGATGCGGGATCCACTGTGCTAGAAGTCGGAATGGTAGCGCTAGAAGTGGGGTCCACTGTGCTAGAAGTCGGAACGGTAGCGCTAGAAGTGGGGTCGATTGCGCTGGAGCCGGGGAGAACTTCTGCAGAGCTGAGGCCCGGAACGAGGCCTTCATCGGCACTGGACAAAATTCCCAGTTCGCTGGCAGAGGAAAGAGGTTCGTTATTCGGGCTTGTGGAAGAGTTGTCGTCGCCGCATGCCATCAGGGCTGCTGCAACCAAAGCGGTAGGGATCAAACCAAACTTGGTTTTCATGTTTACTCCTTTAAATTCATGGGGGCACACTATCCCCATTTTCCTTAATTTTCCAAAACTCCAATATAAACATAGCACAAAAAAGGCTAAAAAACACGTGTTTTCGCCATTTTTTTCGTTGTAACACTGTTTAAAACGTGTAAGAATCGTGTAAGTGCAAAACGTTGTGTAATAGCACGTTTACAAAGTTGGAAGAATGCAAGAAGAGGTTCCGCAGTTGCCCACGGAACCTCTGTTGAATCGAGGAGTATGAAAGGAGAAAATCGTTAGACCACGTTCAGCTTGCGGGCGGCGGCCTGCTGCTTCTTGACAAGGCCGAAAGCCAGGATGCCGTTTTCCAGGGAGACCTGGATGTTGTCGGTGTCGATATCGTCGGCAAGGCGGAAGCTACGATCGTAGTGGACGGTGTTGTCCTTGCGGGTGCGGGTTGCCTTGACGGTCAAGATGTTCTTTTCCACCTGGATGTCCAGGTCTTCCTTCTTTACGCCGGGGAGTTCCACTTCCAAGGTGAAACCGTTTTCTACTTCGTAGTAGTCGGCCTTCGGAGTGTAGGTGTATTCGCGCTTGACGCATTCGGCGGATTCGTTCTTTTCGGCAGCGGCGTTGATGCTGTTGAGGCTGTCGATGAGATTCTGGAGACCGTAGAAAGCAGTGGGGATGACGTTTGCGTTAATCATAATTTTTACCTCTTTGTTGAGCGGGCTCGCCGTTCGGCGTAGGCCCTTTGTTTTTGTTTACGCCATACCTATTGCAAAGGCCGTGCCAACTTTTGGGAGAATGCCGCGAAAAAAGATTTATTTCAAGAAAAACACCCGAAAACCCTTGCTTTTCGTTGAATTTTCCAAATCCAGACAGGATGATGATTCATTCAGAAACGCCGGGCGTTTCATGGGTGAAACAGAAATAATTTCATATTAAAACAAGGGGCGGCAGCCCCTTTGCGTCATAATAAATCGGGGGAGCGATATTTTTTTTATTTTTATTCTTATGCCGCGGAATTTATATGAAGGAAGCATTCTTAAGAATATCGGGATTTTTTCAGTCCCGTTCTTGATCGCAAATTTCCTTCAGACGCTTTATGGCATGGCTGACTTATTTATTATGGGCCAGTTTACGGACGCCGCAGGCATTACCGCCGTCGCCGTCGGTAGCCAGGTCATGCATTTCGTGACGGTGATTCTCATTGGCCTCACCATGGGCGTAACTGTGCTGATGGGGCAGGCGGTGGGAGCCAAGCGCCACAAGAGCCTTAGCCGCATCCTGGGTAATACGGTTCTGCTGTTTACGGCCTTTGGCGGCCTGCTGATGGCCGCGCTCTTGGCCCTTGCACCTCAGATCGTCAAGCTTCTTTCTACGCCTACTGCAGCTGTAGAAGGCACTACCGCCTACTTAATCATTTGCTTCCTGGGCATCCCTTTTATTACGGTTTATAACGTTATCGCGGCAGCTTTCCGCGGGCTAGGCGATACCAAGAGCCCCATGTACTTTGTAACCGCAGCCTGCGTTATAAACATCGGGCTGGACTTCTTGTTCGTAGGTCCCCTGCACATGGGGGCCTCGGGTGCTGCGCTTGCAACCGTTCTTTCCCAGCTGCTTTGCGTCATTATGACTGTCGTTGCCATCAAGACTCAGAAGGTCCGCTTCGGCATTCCCTTGAGCCGCCGTGACCTTCGCCCCTGCAAGCCCCTGCTGGCTTCCTTGGCAAAGATCGGCTTCCCCGTGGCCTGCCAGGAAGGCTTCATCCAGGTTTCCTTCCTGTTTATTACTCTCATTGCCAACTCCCGTGGTCTCGAGATCGCCGCCGCCGTGGGCGTGGTGGAAAAAATCATCTGCTTCCTGTTCCTGGTTCCCTCCGCCATGCTTTCTTCTGTGTCCGCTATCAGTGCTCAGTGCATTGGCGCCGGCCGCGACGATCGGGCCAGGCAGACTTTGTACTGCGGAATGGGTATTGCGGCCGGCTTTGGCCTTTTCTGTGGCATCCTGTTCCAGTTTATTTCCGAACCGGTCATGGCCTTGTTTACCGATGACCTGCAGGTGATCACCTACGGAACCCAGTACCTGCATGCCTACGTGTTTGACTGCATGGTGGCAGGCATCCATTTCTGCTTTAGCGGGTATTTCTGCGCCTGTGGCCTTTCCATAGTTTCGTTCGTCCACAACGCCATTTCTATTCTGACTTTCCGTGTCCCGGGTGCTTATTTGGCCTCAATCTGGTATCCGGACACACTTTTCCCCATGGGAATCGCCACTTTGACAGGCTCTTTCCTGTCTGTTCTAATTTGTATGGGCGTTTACATTTTTATTCGCCACCGTTCCTAGAAAAGTATATATTTTTATTACATTCAGGTTAATCGTTGGATTGACCGTGTTTGGTGTACTTTGTTTTGATGGAGGTGGCTTCTTGTCTGTCTTCTTGTACTATTACGTTGTAGTGTCCCTGATCGTTGCTGTTTTGGACGTTGTTTTGGCTATTACCGCCTTTAAGAAGGGTACCCTCAGGGGTAAGGCTCTTGGCGGTACCTGCGTCGGTTGTGCATTAGTGGACCTTAGCTACTTGGGCTCCGCTCTGGTCAAGAATTATTTCCTTTACTCTTGCCTGTCCAGCATCTATTTCATCTGCATTGATTTTATGCTGGTTTGCCTGGTCGTGTTTGCCTTGGATTTCTGCAAAATGCGTCGGACCAGTGCCGGTAAGGCGCACTTTGTCTTTGCTGCAGCCTTTATTACCGTTGAAATCTTGATGTTCGCAATCAATCCGTTCAAGGAAGTTGCCATCAGCTATGTGCAGCGCAATACGCCCTTTGCCATTTACAGCTATGACATGCATTTCTGGTTCTACGTACACTTGACCTTCTGCTACGCCATGGTGGGTACGGTGGTTTATTTCCTGATACGCAAGGTAATTAGCGTTCCCATGGAATATAAGAGGCAGTATCTTTACGCTAGCCTGGGTGTGGTGGCGATCGTGGGTGTTAACGCTGTCTTCCTCTTCTTGCCGTACCTGTCTGTCTATAACTTCCTGGACTACTCCATTCTTGGCTATAGTGTTGGCGCCTACGTGTTTTATTGGGCTTGTTTCCAGTATTCCAGCAAGGGTATGCTAAAGCTGTTCAAGATGAGCATCTTTGAAAACATTGACCAGGGATTGGTTCTCTTTGATAATGCGGACCAGTTGATTTTGCATAATGAAGTGGCCGATCGTCAGTGGCCCAATGTAGTGTTTAGCGAAATGATGAGTATGGAAAATTTTAAGAGACAGTGTAAGCTCGATCTTGATTCCAGACTGGACGCCTGCGTTTTGCAGTGTTATTCCGATAACGCTGGCGAAAGTAAGCCTTTGCGCTGTGAGTTCCGTACTCTCAAGAACAAAAAGAACCGTGTGTTGGGTCATTTGTTTACTTTCTCCAATGCCCAGCAGGCTACGGATCCGTTGACCGGTTTCCATAACTGGGACGACTTCTGCTACTACCTGGAAGACAATAAGAATAGACTGAATAGCGATATTGTCGTCGTGGCCTGCGATGTAATCGCCCTGTCGTTCATCAATAATACGAGAGGCCGCCTTGCTGGCGACCAGAAGCTTAAGAATCTTGCCGACCTGGTGAGAATGTACTTCCCCAGAGAAGCTTATTTCGTTCGTGGCCAGGATGCCAACTTTGTCATCATGATGCTGGGAAGCGAAGTCGCCGATGCTGTCCAGTGTATAGAGAACGTTCGTTCCCAGATTGATGTCAGCATCCAGTATGCAGTGAACCAGGTTTCCGGCAGTGAGAATCTTTTGGAAGGAATCCAGGATACCTTGAAGGCTTTGAAACAGAAAAAGCTCATGAACAAGGATTCCGCTCATTCCATGATTTTGAATTCTTTGGTTCAGGCCTTGCAGGAATGTGACTCAGATACAGAGGAACATGTCCGTAGAACCCAGCTCATGGGTGCTGAACTGGGTAAGCGCATTGGGCTTAACGATGTTCAGCAAAGTGACCTTTCTCTCCTTTGCCTGCTTCATGATATTGGCAAGATCGGCGTTCCTCTGGAAATCCTCAACAAGCCCGGAAAGCTAACTCCCGAAGAATGGGATGTGCTTCGTTCCCACTCTGTCAAGGGTTACCAGATTGCCAAGAGTTCTTCCGAATTAAGCGGTATTGCAGATATGATTCTGCACCATCACGAACGTTGGGACGGCGGTGGCTATCCCGATGGCTTGACCCGTGAGTCCATTCCTCTGCTGTCCCGTGTGATTGCGGTTGTGGATGCTTACGATGCCATGGTGAACAACCGTTCCTACCGCCCGGCGCTTACCCAGGAAACTGCACTAAACGAACTGAAGCGTTGCGCAGGTTCCCAGTTCGACCCCAGCATTGTTGCCGAGTTTATCAAGCTCGTTGAATCTTTGCCACAGGAATTGGCTGTGGCCCAGAGCAAGGCTTCTGGAAATGTTGATCGTGTGAAGTCCATGGTACACGAAGAAATGAACCAGTCTTTCGACAGTTCCAAGGCTCGTACGGTGCATAAGCTTCCCTTCAGCCGTTATGTGGTGGATGAACAGTTTAATATCGTGTCTGTAGACAAGGCCTTCGAAGAACTGACAGGTTACACTCAGGAAGACGTGATCAATAACCACATGAACCATTTGTCCTTGGTTCCTGAAGACGAACGTACGGAATACATGGGTCTTGTGATGGAAGAAACGGCAAAACGTCCCCAGGCGTTCTTTGAACATCGTCTTGTCCGTAAGGATGGCACGATTATTTATGTGTTCTGCATTGGTCGACAGTTCTATGACTCCGCCGCCCGCGCTGGCCGTTCCGAAATTGTCGTGACGGATGCATCTGCCAGCTATAGCTTACGCGTCATGGCCGATGTGGAACGTAACAAGGCTCGCCGCCGCGAGGCTGAATGGGAGAATGCTTTCCGTAAGGATGCCTTGACCGGTGTGCTGACCAGGTCTGCTTTCAAGAACGATACGGAATTCAAGCTCCTTGAAGGCAAGAGCAAGGTGATGCTTTTGATGGTGGACGTTGACCACTTCAAGGGATACAACGATACCTATGGTCATGTGGCCGGTGACGAATTCCTGACGCTTGTGGGCCAGACACTTTTGTCCTGCTTACGTCGAGACGATATTGCCGGACGCATGGGTGGTGATGAATTCGCTGCAGCACTGTTCTTCAAGAAGGACTGCACCGACGAGTTTATGTACCAGCGCGCCCAGCAGATCTTTGACAAGGTCAATATGATCCTGAGCATGAGTCCTCACGCCACAAGCCTCTCCATGGGTGCTGTCATCGCTAACGAGGAAGTAAGCTCCTTCAGCGACCTGTACGATAACGCCGACAAGCGCCTGTACAAGTCCAAGGAAGGCGGCAGATCTAGACTGTCGGTTAATTAGACCCAGAGGGGCCTTAACCTGTAGTCATTGCGAGCCCGTAGGGCGAAGCAATCGAAGCGATTATGAGACGCAAGGGGCTCTGCCCCTTGGAACCCCGAAAAAATAAAAGTTCGTGCAATTAAAATTGCCCGGACTTTTCTTTTTGTTCTGAGCGGAGTAAACTCCCTGCTCAGGGGGCCCCTGCGGCCTTCGCAACTTCGAGCTGGGGCCCCGCCCGCAAGTTGTTTCTTGTGAAGAAAAAGATTAATCCATTTTACCTTGGTACAGGTCCAGCAGCATTCTAGCTAGCAAGCTTGTATACTTCGCGCTGGTCAAGGTCACCTTTGCAGATTCCAGATTGTTTTTCTGGGTCAAGTAGTCGGTGTAGGTAATGGCGCCTGCGTTGCGCTGTTCTTCGGCCACGGCGGTTGCCTCGGTTTCGGCTTCCAACTGGAGCTGTGCTGCCTTCCACTGCATGTCGGCGCTCATGGCGTTGATATAAAGCTTTTCGATGTTGTTTTCCAGGTTCTTGGAGGATTCCCTCAGGGCCATCTGGCTCTCGGCCTCGTTGATCTGCGCCTGCAAAACCTTGCTGGTGGTTACGCCGCGGTCCACAATAGGAATGCTGATGCCCAGGCTCAAGGAATGCTGGTAGCCGCTCTTCAGCTGGCGTACGAATCGGTTTTCATCGCTGCTTTCGGTAGTGATGCTGGTTGCTGCGGATGTGGCTGCGGCAGTGGCGGATTCACTGCCGGCGGTATGCCATGCGTGAATTCCGGAACCTGCGTTTGCACCCAAGGTCACAGAAATAGAACTGTTCTTGCTGGCTACCTTGGTATTCTTCTGCGCCACCTGGATGGCAATGCTGTCTGCCTTCAGGCCGGGATTGACCTTGCGGATATCTGCCAGCAGCTGGTCGTAGGGGGGCAGGGCTTCCAACGAATCCGGGGAGGTAATGTCGGCGTTGGGGTCGGTAATCTGCAGGTCTTCGTCGGCGGGGAGTTCCATCAGCTGGCGAAGGGTCGTTTTGGAAGTGTTAACGCTAAGCTGGGCGCTGAGCAAGGCTGCCTGCTTTTGCAGCACGTTGGACTGTGACTGGGTCAGGTCCTTCTTGGTGATGGTGCCTGCTTCGAAAAGCTTGTTGTAGTTTTCGAATTCAGCCTGGGCCAGTTCTACGGAAGCGTTGGCGGTAGTCAACTTTTCCTGGGCGGCCAAAAGGCTCATGTAGGCGTTGAGCACATTTTCCTGGATGGTGCGTTCGGTCTGCTTGGTATCCTGCAGCACGGCCTGCTTGCTCAATTCGCTGGCTTCGGTGTTCAAGGTGGTGACGCCGCCGTCCCAAAGGGTCCAGGAGCCGTTCAATCCCACGCTCAGGTTGTAATGGTCCTTGGGACCATTGTTGAAGGGATTGTCATAAAGGGTGTTGTTGATATTGGCGCTAACAGAGGGGTAACGGTTGGTCTTTGTCTGCTTGATAGAAATATCTGCGGCCTGCTCCTTGAGCTTGGCGGTTTCCATCATGATATTCTTGCTCTTAGCCTGCTTGAGACAGTCTTCCAAAGTCCAGGTCTGACCGGCGAAGAGTGCGCCGGCGCTAGCCAAAAGTCCAAAAATGATAGCGTTTCTGTAAATCATAACCTTTTGATGCGCGGGGAGGCCGTCTGGTTGCAGGGGAAATCGTTTTTACTTGGCCAAAATATAAAAAAGGCCCCCTTTTAGGGAGGTCTTCTTTAAGTGGACGGTATTGGATTTGAACCAATGACCTCTGCCGTGTGAAAGCAGCGCTCTAAACCAACTGAGCTAACCGTCCAAAGCGAGAGCAAATATATAAACCTTTCCTCGGGTTGTCAACCCTTCCGTAAATCCTATAGCAAATGCTATCAAGGGGCGACAGCCCCCTGAGTAGGGAGTTTACTCCCACTCAGAATGCGAGAAAAAGTCCGTGCGTAGCACGAACTTTTACGAGCGGGGATTCCAAAGGGGCGGAAGCCCCTTTGCGTCATTATAAATATTGGCACCCTAGCGGGTGCGTACTCTTGCGGCTCGGTCATGCCGGCAAGTAAACTTGCCGTCGCGACTCTCGCCTTACAAATACTGGCACCCTGGCGGGTGCGTACTCTTGCGGCTCGGTCATGGAAAATGCAAGCATTTTCCGCGACTCTCGCCTTAGAGATACT
>JAKSID010000072.1 GCA_024399035.1 Fibrobacter sp. | reverse complement strand
CTTCGGAGTGGGCTTCGAGAGCCTTCCATTCCATAGAATCAGTCAGTTTAGACATTGTTTATCCTTTCCGCTAAGCGGGTGTTAAATACAGAATGAAATATAGAAAATAAAGGGGGGATCCCGGGTCCTGCCCGAGATGACATGATCAGGCATTTTCCCATGATTTTTGTAATCTAGCTCACGTTTCAAGGGGTAAATGTTTCTTACCATATTCTTACATAGAATAAACCCGGTCAAAATATGACACTGGGTAATATTCCAAATGCGAAGGCCTGTGGACAAGTTGTCCATAGAACTTATCCATAAACCGATGTTTTGCGAAGGCGGTTTTGGTAATTTAAGGACATAGGGATGGGAAACCTATAATTGTTTGGATGTAAAGGAAGGTTATTATGGAACAGCGTTATCAAGCTCAGAATCGCACCATTACTAAGCAGTATGGTCCGAAGGTCGAAGCCATTTTGAGCGGCTTGCTGGTTGTTGCCGGCAGTGCACTTCTCATCATGAGTGCTCTGGTGTAACTCTAACCCACAACATTAAACAGAAAGACCCATCTACAACCATCAAGTCTTTTCAGATTGGTTAAGATATTGATGAGTTAGATCTCTCTCTCAAACAACTAAAAAGTCCTCGGCGGGTGCCGAGGACTTTTCTTTATGGGAGCAAATTACTTATGCTGCGGGGGCTTCGGGCCCTTGGGGCCATGCTTCTTGTCCATGTTTTCCTTGTGGAAGGCGCGGAACTTTTCCATCTGTTCCTTGGTGAGGATGTTGGAAAGTTCGGTGTAGCCCTGAACGCGGAGATCCAGCTGGAGGCTTTGTGCTGCCAGGACGCTAGCCTTTGCTGCCTTGAGCTTTTCTGCGTCGCCGCTTTCCATGGCGTCACGGAGCTGCTTGTCGGCGTCCTGCTTCTGCTGGCGGGTAACCTTCATGGCGGAATCCATGGTAGCGCGCTGCTTTTCAATCAAGACCTTCTGTTCTGCGGTAACCTGGAGGAGAGAGTCCAAATGTTCCGGGGAAACCTTGTGGCCGCGGCGACTCTGGAATCCTTCAGGACCCTTGGGACCGTGGGGGCCCTTACCTTCGACGCCGGGAGGCGGCATCATGCCGGGCTTCATTCCCGGAGGCGGGGGAGGCATCTTGCCATCGAAACCAGCAGGCATCTGGCCTTCAAAACCCGGAGGCGGAGGCGGCATCATGCCCTTGGAACAGGGACCCTTGGGGCCGAAGCAGAGGGATCCTGCGAAGAAACCCAGGGCGCAGGCAAACACAACGATGCTTGCGATAAAGAGTTTGACGGATGTTTTCATAGCTTACTCCTTCATCAGGTAGCTGATGGTTGTAGAATTATCTAAAAGTTCGTAGTCGTCGGATTCGCCCAGGTTGTCGTACCAGCTGACGATTTCGCCAGAGACTTCGTTGTCCATGGAAATGGTCTGGTCGTCGATGGTGTGGAATGCGCTCAGCATAACGCTGAGGCCTACCAGCGCAAAGCTTGCTGCCAGGGGAATGGCGCTATAGATGGCGCGGAAAGAAATGATGTTGGACTTCTTGGTGGCAGCCTGTTCTGCATCGAGGCGAGCACAGATCTTATCCCAGGAATCTGCGCGGGGAGTGAGCTGCTCGAACTTGGAGAAGTCCAGCTTTTCGAAATCATTGGTTTCGGAGATTTCATTAGAAAAATTGATGTTACGCATAAACTTTTCTCTCCTTTAAATAGTTCTTCACAAAGTTTCGACCGCGACTGAGGCGAGCCTTTACGGTGCCCAGCGGCATGTCATAAATTTCTGCCAGGTCCTTAATATCAAGATCTTCGGCGTCTTTGAGCCAAAGCATGCTTCGGGTTTCTGCAGGTAGCGCGTTCAGGCCCATCTGAAGCATTTCTGGATCGTAGTCCTTGAGAATTTCGACGGTTTCCTGTTTGCCTAGGGCGTTCTCTACGATATTTTCCAGGTTTTCTTCTTCAAGTTCGTGGTGTCTCTTCTGGGCGCGCAGTTTCATAAGGCAGGCGTTCACCGTAAGCTTGTAAAGCCATGTTCCCAGGGCGGAATCGCCGCGAAAACTGTGGATTGCCTTGGGAACTTGCACGAATACGTCCATCATGAGATCTTCGGCCTGGTCGCGGTCCTTCATCATTCTAAAGGCCAGGTTCAGTACGTGCTTGCTGTGTTCCTGCCAGAGCAGGCCCAGTGCCTCGCGGCTGCCTTCCTTAAGCTTTTGAATAATAACCTTTTCGACCATCATATACCTCTTTGATGCACTGAATATATAAAAGGTTGCAGAAAAAATGAAAAAAGCGTGAAAAAAGATGATGAACGAGAAAAATTGCGTTTTTAACCTAAAAACGGCATTTTGGAGTGCTCACGGCTGATTTAATAAAACTATATTGCATTTGGAATGTTGAATACCCTGCTTGCTAAACTGAAGGAATCCTTTGCGTCGGTGTTGCCCATAACACTGATCGTTCTTTTGGTGGCTCACACCCCCCTGGTGACCTTGAGCGTTAAGCAAATGCTGGTTTTTGCGATTTGTGCCATATTCCTGGTGGTAGGTATCGGTCTTTTTAACCTAGGTGCCGACCTGGCCATGACTCCCATGGGGGAACATGTGGGCTCCGGCTTGGCGAAGTCCCGCCGCTTGCTATTGCTTGTTTCTGTGTGCTTTGTGATGGGCGTGCTCATTACCATCGCGGAACCGGATTTGTCTGTTCTTGCGGAACAGGTGGAAAATGCTATCTACCCAAAACTTTTGATCGGTACGGTGGGTGTTGGTGTTGGACTGTTCCTGCTTTTGGCGATTATCAAGATTGTCTTTAAGAAGGACTTGTCCTCCATAATCATTTTCTTCTACATGGTCCTTTTCATGCTGGGGATGTTGATGATTTCTATGGGCAAGTCCACCTTTGTTCCCTTGGCTTTTGATAGCGGTGGTGTTACTACTGGACCTATTACGGTGCCTTTTATTATGGCTTTGGGCGTGGGTGTGGCTGGTGCTATCGGTGGTAGGAATGCCAATGAAAACAGTTTCGGCCTGATTGCCCTTTGCTCCGTGGGCCCTATTCTTGCATTGATGGGTTTAATTCTTTTTTCCAAAGGTGACCTGACTTACGAACTTTCTGAAAGTGCATATTCTATTGATGCAAGCCTTGGTGCAAATTTCTTGCCCACGGTGGCTCGGGTGGCCAAGGAAGTAATTATTGCCTTAGGCTTGATTGTTGTATTCTTTGCGGTCCTGCAGTTCTTTGTTTTGAAACTGACGAAAACGAAGCTGATGCAGATTGGCTTTGGCATCATCTATACCTTTGTGGGCCTGGTGATTTTCTTGACCGCAGTGGCAGTGGGTTTTATGCCTATTGGTTTTGAACTGGGTCAGCAGTTGGCTGCAATGCCTCGGGCATTGGTAATTTCGGGCTTTGTCATTGGCATGGTGGTGGTGCTTGCAGAACCTGCGGTTCATGTGCTGAATAAGCAGGTTGAAGAAATTACCGGTGGCTTGGTGACCAAGCGTTCCATGCTGATTGCTTTGAGTGTTGGTGTGGGCATTTCCATTGGCCTTTCCATGATTCGTTTGATTTATGGATTCCCCTTGATTTATTACTTGATTCCCGGCTACTTTATTTCCTTGGGTCTTTCTTTCTTTATTCCTAAGCTTTATACGGCTATCGCCTTTGACTCCGGTGGAGTGGCCAGCGGACCCTTGACTTCCAGCTTTATTTTGCCTTTGGCTATTGGCGCCTGCGCAGCCATTCACGATGGGGGTGACTCTATTTTGAGTTATGCCTTTGGTATTGTGGCTATGGTGGCCATGACGCCCTTGATTACCATTCAGCTGTTGGGTTTCAAGGCTATTGTTTCTAGGGCTCTTCGTAACCGTATGATGATGCGCCGTATTCAGGATGCGGATGACGAACAGATTATCGACTTTGTGTAAGGTGAACTATGGCTGATTTTGGAAAATATGTTTCTAAGGCGACATCCCTTCCGGGTCGATTGAATCCGGTCAAGAGACCTATGATGCCTGATGGCCATTCTGCAGTTTCCATGAACAAACTGAAGGTGATGATGACCGTGGTAAGCCGCGCCAAGGCTGACTTCTTTATGGACCATATTCAGGCCTTTGGAGTGAATTTGCAGACGGTCGTCTATGGACACGGTACGGCGCCTAAGGAAATTCTTACTGCCATGGGTTTGCTGGAATCTGATCGCGCCTTGATTATCAGTATCATTGGTGAAGACCGCTTGCCGGCAGCCTTGGAAAGCCTTGAGGAAAAGTTTAACACCATTCCTGGTGGCAAGGGCATTGCCTACACCATTCCTATGGCCAGTGTCATTGGCAAGTCCATCTTTAATTTCTTAAGTGATAACCGCGATGCGGTTCGGGGAAATGTATAATGAGCGCTACAAGTCACGAAGTTATTTTTTGCATTGTGAACGCCGGTTTCTCTGAAGCCGTGATGGATGCCGCCAAGGAAGCGGGGGCCCGTGGTGGTACCATTCTCAATGCCCGCGGTACTGCAAACAAGGAAGCGGAATCCCTTTTCCATATCGCAATTCAGCCGGAAAAGGAAATTGTGATGATTCTTGTGGATGCAAAGATCAAGGACGCAGTGCTTCATTCCCTTTACCAGAAGGCTGGCCTCGATACCATGGGGCAGGGTATTGCATTCTCCCTGCCTGTGGACCATGTGGTGGGCTTGACTCCGTGGAAACCTGAAGCTATTGCCGCCGCGAAGGCTGCCGCTGCCGAAAAGGCTGCTGCTGAAAAGGCTGCAGAAAAAGCTGCCGCCGCGGAAAGAGGCGAAGATGATCTTTCCATGGCTCAGCGCTTTACCCAGAAGATGGCTTCCATTGTGAAACCTGGTGAAAAGAAGTAACTAAAACTGGATTAACATTAAAGTCATCCCGGCTCAAAGCCGGGATCTTTCATAAACAAAACTTTTCACTTTTCAAAGTTCATTTAGTATAAATTTACGCCATGAATATTCTCATTTATTTCCTGTTCGCGTTGTCAGGTTTTGCTGGCCTGATTTATGAGGGCTCCTGGGCTCGCTACCTCAAACTTTTCCTGGGACACTCCAGTTACGGACAGGTACTTACCCTGTGCATCTACATGGGTGGTTTGGCCATCGGTAGCTTTGTGGCTGGCAAGCTGGTCACTAAGACGAAGCGCCCGCTGTTGGGCTATGGCCTGGTGGAATTGGGCATCGGTATTGGCGGTGTGATTTACCATCCGCTGTACAACTTGCTTACCGGATTTTTCTTTGATTCTGAATTTACCGCGGGGCTCAGCTCCCGTGGCGCTGAAATCGCCAAGGTGATACTGGCTACGGGTTCTACGTTACCTATTGCGATTGCGGTGGGCATGACCTTCCCGTTTATTGCCGCGGGTCTTATGCGCAAGAGCGGTGCAGAAGTTTCACTCCCCATGCTCTACTTTACCAACAGCTTGGGTTCTGCCATCGGTATTCTTGCTACCAGCTACTTGCTGATTCCCAACATCGGTAATCATGCCACCTTGATTGTGGCTGCCTCCATCAATTTCTTGCTGGCGGCGGTGTTCAGCTTTATCGGTATGACTACTTCTCCTGTCTATCAGGAAGACGAAGAGGAAGAGGTTGAAGCCCAGAACGAAGACTATGCCGCAGAACATAATCTGCCCATGCCCCGCAAGAACATGTGGCTTTGGATTGCTGCCATTACGGGCTTGACCTCCTTCGTTTACGAAATCGTCTGGACTCGTTTGCTGTCTTTGCTCATGGGTTCTTCCAGCCATAGCTTCGACCAGATGCTTTCTGCATTTATCTTGGGCCTGGCCATCGGTAGTGCGGTGAGCGGAAAGCTTTTGAAGAAGGATAGCCTGGTGGTGCTTTCGCTGGCACAGATCTTTATGGCATTCTTCGCCCTTTGCACTTTGTACTTCCACGAGCCCTTCTGGGCTATGATGAACGAGGCCAACCAGATTTTCAATCCTACGGTGGATGGCTACGTTTGCTGGAGCCTGTTCAAGTATGCTTTGTCCTTGCTTTGGATGGTACCTACCAGCTTTTTCGCTGGCATGACTCTGCCCTTGATTACCTTGATTTTGACTCGCGCATTCAAGAGCGAAGCTCCTATTGGAAAGGTCTACGGCTGGAATACCTTGGGTTCCATTCTCGGTTCTGCTGGCGGCGGCTTGTTGCTGCTCCCGCTTCTCCAGCTGAAGGGTGCCTTGGTGTTGGCTGCACTTTTGGATTTCGGTATTGGTTTTATCCTGCTTGCAGTGTACCGCAAAAAGTGGCGCCAGAATGTGATGTTCTATGTGGTCGCCGCCGCCATGGTGCTGCCCTCTATCTTCGTTAGCTTCGACCCCCATCTGGTAACCTCCGGCGTGTTCCGTTCCTACAAGAACCTTCACCCCGACGAAAAGATCCGTGTAATCGATGGAAAGACTGCAACCATTAGCTTCCACGAATCTCCGGTTCATTATTACGTCAAGACCAACGGTAAGGCTGACGCCAGCTTGAGTAAGGACCGTACCCAGCCCATTTCCAGTGATGAACTGACCCAGGCTGCAACCGCCTTTATGCCCATGGCTGTAAAGACTGAGCCGTATGACGCCGCCATGGTGGGCTTCGGAAGCGGCATGGGCGCTCACTACCTTTTGGCTGATCCCTTGCTTAAGGACTTCGACTGCGTCGAAATTGAAGAAGCTATGATGGACTTGGCCAAGGGATTCTACCCCTGGAACAACCGCGGTTACGATGATCCTCGTATTCACATTTTCATCGATGACGCCACCACCTTCTTCCATACCAATCGCCGTCAGTACGACATGATTATCAGCGTGCCCAGTAATCCCTGGGTTAGCGGTGTTGCCGGCTTGTTCGCTCACGAATTCTACGCCAAGATGCGTCGCTATATGAAGCCCGGTGGACTTTGGGTGCAGTGGATTCAGACTTACGAATTTAATGACTTGATGTTCCTGAACATTTTGAAGGCCTTGGACATGACTTTCCCCTACGTTAGTTTGTACAAGTCTACGGATGAACCGGACATTATTATGATCGCTAGTGATGAACCGGTTTACCAGAAGGGCATTGGCCGTTTCAGTACCGACTCTACCATGATCAAGGAATTCGAACGCATCCATCGCGATCCGGAATTCTTTGGCGAAAGGAACTTCCTGTTCACCAACAAGATGGTATCCTCCTTGCTGGAGGGCGTGGAACCCAACAGTATCTTTGTGCCTATGGTGGATAACCGCGCCGAAGAAGCCCGCTTTGTTCACTCCGAGGCTCACATCGTGCAGATGTTTGATTCCTGCGAAGTTTGCTGGCAGGAATACTTGAGCCCCGAGGAATACAGCCTCCGTCGCCCGGCCCGCGCCAAGGCAATGATGGAAAACGGCGAAGACACTTACAAGAAGCGTGGCTTGTTGGCTTATGCTGAAGAACTTTTAAAGAAGGGCGAGGCCGATTCCACTATGGAAACCTCTCCGGAATTCCAGAAATTCCGCGAAGAATATGTGGAATGGATTCGCAACGTTCCTATGGAAGCCCGCGACTCCAACGAAGTCTACGTTAAGGTGCGCGAACTGGTTGCAGCCAACGCCGTTCCCCAGAGTTTCGTAGATGAATTCAATATTCTTGAGGCTGCCCGCGCTAAGGATTACGCCAAGGGTGCCCTGGCTGTGGCTGACTTCTATGACCGCTACGAAATGGGCGAAATGGATCAGCTGTTCCTGCGCAACTGCGTGCTGGTGGCCCTCATGGCAAACGAACCTGATTTGGCTGACGTGATCTACAAGAATGCTATCCAGAAGAACGACGAATTCTTCGCTGTGGAAAAACGCCTGATCGAACGCGAAATCCAGAAACTCCGCAAGAAGCTGAATGCCGCAAGCATCGGCCGCTAACCAGCCTTCAGTCGGGGCGACTGTGGTCCGTGTACCCAATTACAAAAAAAAGACCTCCGTTCTCACGGGGGCTTTTTTAATGCTTTTGCTTCGGTGCGTTGAGCAATTGTTCCGACACTTCCTATTACGTAGTCTAGTGAACGGTACCGTATGTTCTTAATCGCATAACAGTGAACGGTTAGAATAAGAAGCTTAAGCCAAGAGTAGACTGGAATGTAAGCAGCGTGGAATTCTGGAAAGCCGCAGCGTCAACAAGTGTCTGGTTCAACAAGCTTGTGAAGCACTGGGTCACTCGCAGGTTGATGTAGGCGTTTCGGCTGAACATATAACCCAGATCGATTGCTGCGCCCACTTCCATGCCGGAGGTCATCACCGGATCAGGATTGGGGGACTTGCCACCGCTAGAAATAAATTCGGATCCACCATTCAGCTTAAGACCAAGGTTCAAGCCTGCGCCCACATAGAAATCGTTATTTTCGAATTCGTAGCGAACGATGATGGGAATTTCGAAAATGAAAATGTTGATGGTTGCTTCGTTAGTGTAAAGACCGTCGGCCATTTCCTTTTCGTAGGTATAACGGCGGTAGTTAAAGGTAAGTTCCGGAACAAGGCTTACATTCTTGACGCCCAAGTTCATCTTGAGCATAAGACCTGCGCCACCCTGGAAACCAAGCTTCCAACCGCTGGAGCCTTCACCAAAGAAGGTGTTGATGCCGCCCTGACCACGGAAACCCAGCAAGACAGGACGAGCGAAACCTTCGGTACGCTGACGTTCAATGTCGGATTTCTTTGTTGTCTGGGTCTTGTATCGAGCGTAAGCGCTGGCGTATTCTTCGTCATCGGCAAATTCAGAGTCCGATGTGCCATCGTAGGTTCCGGTAGAATCGGTGCTTGCCTCGGTACTTTCGGGAGCAGAAGCCCATTCGCCGTCGTCATCAGATGCTTCCTGGGCAAAAATCGGCGCAGACATAGCCATAGCCAAAGAAGCGATAAGCGAAAATTTCTTGAAGTTCATGATATAATTATAATAATCCAAAACAGGTTTTCCGCCTTAAAAATAAATTTTCTGTGTTAAAAGAGTGTTGAAATTTTTTTTTACTTAATGGGGCGGAAATTTAGGCTAAATAAAGATAGAGAAGCCTAATGTTGTACGCAATGCGTAGAGCTTGGAGCCCATAACTGGGGACTCAAAAATGCCGTCGGCATACAAGAGATTGTTGAAATTCTGGATAACTCGAAGATCCACGGCCATCCAGGAAGTGATCATGTAGCCCAGGTCGACGACTGCGCCAATGTCGACACCAACGGTGGGGAGGGTGTTGCTGTGCTTGTCCTTGACCGTCTTTCCGTCGTTATCGGTGATTGTCTGGCGGAAGGTGGACTCACCGGACATCTTTAAACCCAGATTTACGCCCAAATTCACATAAAAGCCCTCGTCATCGAAGAAATACTGGAGCATAACGGGGATTTTGAACTGGGTTTGGGTGAGTTCTGCTTCGTAGTGACCATAGCTAACGTCTTTTTCATAGTTGTAATGACGGTAGGTATAGGAGAACTCCATCTGGAGGCCCAACGTTCTTCTGTAGATGGGGAGGCGACCTACAAGGCCTGCACCGGCTTCGTAGCCGAGTCCCCAGTCTGCGGCTTTTTTGCCAAAGAGGAAACTCATGCCACCTTCGGCGCGGAGGCCAAATTGCAGAAGCTTGGAGAATCCTTCTTTGCGGGCGGCGTATTCGGCGGCGGATTCGCTGACATAATGGTCGCGTGCGTCGTCTTCGTCGTCATCGTGGGTAATTTCTGTTTCGGTACCTTTTGTTCCGTTTTTTGCGACGGTTGAGTCGTTGGAAGCAGATTCTTCTTGGGCCTGAACGTTTTCAGAACCTGGTTCGGAGGAGCCTTCGGCTGCTTCGACAGGTTGGCTGCTCTGTGTTTCTTGACTGGAAAAATCCATTCCGCAACCATCACCTACACAGCTGGAGGCGTTCGGGTCTTCTTCTTCGCCGGAACCGGGAAAATACCCCTGGGCGAATGCGCCGAGGGTCATGGAGAGCACGAAAGCTGCTGTGAGATTGAACTTGCCGAAATGCATGCTAGAATTATAACAAAACAAAAGTGAATGCGCAAAAGGGATATTTCTTTTTTCTATCTTTTCGCCCGTAAAATTTTAAACGATGGTGGGGGACGCCCCGCTTTCTGAAGGAATAACAAAATGGCAAAGTATAATCCGCAAGAAATTGAAACCAAGTGGCAGGCTTACTGGGCTGAACATCAGACCTTCAAGACTGGCACCGACAAGTCTAAGCCCAAGTTCTACTGCCTGGACATGTTCCCGTATCCCAGTGGCGCAGGCCTCCACGTTGGTCACCCCGAAGGTTACACCGCAACGGATATCATTTGCCGCTACAAGCGTTCCAAGGGTTTCAACGTCTTGCACCCCATGGGTTGGGATGCCTTCGGTCTCCCTGCTGAACAGTATGCAATTCAGACCGGTACCCATCCGGCAATCACCACCAAGAAGAACTGTGACAATTTCCGCCGTCAGATCCAGCGCCTTGGACTTTCCTACGACTGGGAAAAGGAAGTGAACACCACCGATCCTAAGTACTACAAGTGGACCCAGTGGATCTTCAAGCGCCTTTACGGTACCTGGTTCGATGACGAACAGCAGAAGGGCCGCCCCATCGAAGAACTGCCCATCCCCGCCGATGTTCAGGCTCAGGGTGCAGCAGAAGTTCGCAAGTTCAAGGATTCCAAGCGCCTTGCTTATTACGCCGACGCTCAGGTTTGGTGGTGCAAGCACTGCAAGATTGTTTGCGCTAACGAAGAAGTTCTGAACGACGGTTCTCACGAAAAGTGCGGCACCAAGGAAGTGG
>JAKSID010000071.1 GCA_024399035.1 Fibrobacter sp. | reverse complement strand
ATAGGGCTACGCCCGTATATGAAGAACCACCGGCTTCGCCGGTGGGTTCCTTTTTGAAAAAATGTTTTTTAGCGAATTTTAGTCTGAAAACCCGTTGACATATTGTCCATAGGTTTTGTTTTTTGGATGGGCGTAAATAGTCCAAATTGGGGTAATTTTATATCCGTGATGTTATAAAGGAGTTTATCATGGGTGTGTTCAAGAAGTTTAGCTGCGCTGCGGTTTTGACTTTGGGTCTTTCTATGTTGGGTGCTGTAGAAGCAAATGCGGCTCCCAATCCTAATTTTCATATTTATATCGCCTATGGTCAGTCCAATATGGCGGGTAACGGCGAAATTGTTCCCTCTATAGACCAGGCGACCAATCCAAAGAATTTTTTGATGCTTGCATCCCATAATGCAAATGCATCGCAGCGTAGTGGAAAGACTACCCAGTCCATTAAGACGGGTGAATGGTATCCGGCAATTCCCCCCATGTTCCACTCCTTCGAACAGCTTTCTCCGGCGGACTACTTTGGCCGTGCCATGGTGGATTCCCTTCCGGGTGTGACTGTGGGTATTATTCCCGTTGCCATCGGTGCCGTAAGTATCCGCGCCTTCGACAAGGACCAGTATGAATCCTACTTCAAGGGCGACGGTAAGGACATTATGTCCTGGGGCTGGCCCAAGGACTACGACAACAATCCGCCGGGACGTATCCTGGAACTCGCCAAGAAGGCCCAGCAGGTGGGCGTCATCAAGGGCTTCATTTTCCATCAGGGCGAATCCGACGGCATTGACGACAACTGGCGCAGAACCGTTTACAAGACCTACAAGGATGTCATCGACGCCCTTGGCCTGAACGAGAATGACGTTCCCTTTGTGGCAGGTGAAATGCTCCAGGCATCTGGCGCCTGCTGCTCCAGCAAGAATCCGGGCATCGCCATGCTCAAGAACAACTTCAAGAAGTTTGGTCTGGCTTCTTCCAAGGGACTGGCGGGTAACGGAAAGGACCCGTACCACTTTGGCCGCGAAGGTGTCATCGAACTGGGCAAGCGCTATGCTTCCGAAATGCTGAAGCTCATCGACAAGACTATTGATCCCAACGCTCCGGCTGTAGATTTGGTAAATCCGGAAAATTCCGTGGTTCCCGATGAACCTCCTGAAGAATATGGCCCCTATGTAGATGTCATTGAAATCCCGGGCAAGGTCCAGGCGGAAAATTACAACAAGGGCGGTGCCGAAGTTGCCTATCATGACAACAACAAGGGCAACGAAGGCGGCATCCTCCGTAAGGATGACGTGGATATTTACCAGCCCAACATGGGTATGGTGGTGGGGTACTGCGAAAAGGGTGACTGGATGAAGTATTCCGTGAAGGTCGCTGAAGATGGTGACTATGAGATTTCCGCTCTGGTGGCTGGCGACAATGGCACCGGCAGCTTTGCCCTCTACATCGACGACGAAAAGATTGGCGAGGACCTCGTCAACGAAGGCAAGGGCTTTAGCGAATTTACCACCGTAAGCGGCGGCAAGGCTACCCTCAAGGCTGGCGAACACGAACTGAAGTTGGAAATCACCAATTCCTGGATTGACATCGACTATGTGGAATTCAAGAAAGTCGACGCTGCTCCTACTTCTTCTGCATCTGAGGGCGGATCCTCTAGCTCCACTGATCCGGCAAGCATTCGCGCATCCCTTATTGCAAATGGTTCCTTGAATATGGATAAGGCCCAGTACTTTGATATGCAGGGCAATCGCATTAGCAAGGCCGCGACCAAGACCCAGGGCGTTTACATGGTCCGCATTCCTGGTGGCAAGACCTTTATGATGCGCACCGACAGGTAATGTACGGCGGATTCGCGCCAAAAGATCTTACTCCTTTCAAAAGACGGCTCGCTGCGGCGGGCCGTTTTTTTGATGTTCCGGATAGCCTCTTTTGTCATCCCGGTCTTGACCCGGCTGCAACACACTTAGAAACTTGTTTCTTAGTGTGGCTGGTCCCCGTAGGGGGAGGATCTCCTTTTTTCGGTATTGCAGTTTTTGAGAAAATCGCAAAAGTAAATGTTTGGGGTGGGTGTAAATTCCTCTTCTTCTTAGGTAATTTATAGTTGTGATTCTACGCCAATTGTGTTTGCGTGGAATGCAAATCGGGAATGATGGGATTGTTATGAATTTCAAAATGAAAACTCTTCTGGCTGCCGTGGCTGTAGCCTCTTTGTCTAGCGGAACATTTGCCGCAACATTGAAAGTTGATCTTACAGATAGCATTCGCCCTGTAACTCATGTGGCATCGGGTTCGCTTTATGGTTTTACCGAAACGCTTCCCAGTAATGTGGATGCTGATGTAGCTCCTCTGAAACCCAATGTGTTCTTGGCTCCGGCTCGTAGCGGTCAAGGTCGCCAGCAGGGAATTGGTGGCGCATTCTTGATTTCTCCCCGCCTTAAGAATACCACAGCCAAGGTGCAGATTCGCTTGGCTGACATTTTGCCCGGCTGGCCCTACAAGTACCAGAATTGGGACAGCTGGAAAAAGGAAGTTACTTCTGTCATTAACGACAAGAAGTCTTCTACGATTCAGAATTTTGATGGTTACGAAATCTGGAACGAACCCAACGATACCTGGAAGGGTTCTGATAACTTTGAAAGGGATCTGTGGAAACCTACCTACGATTTGATCCGTCAGCTGGATCCGGGTGCAAAGATCATTGGACCGTCTTACTCCTTCTATCATGCTTCCAAGATGGAGAATTTCATTAGCTATTGCGTCAAGAATAATTGCCTTCCCGACGTAATTAGCTGGCACCAGTGGGGTTCCGATGGCTTTGTGGGCGCATTGGAAACTTATCGTGCATTGGAAAAGAAGTATGGCATTTCTCCCCGTAAGGTAAGTATTAACGAATACTCTTCTACAGAACATTCTGAAGAAGGTTGCCCGGGTATTTCCGTTCCCTTCATTGCGAAGTTTGAACGTCATGGTGTTGAAAGCGCAATGATTTCCTGGTGGTTCGTACCGCTGCCAGGCCGTTTGGGCAGTTTGCTTACCGCACAGAATCAGCGTGGTGGTGGCTGGCATCTGTACAAGTGGTATGGCGACATGTCTGGTTATATGGCCAAGGTGACTCCTCCTAACGACAAGAGCGCCGGTCTCGATGGCTTTGCTGCTGCGGATGCGAAGCAGAATTACGCGAGCGTTGTTATTGGCGGAAACACCATCGGCAACAGCGATGTGGTCTTTGAAAAGCTCCCTGCATTCTTGGGTGGCAAGGTGAAGGCGATTGTTGAACGTGTTGTGTGGAAGGACAAGGATACGGCTGTTCCCAAGACGGATACACTTTCTGTCAAGGAATACACTTTGACGGGTCCCAGCCTCACCATTCCCGTAAATATTGAAAGCAAATTCTACGGCTACCGCATTTACTTGACCCCGATCGACGTTCCTCTGAAGCCTTATAAGGATGTGATTGCGATTCCGGGTAAAGTTGAAGCGGAAAATTACGACGTAGCGGGCCAGGGCTTCTCTTACTTTGATAACAATAGCGAAAACAAGGGTGGTGCTTATCGCGAAGATGGCGTGGATATTGAAAAGTCCGGCGACAACTATGTGGTTGGCTACACCGAAGCTGGCGAATGGCTGAAGTATACGGTTAATGTAGAGACTGATGGCGAGTATGCTATTACTGCCAATGTGGCAACTTCTGCAGACACCAAGGGCTTTATGCTGTCTATCGATGATGAGGAAATTATCGGCGACTTCACTATTCCTGCAACTGGCGAAGGCTGGAGCGACTACAAGGTGATTGATGTGGGCAAGGCAAATCTTACCGCAGGCAAGCATGTGTTGAAACTGCAGATTGTGGGTAGCTACGTGAATATCGATTGGCTGGAATTCAAGGATGCTTCCGAGATTGTTGAACCCGAGGAACCTGAAGAACCGGAAGATCCTGAGGAGACTCAGGTGCCGGAAAACTCCGCTGCAATTATTGGTGGTGCCCTGCTTTCAAAGATTCAGGCCAACGGCTCAGCCCAGTACTTTGATATGCGCGGCCATCGGGTGAGTAAGCAAATGACAGTTCGCAATCCTGGTGTCTACCTTGTTCGAATCCCGGGCGCAAAGGCCTTTGTATTCCGCACGGAAAAGTAACTTTATTTCGATCTCATAACATCACAACCGAAAAGCAGCTCGAGAAATCGGGCTGCTTTTTATTTTTTTTCTTACAATGGACTAATGCCATTTTTTTGCAAATTTGTTTACAAAAATATCCAGAAAATGTGATGCTCCTCATGGTCTGCCATGGGGGCATTTTTGTACTTTAGGCCCATGTTGAAAGAAAACATTACCATTATCAAGCATATTGCCATTTGCTTTGTCCTGGCTATTGCTCTTGGTTTCCTCTACGGCTAAACAAGGTGTATTTCGAGCGCTTCAGCTATGGATAATCTGTCCATAGAAACTCTTGCTCGTTAGGGTTAATTAGCCTGTTTTTGGAATATTTTTGTACCTGTATCCTTATAAAAGGTATGGTATGGGTATGAAAGACAAGGAAAATATCAAAATTATCAAGCAGACTCTTGGTTTGTTGGCTATGGCTGTGGCTTTTGCATTGCCTGGCATGGCTGAGGCTGCAACAGTTTCTAATCCGTGGATTTATTCCGATGTGCCGGACCTTTGCATTGCAAAGGGCGAGGGCGATAACTACTACATGGTGAGCACCACCATGCATTATGCACCGGGCGTGCCTATCATGAAGTCTACGGACTTGTCTAATTGGCGTACCGTCAACTACGCTTATGAAACCCTGACCAACAACGACAACATGAACCTGAATGGCGGCAAGAACGCCTACGGTAAGGGTTCCTGGGCATCTGCCATCCGTTATAACAAGGGCAAGTGGTATATTCTCACTCCGTCCTATACCACTAACAAGACTCATCTTTACATCACTAGCGATATTGAAAACGGCCCCTTTACCGAAAAGCAGCTGCCCTTCTATCATGACCCCAGCATCTTCTTTGACGATGATGGAAGCGCCTATGTGATTTATGGTGGCGGCCAGCTTAGCATCGTCAAGCTGAAATCTGACCTTTCCGGCCCGGATGGTGGCTCTACAGTGCTGGTGAACGAATCCCTGCGTAATCAGACCTCTGGAACAAGCAGCTACATTGTGGCTCTGGAAGGTGCCCACATGGAAAAGGTCAACGGTGAATATTACCTGTTTGGCATTAGCTGGTATGGCCCTTGCCGTACAGAATTGGTATTCCGTTCCAAGAGCCTTAAGAGTGGTTATTCCGGTAAGGTTTTCCTGCAGAACAACGGTGTTGCTCAGGGCAGTATCTTTAAGACCGAAGGCGGCAAGTGGTATGGCTACCTGTTCCGCGATAGCGGTGGCATCGGTCGTATCCCGTACCTCATGGAAGTGGAATGGAAGGATGGCTGGCCTACAGTTGTGGGCGGCAAGGCACCCGCTACCTTGAACTTGGAAAGCGAAGTGGATCCGGGCTACGGCATGGTCACTTCCGATGACTTCGACGGTCCGGAACTTCCGCTGGAATGGCAGTGGAACCACAATCCCGACAATAGCAAGTGGGCTCTTTCCGACGGCAAGCTGAAAATCACTACCGGTCGCGTAGATGGCAAGCTCTATACTGCAAAGAACACCTTGACTCAGCGTACCTATGGTCCCAAGTGCTCTGGCCGTACCTTGGTTAGCGGCAAGGACATGAAGGACGGCGATGTTGCAGGTCTTGTGGCGCTTGCTGACTCTCTGGGCTTTGTTGCTCTGGAAAAGAACGGCAACGGCTTCGAAGTGGTTTACTATGAACGCGAATTCAAGATTTCCGGAACTCCTATCAGCGGCGACGAAGTTTACCTCCGTATAGACTTTGACTTTACTAAGGATCGTGCAAACTTCTACTACAGCACTGATGGTAAGAACTGGACCAAGTATGGCAAGGAACTGAAATTGCCTTACACTTTGGGCATGTTCGTGGGTTACCGTTTTGGCCTGTTTAACTATGCTAAGAAGACTGCCGGTGGTACCGCCGCATTTGACTGGTTCAAGGTGGGTAACGATGTCAATGACGAAATCTACTTGGATGGCGCTGTAGAACCTGTTCCTCAGGAACCCTTTGGCGGCAAGGCTTGGGCTATTCCCGGCAAGATTCAGGCCGAAGACTTTGACGTTCCCGGCAAGGGCAAGGGTGGCGCTTCCTACTATGACATGGATTCCGAAAATCATGGCGATAGCGACTACCGCAAGGATGCTCCCTCTGTAGATCTTTATGCTAAGTCTGGTGACCGTGTGGTTGTAGGCTACATCCAGAAGGGTGAATGGCTTGAGTATACCATCGATGTCGCTAAGGATGGTGACTACAACTTGTTCGCCGCTGTTGCTTCTGATGGTGGTTCAAGCTTTAGCATCTCTGTCGACGACAAACTCGTTGTGGAAAATGTAGAAGTACCCAAGGCAAACAAGACTGAAGGCGACGAACAGAACTTTGATGACTACAGCAAGGCTCAGGCTAAGCTTTCCCTTACTGCTGGTAAGCACATTCTGCGCATTACCGCTACTGGCGACTGGTTTGATATTGACTACTTCAATGTTACGCAGGGCGAAGACGATGAACCTATCGTTGAACCGGTTCTTCCGGGAGACTGCGAAGGTGACAGCTGCGAAACCGAGTCCCTCAAAGGCATGCGCGACCTTCACATGACCGAAGTTGAATCCAGTGCTCAGTACTTCGACCTTCGTGGTAATCGCGTAAGCAGGGCTTCCGCACTGAAGGCTGGCATTTACTTGGTGAAGACCTCCAAGGGTGCTTTCCTTGAACGCGTCGAAAAGCGCAAGTAAGATATTTTCATAAACACATACCTCAAAAATCCTCTGCATTCTGCAGAGGATTTTTGCTTTTTTTGTCAAATTTTACAAATTACGGATTTTTCTGGACAACGGCCTTATGGATAAGTTGTCAATGGGAATTTCATTGAGCGTCTTTATTTTGCCCTTGAGCGAAGGTAGTTTTTTAGCAAAAACATGGAAGAGGGATATTGGTATGGCTTCTAAAAAATCTTTCAAGGGTATGAACCGAATTTTTGCTGCTTGCGGCCTTGCTGTTTTTGGCTTGGCTTCTAATGCAATGGCTGATAATCCGATTATTCAGACCTATTATTCTCCGGACCCGGCTCCGGTTGTATTTGGCGATACACTTTGCTCTTATTCTGGTAACGATGAAGGTGGTTCCTTCTTTACCATGCATGGCTGGCGTGTTTCCTGCACCACCGATATGGTGAACTGGACCGATATGAATGGCCTTATTCTTGAAGCCGGCGACTTTAACGGTAGCGCCAAGAAGAACGGTGACTGGGCCGCACAGGTTATCCGTCGTAAGGATGCTAGCGGTAAGTTCAAGTACTACTACTACGTAACCGTAGAATCTACCCGCGGTGGCCGCGCCATTAACGTAGCAGTTTCCGATTACAAGGAAGGCCCCTTCAAGGATGCCCTGAACGGAAAGCATTTGGCTGGCCCCAACTGGGACTACATCGACCCTACCGTATGGATCGATGACGATGGCCAGGCTTACCTCTACTGGGGTAATCCCAAGCTTTACTACTGCCCTCTTAAGGACAACATGATCGAATGTGACGGTAAGGAAAAGGTCACCGACATGGCTTCCTTTAACGGCAAGTATACCGAAGGTCCGTGGATTCACAAGCGCGGCAAGAAGTACTACATGATTTACGCTGCCGGCGGCATTCCGGAATCCATTGACTACTCCTGGAGTGATTCTCCCACCGGACCGTGGGAATACAAGGGCGTGATTATGCCCAGCGCCGAAAAGGGTTCAGCCTTTACGGTTCATTCCGGCATTGTGGACTTTAAGGGGCGCAGTTTCTTCTTCTATCATAATCAGCGTCGCGTTCCCAGCGCAGGCGGCTATTCCCGTACTTCCGCTGTGGAAGAATTTACCTGGGGTGCCGACGGTACCATTCCTACCATCCGTATGACAGACGATGGCGTTACCAAGCCTATCAAGAATCTTGATCCCTACGAAAAAGTGCAGGCCGAAACTAAGGCTTGGGTCGAAGGTATCACCGTGGATAAGGCTGGTGGCTACACCATTATCAAGAATGTGGATGTTGAAGGCAAGACCGTATTCCTCACCAATATGAATGCTGGTTCCTGGACGAAGGTTCGTTCCGTGGATATGAGCGATGGTGCCGACAATATCGTGGTCTGCACCAAGGGCGGCTCCGGTGTAATTGAACTTCATTCCGGTTCCGCAACGGGCCCGCTGATGTCTACCATCAATGTTCCTGCAAGTTCCGATTGGCAGGAAAATTCTTTCCCAGTCACTGGTGCTGATGGCGTTGCTGATCTTTATTTCGTATTTAAGTCTGGTAACTTCAAGTTTGACTACTGGTATATGGAAAGTACTGCACAGGCTGTTCCCCAGGAACCGTTCAATGGCAAGGCTTTCGCAATTCCTGGTAAGATTCAGGCAGAAGAATTCGACAAGCCGGGCAAGGGTCGAGGCAATCAGTCCTTCAGCGACAAGGATGCCGAAAATCATGGCGATAGCGATATGCGCGCGGACGATGCTCCCTCAGTCGACCTTTACAAGAAATCCAATGACCGCGTGGTTCTCGGATATGTCCAGGAAGGTGAATGGCTGGAATACACCGTAGATATTGCCAAGGCTGGAGACTACACCATGTATGCAGCAGTTGCATCTGCTGGCGGCTCCAAGTTCAAGCTGTCCATCGATGACGAAGATATTACGGCCGATGTTGAAGTGCCTAAGGCTACCGCCGGTGAAGACAATTACGATGACTATAGCAAGGTCAAGGCCAATGTCACTTTGCCTGCTGGCAAGCATATCCTGCGTTTCACCGCTACTGGCGACTGGTTTGACGTAGACTATTTCAACTTTGAAAGTGGCAAGGATGCCGAAGATTCCCAGCTTCTGCCTGGTTCCGGCGACGAACAGGATTCCGGAAAGGATCCTGCGTCCATCCACACCAAGGTAAATTTCTCCACGGTGGCAGAAAGCTCCTACGAAGTCTTTGGCATTACAGGAAAGTTCCTGGGTCGCATCGAAGTCTTGAATGGCGACGTCAAGTCTAGCCTTGCTGCTTCTGGCTTTGGTAAGGGCATGTACATGATCCGTGGTAAGAACGTCAAGATGATGGTGAATACTGCTAGATAGTTTATTTAAAATTCTACTACTCTCTTAAATCATAAAATGGGTTGTCTTTCTGGACGGCCCATTTTTATTTGAAAGATTCTGTTCAGTGTCGCCATTGACAATCCGTCCATAGGAATGTGTTTCCGTGAGTGTTTTTTTGCGTTCGCTAAAGATATCTTTGTTATGGGTGTAAAGCAAAAAAAGGATAGAAAGATGAAAAAAGGTTTGGTTTTCGGCTTCATGGCACTTTTGGGATGTGCCGTCACATCTTTTGCTGCCACGGAATTTTATGTATCTCCCTTCGGTAACGACGCTGCCGATGGTTCGAAGGCAACTCCTTTCAAGACTATTGAAAAGGCTCAGAAGGCTGTCCGTGAAATTAACGGCACCATGACCGATGACATTACGGTCTACCTCCGCGAAGGAACCTACGCTCTCGCAAATACAATTAAGTTTACCGAAGCCGATGGCGGTAAGGACGGCAAGTACGTGCGTTACAAGGCCTTCCCTGGCGAACAGCCGTTGATTACCGGTGGCATGCCCATTACCGGCTGGACTCTTCACGATGAAAAGAATAACATTTGGAAAGCCGAGGGTGTTGAAGGCCGTTTTCGCCAGTTGTATGTAAATAACAAGAAAGCTGTCCGCGCTTGTTTCCCCAATGTGATTGCAGCAAGCGACAAGGGCCTTGGCGGTTTTGACCATGACTTTGTGCGCCTTACCAAGGTGGACTCTACTGGCCGCGCCTTTGATGTTTCTGCAGATTACATCAAGAATATCAAGAACATCGAGGATGTTGAAATCCACTTGATGATCGCCTGGTCCGAAAACATTTTGCGCCTTGAAAAGGCCCAGGTGAACGGCGGTACCGCAAAGCTTATTCCTAAGGATCCTGAACGAACCAAGTTGTTCCATCGCGCTTATCCCATGTTGGGTACCGCGTTCATGAGCAATCCGCCCAAGCAGCAGGTTTTCTACCTGGAAAATTCCTACGACCTCATTGATGCCGAAGGGGAATGGTACCTGGACGAAAAGGAACATGTGCTTTATTACAAGCCTCGTTCTGGTGAAAGCATGTCATCTGCTTCTGTAATTGCGCCACGCATTAATACCTTGTTCAGCGTCTTGGGTAAGGATACCAAGAACAAGGTGGGCTATATGTCTTTCGAAGGCTTAACCTTTGCGCATTCCAACTACACTCGCCCCAGCGAAGAAGGCTTCTTGGATTTGCAGGCAGCTAATTTCAATGTTGATGTTTTGCCGGACCAGAGCCGTGGTAACTGGGAAAAGTTGAACAGTAACAAGTATTTGCTGTGGCGCCCGGACGCTGCATTCCGTGTGGAAAATGCACATCATTTCCTGGTGCAGGGTAACGTTTTCTCCCAGCTTGCTGCTACTGGCTTGGATTTTGTTTCCGGTACGAACGACGATATGATACAGGGTAACGCTTTCTTTGAAATTGGTGCTGCAGGCATTATGTTGGGCAAGTTCTACCAGGACTCCACTACAGAAATTCATATTGCCTACAATCCGTCCGACAAGGAAGAAATCAGTACCCGCGACACGGTCAAGAACAACTTGGTGACTAACGTGACCAATGAACACCAGGGTGCTGTAGGTATTGGCGCTGGTTACCCCCGTTATGTCGTGATCGAACATAACGAAGTTTCCTACACATACTATTCCGGCATTTCCATTGGCTTTGGCTGGACCAAGAATCAGACTGCCATGACCAATAACCATGTGAACTGGAATGAAATTCACCATATTGCTAGATTGCTTTGCGACTCCGGTCCGATCTACACCTTGTCCAACCAGGGCACCGGCAGCGAAATCCAGCACAACTACATTCACGACAATGGAACTTCCAAGTGGGCTGACTACTGGAACGTGCCCATCTATCTGGACGAAGGCTCCAGCGGCTTTACCGTGAAGGAAAACGTGTTCAAGAATTCTCCGAGTGGTGTGGGCCAGAATCAGGCTGGTACCAATA
>JAKSID010000070.1 GCA_024399035.1 Fibrobacter sp. | reverse complement strand
TCCTTCGTGAAATCTGGAAGAAGGCTGGCATGGGCCGAAAGATCCGTGGCTGCGCTGACCTTGGCGTTGAAGCTTTTGCTGGTTCCGAAGATCACTGGGGCGAAATGTCTGACAACTTGATGTGCAAGCATCTCTTTGTTACTAAGTGGGAATACCGCTAATTTTATCGGTTTTGATAAAATGAAAAAAGACTGGTTTTAAACCAGTCTTTTTTTTTGTTTAAATGGGAAAAACTATTCCCATGGCGCTTTTCGCCTTCGGCTCAAGCGCGTGTCGTGCGGCTCACCAATGAAAACATGCAAGCATGTTTTCGCAGGATTCGCCTTGCGAACTACTCCCATGGCGCTTTTCGCCTTCGGCTCAAGCGCTGGTCGTGCGGCTCGGTCATAAAAATGAGCAAGCTCATTTTTGCGACTCTCGCCTTACTCCCATTCAATTGTTCCAGGGGGCTTGTGGGTGACGTCGTACCAGAGGGAGCCGGCGCCTTCTGCTTCGAACTTGCGCCAGAGGCCTGCAAGCATGCCCTGGTCAATTTCTGCGAAGTTGGCGGTCATGGCTTCGGTGGAGTTCACAGGACGCATCACGATGCAAGGCTTGCCTGCAGTGCGCAGCGGAACGGATACCACAGGCATCTGCCAGATTTCTTCGTACAGCTTGTTTTCCTGCAGGAAGGTGGTGCAGATGTCGTCGAACTTGCGGAGGGTATCGAAGTTTTCGCGAGTAGCGTACTGTTCCACAAGCTTCGGGTCTTCATCGGCCACGGTACCGATCTGGTAGATCACGCGGTTGATTGCCTTGAAGCGGTTAGCCAGTTCGGTGGAGAACTTTTCGCAGTCCTTCCAGCTGAGGCCGGCGGTAGTCAGAAGGAACGGCTGTGCGTAAGTACGGCCATCGCCCTGAACGCCAACGCTCTTGATGGGGAGCATGCGGCCAGAAATGTTGTTAGCCTTCAGGTAGTCGGCGAGGCTGCCGCCCTGAGTGTCCTTCACGTCGTTGAATGCGACCATGTCGTCCTTCAGGACGCCATCGCTGCAAAGCAGACGGACACCCAGACCCGGACCCGGGAAGGGGTGACGCCAGACGAGATTGTGGGGGATGCCCAGTTCTTCACCGAGGGCACGGACTTCATCCTTGTAGAGGTCGGCCAGCGGTTCAAGCACAAGGCCCTTTTCCATCAGGTCCAGAACTTCCTGGACGCGGTTGTGGTGGGTCTTGATCTTGTCTGCATTCTTGGTGCCACCGGATTCGATGGTATCGGGGTAAATGGTGCCCTGAGCCATCATCCACTGGTTGGGGTCAAGGTTCAGCTTGGCCATTTCCTCGTCCTTCACCACCAGGAATTCCTTACCGATGATGCCGCGCTTGGTTTCCGGCGCAGTCACGCCAGCCAATTTTGCCAGGAAGTGTTCGCTGGCGTCGCGGATCTGAAGGTTGTTCATGCCTTCGGCCTTGAGGAAGTCCATGATCTTCTGGGATTCGCCCAGACGCATCATGCCGTTATCCACATGGAGGCCAAGAACCTTTTCGGGGCCAAGGACACGGTTCAAGAGAACGAATGCCACGGTAGAGTCCACACCGCCAGACACCAGGAGGAACACCTTGCGGTCCTTCACCTGTTCCTGGATACGTGCGGTAATCAGGGGCAAATAGCTGTGCATGTTCCAGGTCTTCTGTGCGCCGGTAATGTCGATGAAGTTTTCGAGAAGCTTCATGCCGAACTTACTGTGGGTAACTTCCGGATGGAACTGGATGCCGTAGATCTTACGTTCGTCGAAAGCGACGGCTGCAATTTCGCAGTCCTTGGTGCTTGCAACAATGCGGTAGCCTTCGGGCAGCTTGGTCACCTGGTCGCCATGGCTCATCCACATGGGGGAGGCCTTGGGCAGGTCCTTAAGGATGGGACACTTTTCGTCGCCAACGATCAGGTCGGCGATACCGTATTCCTTCACCTTGCCCGGTTCAACGTGACCGCCCAGCTGCTGGGCGATAAGCTGATGACCGTAGCAGATACCCAGCTTGGGTACCGGCAGGTTCAAGATTTCGGGATTGTATTCCGGAGCGTCGGCAGCATAAACGCTGGAGGGGCCACCGGAATAGATGATTCCCTTGACGCCTTCCAGTTCGGAAACGTCGCAGTTGGGGGAATGAATTTCGGTGAAAACGCCGAGGCGGCGGACACGGTTTGCGATTAGGTGGGCGTACTGGCCACCAAAGTCCAAAACGGCAATAGTATCTACGTTCTTCATACGGCGGTAAAGATAGCATTTTTTGTAAAAATTATGAATGCCTGGCTACATATTAGAATGTGATTTTCATTACATCGTGTTGAGTAAATACGCCCAAAACTCAACAATTTTTTTTGTGGGTCTCTGTTCGGTATTTAAAGAATTTATTCGAAAGACTATATTTTGGCCGGTTTTTACGATTAGGTCGTCCTCTTTCTTATGATTAGGTCTTTATTCTTGGTTCTTGTCTTGGCGGCAATCTCCTTTGCAGATATTGTCCCCATTAAGGCGACCCGTGCTTCTGCCACGTTACACCCTCAAAGCGGTATTAGCTTTAGCACTAGAAATCTGATCGACAAATTGACTAGCACTGCTTGGGCTGCCCCCATCCAAAAGAGATCTGTTTTTCTTGAAATGAAGGTGGAGGCTTTCGAAGTCAGCACACTCCATATCTTGAATGGTGACCATCTGGATCGGCAAGCCTTTGAATCAAGTGGTCGTGCCAAGAATATCAAGATCTACGTGAACAACAAGGATAACTTTATAAAGTCCGTGACCCTAAAGGACCACCGTTGGTCTGAATCTGGAACTTACGACGAAATTGATTTTTCGCCGGCGCTTCAAAATGTCAAGATCCTGATTATCGAGATTGAATCCATCTATTCAGGTGAAAGAAAACATGAGTTTATGATGTCCGAAGTATCTCTGGAGGGTTATGTGGATAATCCTTTGAAGCAGGTCTATAGGCCTGTGTTCGATACTTTAGTAGATTCTCGTGATGGTCAGGAATACAAGACCGTGAAAATCGGAAACCGCAACTGGATGGCCCAGAATCTGGCCTATGCCGACGAAGGCAGCTCCTGCGTAGAAAGTAAGAACGGCGTGCGATGCTCCGAAAAGGGAAGATACTACAACGAATTTTCCGCAGACGACGGTCTCTGCCCCGAGGGTTGGCGCTTGCCCTCCAAGGATGACTTTGTGGATTTGAACAAATTCATAAAGGACCTGGCTCTGGATACGACCAGCATCTTCAGGGATCTCTTCGTTTTCCCCAAGTCCAGTAACCGCTTTGGCTTGGGCATGTATGCTCTCGATGGACTCTACAATAGTTCTTCGATGGAAACCGCCTTCTGGACCCAGCGTTTTAAGATTGAAGGTTTTGAAGAAGACGTTCCCTTTGTTCGCGTCAATGCGACGCAGGGCGTATTCGTACCTGATGCCCAATTGATGGCAAGTTTCCGCGATATTGACGTTGCCCAGCGTCAGGAATTCTTCGTCCGCTGCGTCGAAGAATAAAAAAAAGGAACTTTTGGTTCCGATTTTTGCAACCGATTGGCTTTTGGGGCATCTAATCAATTGACAGAAGGGTTGGTGATTATTACTTTCTGTAAAAAATGATAATCAAGGAGAAATCATGAAAAAACTCATTACAGCTATGACCCTGATTGCGGGTCTTGTAGTGCCGTCTTTTGCTGACCTTGGTGGCTCTCTCTCTTCCTTTGAGCCCCAGTCTGTAGAAGGTGTACGTCGTCGTCCTCACGGAGAACCCCCTCCGCCGCCCCCTCCTCCTCCTCCGGCAGAGCCTGTAAATACAACTGTGATTTCTACTCCGGATAGCCCGGTTCGTATTGGTGGCCGTGTTGCAATCGGTGGCGGTGCGTTTAATGGCTTTACCCATGTGAATGTAGAATTGGGTGGTGCTTTACATATTCGCGTTCTCCCCATGGTCTATGGTGTTGCTGAAGTGGATCTGGCTTTTCGTAACTACAGCAAGGAATATGATTCTGATCGTTATTGGGGCTACAGAACTGAATTCGAAGATAGCTTTACCGAAGTGTCCCTGGATATTCCCCTTATTGGTCGATTCCAGCCTCTGCCGTTCGTCTTCTTTGAAGGCGGTTTGAAGCTTGGAATTAACTTGACCAGTTTCTACTCTGATACGTATTCTTACTATGATGCATATGGTGATTATGTTGATGGAGGATCCCTTGATAATGGTGAATGGGACGCCGATCCCGTTATCGTTTCTCTCGTTGCAGGTATGGGCTTCACCGTTAAGACCACTTTCGGTAATGGTCCTCATCGCCCCAGATATTCTCGCGATGTTGACGTAGGTCTCCGCTTTGTCTTTGACTTCAACAACGCTGAATTCGATTACGAAGTTGAAGATAAGGATGGAAAGATGCAGCATTACAATGCTGGCGAAGGCCATCCCTGGTCTATTCAGTTCCAGGTTACCTACCTCCTGTAATTTGACTTTAATGTCATGAAATGTCCCGCTCCTAGAGCGGGATTTTTTTATTTTTGGCCCTAATGGATTCTTTATCTGATTTTCTAACCTTTGCCAATGTCCCGTCGTTGAGCCTGTTCCAAAAGGTTCAGGGGGAGGCAATCCATGTGAACGGAGCTTCTGTTCCGCTGGCATCCATGATGGTGGCCGCAAGGTTCCTTAAGAATCCCTGTCCCATTTTGGTGGTGGCAAAGGATTATCGTAGTGCAGAATCCTGGGTCGAAAACCTTGAAAGCATGGTGGGGGAGGCGTTTGTCCGCTTTTTCCCTTCCATCGGTTTAAAACCCTACGAAAAGAAGGTTCCCTTCGAAGGCGTTTTGGAAGAACGCTTGAAGTTCTTTAGGGATCTGGAATTAAACGAATCGCCTTTTATTACGGTCTGCCCGCTGGACTCTTTGATGATGCGCCTGCCTGCGCCGGGCTTTGTAGGCCGGGAATCCAAGAAGTTGAAGGTGGGCGACGTCTTTGAACCAAGCACTTTGCGCCCCTGGTTCCTGGACCATGGCTTTATTGAACAGCCCGTGGTGAGCGGGGTGGGCGAGTTCTCGATCCGCGGTTGCATTGTGGATGTAAACTGCCTGCTTTACCCGCACCCCATTCGTATCGAGTTCTTTGGCGACGAAATCGAGTCTATCCGAAGCTTTGACATTTTCTCCCAGCGTTCTGTGGAGAAGATGAACAGCGTTCAGCTGTATCCTATGGGTGAATTTGTTGTCCCCGAAAAGGACATTGCCCTTCGCGGTGGTGATGCTGCCGGCCTGTGGTGGCTGCGTAGCCGTTACGAAAAACTTGAAAAGAGCCTGCTGGATTATTTGCCTTCTGCGGCTCTCGTATTTGAAGAACTGTCCCTGCTTTCGGAGACCGCATCCAAGTATTTCCTGTCCTATGAGTCCGTTTTCCAGGAATTGCGACAGGTCGAGGCGGATGCTGTTCCTCCTAGTGAAATCTGGTTCAAGATTGGTGACTTGTCCCGCAGTTTTGTGGGCCGCAGTTCCATGGACGTTACCCGCGTTAATGTGAACGACGGCAATTGGCACGAACTCCATTGCAAGCCCCAGGATTTTTCTGCCCACGGCACCGACGAAGTGGCCAAGGCCATCGAGGAGTTTGCTGCAACTGGCGGCCGAGTTTATGTGGTGGCTCCCACTTCTGGCGGCCTCAACCGACTAAAGCAGATTTTTGAGGATTTGCCCATTGAGGAATACATCCAGGGCAGTCTTTCCGAAGGTTTCTGGCTAGAAGAAGACAAGGTTGCCTTCCTTACGGAAACCCGCATTTTTAACCGCCATTCCAATAAGGTTCGCAAGCGCAAGATTTCGGGCTCCGTGACCGGCGCCCTGATGATTGAATCCTTGAACCGCGGCGACTACGTGGCTCACGAAGATCATGGCGTGGGTAAGTATGTGGGCCTTGTCCGTGTAGAAGTGAATGGCGGCATGGTGGACTGTGCCTTGCTGGAATACGATGGGGGAGATCGCCTCAAGTTCCCGGTAGCAGACCTCCAGAAAATCGAACGCCTTGAAAATGGCGAGGTGCCGCCCAAGCTTGATAAACTTGGCAGCAAGAGCTGGGAGAACCTTAAGAAACGCGTTAAGCAGAAGGTTATCCAGATTGCCCGCGACCTGGTGGAACTTTATGCCAAGCGCGAACTTATCGAAGGCTTTGCTTTCCCGCCCGATGGAAAAATGCAGCAGGACTTCGAAGATGCCTTTGAATACGAGCCTACGCCAGACCAGGTGAAGGCTACCGCCGATATTAAGCGGGATATGGAAAGCCGCCGCCCCATGGACCGCCTAATTTGCGGTGACGTAGGCTTTGGAAAGACCGAAGTGGCCATGCGCGCCGCCTACAAGTGCATTACCAGCAAAAAGCAGGTGGTGCTTCTGGTGCCCACCACCATTTTGGCGGCCCAGCATTACGAGAACTTTATGGATCGTTTTGCAGGTACCGGCGTGACTCTGGCTCTTGTGAACCGCTATAAGACTGCCAAGGAAAAGAAGGAAATCTTCAAGCAGGTTTCCGAAGGCAAGATCGACATTTTGATTGGTACCCACGCGCTTCTTTCAGAAAAGAACCAGTTCAAGGACCTGGGCCTTTTGATTATTGATGAAGAACAGAAGTTCGGCGTTAAGCAGAAGGAAAAGCTGCGCGAAATGCGCTTGTCCGTGGATTCCTTGAGCATGAGCGCAACGCCGATTCCCCGCTCCTTGCATTTGAGCATGACTGGGGTTCGCGATATTTCCTTGATCAATACTCCGCCTATCAATCGCTTGCCTGTTGAAACCAAGCTGATGAAGCGTGATGACGAAGTTTTGAAGAATGCGATTCTAGATGAACTTGCCCGCGGTGGCCAGGTGTTTATTGTGAACGATCGCGTTCAGAGCATTTACGCCTTGGCAGATGATGTTGAAGCCATGGTACCTAATGCGACCATCGGTGTGGCTCACGGCCAGATGAATGACCGCGAACTTGAAAATGCCATGGACGCTTTTATCGCCCGTAAGATTGACATCCTTATAAGTACAAGCATTATCGAGTCTGGCTTGGATGTTCCTAACGCAAATACAATCATCATTATGAACGCCCACCACTTTGGCATTAGCCAGCTTTACCAGATGCGTGGACGCGTGGGCCGAAGCAGTGTGCTTGCCAAGGCGTTCTTGGTGATACCTGCAAAGCACGATATTTCTGCGGAATCAATGAGGCGATTGCAGGCCCTGGAACAGTTTACGGACTTGGGCAGCGGCTACCAGCTGGCCATGCGCGACTTGGAAATTCGCGGTGCAGGTAACCTGCTGGGTCAGGAACAGCATGGCTTTATTGCAGAAGTTGGCTTTGAAACTTATGTGCGCCTGGTGAAGGAAGCTGTGGAAATGCTCCGCGGCGGCCCCAGCGAAAAGCCTATCCAGACCAGCGTAGAAATCGGTGTGGATGCTTACCTGCCCGAAGATTATATCGAAGATGGCCTGACCCGTATTTCTATGTACCAGCGCATTGCCCGCGTTACCCATACAGACGAAATCCAAGGAATTGCCCAGGAATTGGAAGACCGTTTCGGCCCTGTGCCCGATGCCGCCAATATGCTTTTGCTGGTAACGGAAATCGGTTTGCTGGCCGGCCGTTTGCGTATTCAGGGCTTGGTACAGCGTAAGGGATTGCTTGCTGCAACCTTCGCCGAGTTCCCGCCTCCCGAACCTCGCGTTATCAGCGAGATGTATGGCGCAACCCAGTTCCCCATGCGCATCATGGGCGGGTCGCCTTTGCAGGTTGTCATTGAACTTGGTAAGGGTACTAACAAGGAATTGGCGGATCGCGCCCTTAAGGAATTCCGTGCCTTCGCGTCCATTAAGGCGCAGGCTGCTACAATCCAGCCAAAGAATCCCTTGCTTGCAGAGTAAACAGTCATTGCGAGGCCTTTAGGCCGTGGCAATCGAAGCAAAACTCTTATCAATATTCTTGATGTTTTCTGTTACAAGTTCCGCGTTCCAGGTTTCGTCATCAGCGTCGGTTTCAAACCGTACTTGATTTGCTGGGATTTCGCGGATTGCTGCCATCGTAGATTTCTTGCGGAAAGAATCGGCGTGCAGCGAAAATACGGCTCGCTCCCCAAGCAGTTTTAACGCAGACTTCACCACAGAAACATCACCGCCAAAACGATGAAATACCACCCGCGTGATAGATCCGCTGCGCGTGTCATCCCGGGCTTGACCCGGCTGCAACACACTTAGAAACTTGTTTCTTAGTGTGGCTGGTCCCCGTAGGGGGAGGATCTCCCTTAACACTCTGTGATAGTCTCCCACGCAATGGATCTGCACTTCGCGCCCTAGTTCCGCGGCCAACTCCAATTGCCTCCGCAAAACTTGTTCTTGCAGGCCGCCCTCTTCATAACCTTCAAATCGCTTGTCCAGCCCGCATTCGCCAACCTGAACCTGGGGACAACTCCTAAGGATTTCTTCCAACCGGCTCCAATCCCGTGCACTCACGCTATTCGCCACCATCGGGTGGATGCCGAAGAACCATTGAACGCCGATTGCCTGCGGTTCGTCCATGGTGCAGCCCTTTCCCTTCAGTTTATCCATCAGTTCCAAGGACGATTCCCATTCCCAGGGCTCGCAAGCGATGCTATTAAACCCGCAACCCTCCTGTAAAAGGGCGGTCGCGGCCTCTTCGGGCTTTGCAAATCGTGCCAAATGAAGGTGAAAATCGAACATCGCCTACAATATAGACTTCAAAATCCGGCAAAATTCCGATTTTTAGCCATATCTTGTAAAAAAAGGTTGTTTTTCCAAAAGAAAAAGCCTAATTTAGGGCTATAAGTTTTAATTCATCCTAAAAAAGGAGTTCCTAATGCGTGATTTGCTGGAAAAGGCATTGAATAAGGGTCTTAGTGTTTCTTTTTCTAACGAAAACGGTTTTGCTGTTATTCGTATTAGCAAGGGCAGCGATGTTGTTGCCAGCTGCAGCCTCGGCTCTGCTGACTTCCGCACCAACGTCGAAGACTCTCTCCAGTCCCTCATGATGGACCTGGACCGCAAGGGTATCTAATTAAGTTCTAGACTTACAAACAACTTAAAAGTCCCGACTCGCCTGAGCCGGGATTTTTTTTGTTATGTAGAAAGACGAAAGCTGTTTTGTGAAACAAAAGGCATCTGGTTAAACCAGATGCCTTTAATTTGAATTCGTCTATCAAGTACGCGCAGTGTTTCTTACGTTAGCACGAGTGAACACAGGTTGTATTTATGATGAACAACGAGTGCGGTTCTGTTAGTTGATTCGACCAACCAGGTTGCCGGACAGCATGTAGTCCTTGGTGCAGCCGTAGCTGTGGAAACCAGCAGACAGGCTGAAACGGCTGGTGAAAGCCTTTTCCAGGTAGATGGCGCCGAGAACGTCCTTGACGTGCTTCGGATTTTCAGTCACACCAAAGTAACCGGAGTGCTTGTAACGGTCGTTAATAGCTTCTGCTTCGATGAGGATGCGGTCAACAACCGGGGTGTAGATTGCAACACCAGCGGTGATGGGCAGGATTGCTTCGTCAGCAATGTCCATTGCGGCAGCTTCCAGGAAGATGTCGAAGGTCTTGTTGAGAGGCAGGTTGAACTTAGCAGAGATGTTGTGCTTGATATCAGCCTTGGAATCGTAAACAGCATCGAAGATGTTGCTACGGTAAGCCAACTGAACCTTGAGGTTAGCAATGCTTTCCAGACCGTGGAAGTTGAATGCTGCACGGAGGTCGCCCCTGTTCAGGTTAGAGGCGGTGCTGATCAAAGAAATGTACATATCCATGTTGTCGGTCGGGGTGAAACCGAACTGCAACTGGTTTTCGGGATCCTGAGTAGAGAGGAAGCCTGCATTGTAGCCATCGATATAGCCACCGAAGTAGTCACCGCTCTTGTCGGTGTTATCCCAACGACCAACCTTGAAGGTGAAGTATTCGGTACCCTGCTGGGCCCATGCTTCATCCAGGGAGAAATAGTCGTTGCTATGACGGCTTGCTCTGATAGCATCCAGCTTGGTCTTTTTATCGATATTATCTTCGTCACGAACCTTCAGGTCGCCCGGATAGAATGCGAGGCCGATCTTACCCTTGAAGTCGTCGGTTTCTGCCAACACAGCAAAGTTTGCTTCGCCGTCCCAGATTTCGAAGTTGTCGTTATAGTTGTCGTCTTCGGTGCTCCAGAATACCTTGCCAGCTTCCATTTCGAAGTCTGCATTGATGTCGAAGTTGACCTTACCAGCGCTCATCACTGCGTTTTCGATCATCTTCTTTTTCTTGCGGGGCTTCTTGACCTTTGCAGGCTGATCTGCGGCGCCGACCGTTGCCGGTGCAGCAGCTTCGGCAACAGGTGCTTCTTCGGCAGCGGGTGCGGCAGCTTCGGCTACGGGAGCAGCTTCTTCAGCGGCAGGTGCAGCAGCTTCAGCAGCAGGAGCAGCTTCTTCAGCGGCAGGTGCAGCAGCTTCGGCAGCAGGTGCGGCGGCTTCGGCAGCAGGTGCAGCGGCTTCGGCAGCAGGTGCAGCGACTTCGGCAGCAGGTGCGGCGGCTTCGGCAGCAGGTGCGGCAGCTTGAGCAGCGGGGGCTGCTTCCTGGGCAAATGCAGCAGCAGCCAGGACGCAGGAGGCGAGGAACATTTTCTTCATATAGGGTACTCCTTTCACTAATTCCATCAACCAAATTTTAGTAAAAAAAACTTTCAGTAGCTGATTTGACTATGATTTTTCGTAGAAAAAGCTAATTTTAGGGGCCTAAGAGGTTTATTTTGAAGAAATTTTTTATCACAGCGCTTTTTTTGATGGCAACCGTGGCGTTTGCCCAGAGCAGTCTTTCCGTTTACAAGAAGTATCATGGCGAAGTGGACGAAGCCAATGTGGCTGGTTCCCTGGTTTTCACCGACTGGATCAAGGAACTTCCTATTCCTATGGATTCCGTCAAGAAGGTGACCATCCTTAAGGAAAAGGTTCCCGTTACCGACAAGAAGGGCAACATCAAAAAGGATAAGAAGGGTAATCCCAAGATGAAGGTCAAGAAGACCCGTGTCGTCAAGTGGGAATATGTTGAACCTTCCGAACCGCCCCGTTTCGTTCCTATCCAGTGTAAGTTTGGTGACGTGTGGGTCAAGCGCGCCGACCTGGCTCGTTTCCAGCAGGCTTCCGCAGATATCAGTGGCGAATACGCTTCCTCCTCCGGCAGCGTGTTCCTCAAGAAATCTCCCACCAATCCCCGTCTCTTTACCGTGGTTATCCAGAACGGCCCCTTTGGCGGTCGTGCCGAATTCGAAGCCAGCAACATTCCTCTCCAGGAATCCAATGGCTATGGCCGCATGACATTCAACGAACCGGGTTGCACCGTTGATCTTGCAATCTCTAACCGTCAGGTCAAGGTGGCTCAGCGCGGCTGCTCCGAATACAATGTGGGCAACTACACTCTCGAAGGCGAATACAAGACTTTCAAGGGCAACAACCGCAAGGTCGAAACCTTCAATATGCCCGAAAAGGCATTCACTTACAAGCGCTTCAAGTGGTGCGATAGCGGCTT
>JAKSID010000007.1 GCA_024399035.1 Fibrobacter sp. | reverse complement strand
ATAACGACTTGCTCGAACGCGTCCTCAAGAACGAAAAGCTCCAGAAGCTGGGCATCACCGAAGAAAAGCTGAAGGAAATCCTTGACCTGAAGAAGTTCGTTGGCCGCGCTCCTGGCCAGGTTGTGAAGTTCGTGACCGAAGAAGTCCGCCCCGCTATCGATGCAGTGGCTGACTGGAACAACATTGATGCAGGTGAGTTGAAGGTTTAATCCTCGCAACTGTCATCCCGAGCGAAGTTGTTCTAATGTCATCCCGGCCCCCGAGCCGGCTGCAACACACTTAGGAACTTGTTCCTTAGTGTGGCTGGTCCCCGTAGGGGGAGGATCTCCCGTTAACTTAAGAAGTGCGGCCCTTATGGGGTCGCACTTTTGCAATGAAGCCGATTTGAAGAATCGATATTTTGTATATATTTTGTGTGTTGAACTTTTTGGGAATATTATGGAAATCAAAAAAGATAAGGTGAAGAAGAATACAGCCTGGTCTGAAAGGACGAAGGTTGGCATTGCCGCTGTTCTGGGCCTGACTACTGCTTTCTCTTTGTCTGCTTGCGGAAATCCAGAGCCTCTTGCTGGTAATGTGGCTGTTCGAGAAGAGCTCCCGGCTGCAACGCCTGACTCGGACTCGGTTAGCCAAGACACATCTGTTATAGATTCGAATATTAATGATCAAAAAACGCAGCCTTAAGGACTGCGTTTTTTTAGTAGGAATACTACGGTTTAAAGGGTGGAATGTAATCTTCTTTTTCGTTGCTTGGCTCAAACATTGATACTCCTTTTTGTATGGTTACAATATACCCCTTTTTTATGTTTGTTGAGTAGTGCGTTTGAACACATAGTGATTTTTGCTACATTGAAATTTTGACCCATTTTAAATGTGGTTTAAATCACCTTTGTGGAAATTAACTATCTTGTCTAAGGTAAATTGAACAGGAGTTTTTTATGTCCGTTTATGTAATGGTGAATGGTATTCCGGGTAACATGGGTAAGATCGTGGCCGAAACTTGCGTCAAGCGCGGCCTGGAACTGGTCCCGTATTCTCTCACTGGCGAAATCATTGTTGAAAATGAATCTGAAGTGGCTGGCAAGACTATCCAGCTCTTGAAGCCCAGCAATCGCGAAGCCCGTATCGGTGAAGTTCTGGAAAAGTATCCGAACCTCATCTGCGTGGACTACACTCATCCCACCGCTGTAAACGACAACGCTGCTTTCTACGTAAAGCACAAGATTCCTTTTGTGATGGGCACCACCGGTGGTGACCGCGACGCCCTGCTGAAGTTGGTGGCCGATGCAAACCATCCCAGCGTGATTGCTCCTAACATGAGCAAGCAGATTGTTGCTTTCCAGACCATGATTGAATGGCTGGCCAACGAGTTCCCCACTGCATTCAGCGGCTACAAGCTGTCTGTGGTTGAAAGCCACCAGAAGACCAAGGCTGACACCAGCGGTACTGCCCGTGCAGTGGTTGGCTCCTTCCAGAAGATGGGCTTCGAATACACTCCGGACGATATTGAAAAGGTCCGCGACGAAAAGAGCCAGATGGAACGTATGCACGTGCCCGAAGAATACCTGGGCGGCCACGCATTCCACACCTACAACCTGGATAGCGAAGACGGTACCGTCCACTTCGAATTCCAGCACAATGTGTGCGGCCGTAAGATTTACGCCGAAGGTACTGTGGACGCCGTGAACTTCCTGGCTGAACAGCTGGCCAACGGCACTGCAAAGCCCTTCAATATGATGGACGTTCTCCGCTCCGGCAAGATGAGATAATTAGTAGTTAGTAAACAGTGGTTAGGAATCTTTGATTCCGTAAACAGGAATGCTGGTAAGGAACATCTCCTGAAATTCCTAACCACCAACCACTAACCACCAACCACTCGCTAATATGCGTTCCTATATCCTTAGACGTTTGTTGCTAATGATCCCGACTCTCATCGGGATTTCATTGGTGTGCTTCATCCTGATTCAGCTGCTGCCAGGTGGCCCTGTGGAAGAAATGATTTCCCGTGCCCAGGCCGCTGCCGCCATGAAGGGTGGGGTAGACGCGTCCAAGGCTTTGTCGCCAGACCAGATCGCACAAATCCAGGCGTATTTCGGTTTTGATAAGCCGGCCTGGCAGCGCTATCTGACCTGGCTCTGGAACGTTCTCCACTTGGATCTTGGAACCAGCTACACCTATGGCCTCCCTGTCTGGGATGTCATTACCAGCCGTTTTCCCATTTCCTTGTTCTTTGGCTTTACCTCTTTTTTCCTTAGTTACTTAATCTGTATTCCCCTGGGTCTGTGGAAGGCTGTACACCACGGAAGCAAGTTGGATTCCTTTACCAGTGGCGTGATTTTTTCCGGCTATGTGATGCCCGGTTACGCCCTGGGTATCTTGCTGATTATCTTTTTGGCTGGTGGTTCCTATTTGGATATTTTCCCCTTGGGCGGCCTTACCAGCGACGACTTTGAGGACTTTACTTTCGTTGAGAAAATTTTGGACTTGGGTCACCACTTGGTGCTGCCCATCTTCTGCTACATGATCAGCGAATTTGCGTTCCTCACGTTCCTCATGAAGAACTCCGCCCTGGAGGAACTGGGCCGCGACTATATGCGTACCGCCTTGGCTAAGGGCATGAGCTTCAACCAGGCTCTGGTTCGCCACGCTCTCCGCAACGCCTTGATTCCCATTGCCACCCGACTTTCCGAGATCTGCACCCTGATGTTTGCAGGCGCACTCCTCATCGAGAAGGTCTTCGATATCGACGGCATGGGCTTGCTTTATTACAACTCCATGGTGAACCGCGATTATAACGTGGTCATGGGAGTGATCTTCCTGAGTAGCTTGATGGCCATGGTGGGCCGTCTCTTTAGTGACATCCTTTACACCGTGGTGGATCCTAGAATCAAATTTTCTTAAAAAAATTCTCTCGTCTTTCGTCTCTCGTCTCTCGTCTTTTATATATTGCTTAGCATGAATACTGAAATCGTTTCTTCTGCTGTTAAAGAATTCTTGCTGTCTCACGGCTACGCCGCTGACTTTGAAGTTTCCTCCATCGCTGGTGCCGGTTCGGGCCGAAAGTACTATCGAATCGCTAGCGGCGATCGCGCTTGCGTTTTGCAGGTGTCTGCCTCGGTAGACGACGATTTCAAGCACTTTGTTGACTTCTCCAAGACTTTTGCGGAATATGGCCTGCCGGTCCCTCGTGTTTATTTCGTTGACGAAGCCTCTTGCTCCGTTCTGCAAGAAGACCTGGGTGCCCACAATCTTTTGGACAATATCTGCCCCGCAGGTAACGCCAAGCACTCCGGCAACGTCCGCATTCTTTATCCCGAAGTGATTGATACCCTTATCAAGTGGCAGCAGGTTTCCCGCTCCCTCTTCAGTTCCCACTCCGACCTCTGGCTCCGTCGTTTCGACTTTGCCGCCCTCAAGTGGGAAACCGATTACTTCACCGAACATTTCCTTAAGGCTCACTGTGGCTGTGAACAGATTCCAGAATCTGTCCGCAACTTCTACTCCATGTTGGCCCTGTCCGTTGATGCTCAGCCCAAGGTTCTGATGCACCGCGACTTCCAGAGCCAGAACATCATGGTGAAGCCGGATTCCGAAATCGCATTCGTAGATTACCAGGGTGCACGTCGTGGTTCCATGTTCTACGATCTGGCCTCCTTGCTGTGGGACCCTTACGTCGGTCTTTCTCTTGAAGAAGTCAAGGACTTCTTTGAATACTGGCGTACCTCTTTCCGCGGCACCAAGACTTACACCCAGGAAGACGCTTGGGAAGCCTTTATCCACGCAAGCCTCCAGCGCGTGATGCAGGCCATGGGCGCCTACTGCAAGCTTTCCAAGGTGAATGGCATTCAGAAGTTTGAACAGTACATTGAACCTGGCAAGAAACAGCTCAAGGTAATCTTCGGCGAATTCAAGAAGTTTGCCAAGGTGACCAGCCCCGAAGTCTTCGAGTTCATGGACAAGGCTCTGGCATAGATTATTTGAAACTGGCTGCGGTTCTTTGCTGCAGCCTATTTTTTGCAAATCATCGGGTGGGTTAGAAGGGCTCTAGGTGATTATGGCTTTAGTTTATACGAAATTTTATTCCTCTGCAGAAACATTTGGTCGTGCAATCGGCTTTGCTTATGATGCCTTGGTCCATGGTCCTTGTCAGTTTGACGCCAATGAGACTTGGAAGCACATGGTGGAACGCGTTAAGCAGGGTGTCTACATGGGCGAGGGCTTACTTTTGCCCCATACCCGTGTTCCTGGTCTTAGCGAACCTTTGATGGCATTCGTGGTTTGCCCCGAAGGCTTGACTGGTATCGAAATCCGTGGGGGAGAAAAGGCCCAGTTTATGTGCGTGCTGCTTTCTCCGGCGGAATCTGCGACGGCCCACACGGTGGTCATTGCGGATATGGCAAAGAAAATGCTGAATCCTGAGTGGAAGGCCAAGGCTTTGACTGTCAAGAGCGACGCCGAAATCAGGGCCCTATTCGAATAATGTCATTGCGAGGCCCCGCATAGAATTGTCATTGCGAGGACCAACGGTCCGAAGCAATCGAAACATATTTTTTCAGATTTTTTCTAGGAACCTCTTGCAAAAGAGGTTTTATTGTTTTATATTAACAGTTGAACAATTATTCAACTCTTTAACTCTTTTGAAAAGATGTCGCTTTTGCTGTCATCCTGAGCAAGCGAAGCGCGTCGAAGGATCTAGTAGATAGAGGCTCAATATGGCTGAAAAGGAAATGGATTTCGAAGGCTCTGATTGCAGCGTCATTCACGAAGAAGTGGTGAACGCCATTCGCCCTATGCTCCCAGCAGACGAATCCCTGATGGATCTGGCCGATACCTTTAAGATTTTCTGTGACTTCACCCGTGTCAAGATCCTTTGCGCTTTGATGAAGGCTGAGGACCACATGGTTGAACATAAGGCTCATGGTAAGGGTACCATGCAGCATGATTGCCATGGAGAATGCCATGGGGGAGCTTGCCGCCCGGAAATGTGCGTCAGCGATATTTCTGTTTTGCTGGGCATGACCAAGTCCTCCATTTCTCACCAGCTCCGCATTTTGAAGCAGTCCAACTTGGTGAAGTATCGCAAGGAAGGTAGTGTGGTTTACTACTCCTTGGCCGATGAACACGTAAAGATGATCTTTAATCAGGGCATGGCCCACGTCCTTGAGGATTAAAAATGGAATACATAACAACATTTCTTTCTGCGTTAGTGGAACTGTTTGCAGAAATGGCTCCCTTCCTGCTTTTGGGTTTCTTGCTGGCCGGCATTTTGCACGTGTGGGTGCCTCGCAACCTGTATGTGCCCAAGATCAGCAAGCCTAATTTCAAGTCGGTGCTGCTTTCGGCACTGTTCGGCATTCCTCTGCCTATTTGTAGTTGCGGCGTGATTCCTACGGCGGTTGCGCTGCGCAAGGAAGGTGCCAGCAAGGGCGCTAGCGTCAGTTTCTTGATTTCTACGCCGGCTACAGGCGTGGATTCCATTCTGGCAACTTACTCTTTGCTGGGATTGCCCTTTGCGATTCTCCGCCCGCTGGCCGCTTTTGTTTCCTCTATGTTCGGCGGCTTGCTCACAAACTTTGTGACCCGCGGCGAAAAGGATGAAGACCTCTCCAAGATCGAAGTACCTAAGGAAAGCTGCTGCTGCGGCGGTTGCGATGACGACCACGATGATCATGATCACGAGGAACATTGTTGCTGCGGACATGAAGAAAAACACGAGGAACATAATTGCTGCTGTGGCCACGAGAAACCTCGCGAAGAAGAACATAAGTGCTGCTGTCACGAGCATGAAGAAAAACACGAAGAAGAGCATAAGTGCTGCTGTCACGAGCATGAAGAAAAACACGAAGAAGAACACAAGTGCTGTTGCGGTGGCCATGATCACGATGAACATGCCGAACACAATTACGGTTTCTTGGGCAAACTGAAGGAAACCTTTGAATACGGTTTCGGCGACCTGCTTCCTGAAATCACTCGCTGGCTGCTGATCGGCTTGGCTCTGGGTGCTTTGATTGCTGCGTTTGTTCCCGATGAACTGTTCATGTCCATTCGCGAATATCCTATCCTCTGCATGTTCGCTATGCTGTTGATTTCCATGCCCATGTACACCTGTTCTACAGGCTCCATCCCGCTGGCTTTGGCTCTCATGGCTAAGGGCTTGCCTCCCGGAGCTGCATTGGTGCTGCTCATGGCTGGGCCTGCAACTAGCATCGCCTCCATGGTGGTGGTGGGCAAGACCTTCGGCAAGCGCACTCTGGCTGCATATATCTTCAGCATCGCTGCCGGCGCCTTCTTCTTCGGCTGGGTGGTGGACACCTTTATGATGGATACCTTTCTCAGCTCCATAACCATGAAGGGCCCTGCTTGCCATGGCGAAGGATTGGGCTGGTTCGATTACGGTAGCGCTATCGTTCTCGCCATCCTCATTGTGGTGGGCCTGATTCCTAAAAAGAAATCAAAGTGCTGCTAAACCAGCAAAAAGTTCAATAGCAAAAATCCGTCAGGCAAAATGCTTGACGGATTTTTTTTGTATAATCCTAATTTGTTACCACTGGAAAGAGCCGGTCATGCTTGTGTGGTAACCTTCGTAGGCTCCGAAGAACCTGGAGTAGGTTGCCTTGAAACTAATCCAGCTCCAGACTTTCAAATCGATTCCTGCGCCAAGTTCCAGGTAGCGGAATGTGGTTTCGTCGTTCAGGAAATTCTTTGCGGTGCCGTCAACTTCGTAGTCGTGAATGTCGGTCATGTTGCCGCCGTTAGCGGAATCTTTGGCCACGGCGCTGGCGAAAAGTGTTCCTTGGATTTGTGCGTCCTTGAACAGGCCTCGGTCATGCTTGTAAGTGCCGGTCAATTCCGTATAAAGTTCCTGACTGTTGGGACCTAGATCCGTAGCGAGATTTTGTCTGTAATGTGCGTAGGTGTATCCGCCGCCCTTGTGGTGGGTGTAGACCCAGGGCTCTACGCGGGTGTATTCCGTGTACCAGTTCCAGTAAGTTGGACCGAGTCGCAGGCTGTCGCGGGCGATGCCGATGGAGGCTGCCCACTTGTTGCCCCACCAGGAATCGTCAAACATGCTGGTGGGCGTCTTCATGTCGTCCCACATGAGTTCGCCGTAGATTTCCCAATGGGGAATTGTCTTGATGCTGATGTCGAAGGACATGGAAATGTTGTCCTGGTCACCAAGGATGTGTTCCTCGAAGTTGTACATGAGGAAGGGTATGACGTAGGCCCACTGGAATTCGCGGGCGCTGCTGTCGGCGTCAAAGTTAGGATTGGGATTGGTGGTGACGTCTTCGGTGGTGCTGCCGTACAGGGCTGTCTCTGTAAGGCCCAGGGTGATGTTCTTGGGCAGGTTCAAGTCTAGGCGGTGGGCGTGCAGATACTTGTCGTAGCCTTTCCTTTCGGTAAGCTGCATGGCGTACTGGGTGTAGACCACAGGGCCTACGGACAGCTGGTAGCCGAAATAGGGCGCAGGTGCTGGGCTCAAAAGGTGGGCCGTGGAATCCTGCCAGGGGCGGTAATTGCTCTTTTCGCCGCGGAGGATAACGTTGTTACGACGGGCTGGGCCCCACTGGAGGTAATCGTAGCCGGTCATCAGGCGAATGGCCTTGGCGTCATAGGAGACGTTGGCGGAGAACATGTCCCAGGTGCGGCGGGTGTCGCTTTGCTTAACGTAGGGCAGGCCTTCGTCGGGATTGAAGAAATGGTCGGGAATAAAACGGTTGGTGTAGTCGTTAATGACCATGACCTTGGCGGCAAACTGCAATGCCTCAGTAAAATGGCCGTCCAGGAAAAGGCGTACCGACATGTTGTTGTCGTAGTGGGTAGTGGCGTTATTCAGATTGGTAATGGAAAGGGAGTCCACAATCTGGGCGCGGATATTCACTTCCTTGTTCTTTGCGGAATCCTGGAAAGAGAAATGGGTGACACTAGGGTCGCTGCCGCTTGCAAAAGAGGGTATGGCGAATGCGCCTAGCATTGCCATGGCGAAAAAGATTTTTTGCAAAATTTGTGCGTTGCGTAGAATCATAGGATTGCCTCTTTCAGCAAAGCGAGATGATGCTTGATGTACTCTCTTTTGGTGGGTGCGCTGGAACCCGCTACGGCGTGGGGGAGGGACGCAAGGATGCGGACCATGCTACGCAAGAAACGGAACTTCTTGGAAAGCATCATGCCGGGGATGCCGAAGTGCTTTTTGAAAACGTACTGCTGTGAACGGTCGTGCTGCAGGGCGCGGCTGAGGGAGCTCTTGGCGGAACCGCCACCCAGGTGGGTGATGGCGCTACGGTCGCTAATGAAGAACCGCGCACCCAGTTTGCGACAACGGAGCGCCATGTCGGCGTCTTCGTAGTACATAAAGATATTTTCGTCGAAGCCGCCGACGCGGTTCCACAGTTCTGCGGTCATCATCCAGCAGACGGCGCTTGTCCAGTTCGTCTCCTGCAGACCTTCGAATTCACACGCCTCGGGCGTTCCTTCCAATACCCGGGCCGCGCCTTCTTCGTTCCTAAAGGCGTTCATCAAAAAGTTGATGTACCCGATTCCCTGGGGGCCCAAGCCCGCAAAGAAGTTGTTCTGGCGGGTTTCGTCCACGTTCAGGGTGGTGGGTGCGAGAACTGCTTTATCGCCTACGCGGTCCAGTTCTGCACGCAGCGTTACAATGGCGTTTGCGTCAAATCGTGTATCGTTATTCAGCAGGCAGACTGCGTCAAATTCAACGCCGTCTTTTTGTAACCCGCGGATAGCTCCGTTATTCGCCGCGCCAAAACCAAGGTTCCCCGCCTGAGGGTAAACATGTATCCTCGGGAACTTCTCTGCAGGGAATTCCTTTCGCAAGTTCTCCAAGGTGCCGTCGGTACTGCCGTTGTCCGCAATGGCCACTACGAAGTCCGGCGCAGTCCCTGGAGCATCAGCAGTCCCTGGAGCATCAGCAGTTCGTTGTTCGACGCTAGACGCGGTTCCTTGCGCAACATCCAAAAGGGGAAGCAGGTCCTGCAGACATGCCTTGGTCAGTTCCCATCCGTTGTAGGTCACCAGAATGATGGCGGTAGTCTTACTCATGGCACACCTTGTGGAAAACTTCAATCAGCTTGCTTGCGGAATTCTCCCAAGTGTATCTAGCAAGTAAAGTCCTGCGGGACGACTCCGGCACCTCGTACCCGGCGTTCCAAAATTTCTCGATTACCTGCGCCATAGACTGCGGATCAGCCGCATCAAAATACAAACCGCAGTCGCCCAATGCAGAAGCCATGACGGTACCCTTGGATGTGAGCACCGGCGTTCCAAAGCTCAAAGCTTCCAAGGCAGGCAAGCCAAATCCTTCGTACACCGACGGGAATACCACGGCGGCGCTTTCCTTGTACAAGGCTCGAAGTTCTTCGTCTGACACATAGCCCTTGTGGCAAATGCTTTCAGCAACGTTGGTGGTGGCAATCAGATCCTTGAAAGTCTTGTTCTTCCAGCCCTTGGGCCCGGTCAGGACCAATGGCACCACAACGCCCTTCTTTTGCAAAATTTCTAGGGCGTAAATCAGGTTCGGTAGGTTCTTGCGGGGCTCCAGGCTGCCTACGAACAGCAGTTGCTTTTTGCGACTCTGCGCGATCCCTGCGGCAGTTCTATCAGCGATCCCTGCGGCAGTTCTATCAGCGATCCCTGCGGCAGTTCTATCGGCGATCCCTGCGGCGCGGTAGTCCAAGCAACTCTCGGCGCTATTCACGGCGCAGCTCACTACATCCACTTTATCTTTGTCCAAATTCGGATAAAAGTGAAAAAGCTCGCCCTTGGTAAATTCAGAAACAGGAACAATGGCGGATGCGCTCTTGATAGACTTGGATCCAAAAATCCTGGTAATCCACAAAACGGACTTTTGCATGGTCTCCGGGAAACGCTTATAGACGAAGTCGTGGATCGTCAATACGGAGGAAATCTTTGCGTGGTTTGAACAATGTCCCAAACCGCATCCCAGGCCGCATACGGGAATGGTTTGTTCCGGTCCCCAGACTACGTCGATTTTCTCTCGCTTTAAAGCCTTGGGTAAAACCAACTGTTGCCAAAGGATTCCGGGCAACTTGGTGGGCACCACGACGGCACTCCACTTAGGATTGGTAATCTGATAATCCACCGGGCTAGGGGAGAACAGCACGTACTCATTGCTGGAGTCCACCTTCTGCAACGCGTTCATCAGGTTACGTGTGTACCTGCCGATACCGCTGTTGTTGGTGCGCAGGCACTTGATGTCGATGCCGATGCGCATTATTCCTTACCCCACAGTTTCTTTGCCAGGGGGAGTCCTACCACGGAGAACAGGATCCGCTTTGCGGTGGTCAGCTGGGGTGCGTCCAGGAACAGATATTTTCTGTTCGTAAAGACCCAAATGATTTCGTCCAGCACCAGGCTCTGGTTCATTCGCTGCTTGGTAATAGACAAGAGCCTTTGTGCAAAGGAAATCTCGCTGTCGGTCAGCTTAAGCAGGGTAAGGTTTTCCAGGATGGTGGTTGCCCAGATTTCCTGGAGTTTCAAAGTGTTGCTCATGGAGGTGTCGGATTTTCCGCCAACGGCGTTTGCTCCATGGATTCTGTACTGGACCACTCTTTCGGGAATGGCCTTGATACCGCCGTTTCTTTCGGCAATCATGGCGATCCAGCGGTCATGTACAGTAACACCCTCCGGTATAGGGAGGATTGTGTTTAAAAGCTTTGCCTTGAACATGCAAAGGCAACCAGTAACGTGATTGATGCCCGCAATCTGGTGCTTGATGGTTGTGTTCAAGTTAATGTTGGATTTTGTGCGCCAGGATTCTGCAACGACCTTTCCGTCGCCATCGATAACCTGGGCGTCTCCAAAAATCAGGCTGTGGACTACGCCAATCTCGTTTTCAAGAATGCTCAGCTTGTGGGGGAGCCAAATGTCGTCCTGGTCGGCCAGGGCAATCAGGTCTTCGGGGCCCAACTGGGACTGGGCAATTTCCAAACCCTTGGAGAAGGCGGCTCGGTGCCCCTGGTTTTGAGGCGAAACGTGAATTTGCAGGGGGAGCTTTTGGGCATAGCTTTCGAGAATCTGGGCCGAGGAATCCTTTGACCCGTCATCTACGGCAATGATCATATCTGCAGGCCTTGTCTGTGCCACGAGGGAGTCCAGCATCTGGGACAGATACTTTTCTCCGTTGTAGGTTGCAAGAACGATGCAAATTTTAGCCATAGAGTGAATATAGCAAGTTCATATTAATGGAGAGACGTTCATTTTATTATTTTATGGCCATTAGAACGGTTCCCCATGGCGAAGAAAATTTTATTCATTTGTGACAAGAACGAATGCACCAGTTTTGGTCGTTTGACCCAGAATTTGGCTAAGGCGGTGGCTTCGGAGTACGAAGTTCATGTGCTTTGGCTTAAGACGCCTAAGTTCTTTCCAAATCCTGTGACGACCGGGGGTGCTTTTACGTCCCATGAGGTGTGGGCCAGTTCTCTTTATACGGGCTTTCTTTCTTTTCGCAGTCCCCTGAAAAAGGTGATTGTCAAGGTAAAGCCCGACGTGGTTTTCTTTATCCGTCCGGAGTTGGGCTTTTTGGTGCCCGTGGCCAACAGGGCCTTGAAATCCTGCAAGAAAGCGAACGGCAAGACTGTAATGTTCGTCCACGATACTTTTGCAGAGACTTTGTACCCGGACAGCAAGAAGTTTAAGCTGCTTAATTTGTTCTATATTCGTGAATGCGTCAAGGCAAATTCATTTGTCTACAATTCAGAATGGACCCGCAAGGAGGCTGCCGCCCATTTCGGCCCCAAGATGGCTAACGCACCTGGAGCTACTATCGGCTGCCCCATTGATTCAGCCTTGTTCTGCAAGCCCAGATTCCCGGTGGAACCCGACGAAAAACAGGCTTTCCGCCGCAAGCATGGCATGCGCAATTTCTATGGCATGTGCCTGAACGTGAGCTTGGACGAACCGCGAAAGAACATCGATACTTATTTTGAATTGGCAAGCCTTCGCCCTGATATTGCCTTTGTGCGAGTGGGGAAGGTGTCTGAGCGTCTTACGGAAATCATCAACACCAAGAGGTTGTACAACGTTTTCCATTTTGAACGCTTCGATGCAGAACAGTTGCGTGAGTTCTACCGCCATTCAGATTTGATGGTGTATCCTTCTTTGTTAGAAGGTTTCGGACTGCCGCCCATTGAGGCCATTGCCTGCGGTACGCCGGCTCTGTGCGCGGCCACCTCCGCCGTCAAGGAGAATCTGGAAGGGGTCTGCCCTCTCATCGATCCCCCTACGGATGCAGAGGCCTATGCCCAAGTCGTCGACCGCGTCATCGCCGGTGAGAACATTATCAACGAAGAAAAAGCAGCAGAACTGTTGTCCCGCTGCTCCATGGAGTCTTTCTCCAAGCGTGTCTTGGAAGCTCTCGCTTAAGTCATCCTGAACAATCGCTCACTGTCATCCCGGACAATCGCTCACTGTCATCCCGGACATGATCCGGGATCTCCTTTACTTTTTCCAGACGCCGATAAGGCTCTTGTTCTTGCGCAGGGCAAGCCACAGGGTAGGCCAGATCAGGATCAGGTCGCGGATCAGGCTGGTCCAGGCTTCTGCCTTGTCCTGAGCACCTTCCAATTCAAAGCAACCGCAGGTGATTCCCAGGTCATTCCACAATGCCCAAGCCAATGCGATAATAAAGCTTACGAACATCCAGAAGATGGCGAAAGCGGATTCCTTGACCCAGGGTGTAAAGATCATTGCCAAGCCGAACCACAGCTCAAACTGGGGGTAGACTAGGGCGAAGAAGTTGTTGGCAAAATCCACATGCAGCGCAGAGAAGAACTGGTACTGTGCTACCAGGGTTGCAAACTGGTGCGGGTCCTGGATCTTGAAAATGCTGGCGAAAATGAACATGCCGCCGATGCCAATGCGGAACAAGGTTTCCAAGGCGCGGATGGCAAAGTCCTTTTGCAGCTTGTAGGCCGGAACGCAAAGGCCTGTGGCAATGACGATTGCGACCAGGCCTACGTGAATGTTGTAGCGGTAAGCCTTGGGCCAAAGGTCAATAAGCCAGTCCTGGTCGGTAAAAGTCAGAAAAGATTCCGGGAAGGAAATTTCGGCAACGCCGATAGCCACCAAAATGGAGGCGACAGCCAAAAGAACTGCGGAGATAATGGTATTCTTTTTCATTAGAGAATCTCCGCCGGTTTAGCCAGAACATCCTGACTGCCAATCCAATCTACGGACTTGGTGTCGTCTACGCGGATGTTGTTGATGATGGCCAGTGCGATGCAGAAAACGGCAATGCCAATGAGTACAATCCAGTTCAAGGATTTAAGGTAATTCTTGGTCCAGTCAATAATTTTTTTCATGCCCATAAGATACAAATTCTGTAGGAAAAGGCCAAATCTATTTTTCAAATATGCTACATTTATCAAAAAACTTAGGGGTGCTGCGAGTCGAATGGCCGTGGCTGAGAAAATACCCTTTGAACTTGTGCCAGTAATTTGGCCGAAGGAAAAGTGAGGTTATTGTGGAATCCAAAAATTCCCTCCTGAAACCGTTTATGAATTCCCGGAAGATTTATGTGCCGGGCAAGATTTATCCTGATATTCGCGTGGGCATGCGCGAAATCCAGACCGAAGACCCCCTGACTCCTTTTGTGCCGGTGTATGATACCAGCGGACCTTATAGCGATGAAAACGCTACCATCGACGTGACCAAGGGCATTGAACGTTTCCGCGAAAGCTGGATTACTGAACGTGGCGATGCCGAACAGTTGGACGACATGACTTCCGCTTACGGTCGTGCCCGTCGTGAAAATCACGAACTAGACCACCTGCGTTTTAATGCGGTGCATCACCCGATGCGCGCTAAGAGCGGCCACAAGCTGACCCAGCTGGACTACGCCCGCGCAGGTGTGATCACCAAGGAAATGGAATACGTGGCCATCCGCGAAAACCAGAAACTGGATGAACTGGGCGTAAAGGGAAAGCCCGTCACTCCGGAATTCGTCCGCGACGAAGTCCTGGCTGGCCGCGCTATCATTCCGGGAAACATCAACCATCCCGAATGCGAACCCATGATCATTGGTACAAATTTCCTCACCAAGATCAACAGCAACATTGGTAACTCCGCCATCACCTCTTCCATCGAAGAAGAAGTGGAAAAGATGGCCTGGTCCGTGCGCTGGGGCGCAGACACTGTGATGGATCTTTCCACCGGTAAGCACATTCACGAAACCCGCGAATGGATTATCCGCAATAGCCCCGTACCTATCGGAACTGTGCCTATCTATCAGGCTCTGGAGAAGGTGAACGGCAAGGCCGAGGAACTGACTTGGGAACTTTACCGCGATACCTTAATTGAACAGGCAGAACAGGGCGTGGACTACTTTACCATTCACGCAGGTCTGTTGTTGGAACACATTCCCATGTGCGCCAAGCGTACCACCGGTATTGTAAGCCGCGGTGGCTCCATTCTTGCCCTGTGGCAGATGCGTCATCACCAGCAGAACTTCCTGTACACTCACTTCCGTGAAATCTGTGAAATTCTCGCCCAGTACGACGTTGCCGTTTCCTTAGGCGACGGCCTTCGTCCGGGTTCCTTGGCCGATGCCAATGACGAAGCTCAGTTCGGTGAACTGGATACTCTTGGCGAACTGACCAAGATCGCTTGGGAATATGGCGTTCAGGTGATTATCGAAGGCCCGGGTCACGTGCCCATGCACAAGATCCAGGACAATATGGCCCGTCAGTTGGAAAAGTGCCATGGCGCTCCCTTCTACACTCTCGGACCTCTCACCACCGACATCGCTCCCGGTTACGACCACATCACTTCTGCTATCGGCGCCGCCCAGATTGGCTGGTACGGTACCGCCATGCTTTGCTACGTGACCCCCAAGGAACACTTGGGCCTGCCGGACCGCGACGACGTTCGTGCTGGCGTGGTGACTTACAAGCTGGCTGCTCACGCTGCCGACTTGGCTAAGGGCCATTATGGTGCAGAATTCCGCGACGATGCTTTGAGCCGAGCCCGTTTCGACTTCCGTTGGAACGACCAGTTCGCACTGTCCCTGGATCCGGAAAAGGCTATGGAATTCCACGACAAAACTTTGCCGGGCAATCAGGCAAAGTCCAGCCATTTCTGCTCCATGTGCGGTCCTAACTTCTGCAGCATGCGTATTAGCAAGGCTATCCGCAACTTCGTGGATACCGGCGACGTGGGCGATGTGTAAGGCGTTGCTTCTCCCATTATTTCGTTTAGGAATATAAAAACCGAAATTTTTTAAACTTTTATTTGTAATGCCCCCGTTTTAAGAATATATTCTTATTGAACAATTAATGTCTAAGCCGAGAGTCGCGGCAAAAACGAAGTTTTTGACATGACCGAGGCGCAACATTAACGATAACTTTAGTTATCAATTAATAACTTCGTTATTCTTGATAATGCGTCTCGGTCATAAAAATAAACAAGTTTATTTTTGCGACGCTCGACTTAGTTATCAATTAGTCTTTTTGGGGGTGTTTCTCGATGCAAAAGAGAATCATTGCATATAAAGGTGATGGTGAGTTAAGGAATAACCTTGAGGTTCTCAAGGCTATTCTTCCTATGATGTCTAACGGCAAGGATTTGCCGCAGATGTACGTCCAGATTTTTTCAACAATTTTAAGCAAGGAAAAACTGGCTGCGGTTAGCAATATCATTGAAGAGGTTTTCCCTGGGGTGCCTTGGTTTGGACATTCCACTAGCGGAAACATTGTGGATTGTGATGCTGCTGCCGACATTACTCTTTCCTTTACGATTTTCGAGAAAACCACCACGAAGTTCAAGCTTTTGCAGTACGATATGGAAAATCTGTCTGCAAGAGAAATTGCCCGAAACATCGTCCGAGAAACAGATGAAAATCCCTGGGTAAAGGCTGTTGAAATGTATCGATGCATTTCTTCCAGATCATCCACGGAATTCTGCGACGGCATGGTCGGGCTCCGCCCCAATATCCAGATGTTTGGTGGAATCGTCTGCTCTACGGACTTGTCTAGTTCCGACTCCTGCGTGTTTTCATCAGAAGGTGGCTATAGCAAACATGGTGTAGTTGTCTTGCTGTTTGGCGGCGAAGACTTTATTGTGGAATCCTTTAAGATCAGCGGCTGGAAACCCATTGGTCGAAACTTCCATGTGACCAAGGCCGATGGCAATGTCTTGTACGAAATGGGCGGTGTGCCTGCTTTTGATATTTACCACAAGTACCTGAATATCAATAACGACGATAACTTCTTTATTAACGCACTGGATTTCCCGGTGTTGTACGAGCATAACGGAACCACCATAGTCCGCGCTCCGGCAAAGAGTAATCCCGATGGATCCCTTTCTATGAGTTCCGATATCCAGGTGGGCTCTATTATTCGCTTGTCCTATGGCGAGCCTCAGACTATTCTAGAGTCCATTCGTCAGGAAAGTGAAAAAATCAAATCATTTAACCCAGACGTATTGCATATTTTCTCCTGCGCTGCACGTAAGGCTTTCTGGTCTTCTCACGAGCCGACTTACGAAATTTTTCCCTTTAAGTGTATCGCTCCTAGCACAGGATTTTTCTCCCACGGTGAATTCCTGAGAGAAAAAGGACACTTGAATCAGCATAACATTACCTTGGTGGTGGCTGCTATGCGCGAAGGCCCGGGCAAGGGCTTGCAGGCTTCTGCATTTATGCGTCAGCAGGAACGTTCCACCAAGTTGCCGCTGGCTGCCCGAATGGCAACCTTCATTCGCGAAACTTCTTTTGAGCTGGAAGAAATCAACAGCAAGTTGCAGGTGTATAACCAGCAGCTGAAGGGTCTTGCTTCTACGGATAGCCTGACTGGCCTTGAAAATCGCTTGGCCTTTGATTCCTTGCTAAAGCGCATTGACGCGGAAAACAATACCCTGTCGGATTGGGTTATGCTCATGATCGACGTGAACGGGCTTAAGTACACCAACGATACCTTTGGACATTTGGCTGGAGACGCCTTGATTGTGGCTGCTGCCAATACCATTACGGAGGCCTTTGGAACCTTGGGCCATTGCTACCGCATTGGTGGCGACGAATTTGTTGTGCTGGCGGATGCGGGCAAGGAAAAACTTTTCCATCTGATGAAACGCCTGAAAGAAGGTGTGGATGAGTATAACAAGACCGCATTGTATAGACTTTCCATGGCCATTGGCGAAAGCCGCCTGACCAATGAATACGGTATTCGAAAATCCATTTCTGACTGGAAGATGGATGCCGACTTGAACATGTATCGCGACAAGACGTCCTCACGCTGTGTGAGTGCATCTGATGATAATCAGAATCTTCGCGACTTGGTGTCTTGCTTGATTTCTATTGAAGAAGCCAAGGATTCCTATACGGCGCACCATTCGGACCGCGTGCAGGATCTTTCCTTGATGTTCGCAAAGGCGCTGGGCGTTTCTGATAGCACCATGCAAATGCTTGCAGACGCAGCCTTGCTCCATGATATTGGCAAGGTGGGCGTGAGCGATGCTATCCTTGGTAAGCCTGGCAAGTTGACCGATGATGAGTTTGCTGTGATTAAGCAGCATCCTGTAATCGGTGCCCGCATCTTGATGCAGTCCAACTACACCCAGGAACTTGTGAACGTGGTGATGCATCATCACGAACGCTATGATGGCCGCGGTTATCCCGAAGGCTTGAAGGGCGACGATATTCCGCTGGGAGCTCGCATTATTGCTGTGGCCGATTCCATCGATGCCATGACTAGCCGCCGGTGCTATCGTGACGCCATGTCTTTAGATTTCTGCCGTGAGGAAATCGAGAAAAATCTGGGTAAGATGTATGACCCCGCCATCGGTAAGGTTGTTCTTGAGATGTGGGGCGATGTGGCCGACGAACTGCTGCGGCTTATGAGCGGCACAAACAAAAAGCATTAGGAATGATGTAATTGCAGTGCCAACCTGCGAAAAAAATCCCGACGGTTTAACCGCCGGGAAATTTTTTTTTCGTAGGGTCGCGGACCCTGCTGTCATTGCGAGGCGAAGCCGAAGCAATCGAAGCGCTTGTGAACCAGGTTCACTCGCCTTGCGATTACTGGCACACTATGCGTGCAGTAATCTACGGCTCAACCATAAAAACATGCAAGCATGTTTTTGCGGTATTCGCCTTGCGATTACTGGCGCTCTGCGAGCGCAGTAATCTGCGGCTCAGCTATAAAAACATGCAAGCATGTTTTTGCAGCATTCGCCTTGCGATTACTTTACGCCAATGAGGCTCAGATCACGAACGGCACCCTTGTCAGCAGAGGTTGCCATAGCTGCGTAAGCCTGCAGAGCCTTGGAGACCACGCGGTCACGAGAAACCGGCTGCCATGCCTTGGCACCACGAGCATCCATAGCCTTGCGGCGTGCTGCAAGTTCGTCGTCGGTGAGCTGCACGTTGATGGTGCGGTTCGGGATATCGATTTCGATAACGTCGCCAGTTTCCACCAGACCGATGTTACCCTTGTTAGCAGCTTCCGGAGAGGCGTGGCCGATGGAAAGACCGCTGGTACCACCGGAGAAACGACCGTCGGTAAGGAGAGCGCAGCTCTTGCCCAGGTGACGGCTCTTGAGGTAAGAAGTGGGGTACAGCATTTCCTGCATGCCCGGACCACCCTTAGGACCTTCGTAGCGGATAACCACAACGTCGCCAGCCTTCACCTTGTCGCCAAGGATGCCGTTGACAGCGTCTTCCTGAGATTCGAACACAACTGCGGGACCGGTGAACTTCCAGATGGATTCGTCAACGCCTGCAGTCTTCACGATGCAGCCGTCCTGAGCCAGGTTGCCGTACAGAACTGCGAGACCGCCGTCCTTGGTGTAGGCGTGTGCGCCGTCGCGGATTGCGCCTGTTGCGCGGTCCATGTCCAAGGATTCGTAGTAGGTGCTCTGGCTGAAAGCAACCAGGTTGTACTTGCGGCCGGGGCCTGCGAGGTAACGCAGCTTGACTTCTTCAGTTGCGTTGCCGCGGACGATGTCGTTAATTTCAAGAGCTTCGCCCATGGTTGCTGCGTGAACAGTCTTTGCATTCTTGTGAATGAGGCCCATGCGGTCCAGTTCGCCGAGGATGCCCATGATACCGCCAGCGCGGTTCACCTGTTCGATATGGATGTTGTGAACGGTGGGGGCGACCTTACAGATGCAAGGAGTGTTCAGGGAGAGACGGTTGATGTCCTTCATGGTGAAGTCAACGCCGGCTTCCTGTGCAACTGCCAGCAGGTGGAGCACGGTGTTGGAGGAACCGCCCATGGCGATGTCCAGACGCATTGCGTTTTCGAAGGCGTCCATGGTAGCGATGCTACGGGGGAGGATGCTTTCGTCACCTTCGTCATAGTACTTGTGGCAGAGTTCCACGATGCGCTTACCGGCAGCTTCGAACAGCTTCTTACGTTCGGAGTGGGTTGCAACGATGGTGCCGTTGCCCGGGAGAGAAAGGCCAAGAGCTTCGGTCAGGGAGTTCATGGAGTTTGCAGTGAACATGCCGGAGCAGGAACCGCAAGTGGGGCAGGCGTTAGCTTCGATAGCGGCAACTTCTTCGTCAGAAACGGAGTTGTCTGCGGAGTCGATCATTGCGTCGATCAGGTCCAGGGCGCGGTCCTTGCCGTCCTTAGTGGTAACGTGGCCAGCTTCCATGGGACCGCCAGAAACGAAGATCGCAGGAATGTTCAGGCGCATTGCAGCCATGAGCATACCCGGAGTAACCTTGTCGCAGTTGGAGATGCAGACCAAGGCGTCTGCGCGGTGAGCGTTAGCCATGTATTCGGTAGAGTCTGCAATGAGGTCGCGGGACGGGAGGCTGTAAAGCATGCCGTCGTGGCCCATGGCGATACCGTCGTCCACAGCGATGGTGTTCATTTCCTTAGCAACGCCACCTGCGGCTTCGATAGCGCGGGCAACGATCTGGCCCACGTCCTTCAGATGAACGTGACCCGGAACAAACTGGGTGTAGCTGTTAACAACGCAAACCACCGGCTTGCCAAAGTCTTCCACCTTGGTACCTGTTGCGTGCCAAAGGGCACGTGCACCGGCCATTTCGCGGCCTTCCATAGTCTTCAACGAACGAAGTTTCGGCATAATGTTACCTCATAAATTGCGCAGTTCCGTATATGCAGGGCGGGGCTGCGCCGATGCTATAAAATTTGAACAGGGAAAATATAGTAAAGGCTTGAAATCTTTAATCTCTGCATCCCTCAAATCGGACGAAATCATTGGATTTTACGAGCTTGAGCGCTAGCCTTGCCAAGTTCTGCGCTTTGGGATGGAATCGGTCAAGATCTTCAAGACTTAACGATATGAATCTTGAATTTTTCTTGTTTACGGCTAAATCTACGTGCAGTGCGGGGTGTTCGCACATGTCTGTTATAACGCAGTAGTCTTTTTCGGGCCTGTAATTGATGATTTCTTCAATTAAAAGCAATACTGAATCTTGTTGCAAATCGTCACGGGAGCATCTCGTTGTATCGTCGTGAAAACTTATGTTCATGGATTTGAGTTGCGTGAAATCCCTATGTACGGATAAATTAGCTTCGAAACGGAAATCTTCCTGTATGAATATGTTGAAGTCACTGCTTGTATCCGCGTTAGGGTGAATACGGTAAAATTCATCTAGGGGAAGTTCCTGGCGCTTTGTTTCAAAGACAAATCCGATGCAGCGGTTTACGAAATGCTCGTATCCGGTAAGCATGACGAAGAATATGACGAAGGTCCCGAAAATGCATAGAAACCTCCTTTTAATTTTTTTGCTGGCCAGGAAATAAAAAGTGGACAGAGGGAGAATGGAAAAAAACAAGCCGCAAAGAATACTTCCCATAACAAAGAAATGAAATGGTTCGTTTAAGTATTCTTGATCTGCTTTAAACAGAAATGGGGAAATGGAAAAGAAGGCAAGAATAAGGACCGATAGTAAAATGGAAAGGATTTTCCCGACGAGAAATACTTTACGTTTGTTGCTGAATTTATTTGTAATGAGCCCGGCTGCCCATGGAATTAAGGCTAAAATGACTAAGACGGCGATGTTGAAAATGAATATGAAATAGGGATCAGTTGGTTCCATTGGTTAAATCCTGGCAAAGATTGCGTTGAGGCTGAAGCCGCCGTGACTTGTCTCGATGAGCTTTGCCTCGGGATTGTTGCTTGGGTTTAGGGCGGGGCAGGCCTGGAGCAGGTTCTGCATGCTATCCTTGGGAACCAAGATGGCGACGGTAATGCCTTGATTGCGGGTTTGTGCGTCGCTGCTCCATTCGGTTAATTTCTGCCCGATTTTCGTATAAAGTTTGGGTGCGTCAAAAGCCAGGCGCTTGCCGTAGGGCGGATTTAATAAAATAATTGATGATTGATGATTGATAATTGACGATTGGTTTTCGGGAGGTTGTACTGCGCAGATGTCTTCGATGGTGTAGCTAAAGAAATCCTTCAGCTGCGGGTTGATGGTAACCGCGTCGGGATTTGTTTTCGCAATTTCTGCCAGCGGGCTAGCTTCTGCATTATGCTTGATGATGCTGATAGGACGTTCCGAAATGTCGGAGGTAATAATTGAGAGAAGGTTAGTCGTGGATTCTTCGTCGCTCCGCTTCTCAGAATGACGTCCTTTTAGGATAAAGTTCCAGGTGGCTTCCTTAAAGGCGGGTTGGTGCTTCAATGCGAAATCGCGGCACTTGCCGGGAATGAGCCCGTTGGCGATGTAGGCGGCTTCAAGAGAGAATGTGCCACTGCCTGCCATACCATCGAGGATCGCGAAAGATCGCACGAAACTATCCTGAGCGACTCCGGCCGTTTGTGACGCTTCGAAAATCATTGCCGCAGCAATGGTTTCCTTCAGCGGGGCTTCTGCCACAAAGCGTTCGTGACCCCGCTTGTAAAGTTCTTCGCCGGCAAGATCCAGCCAGAGGGTGCATCGGTCATCCTGCAGATTGATGTAGATGTTCTGCCCAAAGGAATCGGCAACGGTATTGTTTAATGCCTTGGCAATAATCGGAGCTACTCTTTCTTCGATGGCTCCCGAATGATAAAGTCTGGAATGCTTGCATGTGGTGTGAAACGTAATGGGGGCGTTGTTCAAAAACAATTCCCATGGCACTGCTGCCACACCCTTTTCCAACTGCCCGAAATTCTCAGCCTTGAAACTGCCGATTTCCATGAGTACGCGGTTGGCGATGCGGCTGTAGGCCACAGCCTTCCAGGCTTCGGTGATCTTTGCGGTAAATTCCACCTTGCCGTCGCCCGCGACTTTTATACCCGGGGCCCCATCAGAAGCAACTTCCACCCCGATGTACTTTAACTCCTCCGCCAGTGTTTCTTCAAAACCCAGGGGAGCCACAGCCATAAAGCGGTGTGGCTTTCCTATCACATGTTTCTTGATTCGCTTGTCGAATGCGGAATTTTGAATTTCGGCCATTACCTATAATATAAAAAAAGGAACGATTGCTCGTTCCTTAAATTCTAAAGCCGTTTACTCTACTGTATTTTGTCTTGACAAAAATTTCGTTGTGGAAATCCTTGAAATGTCCTTTAGAACTGGAAGTAAATGAAGGGGCAGGAATCTGCGCTCATGAACTGGTAAATCACGAAGATGATTGCTGCGGTAACGGCCACCATGGCCGGGATCGGCAAGCTTGCAAATGTGATGCGGTAGCGGCTCTTGAACTTCTTGGGAATCCAGTGGATGACCATGCCGGCAATGAACACCAGGATAATGTTCATGTGTTCCCAGGCGATGGTAGGAATGGTTTCCAACTTCCATGCGGTGCCCATTTGCTGCACCATGTTCTTGGCGGTATTCCAGGCAACTTCGTTAGCTTCTGCCGGATCCAGGTTGGAACCTGCACGGAAGAACAAGCGGGTAAAGGTGATGAATACGAAAGTCAAGGTCACGTTCCATGCGGTATAGAGCCAGTGGTAGGTCTTGTCGCTGAACAGACGGAAGATCATTACGGAGTAAATGCCGAAGAACAGAACGCCGAACCATACGGTGGTAATGGCGAAAATGGGGTAGCCCCAATTCTTGAAGATGATGCCGCTAGTGGCGAACAACACGAAGGATGCAATGGCGCGGAAGGTAATGCTGCGCTTCACCCAGAACTTGTTGAACACCTGGCCGAAACCATTCAAACCACCCCAAATAATAAAGTTCCAGCTTGCGCCGTGCCACCAACCGCCAATAATCTGGGTAGACATGGCGTTCATATTGGTGGTAATGAACTTGCGGGAGTCGGGCTTGAAGTAGGCGTAAAGGGCGATGTAGAGCAGGAACAGGCCGATGCCCAGGCCAACCCAGCCACTACCGGAAAGGATGATGGCTACAAGGCTAATGAAGCCAATCCAGAAGTAGGTACCGATGCTTGCGCCGCGGTTACCGCCCAGGGGAATGTACACGTAGTCGCGCAGCCAGCTGGAAAGGCTGATATGCCAACGACGCCAGAATTCCGTGGGGGACAGTGCCTTGTAGGGGCTGTTGAAGTTCTGAGGCAGACGGAAACCCATGAGGAGGGCGACGCCAATGGCGATGTCCGTGTAGCCGGAGAAGTCCGCGTAAACCTGCAGGGAGTAGGCGAACAATGCAATCAGGTTTTCAAAGCCGGTGAACAGCAGCGGTGTATCGAAAACGCGGTCTACGAAGTTGGTTGCCAGATAGTCGGAAAGAATAATCTTCTTGGCGAGACCGTTCAAGATCCAGAATACAGCCATTCCGAAGGCACGGCGGGGGAGGAAGAACTTCTTGTAAAGCTGCGGAACGAACTTGTCTGCGCGAACAATGGGGCCTGCCACCAACTGCGGGAAGAATGTCAGGTAGAAACCGAAATCCAGGATGTTTGTAACAGCCTTGATTTTGCCACGGTAAATATCGATGCAGTAACTCATTGCCTGGAAGGTGAAGAACGAAATACCCACCGGCAGGATAATGCGGTCCACCATGGAGTTGGTATTGAAAATTGCGTTGCTTGCTGCGGCAAAGAAGTTGTAGACGTGGAGCTCGATTCCGAAGATATCGTAAAGAACATCCAGGAAGAAGTAGGCGTACTTGTAGTAGCACAAAACTAGAAGGTCGATAATCACGGCGGCGATCATCCAGGCCTTTTTCTTCCAGTTCACGTCGGACTTTTCGATGAACTTGCCGATAAAGAAGTTGGCTACCACGCAGAATGCCAGAATGCAGACGTAGCTACCGCTGGTCTTGTAGTAGAAGAACATACTGGTTGCGAACAAAAAGGAGTTGCGCAACAGAATGCGGTTATGAACCAAAGTCAGCAGGGCGAATACAACCGCGAAGAAACCCCAGAAATAGAACTGCGTAAACAGCAGGGGACTGTTGGGGTCGAACGCGAATGTTCGGGTAAGGAATGGTATCAAATAATCGAGCATGTTAAACTTTACTTAGTAGAAGTGGGCTGAGCAGCAGACTGTTTCTGAGCAGACTTTGCTGCGGGTTCTGCCTTTGCGGGCTGGGGAGGCGGTGCTACGGGTTCCTGTGCCGGCAAGTTTGCGATGTGTTCCATATAGGCATTGATGAAAGCCTTGTAGAACATGTCGCCCAGCAGGTTGTAGCCTGCCAGCTTAAAGTGGACCTTGTCACCCTTGGCCAGGTCGGCCTTTTCCCATTTGGCCATAGAGCCGAGACCGCCCATAATGCTGAACTTGTCCCAAACGGCAGCCTTGTGCTTTTGGGCTGTAGCGAAGAATGCCTGGCGGGCCAATTCACCGTTGGGGTGTTGTACGTAACGACGCTTCTTGACCTTGCGATACATGTCGTTGTTGGTTTCGAAGATGAATGCCACGTTGGGATTGATAGCCTTGAAACGGGTAATCAGGGTGTCGTAATTTGCGCTGAAACCCTTGGCGTCGAAATGTTCCACATTGGCGTCGTTAATGCCGATGGCAAAAATGATCAGGTCCGGCTTGTAGAACTGCAGTTCGTTTTCGATGCGGGGGCAGACTTCCTTGTAGTAGTTGGGAACGCGTGCACCGTTAATGCCTACGCTTGTGTAGGTGATGCCCGGGTTGTCGGTTTCAGAAAGAATGCCGGTGAGGGTGAAACGGGGGCGTGCGCGCTTGACCAATGCAGCGGAGTCCACCACGGCGCTATCCAGAAGCGTAGAGTCTGTTGCTGCGGAATCGTTTGCGGCTGCTGCCAGGGCTCCGTCAATCATCTTGTTGTTGGCAGCTTCTTCCTGGGCGAGGCATGCAGTATCCAGCACGTCGCATTCGCCTTGGAACATGGAGTCCAGGGCTACGTTAGAAGGATCCGGCAAAGCAATGTTCTGCGGAATGGTTGCTTTCTTCGGTGCGTCCGCATTGGACTTCGCAGAGTCTCCGCTAGCCTTTGCAGAATCTGCCTGGGTGCTGTCTGCATTTGCTCTTGCAATGGAATCCAATACCAAGGAGTCGGCAATGAAACTTGCTACGGTAGCCTGCTGCAGGCTATCGATCCAGCGGAACTGAATCTGAATAGAATCGATGGGGCGGGGGCTTGTGAACAAGTAGCTCTGGCTTGCAGAATCCAGCACGCCATAGATGTCGGTGGAATCCACACGCAACACGGGGAGTACGTCTCCATTATCGCTGTAGCCGAACAAGCGGAACTTGGTTTCGCCCCACATGGGTTCGTTGTTGTAACGGTCCAGGAGAATAGAAATTTCTGCGCGGGGGTCGCTGGTGCTAACCGCGATGCCGAGGACGCCTAAGGGCTTCTTCACTTCGCGGAGCACGTTCTTGCTCATGTCCCAGATACCCTTGTAGTAGCTTCCGTAGGTAGAGGGCGTGTTAGTCTTTGCAGCAGAGTAGGGGAAGATAAATCCGCGGCCTGCGTTTGCACCGGGATACTCCTTGATCAAGTGCTCACGGATGCGTCCGGAAATAACGTCTGCCTGCAGGTGAGAACCGCCGATGTGCATAATGCGCACTTGTCCACGATTCTCAAAAACCAGGGTGTCCATCTTCTTGAAGAAAGGCTCGAAGGCAGAGTTGCCGTTGGGGAACAGGAGTACGTTCTGGGTGGTGTCAATGAAATCGTACTTGGAAATATCCAAGGGATAACTGCCCGGTGCGATATTCAAGTCCTTGGCGCTTGTTAAAGCAGCAAGGCAGAGAACCAGCAAAAAGAACAACTTCTTAAATCCCCCCATCACTTTTTACCCTCCGGTGCTTTTGCTTTGCCGGTTTGTGCTGTGCCGGACTTTGTGGTGTTTGCCTTTGCAGCGTTGTTTGCTTTAGCCTTTGCCGCCTTCTTAACAGCAGGCTTTGCTTCTGTCTTAGTAGAATCATTCTTTGCGCTTGCTGCGAATTTTCTGATTTCCTTGAGCTTTTCGTCGGTAATATTATGACGTTCGCGGAACTTGAAGAAATCGTAATGCATGCGCAACGCATTGCAGAACAAATCGCCCATGTAGGCTGCGCCACGACGGGTAAAGTGAATATGGTCGGTGAAGCCCAAAGCGGGTTCCTTCTTTACCCACTTCATCATGGCTCCGTTACCACCCATCACGCGATGCATGTCCCAGTAGGCGAGTCCGTTGTCCAAAGCTACCTGACGCAAGGTCTTGATAGTAAGGGCCAATGCCGGATAAGTCTTCCATTGGCCATCCACCTGCTTTGCCATGTCGGCAGGACCGATAAACAAAATGTCTGCATCCGGATTTGCCTTCTGGATTGCCTGGATCTGGCGAGTGATAATCTTCTTTGTCCATTCGATGTTGCCGGAAGTCGTACCAGGCACAAGGTTTCCGCCGTATTCCATAATGATAAGGCGGGCGTTCATAGCCTTGTAGGATTCAGCAAGCAGTTCGTTGTCAATGCGATGGAAGATTGTGCCGGAGCTACCGCGCATTGCAACGTTGTCCACTGCAACGCCGTAGGCGCCGTCGGCAGAGATTGCGTAGATTTCTGCGTTACCGCTCAAGTAGATTCTTGCGGTAGAAGTAGTGTCGGGCAGCTTCCAAGTGTACACGTTCAGCTTGTTCATCTTGTCTACGACAGGTGCTGCGGCTTCGACGTTCTTAACAATCTTCTTAGGCGGCTTTGCTGCGGCTGCGGCAATAGTTGCGGAATCTGCGTCTGCAGGAACAGGAGCCTGTTCGTAGGTCGTCTGCTCGTACATGAGCTTCAGCTTCAGGTTGCCGCGCTTGCCGGCCAAAACCTTAATGGTGCTGTAACCGCCAACGTGGGCGAATTTGTCCTTGCGTTCCTTACGCTTCTTAATGGTAATAGCAGCAGAACCACTCAGGTCGGCAAACTGTGCCAGCGGGCCGTAACGACCGTGAGTCGCCTCTTCGTCTTTCGGTCCAAACAGAATGTAGCGCTTCAGGTCGCCGGAGTTGGAGTGACTTGTTGTCTGGGACGGAACCGTCATAATAGGCGGCATCATGCCCGGGCCCGCACCGCCGAATTCAGACTGCAAGTCTTCGCGGATCGTTGCCGAAATGCGGTCTTCTTCCAACTGGGAGTCGCCATAATGCACAATGTGGACCACAGTGCTGTCCAGCGCTGCCAGTTGCATGTGCAAGAAGAATCTATCGAACCAGGTGGGGTCGTTGTCCGGCAAGTCGAAACGTGTTCTTCCGCTCTCGAAAAAGTCCTCGTAGAACTGCAGGGAGTCCGAGAATGCTGCGAATTCCTTGCGACGGGTTTCTTCCATCATCTGCTGGATAACAGCTTCGGGGTCGATTTCGTTCCCCGCCTTAGAATCTGCGGTAGAGTCGGCCTTCTCGAAAATGTCAGTCAGCTTCGGGTAACGGAGTGTCTTGTCGCCAATAGAAATTCCCTCGTCGGGGTAAATCACGGCGATAACGCCGAGTACCACGAAAAGGCTTAAGATGCTTAGTAAGGTTTTTAAAGGAGTCATTTAGAGTGCAGCCTTGATTGCTTCTACGTTGCCAACGTGCATGGTGCCGTCGCGGAGGTCCTTGTATTCGAACTCGCCGGCCTGAGCCTTGTCGCCATCAACATAAACCACAATCTTTGCGCCCTGGTAGTTTGCCTGGTCCAGCTGCTTGCCCATCTTCATGGAAGCGAGAGGATGAGAAACGGTCTTGCCGCCTGCGCGGAAGATCTGGGCTGCTTCAAAGACTTTCTTCATGTCGTTGGTGAAGCTTGCGATGTAGAAGTCAACGCTCTGCTTGGGGCTGGGGAGCAGGTTGTGTTCGCGGAGCAAGTCTGCGAGAACAACGTCGCCCATGCCAAAGCCAACGCCCGGAATGCGGTCGCCGCCAAGCTTTTCGGTAAGGCTGTCGTAACGGCCACCGCCAGCGATAGCGCGCATGGATTTACCCTTGTCGAACACTTCGAACACGATGCCGGTGTAGTAGGCCAGGCCGCGAACGATGGAGAGGTCCAGGTTTACGCATTCGCCGTAACCTGCGGCTTCCAGAGTGGCGAACAAATCCTTGATTTCGTCCAGAGCGGCGGTAGCGGCTTCGCTATGCACGGAGGCAGCCACTTCTTCGATGGACTTGCAGCTCATGAATGCGTCAAGCTTTGCCACCTGATCTTCAGTGAGACCGGCGTCGGCGAGAGCCTTGGCAAAGGCTTCCGGACCGATTTTCAAACGGCGGTCAAGAGCGGGGTAGACCTGTGCTGGGTTCGGTGCTCCGATTTCGTCCAGGTAGGTTGCCAGCAACTTGCGGCTAGAAACGCCAATGGCAAATTCCCCATCCTTCAGGCCAAACTTGCGGAGCATGGTAGCGATGGCTGCCATCAGGTCGGCTTCGGCATAGATGCTTTCGGTACCGATGATGTCCATGTTCAGCTGGAAGAATTCGCGAAGGCGACCCTTCTGAGCCTTTTCGTAACGGAACAGGCGGGGCATGGAGAACCACTTGAAGGGCTTCTTCAGTTCGCGAGCCTTCTGAATCACCAAACGGGCGAGAGTCGGGGTCATTTCGGGGCGGAGGGCGATTTCACGGTCGCCCTTGTCCACGAAGTTGTAAAGCTGGCTTACGATTTCTTCGCCGGACTTGCCGGTGTACAGCTCCAGGTGTTCAAACATGGGGCCTTCGTATTCTTCGTAGGCGAATTCTTCGGCGGTTTTACGCCAAGTGTCAAAGATATAGTTCTGAATGCGCTGTGCTTCAGGATAAAAATCGCGTGTGCCCTTGGGCAACTGGGGAATTGCAATACTCATAATGGGTCCAAATTTAGAAAAAAAGCAAAAATTCACTTTCGCAAACCATTGGAAAGTACCATGATTTTATGCTATATTCTGCGCATGGAATCTGAAGATAAAATTGCCCTGATTATTGACTGCGATAACGCCAGCGCCGAAGCCATCGACGGCATCATGGAAGAACTTTCCAAGTACGGCGAAACAAGCATCCGCCGTGCCTACGGCAACTGGGAAGCCGGTAGCCTCTGGAAGACTGTGCTCCATCCCTTTGCAATCCAGCCGGTGCAGCAGTTCCCTTATACCAAGGGCAAGAACGCTACGGATCTGGCCATGACCATTGATGTCATGGACATGCTCTATACCGAAAATATCGACGTGTTCGCCATCGTCAGTAGCGATTCCGACTTTACGCCTCTCGCCATGAAGCTCCGCGCCAAGGGCAAGATGGTTATCGGCTTCGGTGAAGAAAAGACTCCTTCCGCCTTTATTTATGCCTGCAACCTGTTTGTGTTTACAGACAAATTCAAAGACACCGGCGACCAGGACGATCCAACCAATAGCGTTACCCGCTACGACAAGGGCATGCTTCGCGGCGATACCCGTCTGATGAATGCAATCCGCAAGGCTATCCAAGAAAGCCAGGATGACAACGGCTGGGCTCTGGCCGCAACCGTTTCACAGCTAGTTTCTAGGCAGATTACCCATTCTCCCAAGAATTTCGGTTATGCCACCTGGCCTAAGCTGATCCACGCCATGGAATACTTCGAAGAATCCAAGAATTCCAAGGAACAGCCCGTCTTTAGAATTAAGAAGAAATAATTTCTTTTTATTCCGGGCTTGACCCGGTTTTGTCATCCCGGGCTTGACCCGGTTTTGTCATCCCGGGCTTGACCCGGTTTTGTCATCCCGGGCTTGACCCGGCTGCAACACACTTAGAAACTTGTTTCTTAGTGTGGCTGGTCCCCGTAGGGGGAGGATCTCCTTTATTTGTCTTCGCTCTTGGCCTTGTTGCTCACATCCTCTGTGTCCTTGGAAATCATCTTGGGACCACGGACAATCAGGTAGACAATAGATGCGATAATGGCGATAGCCAAAAAAGCTGCAACGCCTAAAAAGACAATTTTCAAAATATCAAAGAACATTGTTTTCCCCTTCGTTTACTTCACCATGATCATGGGGCTGGTTTCGCTCAGCAGGTAAGTCCATTCCTCGCGAATCTTTTCGTATTCGCCGGGGTCGGCATACAGTGCGAAAGTAGTCCACTTGATGCAATTCTGTGCGTTCATGCCTTCGGCGCAACCCTTTTCAAAGCTTACGTAATCCGGCTCGCGGCTCAATGCCTTGGGCCCAGCCACATTAACTGTGCGTCCACCGGCGGCCTTCACGCTCAGGCTATAGCTGAACTGGGTTTCGTGAGGCATACGAATGGGGTGGTGGCGCTTTGTTACCTTGGGCAGCTTAAAGAGGCTACGTTCCCAAACATTGGGGAAACGTCCCTTCAGTTCAGAGCCGCCCTGTCCAAAGTAACCCTTGGAGGCGTAAGTCACAATCAGGTTCAGCGGCTTGTTGAATTCAGCCAAGTTTTCAATCTTGATGTTGCCGATGCTTACGTCGGGAATGCCTGTCATCAGGAATTCTTCCATCAGCTTTTCCTGGTCCTTGATGTCGCGGCCAAAGAAACGGTTACGCATGACGCTGCCGAACTTACCGGTCAAGGAAACGGAGTCGCGGAACTCGCAATCGCCTTCGTTGCCAATAAACAAGCGGTGATCCACAGAAATCTGGTGTTCCTGATTGTCCTCAAGAATGGGGGTGGTTACCACATGGCTGTTGTCTTCGTCGATGACCAGGGCCACCTTGCCTTCCATATCCAGGGGAACGGGGCGGTCGTTGCCCGTCTTGTCCGTTGCATCTACCCACATTTCGCTGATCTTGTCCTGCTTGGGAATGTACAGAATCATGTGGTTGAACTGCTGGATGGTGGGCAACTGCTCGAAGCCTTCTTCGGTCAAGTGAATTGCGGTAAGGTAGCTCTTGACGCCGATGGTTGCAAGCATTTCCTTAAGGAGCAAAGCCATGTCCTTACAGTCGCCGCGGTGCTGTTTTAGGGTCGATTCTGCAGTCTGGGGAATCAAGCTGTGGCCACCGAAACGGATGTCGCGGTAGCGGATATCCTGACGCACAAAGCGGACCAATGCCTTTACGGCTTCTTCGCCAATCTTGTTTCCGCGGACTTCAAAAGCCTTTTCGCGAACAGACACTGCCTGCTTAAACTGGTGCTTGATCAAGTTCTGATAATCTGCACCCACGTCCTTCCATTCCTGCTTGCCCGTAAGCATCAGGCCTGCACCGAAGTCGCGGTACACAGGCATGTACAATTCCTTGCGGATCACTACAGGGTTGTTAATCTTCCATTCCACGCCGCCCTTGATATCCTGCTTTTCAAGAGGGCCGTATTCCTCGGTCACAAAGCGGTTCTTGTCCGCAAAGATTCGGAAAGAGGCTTCGCCCACAGGCACGTCCTTGGAGCTGACGAAGTTGGTAAAGGGAATCATGCCCTTGTTCTCGATGTTGGTGCGGCTGTACTGCATGTACACGAAGTCGCCCGGTTCCAGTTCCTGCAAGGGGAAATGTGCCGTCTGGTTCTCGTTACCGCCACCGACTTCAGTAGCATAAGTAATATAGACGCCGTTCAAGTTTACCTTTTGCTTCAGCTTCATATTGCTGTCGTACACTTCGAGGGCGTTGATGTAAATGCGGTCAAAGCCCGGCAAAAAGTCGAAGGTAAATTCGCGATAGATGGCGGCACCGCGAATGTCCAGGATTTCCATGAACATTTCCTCGGTACGGGTCCAGCTGGCGTCCTTGTCTGCCTTCAGGGATTCCTTGCGGTAGTGGATAACGGCGGGGAAGTCGCCTTCGGTAGCCTCGGCCTTAGCCTCGGGGCGGAGCAATGTCTTAAGGTCCGTGGTTCTAGCTTCTACAGGGTCGATAGGCTTTTGCAAAGTGCGGTTGTCAGCCTTGCCAAGGAAAGCCTTGGTTGCGCTAAGGAAACTCTTGGCGTCTTCGTTATCCGGCTTTAAAGCCAAAGCCTTTGTCAGGGCCTTTTCTGCATCGCGGTAGTTGCGGCTGTAGAACAGGATCTTGCCCTGGGTGGTCCAAATCTTGTAGTCGTTACGGTCCCTGGCCAAGGTTTCTTCGCTAATGGCGCGGGCTTCCTCGAATCGGCCCAGGAACATCAGGGCGTCCATCAAGGTGGTGCCAAGTTCAACGCTCATTCCAAAGCGGCCACGGACTCCGTAGAGAACATCCACGGCTTCGGCGTACTGGTCAAGGCCCATGTAGGTCTTTGCCAGGTAAATACCCAGGCGTGCGCTGGGCTGGGTGTCGTAAAGGCGTTGCACCACAATCAAAGACTGGTTGCGCTGGCCAAGGCCCCAAAGGGCGTCGCTTAGGTTAATCACGTATTCCGGATTGTTGGGCGTGTAGCGGAGGGCTGCCTCGGCGCATTCACGGGCATGGCCATAGTCGAACAGGGCCTCGTACATTTCGCCTAGGATGCTCAAGAGCTTGCCGTTCTTGCGTACCAGTTCGCGCTGGCTTTCAAAGTGGTTGATGCCCGGTCCGTAAAGTTCCTTCATCTGGTAGATAAAGCCGCAGTTAATAAGATAGAGCGGTTCTTCCGGGTCCATCTTGTTGGCGCGTTCAAAGTAGCTCAGGGCCACCAGGGGCTGGTTTTCCAACAGGCGCAAAAGGCCCACCTGGCTCATAATGGCGGCGTTGAACTTTGCCTGTTTCTTGGCGTCGGTATTCTCGGCGCTTGCAGCAGGCATAGGTCCCATGGACAGGCCTTCGATGGCGTGGTCCATGACCTTAGCGTATTTTTTCTGGTTGGCTCCCTGGGTCCAGGTGACTACCAGGACGCCACGACCGTCTTCGTAGAAATAGCGGCCCTTGTAGGCGAAATCGAACTTGTTAACCGTATGGGTCAGGGTGAATTCCTGGGCATACTGGTTGCCCACCCTTACTCGGCGGATATCCATGGTGGGGTTGTTATAATCTACACCCAGGCGGGTCAGGAGAACCTTGAACAAGTCGTTCTGGCTCACCACATCGCTAGGAACCAAGGCTCCATATACGAAAAGGGAAATGTCTTCGGCCTTGTTAGAAAGCACTAGGTCCGGGTCCTCGTTCTGGCGGCTAATGCCCATCCAGTAGTGCCAGAGGGTGTCCTTCACGCTCCAGGTGTAGCCCAGGGCCTCGGATTCGAACTTCTGGACTCGCTCCGGAGACAGTTCCGGACCGCTTTCCTCGGTCTCCTCCATCATTTCGAAGTCGTTAAAGAATTCCTTCCATTCTTCCTTCAGCTTGCCTGCCTCGGGTACATTGTCCGTTGCAGAAAGTGTCAGGGAGTAAACGTGATTGCCGGCGCCGGTCACAAGACCTACGGCTTCGTAGGGCGTATCATAGCGCTTGCCGGCCACATCAAAGAACGCGCCTGTGGAGCCGAAGGCTTCTTCGGGATAGGTTTCCGCAAGGGTTGCCTTTTTGCCGCTGCTTTCAAAGGCCTGCATTTCCATCTGGGCGCGGTCCATCAAACGCATGGGTTCGCCCTTGGGCAGTTCCACTTCCATCAGCACGGCTCGGCGGCCGGTGCGTGCATTATAAAATTCGTAGGGTACGCCGCTCTCGCCAGCGTCCGGTCCACTGATCAAGGTCCAGCCTTCGCCGCCGTTGGGCAACTTAAAGCCAAAGTAGTCAGAACCGACAGAACCGGCCTTGGCGGTTCGGCCTACGTACGAGTCATTTTTGCCGGATTTTCCGTTTTTGGAGGAATTTCCGCCAGCCGCGGGGGAGGATTCGTAATCGCCAAAATAGTCGTCGGCAACGTTTGCAGACGAACTGTCCCCGGATTTGGGGCCCGCTTCGGTCAGGGGCTGGCCGTTACCGGCACAGGATACCATAAAAAACAGCCCGAAAACAGGGACAAGACGGAAAAATTTGTGATTAAAATGACTCATAGCCAATAAATTGCAAAAAATTTTCTAAAAAGACCTACTCAATGTCCGCAATTTTAATAAATTTGGTGTCAGTTGAGCGCTTCCTGTAGTAGGGGTGCAAACATTTCACAATAAAAAAAAGGATCCAATAATGGCTCTCAAACTCGGTATCAATGGTTTCGGTCGTATCGGCCGTATGGTGTTCCGCGCTGCTGTGGAAAACTTCTCTAACGACATCCAGGTTGTTGGTATCAACGACCTCCTCACTGTCGACTACCTCGCATACATGCTGAAGTATGACTCCGTGCACGGCAAGTTCGAACACGAAGTTTCCTTCGAACAGGGCGAAAAGAACTACCTCATCGTTGATGGCAACAAGATCCAGATCTTCGCAGAACGCGATCCTCTGAACATCACTTGGGGCGCTCTCCAGGCTGACGTCGTTGTTGAATCCACCGGTTTCTTCCTGACCGACGAACTCGCTCGCAAGCACATCCAGGCTGGCGCTAAGAAGGTTATCATGTCTGCTCCTTCCAAGGACGCTACCCCGATGTTCGTTTACGGTGTTAACCACAACACCTATGCTGGCCAGGACATCATCTCTAACGCTTCCTGCACCACCAACTGCTTGGCTCCGATTTCCAAGGTTCTCGACGAAAAGTTCGGCATCGTCCGTGGCCTCATGACCACCGTTCACGCTGCAACTGCTACTCAGAAGACTGTTGACGGTCCTTCCATGAAGGATTGGCGCGGTGGCCGTGGCATTCTCGAAAACATCATCCCGTCTTCCACCGGCGCTGCAAAGGCTGTTGGTAAGGTTCTCCCGCAGCTCAACGGCAAGCTCACTGGTATGTCCCTCCGCGTTCCTACCTCTGACGTTTCCTTCGTTGACCTGACTGCAGAACTCAAGACTGCTGCTACCTACGAAGAAATCTGCGCTGCTATGAAGGAAGCTTCTGAAAAGTGCGTTTGCGACGGCGGCCTGAAGGGCATCCTCGGTTACACCGACGAAGCTCTCGTTTCTACCGACTTCCGCAACGATGCTCGCACCTCCATCTTCGACGTCAAGGCTGGCATCCAGCTCGACCCGACCTTCGTGAAGGTTTGCGCATGGTACGATAACGAATGGGGCTACAGCAACAAGGTTTGCGAAATGGCTCGCGTTATCACCAAGTAATTTGATTTAAAATCAAAAGACTAAAAAAGGACTCGCAGTGATGCGGGTCCTTTTTTGTGCTTTGCTTGGGTGGTCGTCGCGGCATCTTGCGCGGCACTAGCGCGGTACAAAAAAACTCGGCCCTTAATTGGACCGAGTCTTTTACATTCTAATTGAACAGGGGAGGGCTAGCCTTCGTAGTCTTCGCCGCCGCCCCAGCCGTCGATATCGGAACCTGCACGACCAAGAGTTGCACCGCCGAGGATTTCGTCGATGCCCTTGTCTTCGGATTCATCCTCTTCGTCTTCGAAAATGGAGGCTTCGTCCAGTTCAGTGTCTTCGTTAGGTACGATCGGTTCGTTATCCAAATCGTCGTTGCTAGCTTTCTTTCTTGCCATGAACAATCTCCTTCAATTGGCGTTCCGTAGTTACTATCGGTATAGTAACTTATTTTTGTCAAAAAAGAATCACTCTTTATAAAAAAAAGTGATTTTTTTTATGCAATTAGCTGCTTGTTGTAGAATTTAGCCGCGAACCTGGCCGTTTCCGCGCAAAATCCACTTGTAAGTGCAAAGACTTTCGACGCCCATGGGGCCTCGTGCGTGGATTTTGTCGGTACTGATGCCCACTTCGGCGCCAAGCCCGTATTCGCCACCGTCGGCAAAGCGGGTGCTGGCGTTCAACATAACGCTGCTGGAGTCCACATTGGCTGCAAAGTAGTCCTGTGCGGCGGCGTCTTCGGAGACTATGGCCTCCGTGTGGCGGCTGCTGTACTTTTCGATATGTTCGCAGGCTTCCTCTACGCCGTCCACGAACTTGACGCTGGACTTGAGTGCCAGGTATTCGTGATGGTAGTTGCTGTCGTCGCCGATGTCGGTGACACCCGGCAGTTCCTTGACGCATTCGGCGTCACCGTAGAATTCCACGCCCTTGTCCTGCAGGGCCTTCACCAGGTCCAGTACGGCGGCCTTGTCCAGATGGCGGTCAAAGAGCACGCATTCCATGGCGTTGCAGACGCCGGTACGCTGTGTCTTTGCGTTGATGAGAATTTCCTTGGCCTTGGAGAGGTCGGCCGCCTTGTCGATGTAGACGTGGCAGATGCCGTTAAAATGCTTGATCACGGGAATCTTGCTCTGGTCCACCACAGCGCGAATCAGACGTTCGCCACCGCGGGGAATCACCAGGTCCAGGTAGTCGTTCATCTGCAGGAGCTTGGTCACCAGGGCGTGGTCCGGATTTTCCACCAGCTGTACGGCGTCGGCATCGATACCGCATTCTGCGAGGGCGCTGCGGAAGATGCCTGCCAGAATCTGGGAGGACTTGAGGGATTCCTTGCCGCCGCGGAGCACCACTGCGTTGCCGGACTTGAAACAGAGGCAGGCTCCGTCAATAGTCACGTTGGGGCGGCTTTCGTAGATAAAGAAGATGGAGCCCATAGGGACTGCGACGCGACTGATCTTGATGCCGTTCTTCAGTTCGCGGGCTTCCAGGACCTTGCCCAGCGGGTCGGCGAAGGCCGCGATTTCTTCGGCGCCCTTGGCCATGGCTTCGATGCGGGCGTCGTTCAGGGTCAGGCGGTCCATCATGGAGTCGCTGATCTTGCCGGCACTTGCCTCAAGGTCAATCTTGTTGGCGGCGAGGATTTCGGCCTTCTGCTGGCGGAGCTTTTCGGCTACCAGCTTCAGGGCTGCGTTGCGAAGGTCTGCGCTAAGAGTGCGGAGTCCGCGGGAAGCCTTCCTGGCGTTCTTGGCCAGAGTTTCGGCATAAACTTCAATATCTTCGATATTCATGGGCATAAATATAGATAATGGGGGAGGAAAATACTCCAACTTGGAATAAGTTCTGAATTCAAATAGACCGGTGCGACTTGTTTTTTATCACATCTTAGTGTATTTTAATGTTACAGGTTTGTTGTTACTCGCGACATTGGATAGTAGTTGCAGGGTATCGGACTTGGGTGCTTAGACTCGGTTGCTGATTCTCTCTCGCAGGCAACCGAGTCTTTTGTTTATAGACCGCTCGTTCAGTACGTCTAGAGAAGAACCTCCTGTAATTCACTCGCTCTCGCCTGCGACGACTCATAAAGATGAGCCGTCTCCGGCTCACGATAGACCGCTCGTTCAGTACGTCTAGAGAGGAACCTCCTGTAATTCACTCGCTCTCGCCTGCGACGACTCATAAAGATGAGCCGCCTCCGGCTCACGATAGACCGCTCGTTCAGTACTTCTGGGCATACAAAAAAGCCGCGGGGCGATTGCTCCACGGCTTTTAATTTTCTGAATCGAGGCTTGCGATTACAGCAGGCTTACGATCTTTGCGAACAATGCGTCAGCCAGTGCGTTGGTTTCGAGACCTTCGAAAACGTTGAACTGGTTGAACATGATCTTGCCCTTACCGAAGGGGTAGAGCTGCAGGTCTGCGCCAGTCTTCACTTCGCCGTCCTTGAAAGCCAGGTCGCGGGCGAACACGGTTGCACCCGGGAGTTCGTTCAGGGAGATGCTGGGCATCACTGCTGCTGCGGTGTGGTCCAGTACAGCGGTTTCGCCGAAGACGTCTGCCAGGGGAGAACCCTTGGGCAGGTAGTGCAGGGCCAGTTCGTTAGCGCCAGTGCTCCAGTGGGATTCGATGGTGCTTTCGAAGTGGTGGCTCTGGTTCAAGAAGTCGATATCTTCCTGGGTCATGTCGGAGAGCAGCAAGGTCTTGCCGCCGTTCTTGGTGACGTCCACAATCTTGTCCAGAATTTCATCGGGCCAGGAACTGAGGTTTGCAGTGAAGATAATTTGTTCGGGACCGTTCAGGGCAACCAGTGCGTCGCTTGATTCTTCGCAGTTATCAAGGAAGCAAACCTTCTTTTCGGCGCTGCCAACGTCGGCCTGTTCCATAACGATCAGGTCTTCGGTGGAGGAGTGGATTGCCTTGCCGTCGTCGATCAGTGTTACCTTGATCTGGTACTTGCCCACATTGCGGGGTGCCATCATGGTGCAGATGCCCAGCTGAGTAAGGCTGGTCTTGCCGGCCGGTTCTTCCGGTTCCATAGTCTGGCTGGAAAGTTCCTTGCCCTGTGCGTCCAGGAGCTTGATTTCAACAGAAACGTCTTCGTAACGCTTGTTGTTTAACAAAGTAATCTGGAAGCTGACTTCGCTCTGCGGTGCGACCACATGTTCCAGTTCGCTAACCAGAGCGCGGCTGGGTGTGGTGATTTCGCTGATGAATTCGTTGAAGCCCTTGGACTTACGGTTTTCGTCGTTCAAGCCGCTAAAGTCTGTGCTGCAGTCTGCCCAGTGGTCCAGGAAGAAACCTGCGATCTGCGGGTTGCTCTGGAAGGCGGTGATCTGGTCCAGCTTGCTCTTGAGGGCGATGCGGTGAGCGTCTTCGTTAAAGTCCTTGTAGGACTTCCAGATGGAGAGGTCGCTTTCAACGAAGGTTTCCACTGCCTTGACGAAGGTCTTGATAGCCTTCTGGTTCTTGGCGGCGCGAGGACCTTCGATGGAGGTTGCCTCTGCCGGGAGCAGGGTGTGGTTCTTCAAGGTCACGAGCATCTTGTTGGAGATGTCGTTTGCAACATTTTCTTCTTCGTCCTGGAATACTGCGTCGCCAAGGCCTGTATCCGGAACCATCAGTTCTTCGTTGTCGCGGTCGAAGCTGTGGGCCAGGTAGTGGCTGTAGGCTGCGCTGGGGTTCATGCGCGGATTCACGCGGAGAGTTGCATACGGGGAGATGCGGTCCACGGTCACCGGCAAAAGCTTACCAGTATCCTTGCGGAAGTTGCCTTCGTTGTCGAGGTAGATACTGTTCAGGTTGCTGATCACCGGACGGGTCATGTCCACGGGGCTGATAGCGTTCAGCATCTTGTTGCCGTTCTGCAGCAAGAAGGTGCCGTTTTCGGAACCCAGAACCCACACGCCGATACAGGGGTGGTTGTGCTGTTCCCTGACGATATCGTTAATAAGCTTCTTTGCGATTTCCAGGCCTTCGGGGGTGGAACGCATGGTGTGGATCGGGAATTCCTGGAACACGATAAGGCCAAGCTTGTCGCAGAGGTCCAGTGCTTCTTCGGTCAGGGGGGCGCCGCAGGAACGGATAGCATTGAAGCCTGCTGCCTTGATGGCCTTCAAGTCTGCTTCCAGCTTGTCGTTCTTGTAGGTCCAGAGGCCGCCCTTGCTCCACTGCTGGTTGTAGCTCACGCCCTGGATCTTAAGGATCTGGTCGTTCAGGTAGTAGTCACCCTTGAGGCAGTCGAACTTGCGGAAACCGAAGGTGCGCACCACGGAGAAAGCGTATTCGGAACGCTTTACGGTCTTGCCGTCCTTTTCCTTGGCTGCCTTGATTTCCATCTGGAATTCGATGGCGTAAACGTGGGGATGGTCCGGGCTCCACTGGAAGTGTTCCTTCTTCAGGTCCTTGACTTCGAACACGTAGCGCTGGGTGGCGTTTTCCTTGTCCAGCTTGATGTTTTCAATGAAGTGTTCGTACACTTCGCCATCCGGGTTTCTCATGAGTACGCGTAGGCGGGTTGCAAAACCACGGGGGTTGTTGAAGCTGACTTCGCAGGCCACGCGGTCCTGGTCCATGTCCGGTTCAACGCGAACGTGATCGATAAACGCTGCGGTACCCTGGATCAGTTCCACGTTACCGATGATACCGCCATAGGGGTACTGGTTCCAGGGGAGGCCCACCGGCATTTCGCTGGGGTGCACGTAACGGTCGTCTGCGCCTTCCTTGGATTCGCGGCCAAAGTCGATACGGCTGTTGGATGCGCCCATGTTGGCCACGCGTACGCAGAGGATGTTCTCTTCGCCGATCTTCAAGGCCTTCTGGGTTTCGATGACAAACGGGGTGTAGGCGCCAAAGTGGGTGCCCAGGTACTTACCGTTAAGCCAAATGGTGGCGTGGGTTGCAATACGTTCGAAGCGCAGGAATATACGCTTGGTTACCTGCTTTTCGTCATCAATGGTGAAATGCTTGAAATAATAGGCACAGTCCTGGGACATCAAAAGCTTGTCGAAAGCTCGCTCCCATATGTGGGGGACGGTGACGTTTTCGGTGTTTTCAGGATATGTTGCATACCAGCGGTTGGAAATGCCCTGGTCTTCGGTGTCCCAGATCATCTGCCATTCGCCATTGAGGCTCGTAATTCTGCTCATGTAGAGTGTCCTTTATAAATTTCGATGCGAAATCTAGAAAAAGAAAAGTGGCTAGTGGTTAGTGGCTAGTGGTTAGGAAGGCTAAATTCGCCCTATTTTGGATTTAATGAACCTCGAACCTCGTACCTGGAACCTGATTATGTTGAAAAAATGTGAAAAAGTTGAGATTTTTACAACCTATCCCTTTGATTTACAACGGCTTCTTACTAAATTTGGGACTCCAATAGCAACCTAAAAAGGATTACAAAATGTATTCTATTGTTGAAACAGGTGGTTTCCAGTATAAAGTCGAACTCGGCAAGACCTACAAGGTTCCGACCCTCGACGCAGCTGTTGGTTCCGAACTGGAGCTCAAGTCCGTTCTTCTTTTCGCAGGAAAAGAAGTGCAAATCGGCACCCCTGTCCTGAATGATGCTTCCGTCAAGGTTGAAGTTCTCGACCACGGCAAATACGATACCATTATCGTGTTCAAGAAGAAGCGTCGTACTCGTTACGAACGTCGTAACGGTCATCGTCAGGGCTATACCGAGGTGCTCGTAACGGAAATTCGCTCCGGCGCAGAATCCGCAACTGTTGAACCTCAAGTTATTACCCGCAACCGCGCTCGCGTGGCTGCCCTTGCTAAGCAGAAGGCTCAGAACAAGCCCCTCACTCGCAAGGAAAAGATCGCTCAGGGTCTCCCGAAGCCTGCTAAGGTCAAGAAGAACTCTCTGCGTAAGGCTAAGGAGGCTTAATCCATGGCACATAAGAAAGGTCAAGGTTCTGTACGTAACGGTCGCGACTCTAACGCCAAGTATCTTGGTGTTAAGAAGTACGCTGGTGAAGTTGTCAAGGCTGGCAACATCATCGTCCGTCAGCGTGGCTCTCACTTCCACTCCGGCAAGAATGTTGGCATGGGCAAGGATTTCACCTTGTTCTCCCTCATTGACGGCGTCGTGAAGTTCGAACGCGTTGATAACAAGCGTCAGAAGGTCTCTGTCTACGCTGAAGAAAATTAAGTCGCAAGGGAAACCGCAAGGTTTCCCCTGGACCCTTTCCTCAGAGTTAGATAAGCTTTAAAGCTTTTAAATTAGGTCGTCCGCAAGGATGGCCTGATTTTTTTTATGGTTGTTTTTGCTAAATTATTGGTGATGATTTTGCGCTACCTCAAGTATTTGATGATTGCCCTTGTGCTGGGCTTTTTTGCTGCATGTTCCGACGACAGTGACGAGGCGGAGTTTCTCTTCGACCGTGAAGTGACAGAACTCTCCGTGATCCGCTCTTGCGCAGACGGTGCAGACAGTGGCGCCTATTGTTTCCAGGTCCGTTTCCATTATCCCATCGATACAGAAAAGCTCACCAGCATCTACGTGTGGGTGGATTCTACCGTGGTGGGGGATACCGCCAAGGCCGTGAACAAGGATAAGCTCAAGAAGGCCGACGCTGTTATCGAATACCAGAAGGGTACCTCCGCCAATTACGAGACTGTTGATGTGACTCCCTACATCCAGGATTACGTGAAGGAACGCGACAGTCTTTTGGTTGCCATTTATTGCGACTACTCCGATGACGAACGCCCGGGTACAGTGCAGAGAGTTTATTTGCATTTCGGTGACGACATGGCTCCGTCCCTTGTCTCCCTGACCGATTCCATGTGGACTACCGGCGCCAAGTTCCAGTGGAACCGCCCCGCCGACCAAACCGACTACTACGACAACGTCAATATGTCTGGCCAGATTATCGGCTACAACATTGTAATTTACGCCCTTAACGAAGAAGAGGATATTCGCGACCTCAAGGTCAAGGTGAGCAATTCCGAGGAAACCGATTCCACCGGCTCCAGCATTTATGAACGTCACAAGAGAATTCACCACAACAATGATTCCGTGTGGGTCCAGGATGTGGAACATGGCTCCGGCTCCAAGAACTACCTGCGTCTTGTCGTCCATGATGGAAAGGGCTACGACGTAGATGACTTCGATGCCAACGCATTTACTCTTGTTGTTGAAGGTCTCCGTGCCGAGTCCCGTTATACAATCGGTATTTCCTCCTGGGACAGTGTGGGCAATTCTTCTGGTAACGAAAGAACAAACTCTGTGCTGAACAACCAGTTGTTCATTACCACCGACTCCATTGCGCCCTTGATGCCTACGGCCATCTTTACCTTGAAGGATTCCCTGAATCCCGAACTGGCACGCCTAGACAGCAACAACCGCGTTCGCATTTTCTGGAGCCGCAGCGTGGATCCCCTGATCAAGAAGCACGGCATTGTGGTGGACTCTGTTCTCACCATTCCTGATTCCTGCCGCTATAGCTTGTCGCTTAGGGACTATGAATGCATGAACGAAGATATCTACGGCTACTACGTCGACTACTACGACAAGGCCAGCAAGGATTGGGTGAGCTACACTTACGCCGGCGGTAAGAACGAACGCTTCCAGGTGCTTTACAAAGTTAGCGGTGATACCATGGTGGCTGATCCTGAGGGTAGCTTTGTTACCGACACCATCCGTTGGGTTGCTCCTGGCGATACTTTGATTATCCGTATTCGTGCGAAGGATACCACGGGCTATTATTCCAAGGCTCTTGTGGATACAATCGTTGTCGCGCCCAGCCCGTTGTCTGCAGAAGTGGAATGCCCCGAAGGATTCGTCGTTGTATCCGTGGGCGACACCAGTGTGTTCTGCATGGAACGTTACGAACACATGGACGACTCCGGCAAGTTTGTTTCTAACGTGCTTTACTCCGAGGCTGTTGCGGCATGCGAGGCCATGGAAGTTAGCGGTTTCACAGTAAGCCTTTGCGGCGAATCCGACTGGGAAAAAGTCTGCCTTTCTGGCGGTACGCTTTCTTACGGCGTCATCGAAGAAACGGACTCCACTACTTCTGACTACTTGTTCTCCAACTGCAATGTTGCAACCAACGATTCTGTTCCTGCATTCGACTTGAGCAAGCGCAGTTCCCGCTGTCTGAGCCCTGCAGGCGTACACGATATGCCGGGCCAGTTCCAGGAATGGGTGGTAGGTCGTTCCGAGGATACAGCTGCTGTTGTGAAGGGTGGCAGCTACAAGAAGTTCGGCGGCTTGGATCGCGAAACCCAGGCCCTCTGCACGAACCGCAGCTTCCCGTACTACACAAGACGTGGCTACACCAAGGATACTGTGTATCTGTACCGCGAAGGCACCAAGGTGGACACCGTGTACGTCAAGGATACCACAAGGACCTTGTATGCCACTATTCCTAGCTTCGGCAAGAAGGATCCGCTGCAGCTTTCCTTCAAGGATACTCTGCAGTTCTTTACCGTCAAGGACTCTAGCGGCAATGAACTGGGTATGGACTACGCTCCCTATGGTGAGTACAAGAAGGGCGGCGACGAATGGCTAGAGACTTTGGCTAATGGCCTGGTGTACGAGCCCGACCACATCGAGGTGGTCTTTATGAAGAAGGAAAAGGTTGCCTACCGCGAGGCTGCCGCCTTCTACAAGAGCTCCGCAATCGGCTTCCGCTGCTGCGCTTATAAATGATGCAAGGGGCTTTGCCCCTTGGATGTTTATCTGAAATCGATAAGAAAAATGCTTGTTTTACGGGAAAAACTGGCTTGAATAAGGCTAGTTTCCCGTAATTTGGGTGTTTTTCAATTCGTTTTACGATTGGCTTAATTATTTATGCAAAAATTTGCATATATGCATTGACAAGGACGGGGGCAATTTATAATTTTAGGCTATGATTAAGAATTTGCCTAAGTCTATCGCTCTTGAATTGGTGCCCCGTACCTTGGAAAGCCTTCTGGAAGAATCCAAGGATTGCATGTCTAAGTTTCCGCTGACCACCATCAACGTGCCTGAAATCCGCACGGTTCCTGTGAAGTCCTACGAATCCGCACGCATGCTCATTGCGAACCACGTGCCTGTGACTCCGCACTTCCGCATGGTGGACCGTTCCTTGACAGAATTGATCGAGAAGCTTGGGGTACTTACTTCCATGGGCCTTAGGGAAGTCTTGATCATTGCAGGTGACCCGCCCAAGGATCTGGGATTCCAGCCTTCCGGCCTCACTTCTGTGCTGGCGATTCGCGAAATCCGCAAGCTGTTCCCTACGCTGAAGATTTTTGCTGGTCTTGACCCGTTCCGCACGTCCTTCCGCGAGGAACTGGACTATGCGAAGCGTAAGCTGGACGCCGGTGCCGACGGCTTCTATACGCAGCCTTTCTTCAGCGTCGGTATGCTGGAACAGTGGATGGAACAGATTCCCGAAGCAGAAGTGTGGTATGGCATTGCTCCGGTGCTTTCCGAGAAGTCCAAGTTCTACTGGGAGAATACGAATAAGGTTGTGTTCCCGCCGGACTTTGACATTACTCTCGAAAGCAATGTGCGCACAGGCCGCGCCTTGCTCAAGGCTATTGCCGATGCCAACCAGCGAGCCTACCTGATGCCAGTTCGCGTGGACGCCGCCGAGTATGTTGGCGCCTTGCTGAACGATTAGCGGTCGGTTTACAGCTGAACGATTAGCAGTCGACTCGCCGCCGAAAAATTGAAAAAGGATACCTGAAAAACAGGTATCCTTTTGCTTTAGCGGGTCGCTTCGATTTACTTGTGCCTAAGCGCGTAAATCCAAGAGTATGCGATAGGGATGATTGCTGTTGCGATCAGCAGAGCTGTTGTGATGCAGATGTTTTCCAAGAGGCTTGTGAAGATCATCAGTAGTCCGCCAATGACAAAGGCGAATCCGCCAACGCGGTGGGTGTGGAACCAGTTGTCCTCGTTCTTGAGGGTCCAGTAAATTCGGATGCCGAAGATATGGTTCTTGCTGACCTTGGGCATGACGTTTCCAAGAATTACAAACAGGACTCCCAGGAAAATGGTGACAAACAGCGTAAGGTTGAACTTGATGTCCAGGGAGAACATGATGATGCTTCCCATGACGAATATGGCGATGGCGGGAACGAGCCATATGATGTAGGGGAGGTACTTCCTGATTTGGCCGTTTTTCTTGAACTGGATGTGTGTGTCCAGGAGGCAGAGCAACTGGATTGCTATCAGGAATGCGGGAATCCCGAAAACGGCTCCTGCCTTGGGCATAAAATTGTCGGGTTCGTTGTTCAGGTTGAAATGCACCGGCAGTTGGGCGGGCAGCTTGTCCCACAGGATAATCCCTGCGACGGATGTCATGGCGATGACGAACAGGGAAATAAGAATTTTCCATTTGTTGTTCATGTTACTTTTCTCCTTTAGGTGTTTCTTTTAAATCTTTTACCCACATCATGATTTCTTCGAGAACAGATGTACTGAGTTCGTAGATGATGAATTTTCCATCGCGGCGGTCGCGGATCAGATTGGCGGCCTTTAGAACCGCCAGGTGGCGTGAAATGGCGGGGCCCGAGATTTCAAAGGCTTCCGAAATTTCACCTGCGGTTTTCTTGCCGCCCTTGAGCATGTTCAGGATCTGTCGGCGGGTTGGGTCCGAAAGAGCCTGAAGAGTGTCCTGTAATGCCATAGGCAATCTCCAAAAAAGATTAAAAAGAACGTTGTGCGTGGAACGACTTCGTCGCATCCCAAGCTTATTTAACATGGAACGACTTCGTCGTTCTGTTGTTTCGCCTCGGCTATAAAACATGCAAGCATGTTTTATTTCACAGCCTCCGCTCTCCGACATGAAATAACTTCGTTATTCATGGTCGTTTCGCTTCGGCTGTTAAAACACTGGCGTGTTTTGCAGCGCTCGGTTTATTTAACATTTAACTTATGTGTTAAATATAATTTGACGGAAATGAATTGTCAAGAGATTTGATTCAAAAAGATTGTAATTGTTCGGAAATGGGTACCAAATGGGTATTTTGGGGCTTTTTAGTACCCTGATTTTCGTACAAATTATCGATTTCTTGTTGAAATAATAATGAAAAATGATAAATAATCATCTTTTGATAGTTAAACGATAGATTTTTGTTATGAAAAGTTTGCTTTGACGATGCTTTTGTTTTGAACAAACTAAAAATTGGGGTACCAAATGGATATCTTGGGGTGTTTTGGTATCCTTTTTTTTCATTTTCCTATATTTTGCGGCGTAATAGTGGTGTCGTAACGTTGTAATGGCGAGGATTTTCCATGAGCGCGATTGAAACAAGTGAATTTTTGAAGGTGGCTGAGGATCTGGCCCGTAAGGCGGGGGAGATTTGCCTGGAGTTGCAGAGCAATCTGGGTGATGTGAAGTACAAGACCGCCAAGGATGTGGTGACCATCGCCGACGTGACCAGCGAAAAGCTTATTGTGGAAGGCCTTCGCGCCGCCTTCCCGTCGCACTCGATCCGCACCGAGGAAGCCGGTGTCATTGAAGGCTCCGACCCGCGTTACCGCTGGATCATCGACCCGGTGGATGGTACCGTGAACTTTAGCCGCGGCATTCCCCTGTGGGGCATTTCCATCGCGCTCCATTTCGAGGGCAAACCGCTTGTTGCTGTAGTGAACCTCCCGAAACTGGGCGAGATGTTCACCGCCATCAAGGGCAAGGGAACCTTCATGAACGGCAAGCCTGTGCATGTTAGCTGCGAGGATAATCCCACTCACGCAATCGTCAGCAACGGCGACTTTAACGTGGGCGACGCTGCCCGCATTAACGCCCAGAACTCCAAGAACTTCGCCGCGGAGGCTGTAGCTTTCGAACGCGTCAAGTGCTTCGGTTCTGCGGTGATTGAAGGTTGCTTTACTGCTTGCGGCCGCCTGGACTGCTTCGTGATGACCATGAGCTATCCCTGGGACATTGCCGCAATCGCCCTCCTGGTAGAAGAGGCCGGCGGCCGTTCCACCCACATCGACGGCAGCGAAATGCAGTTCGTGGATGCGGAACAGGTCATCTTCAGCAACGGCCTGCTGCACGACACCCTGGTGAAAACCGTTGGTGCTTGATAACGACCGTGGGCGCCTGATAAAGACCGTGGGCGTTTAATTTTTGGAAGTTCTTGTTCCGTTTGGCAGTCCCTTGCGTGCTGCCCGGCGGATTATTGTGAAAACCCGTGAGCAATCGCACTCATGGGTTTTGATTTTTGGGCCGTTTAATATATTTTTGCGAAAAACAATTGGAGATGCGATGTTTATTAGGAAAAGTTTTATGGCAGGCCTTGCCCTGTTTGGCCTGGCAGCAACCAATGCCCCGGCAGCCCTCAGTGACGACGATTTCGTGGAAGCCGCATGGATGACCACCCGTTTCTACGGCGCACAGCGTTCTGGCGAAGGTCCCAACTGGCTGGCCCAGGGGACAAACTATACTACCAGTTTCTTGAAGGATAGCTACCAGGGCCACGACGTGTCTGGTGGTTGGTTCGACTGCGGTGACCACGCCATGTTCGGTCAGACCCAGGGCTTTGCCGCCTATATGCTGGCACTTGCCTATGCTGAATTTACCGAAGGTTTCTATGACCTTTATACCGGCGACTATTCCGACTACCTGGCCGCCAACGATTATTCCCGTGCAGGCGGTAAGCCCAACAAGGTCCGCGACCTTCTGGAAGAGCTTCGCTACGAGGCGGATTTCTGGACCAAGGCCGCCATCAGCGAGACCTCCTTTGTGATGGTGAAGGGCAACGGCGATTATGACCATAAGAAGTGGGTGACCCCGGGCAAGATGAGCACCTTCGGCACAGAAGACGGTGGTGACCCGCGCCCCATGCAGGCTGACACCCAGGACGGCTTCACTCCTGGCATGGCCTCTGCAATGCTGGCTGTTATGGCCCGTATGGATCCCGATGCCGCCAATCAGGCAAAGTACCTGGATGCGGCCAAGCGCGCCTTCGCCTATGCCAAGACACATAAGGGCGTGACCACTTCCGGCAGCTACTATTCCGAAGGCTGGTGGGACGGTCGCTGGGCCGACGGTCCCTTCCTTGCGGCGCTTGAACTTTACCGCACCACTCAGGATGAAACCTACAAGACCGCGGCAAAGACCTTCTTTGACCAGATCAAGTTCGAATCCGGTAGCTACTCCCGCCTGAACTACGCCAATGCGGTGCCACTCTCTGCGGTGATGGGCGAGGCTGTATTTGGCTGGGCTCCTACGGCGAACAATGCAAAGGATGCAAAGACCTTCCTGGATGGGCTCTACAAGAACCAGGTTTCTTCCGAAGGCATTTTCACCAAGGATACTGGTGGCGGCGGCTCCTTCTCCGTTCGTACACCCTCCGGCGGCGCCTTCCTCTACGGCCTTTATTCCAAGCTTTCTGGTACCTCCGATTACGAGGAACTGATCGAGAAGAATGTTGCCTACCTGCTGGGCGACAATGCCAACAGCAAGTCCTACGTGGCAGGCTTTGACCGTAATGGGGCCAAGGCTCCTCCTGCGGTTCATCATCGTGGCTACTACGCCAACGAAGACGAAAGCAAGGACCCGGATTCCGGCTTGCAGCCTCCTGCAAAGAACAAGTACTTTGGCGCCATGATTGCGGGCTCCTTCCAGAACCCGGGCCATAACACTAAGGTCAGCGACTGGGCCGAGAACGAAGTCTGCGTGGATATCAACGCTCCCATGGTGGGCGCCCTGGGCTATATCCTTTCCAAGAAGGCCCCCAAGACCGATGCAGAAATCGGTACCACGGCTCCGGATCCTTCCGCAATTTCTGGCAAGGCCGCCTTGCAGTCCGGCTTGAAGATGGTTGGCTCCAACGGTGTCTATACGATTTCCAATGCCCAGCGTAAGCCCTTCAAGGTGGAAGTGTTCGACCTGAACGGTGTTATGGTGCAGAAACTGCAGAGCGAAGGCCGTGCAATCAGCTTCCAGCCTAAGGCCAAGGGTACGCTGAAGGTTCGCATCTCTTCTGGCAGCGATGTGACTGTAAAGACCTTGAACAACCTGTAGTCTTTTCCAAAATCTGTAATAAAGGTCCTTCTTTGGAGGGGCCTTTTTTTGTGTATTTTCAGTACCCCAATTAACATTTTCCGTAAAACGTAATGTAAAACTATGTTTACAAATGGACGGTGGAGTTGTTGACTTACAAAAATGTAGGTTTTTGCAAAAAAGACCCTTTAAATTTAATCTAAAAACGCAATTTAAAAATCTTCTAAAAAACTAACTTACAAAAATGTAAGAAATAGACGTTTTTTGTACATAACCACTTGTTTTTTTTCATTATTTGTTATCTTTATTTCCGTAACAGAAATACCATGTTTCGCGGTGAATGAACACTAAAAAACGGGTACAAAGTTTTAACTAAACAACACTCTCATCGGAGATAATTATTATGGCAATCCAGAATGCTTACCTCAAGTCCGTCTACGAAAAGGTCGTCGCTCGCGATCCGGACCAGGCTCTCTTCCACCAGGCTGTTCGTGAATTCCTCGAATCCCTGGACCCCGTTCTCGCTCAGGACAAGTCCTGGGAAACCAACGGCGTGATCGACCGCCTCGTCGAACCGGAACGCGTGATCACTTTCCGCGTACCTTGGCTGGATGACAAGGGCAACGTTCAGGTTAACCGCGGTTACCGCGTTCAGTTCAACTCCGCTATCGGTCCTTACAAGGGCGGTCTCCGTCTCCGTGGCGAAGTGACTCTCTCCATGCTGAAGTTCCTCGGCTTCGAACAGATCTTCAAGAACTCCCTGACTACTCTCCCCATGGGTGGTGGCAAGGGTGGTTCCGACTTCGAACCCAAGGGCAAGTCTGATAACGAAGTGATGCGCTTCTGCCAGTCCTTCATGACTGAACTCTGCAAGCACATCGGCGCTGACACCGACGTTCCGGCTGGTGACCAGGGTACTGGCGCTCGCGAAATCGGTTACATGTTCGGTCAGTACAAGCGTATCCGCAACGAATTCGTTGGCGTTCTCACTGGTAAGGGTCTCTCCTACGGTGGTTCTCTCGCTCGTACCGAAGCTACCGGTTACGGCCTCTGCTACTTCACCCGTGAAATGCTCAAGGACCTCGCCAACACCTCTTTCGCTGGCAAGACTGTTGTTATTTCCGGTTCCGGTAACGTTGCTATCTACGCTACCCAGAAGGCTCAGGAACTCGGTGCAAAGGTTGTTACCGTTTCTGACTCCAACGGCTACATCTATGACCCGAACGGCATCAAGGTTGAAGTTGTTCAGCAGATCAAGGAAGTTGAACGCGGCCGTATCTCTGAATACGCAAAGCGCGTTCCGGGTTCTGAATACCACGAAGGTTCTAAGGGCGTTTGGACTGTCAAGTGCGACATCGCTCTCCCGTGCGCAACTCAGAACGAAATCGACGAAGAATCCGCAAAGGCTCTTATCGCTAACGGCGTGATGGCTGTTGCTGAAGGTGCTAACATGCCTTCTACTCCGGAAGCAATCGAAGCCTTCCTCAAGGCTGGCGTTCTGTTTGGACCTGCTAAGGCTGCAAACGCTGGTGGCGTTGCTACCTCCGGTCTCGAAATGTCTCAGAACTCCGAACGTCTCTCCTGGACCTTCGCTGAAGTCGACGCTAAGCTCGATGGCATCATGACCTCCATCTACCAGGCTGCTTCTTCCGCTGCTGCAAAGTACGGCGACAAGAAGAACCTCGTTATGGGTGCAAACATCGCTGGCTTCCTCAAGGTTGCTGACGCTATGAAGTGGCAGGGTGCATGCTAATAATTTTCGCGTAGCGAAAATTATTACTAGCTAACTAAAGCTTAAGAAAGATCCTCGGTGAATAACCGGGGGTCTTTTTTTTATTCGAAATTTTTTTGCCTATATTTGTTTTCAAAAAAAGGTGGGATTACGAAGATGTTCAATGCGAACCGACTAGGGTGTTTTCTGGGGGCTGTTTTGCTTTGTTCCGGTGGCGCTTTTGCCGCCGTGGAAAAGATGCCTGATTTAAAGGACAAACGCGATGGCCGTGTCTACAAGACTGTGCAGATTGGAGCCCAGCGATGGATGGCCGAGAACCTTCGATTAGCTTTGAAGGGCAGTTACTGCTACGAAGGCAAGGAATATAACTGCGACAAGTATGGCCGCCTGTACAACTGGGCCATGGCCCGAATGCTGGTGGATTACTACAATAACCGCTCCATCAAGAAAATCAAGCAAATTACTCAGATTCATGATATTTGTCCTACGGGCTGGCATATTCCCTCCAACAAGGAATGGAAAATCATGAAGGCGTATGTGGGCAAGACCGGCAAGAGCGATGGCGTGGGTATTAGCCTTAAGTCTTCGGAGAACTGGGATCGCGAACTGCGGCTGCCTGCGGGCTCTGACGAGTTTGGCTTCGGTGCTATTCCTGCTGGCGAGCGCTACTATGGCGGTAACTACATGGATCAGGGCGCGTCTGCCCAGTTCTGGGCCTCCAACGAGCTTGATGCGGTGGGCGCCTATTTCTGGCGCTTGACCTATGATACCCGCACCTTTGAACAGATCATGGAAAGCAAGGACCATGCGGTTTCTATCCGATGCGTCGAAGATAAGCTTTACCCGATCAAGGAGCCGCCTGCTCCTGTCCAGAGGGTGGTGGCCAAGACCATGGAAGTGCAGGGGCGCAAGATCGAAACTGTGCATATCGGTGACCAGGTATGGATGGCCAACAACCTCGATATCAAGGTGCCCGGCAGCTATTGCTTTGACGACAAGGAAGAAAATTGCCAGAAGTTCGGTCGCTTGTATCCGTGGACTGCGGTGGTTAAGCTTGGCGACGAGTTTGCGACGAAGGTTGCCAGCGATTCTATTTCGAAGGTTAAGCCCAAGGGAGTTTGCCCTAACGGTTGGCATGTGCCCACGGCCCGCGATTTCTATAGGCTGGATTCTTACCTGAAGGACATTGACGATGCGGTTGGAGTGGGCGTGAACTTGCGCTCCCGAAGCGGCTGGGAAGAAGGCGAGAACAGTATCGCCGGCGAGAACGGTTTTGGCTTTAACGGGTTGGCACTTGGCGCCCGTACGTATACGGAACCAAAGCAGATCTGTACCGAGATTGTTAAGGAAATTGCCCTGCCTGCGGAGGGTGCTGTGCCTGATACGATTTACGCGGATTCCTGCGTGGCAGATACCACATGGGTTCCGGAGCTTGCTTACCTTGGCATGGGTAAGTTTACTGGGTTCTGGTCTGGAACCGAGGCGGATTCAGTCCGTGCCATCGCCTGGAAACTTTCCTACGACGAAGATGACCTTGTGCAGGATTCCGTGGGCAAGGAAGAAGCCTATTATTTACGTTGCATCATGAACCCGCCGGACGATGACGAACTCTACGATAGCACCTGGATTTTTGACAAGCGCGACGATAACCGCTACAGGACCGTTGTAATTGGTGATGACACCTGGATGGCGGAGAACCTGCGTTTTGCGGCGCCAGGCAGTTTCTGCTATGAGGACAAGGATATTCGCTGCCGTTCCTATGGTCGCCTGTATCCGTGGCATGTGGCTATGAAGTTGCAGCCGGACTATGTGGAAAATTCCATGAGCGGCGGTATTGTCGAGGAGCATCAGGGTGTTTGCCCCGAGGGTTGGCACATGCCTACCAACGAGGAATGGATTGCCCTGGGTCAGAAGGCTCTGAATATGCGTAGGGGAGGAATCGGTTCTGCCCTAAAGAGCAAGGAAGGCTGGGCTCGTGGTGGTGCGCCGATCTCTGCGGTTAGCGGATTCAATGCGCTGCCTTCCGGTAGCCGTTTTGCCGAGGGTGAATATACGGAACTGGGCACATGCGCCTACTTCTGGGCGGCCCAGGGCGGCGATGGAATGGGCGCGGTTTATTGGAACGTGATTAATTCCAAGGATGACTTTACGTCTATGGAAGACTTTGACAATTTCTCGTTCTCTGTACGATGCGTCAAGAATAAAGCTTCTAAGGAAGCTAGCAAGGATGCTGCCGCTAACGCCGCGATGGATGCCGCCACGGACGCCGCTAAACAATAAAAACGCAAATTTCGGAAAAAACATTGAAATTACGGGAATTTGAATTTAAAATTGATTGTTTTTCCCGTAATTTTGTGTACAAAGTAATAAAAAGTGGCGCGCTTTCCCTTTTTTTCACTTGTTTGGTGATGAAATTTTGAAAAAAAAAGATTAAATGGTGTTGTTTTTCCAAGTTGATTTTGGAAAAATATTTGTCTTAGTACAGATAACGTAATAAATTACGGGAAAAAGGCTTTAAATCTGCAGTTCTTTCCCGTAAAATGAAGGCATTTTTGAAAATTATCCCCTAAGGGACTTAAAACAGGCTGGTTTGCTCGGCGTTTTTGCCTGCGTCGTTGCGCTGCGCTTTTTCTTCATTGTCATTGCGAGCCTGCGTAGCAGGCGTGGCAATCGAAGCGGACTCTTCAGCATTGTCTTCTGCAGATTCATTGTTTTCTGCAATCTGCGCCAAAAGCCATGCTTTGTCGTGCACAGGCACGCCCAATTCGTTAGCCTTTGTAAGCTTGCTGCCAGCAGCCTCGCCGGCCAGGACCCAACTGGTCTTCTTGCTTACGGAGCCGCTGACTTTGCCGCCGTTCTCTTCGATGAGCTTGCGGGCCTCGTCGCGGTCCATGGACGGCAACGTACCGGTGATGACTGCGGTCTGGCCGGCGAACAGCGTCTTGATGACGCCCTTGAATTCCGTAGGGCAGCCAAGAGCGATCAACTCATCGATTTCGTTTGCATACATCTCCGTATGGAAGAATTCGTACACGGAGTTTGCAATCACAAGGCCTGCGTCCTGAACCTTCAAAAGTTCATCCATAGGCGCTGTGCGAATGGCTTCCAGCGTGCGGAAGTGCTTTGCGAAGTTGCGGGCGCTGGTGCGGCCAACAAAACGAATCCCTAATCCATGGAGCAGGTTCTCCAGGCTGCGTTCCTTGCTGGCCTGGATCGCGTCGTACACATTCTTGGCGCTCTTCTTTGCCATGCGTTCCTGGCTTTCCAAGTCCTCTTGCGTGAGGCGGTACAAGTCGGGAATTCTCTTGATTTTACCGGTCTCGATCAGGCTTGCCAAAAGTGCGGGGCCTAGGTTCTCGATGTTCATGGCCTCGCGGCTTACGAAATGTTCGAACAGGCATTGGACCTGGGCCTTGCAATGCAGGTTTTCGCAGCGGAGGATGACTTCGCCTTCTACGCGGGTCAGAGGCGTACCGCATTCCGGGCAGTTTGCGGGTGCAGTCACAGGCTCTGCCCCAATGGGGCGCAAGTCCTTTTTAACATCTGTAATCTTCGGGATGATTTCGCCGCCCTTCTCAACGCCTACGGTGTCGCCGAAGTGCAAATCCAGACGTGCGATTTCATCAAAGTTGTGGAGGGTGGCGCGCTTTACCGTTGTGCCTGCGAGGCGTACCGGGGCCAAATTGGCTACGGGTGTTACAGCGCCGGTACGACCCACCTGGAATTCCACGGAGAGCAGGGGCGTATAGGCGCGCTCCGCCTTGAACTTGTAGGCAATGGCCCAGCGGGGGCTTTTGCTTGTTGTACCCAAGGCGCGCTGCTGTTCCAGATTGTTTAGCTTCACCACCATGCCGTCAATATCGAAAGGCAGGTTGTCGCGGTCACCGCCGATCTTCTCGGAAATCTTCATGATTTCGTCTACGGTGTCGGCGGTCCAAAAATCATTTGTATTAAATCCCAGCCTCTTCAACAGTTCAAGATTCTGCTGGTGAGTTTGGTTCTTGCTCTGGGGAATGTGGTAGGCAAAAAAGCGCATGGGGCGGGTCTTGCATTCGTTCACACTCTTCAGCTTGAGGGATCCGGAGACCGTGTTACGGCAGTTCTGGAAAATCTTCTTGTTTTCAAGAATCAGCTGCTCGTTGAGGTGTTCAAAGGCCTCGCGCTCCATATAGACTTCGCCGCGAACCTCAAAAGTCCCCTGGGGAATTTCCGCGGGGTCGATCTTCAGTTTTTTTGCATCAAAGTATTCGGGAATATCCTTGATCGTCAGGGCGTTTAAGGTAACGTCGTCGCCCTGGGCGCCGTCGCCGCGGGTCACAGCCTGCTTCAAGCGGCCGTTCTCGTAAGTGACACTGAGGCTGACACCGTCGATCTTGCGTTCGCAAATCCATCGTGCAGGAGATCCCGGCTCGGTGGCCGGGATGACATGATGAGATGTGGCCGGGATGACATGATGAGATGTGGCCGGGATGACATTGGGAGATGCCGGCATCACTTCTTCCAAACCTTTCTCCGCAGCCTCAACAAACTCCGCCATTTCCTCCGCGCTATACACGTTGGAAATGCTGAGCATAGGCACCGCATGGGAAACCTTGGCAAAATCGTTGGTCAAGTCGCTGCCAACACTCTTGGTCAAGGAACTTCCATTTCCCAGTTCAGGATACTTCTTTTCAAGAGCTTCCATCTCCTTGAGGCCAAAGTCGAAATCCTGGTCGCTCATGGGGGAGACGCCTTCCTTGTAGTAAAGGCGGCTGGCTTCTTCCAACTGTTTCTTAAGCTCGAAATATCTGCTGAAGTCGATGTCTTTCTGGTCGATCATTTTGTCACTCTCTTTCAAACAAAAATATAAAAAGTCTGGGCTATTTTGCACGGCCAGCAAACCCTATCTTGAACATTATATCCTATATTTAAAAGCGTTAGGTTGGTATGAACAATCCTCGATTTTCAAGCCGTATTTTTAGCAGTTTTGCTCTGGTGTTTTTTGCGACACTGGCGCTTTTGGGTTGTGGTGAATCGGGCTCCGGAACAGATTTCGATTCTCTGAACTTATCTAAACTTTCCTCGGATTCCGGTGAAGACTATATCACGATTATCGAAAAGAAATCTTCCAGCAGTACTGCCGGCGAGTTCTGTGTTACCATTGGCGGCCGTCAGTTGGATTGCGATAATGTTCAGTCCATGAATCGTGTGAGCAGTTCTTCGGTTGCCCACAAAAAAAATGACAAATATTCGCCTAAGGGTTACTACCTGGATACCCGCGACAATCATCTGTACAGAACAGTTGAGTTGGTAAAACTAACCTGGCTTGCCGAAAATGTGAACCTTGATGGCAATGAATATTTCGATGCAAAAGAAGCTCCTTATGCATGCCCTGCAGGAACCCACTTGCCTACTGAAAAAGAATGGTCCATAATACTTGGAGTCTATACAGAACCGGAAATAGAGGAAAATGGTCTTTATTACCACTACGTGGGAACTGCTCTTAAGTCCACGGAGTCCTGGCTTGGCCGTGACAATGGTACAAATGAATTATTGTTCGACGCCAAGGCCAATGGCTATATGTTGGATGACGAACTTTATTTCGTTGGCCTGCAGGCGAATTTCTGGACTTCGACCTATGTGTCAAAAGATTCTGTTAAAAGTGTTCGAATCACTGCAAACGACCATTACGCTGCTATCTTGAATCAGCATGTTTTGTATAAACTAGCGGTACGTTGTGTGTTGGATGATGCTTTAAGTTCTTCCGCAAAATCCAGCTCCTCCGAAAAATCTAGCTCTTCCGAAAAATCAAGTTCCTCTAGCAGCACTTTGATTGTTCCGAGTGAAATTATGCCCGCTGGAACCTTCGATTGCGAAGAGGAAGAATGCGTCGACAGGTCCGCATTGGATGCTTCTGTAAGCTACAATGAATTCAAGGATCCTCGCGACAACAAGGTGTACAGTGTTTTTGCAATTGAACGACTGAACGATAAAAATGAAAAATACAATATGTATTGGTTTGCCCAGAATCTGGACTATAATGCCGATGGCAGCGCTTGTGCTTTTGCTGATGAGGAAGACGTGAGTTGCGAGAAATACGGCCGAATGTACTATTGGGCATTGGCGAACAAAGCTTGTCCCGATGGTTGGCGTTTGCCTACGTCCAGCGACATTAAATTCATAAACTACGCGAATTTGGCGGCAAGTCCCTTTGGATTCAAGCCGAATGGATGGTTTAATCCGAAGTCAGAGGAATATGTTTCGGATGATCAAAAATACGCCCAGTTCTGGACGTCTACAAGAAGCGATAAATCAAGTGATTTAGCAGAAGTTTATCGTTACGAATTTGCAGACGAAGTTGTCATGTACGGTTTTGGAACGGTGACAAGCAAGTTGTATCCGGTCCGCTGCGTTATGGATTCACAGACTGAATCCAATCCTTAAAGTTCCAAAAAATCCATTTCCAAGTTTGTAACCGCTGCCTTTTTTGTCCGTTGATTCGGAGGGCTTTGTATTTTCCGATTTATCGGAATTATCGGTGTCGGTGTAAATGGGAATCAGCTGGTAGGCGTTGGCGTCCAGGTGGAAGAAACCGTAGCTGAAACGCGCACCAAGTCCTGCGATGGCTCCGAAACTTTCTGCGTTCCACAAGTGATTTTCGGTTTTCTTGATTGTAGAAATGAACTGGGTTCTTTCGGAGGTAAGGTCTGCGTCTAGGGTGCTTTGGGCGTAGTAGAAGTTTGCGGACACGCGGGGCTCAAAGATTACGTTATGCGGACCGCGAGAGACTGCGCGAGCTGTGTCGCCGAATGCTTTGCGGTAGGTTGTGCCCAGGAGCCCAAGGGCACCTTCGGCGTTGGCGTTCACGCGGTAGTTCTGCTGCAGAAAACTGAAGGACAATGCCTGCAGAACGGAATTGCGAAGCGCCCTGTTGGGTGCCAGAGTCTCGTGAAAGCGGGAGTCGTCTTGATGGAGTTGCGCCTGGCCGTAGGCGGCGATGGCGTTAATGCTCAGGCGGGGCAGGGGAGTCTCGTAAGTGAGATCCGCCAGATGGAGGTTGCCCGAGAAAGGCGCATACATAAAGCGCTTGGTGCTATTGTCCTGCTTGCGGATACCGTAGAGGCGCCCTTCGGCGTCTGCGTAGTTGTAGCTTACGCTTAGGCCATTCCAGCTATAGCTTGCGTTCACGTACCAGATGTTCAGGGAATCGCGGATATAGTATTCGTTGTCCCGATTGTAGGGCGTGCTGCGAATGTAGCTTGCGGAAAAGTCCAGACGCTGGGTGTGGCCACCGAGCCCACGCCCCTTGAAACCTGCAGAAAAATCCTTCTTCAAAAGATGGGTTTCCCAGATGGCGGAAATTTCGGGAACAAGGTCGCTTTCTTCGTCCAGGCTCCACTTGATTTTTGCAAGGTCCATGCTGACGCGGCTCATTCCCGCACCTGCATAAAACATGGAGTCCGGCGCATGCATTACCATGTGGGCACTGACCCTGGGCAGCATTCCGCTGTCGCTTTCACCAGAGCCTGCGCTTACAGAAGTGCCTGCGCTCGCCCCAAAGGTCAAGTACTTATAGCTACTTTCGAACCCTACCGTCCACGCAAAATTCCCTTCTGCATTACGCGTCGGAAACCCGTGGGAGCCCGCCGACAAATCCCAAGATCCGTCGTAGGAAACGCCATATCGCCCATAGTCCCCGCGGGCAAAGAACCTGTGTTCGCCTCGGGCCACCTCGAACTCGTTCGATAAAAAAAGCCCCCCGCAGGCAATTTCTGCACTGCAGGCGAGGCCTTGTAAAAACGCAATCCCGAGAGCAATCTTCGCGAGGCCGCGCTTTTTAACTTCTGCGGGATTTTGCTTTTTTAAAACGAACTTAGTCGTCTTCTTCATCGTCGTTGAGGAACAGCTTTTCGAAGTCGCTCCAGAATTCGCTTTCGGTCATGCCAACCAGCATACCGCCGAAGGTATAGTCGGGGAACACTACCACATCCTTCAGTTCGTCCATAGAAACCTTGCCGGTAGCGATGTCTGTGAAGGAAGCGGTAACCTTACCCTTCTTGTCGGTGAAGTTGAACACGTTGGGGATTATGTCGCCAGTGGACAATGCGTAGGTGTCCTCGCCGTCTTTCGTCTTGCACATGTCATTGTCCAGAGTAAAGACTTCGCCAAAGTCAAGCTTTGCCGGTTCGAATTCGTTGTCGTCGTATGCCTCTACGTCGTAAGAAAGTTCGGTGAAGTTGACTTCGCAATCCTTGAGTTCGATAGAGTATTCTGCGAAAACGCTGCCTTCGTCATATTCTGCATAAACGCTAAGGATAAATCCGTCTTCGTTTTCATCGATGTAGGCGGAAGTGCTTACAACGCCTTCTGCGCTGCGAACAGTGTTTTCAACTTCGGAAGTGGTGTAGTAAGCAGCATAGGATTCAACGAAATCGCTTTCGTCGCCCCATTCCACATCATCGCCAATGATGAACCAATCCTGGGGCTGCACCATTTCGTAGTAGGGAGAGTAGGCCTTGATGTCGGAGGTCAGTTCAAAGAACTTGCCCAGGTTCACCTTTACAGAAACATCCTTGCTCAGTTTAACCTTGATAGAACCCTTGCCCAGGGCGTCCTTGATGACTTCCAGGGTGTCCATGACGGTCTCAAGATCATCAACGCTGATGTCTGCATCTTCGTCGTCACCCACAACGTAAAGGGCGTTCTTCTGGCTTGCTCCGTTTTCTACAGCATCAAGCTTGTACTGGAAACCCATGTTCACGTAGGTAATTGCCTTCTGCAGGTCTTCGGGGATCTTCAGGTAGCGCTTCTTCCATTCTTCCTTGACGGTACCGAAGGGATTGTCGTAGCTCAGGAGTTCCACAGCGTACTGTGCGCCCACGTTGTCCTTGTAGTTGGTGGTGTTGAGGTTCATCAAGGAGTCGATCCAGTCGTACTTGCCGTCCTTGGAGAAATCGATGTTGAAGCTGGCCAGTGCAGTGAGCACGGCGCGCAGCACGTAGATGCCACCCAATGCCGGTGCGGTAACGCTCTGGTCGATTTCGACCTTCTTGTCGTCAACGGTGAGCGTCATCTTGAAGTCGGCGTTCTTGGCAATGCTTTCCAGGTAGATGCTTGCGGTATCCACAGCCGGAATGAGATCGTCGGCGATAGCATCCTGAAGGCGGTCGGTAATTACCTTTTGGCCTTCGCTCTTTGCTACAGAGCTAGCCTTGACGATAAGCTGGGAAGCTTCGCTTGCACCAAGCTTGTGCAGGGCCACAACATCCGGGAGTTCATATTCTTCGTCGGATTCGGAGCCGTTGGTGATCACGTTGATAGTGTCGATCACGTCGTTCAGGCTCTTGTTGTTCAAAAGATTGGTAATGGTGGCGAGAGCATAACCCAACTGGGCTTCGCAGTTGCCCGGGTTGGACTTGAGTGCCTTGCCGTAAACCTTCTTGATGGTCTCTGCGGATTTCTGGGCTTCCTTGAAGTCAGATTCGCTAAAAGCTTCGATGAAGTTGATGAAGGTCTCCTGTGCATCGTCCATATCCTTGCGGACGGCTTCGTCGGTGATTTCTTCACATTCGGCAACTTCGATGGTGGGAACTTCGTAGTTCTCGGAACCGGACGGACTGCTTGAGTCGCTGTTGCTGGTACAGCCTGCGAACATGGTTGCAAAGCCTGCTGCGGCGAGGAATCCAAATTTCTTAAAATTCATGACAACCTCCATTCATGTATTCTTGATATAACTTGAAATATACATAAAACTTACAGAGAGAGGCTTAGAATTCTATATTTGCGTTGTTAAATGTCATCCACTTCGTGGACAAGTCTTTCTAAGCGCTAAAGCGCTAAGAAATGCTTCATCCCGACCGGCTTGAGCCGGGATTTCCTTAGGACTTATATGAACGATTTTGAAACCGCACTCCTGGGCTTGCTTAACTTCGATGGCTCCGATCCCGACGCCGCAGCCCGTTACAACGCCCTTTTCAAGCAGATGGTTACCGCTTCCATGCAGATTTGTGGCGAAACCGACTTTGACGCCCTGGTAAACCAGAGAATCCAGGCCGTAGAAACCAAGTACGGTGCAAAAATCGAATTCAGCGAAGAAGCCACCGACGCCTACAAGAAACTCCGCGAAGTAGTCCGTTTCGAACTGGCCCGCGAATCCCTGCTGGCCAACATGGACTACGAAGTCTGCTGCACCCAGACCAACCTGGAAAACGCCATGGGCAAAATCCGCGGTGAACTTGAAAAGATTGTCCCTGCCGACCAGAAAGAAGTTGTGGAATCCATGGGCTATTCCCTGTATTCCGACTTTACCAAGTTCTTCGTTTGCGCCGTGTTCGACATGATCGCCGATTCCCGCATCTACGATATGCGCGAATTCCGCCCCCTGCAGCTGAACGCCATGGGCAAGGAAATCCGCACCAACGTGAACGTTGTGCACCAGCAGGCCAATAAGCCCCAGAAGTCCGAGATTGTGACTAACTGGTTCAACCTGATCATGATTTTGCCCAGCTATCTGTTCAAGAAACTTTATGGCGTGAGCTTTACCGAGATGTTCGAGGCTCCCCAGAAGCAGAAGGACGATGCCGCCCACATGTACAACATCTTCGTGCGTAGCAACGAATCCTTCGTGGCCGGCGACGAGTACAAGATCCTGCTCCATTTGCTGGCAGAAATGGGCCTGAGCGAATGCTTTACCGTTCGCCCCAAGGTGAATAAGCCCGCCAGCAAGACCACGGTGAACTAAAAAACGTGGTGAGTTAATATGCGCTTACATGCAAGCCTTTTCGTAGTTATCGTCCTTGCCCTGGTGTTTCCGTGCCTAGCCGGAACCTTTACGGATTCCCGCGACGGCCAGACCTACAGAACCGTGAAAATTGGTGACCAGGTTTGGATGGCGCAGAACCTGAACTATGCCAGCGATGGCAGCATGTGCCGAGACGACAAGTATGAAGGATGCCTGAAATATGGGCGCATGTACAACTGGAGGGCGTTGCAGCATGCCTGCCCTGCGGGCTGGCGTATACCTTCGAAAAAGGACTATGAAAAGCTGGTGCAGGCTGTTGGCGGAGCGTCTGTCGCAGGTAAAAAGCTGAAATCCAAAGAAGGCTGGAAAGAAAACGGTAACGGAACGGATGCTATAGGCTTTTCCGGCCTGCCTGCCGGCGAACGTACGGATGATATAAACAGCCATAGATTCGAAGACGAAAAGGCTTTCTTCTTGACCACTACGCCCGGTGCAGATGGCTCTTGGGCTGGCTATTATTCCTTTGAGCTATCTTATGACAGAGACGAAAGCTTATGGGCGATCACCCTTCAAAATGTACAATATGTAACGGCTCGATGCATTGAGGGCTCGCCATTAGATTCTTACCTAGGTGAACGCATTAGGTCTTCAAGCTCGCAGTCAAGCTCGTCGAGTTCCTCCCCGAAGTTGGCGGTAGAATTCGGCTCGTTTAAGGATCCCCGTGATTCCAAAAGTTACAAGACGGTAAAAATTCTCAATCAAACATGGATGGCTGCCAACCTGGACTACAAAACCGAACGCAGCCTGTGTTACAACAATGATCCCGATTATTGCGAAAAGTATGGCCGCCTGTATAGCTGGGCCGATGCAAAGAGTGTTTGCCCCGAAGGCTGGCGCTTGCCCACGGCGGAGGAATATGCCACCCTGTATCTTGCCGTCGGCGGAAAAGGTATTGCGGGTAAAATCCTGAAGTCTCAAAATGGCTGGCATGGCGAAGGGAACGGTACGAACGAACTGGGCTTCAATGCAAAACCGGCTGGCTATTATACCGAAGGAAAATTTGAGGGCGAGGGCGATGACTTTTACTACTGGGAGTATAACTACTTCTATAACGACCATAGGCAGAAATTACGAAACCATAGCGATGAATACGGCTCATCATCGCATTTGAACTTTAGTAAGAAATCTGTCCAGTTCTCCAAAGTTGGATACGCCAACAACGACAAGTATTTTCTTTCTGTTCGTTGCATTAAGGACGTGAGTACGAACACCTTGCCCAAGCAGAAAATAGTCAGGGGAACCTTCCGTGACCCTCGTGACAAGAAATCCTATAGAACCGTAAGAATTAACGGTCAAACCTGGATGGCCGAAAATCTGAACTATTCGACCGGCAACAGCTGGTGCTACAACGATATATTTACAAACTGCATCAGATACGGCCGCCTATATGATTTTGAGACTGCGAAGACCGCCTGCCCCAAGGGGTGGCACCTTCCGTCCACAATGGAGTTTTCTAGGCTTATTGCAAGCAATAGTTTGGAACATTCCGGAAAAACCCTGAAGTCAAAAATCGGATGGGCTATTCAGCCCTGGTATTGCGCTTTAAAGACAGATCAATTGTTCGGCAAGAATGGCACCAATGACCTTGGCTTTGATGCGATACCGGCAGGCTATCGCCGTGATAGCGAATGGTTCTACCTTAATAAGGGTTGTGCGGCCTATTTTTGGGGTGGCGACGGGTCTACCCTTGAAATTAATGGCTGGGAAGATAGCGCAACTCTCGATCGAGAGGACAAGGACTTTGGCTTGTCTGTCCGCTGCATTCAAGACTAGATAAACGGCGTGATGACAGAACCTGATGATGATTCTGCCCAGCTTCCTGTTCAAGAAACTCTACGGCGTAAGCCTTACCGAGATGTTCGAAGTACCCCAGAAGGTGGTGGACGATGCCGCCCACATGTACAACATCTTTGTGCGCAGCAACGAATCCTTTGTCGCAGGCGACGAATACAAGATCCTGCTTCATTTCCTTGCGGAAATGGGCTTGAGCGAATGCTTTACAGTGCGCCCCAAGGTAAAGACTGCGGCTAAGCCTGTGGTGAACTAACCCGCTTGTCATCCCGGGCTTGACCCGGGATCTTTCACAATGTCATCCCGGGCTTGACCCGGCTGCAACACACTTAGAAACTTGTTTCTTAGTGTGGCTGGTCCCCGTAGGGGGAGGATCTCCTTTTAGAACTGTTCAATAAACTTGTGTACCTCTTCGGGTACCCATGTGCTTTCCCAGTTCCAGCCCACACCCATGTTACCTGTGTCGTGGGCGGTCCACTGATGGCCACCGGGCCATGTGCAGAACTTGATGGGGAAGCGCTCGTCCACGTTCTTGAAGTCGTAGCAGGTGTGTCCGGTGTTACCCTGGTTTACCACGAGCTGTTCGGAGCTTGCGTCGGTGAACTGGCTGTCGCCATCAGAAGCCTTGCCGTTCTTCTTGAGCATACGGGGCAGGGCGCTGTTCTTTGCCTTGTCGAAAGTGCAGCGGTCATCGTTGACGCCGTGTACGTTCATCCATGCGATAGGCAGGTTCTTGTCCTTGCCGGCTTCCTGGGGGAGCCAAATGTTATAGTCTGCCACAGCGTAGGTAACGGCAGCGCGAACGCGATCCTGATAATCCTGAGCCAAGGAGTAGGAGAACATGGCGCCAAAGCTAAAGCCCGTAATGAACACGCGGCTGGTATCGATACAGTAGTTGTCCTCGATGGTGGTCAAGGCCTTGCCGAAAAAGTCGTGGTCGCCCTGGCCCTTGTTCCAGAGGCCGCCCACAGCCTGGAGGGAGGCGAATATATAGTTGCCCTCGGTATCCAGAACCTGCTGGCCATAGTACGGGGTAGGATGGTCGTAGTCCGGGGTATGGTGCACAAAGTCCTCGGCGGAACTGCCGTAGCAGTGGAGGGCGATGAGCAGCTTGTAGGGCTTGGTGTTGTCGTAGTTCTTGGGCAGGGTGATAAAGTATTCGCGGTTGGTGCCGTTCACGTTCACCACGTGGTGCTCGCCGTTTTCCACACGCTTGTCAGTGCGGAGGGTGGTTTCGCGGCCGCAGCCCTTACTGAGGGTGGGTGCGTTCTTGAGGGCGTAACCAAACTTGAAGCTGGGGGCGGCCTGGATAGAGCTGGAGGAGGGTGCGATTTCAGAGGAACTGGATGCCGGTGCGTTGTCGGCGGAGCTGGCGGGCTGTGCGTCGCTGGAGCCCGGGACTGCGTCGGCGGAACTACCCGGGGCGACTTCTGCGGAACTGAGTGCGTCTGCGGAACTTGCAAGCTGTGTATCGCTGGAAACCGGAACCACGTCCTCGATACTTGCGGAGGATGCAACCGGTTCGGTGTTTGCGCTAGCGCCGGAATCGTCCCCGCAAGCAACAAGTGCAGCCAATCCAAATGCGGAAACCGCTGCTACAAAAATTTTTTGAAAGTTATCCCTCATTTTTACTCCTTTTTTCCCAATTCCAAATGAGTATTCCAAACCGAAGATAAACTATACAGAAAAACGGCCCTTTTACTAGACCGTCAAGGAGTTCTTATAGACAAATTGTCTATAACCAAAAGTTTACGAATTATGCGGCTTTGGTCTTTTTCGGTTTGTTTCTTGGAATAAACAAGGGTTCCATTTTTTGGTTTTTGGCCTGTTGGAGAAACATGTTTATCAAACCTTGATACGGAACACCGACTTTCTCAGAAAGAGTCTTGAAATACTCTATGACATCGTCATCAAGCTTGATGCAGATTGTTTTCTTCAGTTTCTTTGCAAAGGGATTCTGAATGCCCTTAGAAAAATCATAATTCGACTTCATTTTACCCTCTTTGCCCAATATTGGGCTGATTCTCGTTTATTTGCTTTTCGAGAAGAAATGATTCTGATTGTATTGCCTTCTTTACCACGCTCGCAATAACATACGACTAGAACATTTGCTTTAGATGATAGGCCTAGCATTATAAAGCGATCTTCCTCTATAGAATGTCCTTCGTCTGGAATCATCAGTGCATATTCATCATAAAAAACACTCTGTGCTTCTTCAAAAGAAACTTTATGTTTTTTGATATTTGTTTCTGCCTTTGTCTTATCCCACTCGAATATATATAATATATATACTTCTTTTTTGGGCTGCAAGTCGGCAGGCTCTTTATTTTGCATTATGTTCTCCTAGATAAGGATGTGTTCCTTATCTATACACGCAGCAAAAAAAGAATTTGACCTAAATTATCTGTAAAATGAATTTAACGGTTATTGAAAATTGCAAATAGGGCTTAGTCCAGACATATACCGCCCAAAGACTTGGCAATAAAATTTACTACAGTCCAGTCGTTTAGGGTTTCTGGATAGTATTCAACGCTTGCTCCGTATAAGGAACCGAAGTTGAATGGTATGCTCTTGTTCCATGCCATTAGTTCGTTCCAGAGACCGATTTTGTTTTATTGTGTCAATACATGTGAACGCATTAACAGAACCATTGTTCTGCATTTCAAGTAATTCGCGACTTCCGTCGATGGATTTTAAAATCAAACGGTCAAGGTTCCACGAACAATCAAATAAGTTCTGGGTGTCTGGAACTTTTGGGCTAGAGAAAAAGCCTCGGGCATCGATGTTTTGGAAAATGGATTCTGTGACAGGAACTATCTGGAAACGATTATTCATCTCGTGTATTCGGGTAGTTTGATTTCAATCTTTTTTAGCGTGCATTTGGGCATGCTGTTAGAGTGAATACGTTCTACCGCTACGCGATTGGTAATCTTGTTATGCTGTCGATTAAGCATTTCGCTAATGGGTTTCATTTAAATACCTCGCTATAAACGGTGTGATGTTTGGATATAAAAAAGCAGAGGCAACAAGTTTAATCTGCCTTCTAAAGAGGTTAGGTGATTTCCGTGCATTTTGTGTTAACGGAAGTTTACGATAAGACGACCACCGATTTTCGTCCAATTCATAAACACCAAAGTCACCTAAGCTCATCATAATTTCAATGCCCTTGGGTATCGGGCCGAGACCCATCGCGAACTGAATCGGCAGATAGCTGTTAACCAGGAAGAAACAAAGTTTCAGCCATATACGGACTTTGTTGGAAAGGTGGGGGAGCTTAACATTGCCGCATGTGTCGATGTTGCGTGCCATAGGGCTGGTAGGCACTATCGGATCCTGCAGAATGTCTATGTTCCCAGGGGCACAGGAACCAGCGAGATTGATGTTCTGCTACTTCATGAAACGGGTATATACGTCATAGAGAGTAAGAATCTTTCTGGCAGCATATATGGCGAGAATCGTTATTCACAATGGCTGCGATACAAGCGAAACGATGATTTCCCGGACAAGTTTCCGAACCCAGTCCGGCAAAATGAGGGCCACATTAAGGCCTTGTGCCACTTTTTGAATATTCAGTCTGGTCGAGTTCCCGTTTACAGCTATATTGTTTTTGGAAACAAGGCTAACATTGATCATGTAGAGCCTGTTTCTACCGCAAGTATTATGTCATTATGGTCTCTGGAAAGCCGGATTCTAAGTTCATTGGATTCCTTGAATCCGATCATTTCTCCCGAAACGATCGACCGCTGGTATTCAATGCTCCAAAATTACGTGAATGTATCCGATGCCGTAAAAAATGCGCATAAGGACAGGACGACGCAGCGCTTTCAGCGATTGTCTTGATTTTGAATTGGGCAAAAAACGTCTTTAGATCAAAACTTCCCAGGAATCATCAGAACAACTGACGGGTGCTCGTAGGCCCCACGGTCCTTTTCCGTACTTACGGAATAGCTTGTATTCCAGTTCCTTGCACTTGCTTACGGGGCAGCACTGCCAGGAGACCATTACGGAGTCCCTGTTTTTCGGGGAGATGGACCAATAGTCATGCTTGCGAGCCCTGTCGTCGTAATTCAGGGAGTAGTATTGCTGGAGTCTCCAATGTATGCCCTGGCCGTAGGCGGCTCGTCCGCACTTCATGACCTGGCCATTGAGGTAAAGTACGTATACGCCTGTGGTGGATTCTGCCTGTGATACGGCCTGGGAGAGGGGTACTTTTGTTGCGTACTGAAAGTCCCTGGGCTTCAAGTTTGTCCCGGACCTGTCTTGTTCCAGTTCCGAATCGGAGCGGCGGACCCTGTCCGTTCCTTTGGCCTTGGCACCCTGTTTTTTTATCAGTTCGTCGCGTCTTTGTTCAGCCCTTTCCATGGATGCACGCAGAGTGCTGCCGTCGGCATGGTCGTATTCCTTGGCTTCCTTGCCCCAGATTTTACGGGTTGTGTTAAAGCTTGCAGACTTGGCTGAATGCCCGATGTTTGCTAGAGGTTCGCAACCGGAGGCCGCGCCCACGTTTTCGACAACTTCGGCAGCAATTCCTGCAGCTCCGGTAACCACGGTTCCAACAACTTTACCAAGAACTTTGAAAATTCCCATAATAGCGACTCCTTTCCAGACGTTTCTATATAGGAATATACTCTTTTCTTTATGACATATTCTCGGCGATCTAAAATAAAGAAAAAGAGTGTATATTTATGTAGGTTCCCTTTAATTAAGTTCCTCCGTTGCGTCAGGGCCGCCAAAAATGCAATTAGAAAACGTTCTTAAACAAATGCAGTCTCGATATTCCCGAATGTTGGATACCTACTATCCGGCCTTTGGTTCCACGGGTTTTACGGAACGAAATCTCACTTTCAATTTCTGCCATGAGGCGCTGAAGCAGAACGATAAGCTTATTGTTTGGCAGGAGGCTCCACTCCAGGACAAGTCTAGCCATTTGGATTCGGTCATATTTGATGATGAACACGAGTCGCTCTATATCGTTGAGGCGAAACGCTTGGGCGCGGTGAATGCCTTGGAATCCATTGTTTCGGATATGAAACGCCTAACCGAAATCTCGGAGGACTGGCAAATAATTCGTGGTGTAGATGATGTGGCGAGGAACAAAATAGTTACGGTCCGTAAGCACTATACGAAACATTTGATTATTCTGGCTGACCTCTGGGCGGAACATGGCAGCACCGAGGCTTCAGTTGCAAATTCCGAGCAGTTCATCTTATTCAAGCAGAAAACAGGGGAGAAGGGCTTTAACCAGATTATCGGCCCTTTCAAGGTCGACGGCAAGACTTTGGACAACCAGAAGTATTACCTGTTCTGTGCTGTTAAAACGATAGAATAAATGTTATTTAGGAGTGTTTATGGAGTCTTCTAAATCTTTACAGCAAAAGGTAAACGAACTGTATATTGAAACTTTCAAAAATGAAAGTGATTTACCGCTTTGTATTCCACTCTTGCCGAGAATAAATGATGCTTATCTAAAAGACAGGATTATGATTGTTGGGCAAGAAACCAATGGATGGTATTCTAATTTCGGAAATTATAACGGGCTCGTCCATAATCCAAGCCGTATGGTGGAGCTCTCCCTTGAGGCATATGATGACTTTACAAAGTATGCTGTGCTGAATAATGGTAATAATATTTTCTGGACATTTCTGAACGAACTTTATAAAAAGGTCTTTAAACGAGATATTGTTGATGCCGATGGAAATCTAGGCCACGTTTGGCTTAACGTCTTTTTGACGGAAGCGATTGATTATTTCCAGAAACAGGGAAAACCCTCTACAGAGAGTAAGATTGCTGCTGGAGTTTTGAAGCAGCAAGATAGACTGCTTTATCATTTACTTAAGTTACTGAAACCAAGAATAATCTTGTTCCTTTCGGGCCCTAAATTGGATTGGGCTTTGGAACAATACGTTTTTTCAGAAAATTATGCTGTTGGATGTTTAACATTCTCCAAGGGGTGTGAAAATTCCTCTTTTGGATCCAATGCTTTTGCAAAAGTCGAAATGAAAAATGTGATTCCTGAACTAGCGGAGACCAAGATTTATCGTATGTATCATCCGAATCATTTCAGATACTTAGGTAAGGATGGGATGGATGAATACAAAAAATATGTTTTTGAGGTGCTTCAAAATTCCTTGTAGGTAGTTTATGACAATCTCGAATATCGCAAGAGTTTCCGACTGGAATGATGAAAAGGGCTACGGCTTTGCCTTTGCCAACGGCAAAAAGTATTTTGTGCATAGGAGTGCTTTGGGGCCTATTACCCGTAATCCTAAGGTTGGCGATACGATTGTTGTGACTCAGTTCTTGGAAACGCCTAAAGGCTCGCGCATCGCTTCGGGAACCCTAGAAGGTGTGCCCCTGAGGCAAGTCTCTCACAACCGAAAGCCTTACGTTCCTGGGTATTATCGCAAGATGAAGTTGAAATGGGCCCTTGTGATTCTTGTATTGTCGTTCCCCTTTATGATATTGTCTTGGTGCACGACACAACCCACGCAGAATAGTATGCCGCATTCTTCGCGGAATGCCAACGCATCGGTCATCCATAACTCGGTACGGACAATCCCGGATCCATCGGATTATCAAGAACCGGGCACCTACGAATCTCCTTATCGTTGCGACGGAAGAGTGTACTGCAGCCAGATGAACAGCTACGAAGAAGCCTTGTTCTTCTTAAGGAACTGCCCTGGGACTCAGATGGACGGCGATGGCGACGGAATCCCCTGCGAACGCCAGTTTGGAAGGTAATGCCTTGTAGGTACGATCTCTGAGTTGTCGCTCTCTAGGCGACCCCGGGGCCTCTGAAAGGATGTATATTCTATCAAAAAGAGGTAGAAACTATGAGTAGAACAGAATTCACTCCCGATGAAATTTTTAGGTTGGCCCCCAACGAGATCTTTGTGTTTGGCAGTAACTTGGCGGGTTGCCATGGCGGTGGGGCGGCAAGGTGCGCTGTCAACCAGTTCGGCGCCATTTGGGGCAAGGGCGTGGGGCTGCAGGGCCAGAGTTATGCAATCCCTACTATGCAGGGCGGCGTTGAGACTATCAAGCCCTATGTGGATGACTTTATCGAGTTCGCAAGGCTCCATCCGACGCTGAAGTTTTTGGTGACTCCCATCGGTTGCGGCATTGCGGGCTTTACGCCTGCTCAGATCGCCCCGTTGTTTGCGGCGGGCCTCGATATGGCCAATGTGATTCTGCCCCAGTCTTTCGTGGATATTTTGGGTGCGGGCTCTGCTCCTGAGGAATCCCGTGACGAGCGCAAGGCTCGCCTTGTAAATGTGTTCAAGGATACGATGTCCATGATCATCGAGGAGGTGCCCCTGGCCGAGGCGGTGGAGCGTTCCATTGCTGGTACCCGTTTGTACCCGGAATCGGCGAATGTGCCGGTCAATAGGGAATTGGGCAAGAATGTGAAGGTGACCGTGACGGACCACAGGTCTTTTTTGGCTGCCCAGCTCATGGCCAGGCGGAATCCGGGCAAGCGCATCGCTGTGCTCAACTTTGCCTCTGCAACGAGCCCGGGCGGGGGAGTAAAGCATGGAAGTTCCGCTCAGGAAGAAAGTCTTTGCCGCTGTTCCACCCTTTATCCTGTGCTTAACCGCCGTATACTGCGTGAGGAGTACTATTCGTTCCATTATAACCGTCAGGATTGCCTGTACACCGACGCCTGCATTTATTCTCCGGGCATTAAGGTGATCAAGTCCGACGAGAATCATCCGGAGCGCCTGCCGGACCGCATGTGGGTCGACGTAGACGTAATCACTTGCGCCGCTCCCAACTTTAGGATGGTAATGCCCCTGCCCGATAACGAGCTGCGCGAATTGCACCTAAAGCGCGGCCGCAGGATTTTGGACGTGGCCCTGGATAACGGCGCCGATTGCCTGGTGCTTGGTGCCTTTGGCTGCGGAGCATTCCGTAACGACCCCAATGTTGTGGCAAGCGCATACGCCCAGCTCATGGAAGAGTATAAGCACGCCTTCGACGAAGTCGAGTTTGCCATTTTCTACTGGGGCAAGGAAGTCGCGAACTACGAGGCTTTTAAGGGGGCTCGGGGATAAGATGGTGTTACTTACCAAAGTACCTTTGGTACATTGATTCAAGTAATTTCTCATATGTTGATTTGTTGAAATGAACATTTTGTGCCGTTTTTATTAAATCTTGCTTTTGTTGTTCAATCCCAAGGTTTTTTGCATCAATCCCAAGTTTTTTTTGTGTCAATCCCAAGGTTTTGAACTTCAAAGTCAACATTTTTCACTGTTGCTTTCAGTATAAAGCTGACTTGTTTGAACTCGGGGTTTGGTAACTTTTTGTCCGTTGCCTAAAGGACTAGATTTGTCTATCTTTACGCATATGAACGAAGAACAGAAACTTCAGGACGAAAAAGAAAAGGCCAAGGCCGACCGCATCAAGAGAATGCGCGGCTGGATGGGCATTAAGAGCGACGTAGAAACCCGCAACATTGGCGGTGGCTTCGAGCCCCTCGTCGATGTCGACGCCCCCAACGGCTGGAACCGTTAGTTTAAGCTTTTTAAGTCATTTTTTGTATGTTTACGAAAGGTCAAATAATTTGGCCTTTTTTTTTAGATACAATCCCTCTATTTTGAAATTAGATGTTGGATTGCGGTTGTTGTATATGTGTATTGACAAATGTATGTACAATAGCTATAATCATTTAGGTGAAAAGTGCATATCACGAAACATGCGTTTGAAAAAATGCAAGAAAGAAACTTTACCGTGGAAATGCTCGCAAGAATTCTACGCAAAAAGAAAATAAGACGTGATCCTTCTGGAGTTGATGGTTTGTCAAAAATTACAGCTGAGGTTGACAACAAATTTTGGACAATCATTGTGTCTGATGATTTGTCCACATTGGTAACTGTAAGGAGGGCTCATGAAAACGAGGTGCAAGATGCAAAAGAAGACTAAAATGCCCAAAGGATTTAAACTTGTTGATGATTTTCTCCCTAAGGAAAAAATTGAGGAACTGGAAAATGATTTTACTGTAAGGGACCCGATGATTATTACGGGTGGCCATGAGTCTGAATCGTTTGAGGAATCCTTGGCTCGTATTAGAAAGACAATTGCGGATTCTAAGGAAGAAAAGAAGATGTATTCAATTCGCTTGAAGGTCAAAACAGTAGATGCCATAAAAAGAAAGGCCGCCGCAGCGGGCGTGCCTTATCAGACTTACGTCAATTTGTTGCTTGACAATGCTGCTTTAGCTTAGAACAGCATCTTGATGCCGATGCCGATCAGGATAATCCCCGCGACGATCTCGGGGATTTTTGTTTTGAACTGCTTGGCGGCGCGGCGGCCGATTTCGTAGCCCAGAACGCCCATGACAAAGCTTGCCACGGCGATTGCGGAGGTGGCGGTAATCATGTCGGCGTTGATGAATGCAAAGGAGATGCCTACGGCGAACGCGTCGATGCTTGTGGCCACAGACATGAGCAGGATGTTTGCAACGGTCAGGTTCTTGGCGCTAGCCTCGGCTGCGGCTTCTTCACCGCCACGGACTGCGCCCCAGATCATGCGGCCGCCCAAAATACACAGGATTGCGCAGGCGATTGGCGTTGCGATGGAGGAGAACCACTGTTCTGCAAAGTTACCCAGGAAATAGCCGATAAGGGTCATGCCGCCCTGGAACACGCCAAAGCTTACTGCCTGGAGCATGGCGCGGCTGTACTTGATGCCGCTCTTGCTAAGTCCGGTTGCGATGGCCACGGCGAAGCAGTCCATGGCTTCGACGATTGCGATAACGATGATTTCGATGATTCCCATAGTCAAGAAAATAGAAAACATTTGTAGAATGCGATAAACCCGGCCGGGAATAAAGTATATTTCAGTATACGATGGGTCCTCGTTTTAAGATCGTCTTGGTTGTTTTGGCTTTGGCCAGCGTGCTTTTTGCGCTGGATCTTTTTGCCTTGCCCAAGGTGACTCCGGAACTTAAGTCCGAGGCTCAGGAATTTTTTGCCAACGAGTGCAAGGGCTGCCACCGCTGGGCCCGAAAGTTTGCGGCTCCGCCTATGCGCGACAACGTGCAGCAGTATGCGGAGAATCCCGAGGATATGGTCAAGTACCTGATGGCTCCTACGCCCAAGCATCCGGACCAGTGGCCCGCCATGGATATTACGCCCCTTACGGAAACCCAGGCCAAGATGATGACGGCTTGGCTCCTTTATATTCTCAAGAATCCTGATGACCCGGGGAGGCCCAAGTGAAGTACGTTGTGGCTGTCTTTGGTGTGATTTGCGCGTTCTTGCTGGCTGACTTTATATGGAGTCAGGGGAATGTGGAAAGTTCGGTTTCTAGTGCGCCGGGAATTGCTCGCGGGGTTGGTGCTGCGCCGGCCTTTGACCACGCCTTGCACGGGGATTCCATTGGCTTGGATTGTGCCGCTTGCCACACGGGTTCTAGGAGTGCGGGCCATGCCTACTTGCCTTCTAAGAAGGATTGTATGGATTGCCATCGTTTGCCTTTGACCGAAAAGCCTGGTATCGAGGCCTTGGATTCTGCCTTGGCGAATGCGCCCGAGAATCCCTGGTCTTCTAAATCTATTTTGCCTGAACATGTGGTGTTTCATCACGGGGTACATAGTGCTGCCGGGGTGAGTTGCACGGATTGCCATGGGACTCGTTCTGGTGCGGCAGGAACTGCTGCCGGGACTGCTGGGACCGCTCTTAAGTACAGTGCGGCCCAGGTGACTATGAAGTCTTGTATTCAGTGCCACAAGGGTGAATCTTTCAAGGAACGTAACTTTAAGCCGGCGGCCACTTATTGCGCTGCCTGCCATCGATAGGAGGGGGCTGTGGATCGTCGCGATTTTATTAAGTCTTGTTCTTTGATGGCGGTGGCGGGTCTGTTGTTCGGATGCCGCAAGTCGGTGTTGGAAGGTTTAGGAACCGGCGAAGGCAATTTGCGCGGTCCCAGCCCCAAGGCGTTTGAGGATGAAGTCCGCCTGGCTATGTCTCAGGCCCGCGGTCGCTTGGACTTGGTGAGGGTGAATGCGCCCGGCAAGATGAAGTCCTCTGGATTGCTGGAGGGTGCAGGCTGTAACAACCGCTTTGGCATGGCTATTGACTTGGATGCCTGCGATGGCTGCGGTAAGTGCATTCTTGCCTGCAACATGGAGAACAACGTTCCCCTGGTGAACGAGGACGAGGCTGCTCGCGGCCGCTTTATGCACTGGATCGAGATGCGTGGGGGAGTGCCTTTTATGTGCGCCCACTGCGGTGATGCCCCTTGCGAAAAGGTTTGCCCTACGGGTGCCGCTAATCATACGCCCGACGGTATCAGCGCCATGATGTATAAGCGTTGTGCCGGAACACGATTCTGCGGAGCCAACTGCCCTGCAAAGGCACGTAAGTTCAATTTCCTTGATGCCCAGAAGTTGGGCTTGGCTCGCAAGTTCAACAAGGATGTTCCGCTCCGCGAAAAAGGCGTTATGGAAAAGTGCAGTCTTTGTTTGCATCGTCTGCAGAACGATCGCCTGCGCTTCAAGACAGAGTCCCTTGGGGAATGGCGTGGCCGCGGTGTAACTACCGCCTGTGCCGAGGGCTGCCCCAAGAACGCGATCGTCTTTGGCAATTGGCTGGACTCGGAATCTCCTCTGGTAAAGGCCACCTCGGGCAGGCAACTGTATGCGCCTCGGGAACTCGCAAACCTGGATCCCTCGGTCGTATTCATTATGGGTAAGCGCTGATGTACAAGTATTTAAAGGACATCGCGCTAATGCTTTTGCTGCCGGGCCTCGTGGCCTTGGGTTATGCGCTGTACAACGGCCCGGCCTCCTGGGCGGTTGACGGTAATACCTTCTGGGGTACGCCCATCAGCCTGTTTGTCTTTTGGATTGGTCTTGCCCACGCAGGTACTTTGCTGTCGGCTATTTTCCTTGTGCTCGACATCAAGCAGGACAAGCGAACCGCCATGCTTGCGGAGCTTTCCACCTTATGTAGTCTGGCGGTGGCCGTAATTTTCCCGCTGATGCATTTAGGTGTGTTGGATCGCTTCTATATGGTGATGCCTCTCGCCGACGCCCGCATGAATTTCGCAAACATCCGCTCCCCGCTGGTCTGGGATTTCTGCTGCATCGTAATCTACGGCATCCTGTCGCTTTTGTTCTTCGGGACCCATCTGGCCTGCGGCCGTTTCCCGGGGTTATCCAAGATTCGCAAGCCCTTGGGCTGGCTCCTTTTCCCGCTTGTCCTTTGGGTTCACACCGTGGTGAGCCTGGATTTTGCCGCTACCTTCGTGCCGGAATGGCAGGGCGCGTTTTTCCCGGTGTACTTTATCGTGGGGGCGATTTACTCTGGCCTTGCCCTCGTAGGTTGTATCCTCTGGTTCGAAGGCTATCGCATGCGCCTCCTGGAGCAACTCGTTAAAATCGGGTCGTGGCTCCTTTGTGCCATCTGGCTTTGGAACTTTATGGTCAGCGGCAATTTCTGCACTTCCGCCTTTATTTTCGCGGGCTTGCTGCCGCAGCTTTTGCTGGTCTCCGCCATCAAGAATTCTCGCGTGGGCCGCCTGCTCATTTACATTTCAATTCTGGTGGGCCTGCTGCTGGAACGCTTGTTCCTTGTGTCGCCGGGCCTGGGCGAAACGGTGCACTTTGGCCTTGTGGACTTGGGCTTGTTGGCCTTTGGAGTGAGCGCTTTTATCTTGGGATTCTGCGGGATTCGTTGGTACTTGGGTTCTGCAATCGAAGGGGAGAGCACGTTCTTTGGTGAAGTGGATGATTCCGATTTGGTCAAGGGCGAGACCGCAGGTTCCGTTGGTGGCGCCGGCGCGGACTCTGGTAGTGGCGACGGTAGCGATGGTAGCGATGGCGCGGAAAAATATGTGGAACCTTGGCGTTCCTACGAAACCAGGACCTTGCGTTTCCCCATGTTTGTTGGACTTTCTTTGACGGTGCTTTTCTGCATTTGGTGCGGCGCTCAGTTGGCCTACGACGATGTGGAATTGACCTTGGTGCAGGTGGCTCCCATTATCTATCCCATGGCGGCGTTGATTGCGGCGCTGATCGCGGTGGGCAAGGCTTTCTATAAGGAAGTTCTTCCGGAACTTAATACGTTCAGTAAAAAGCGTCGCATGATTTGGAGCGCTGTTGTTATTGCGTTTTGCATTTTGATCGCCGGACTCATGGGGGCTTTTTATGGCGGTGGTGCCAGTGTGGCTAGCGACACCCGCGTCCATTCCGCACCCGTCGCGGAAATTTCAAATTCCCCGGCTGTTGAACTTTCCAAGTCCCGCTTAATTTGGAATTCCCGCTGCGCCTCTTGTCACGGCACCGACGGTAAGTTCAACGAAAAGTTTGTTCGCGAGTTTTATCCCGTGCCCCAGAAATTGGATAGCGCCCGCATCGATTCCATTGGCGTGGATTCCCTTGTGCAGGTGATTCTCCAAGGCCGCGCAAACATGAACGCCTACGAGGGCCGCCTTACCGAAGTGGAAGCCCGCGGATTGGTTCTTTATATGCAAAAGCTGGCCCAAGACGCGCAGCAGTCCGCAGGGGAGGCAAAATGACACCTTTATTGAACGCTGTCGTTTGCTTGCTTTCCTTGGGTTGCGCCATGTTCCTTTGGCGTGAACGTTCCAGCCTGTACAAGAATTCCTTGCTGATTATCGGATTCCTTGTTTTGAACATGGTCTACACCTATTTCGGTGCCGAAGTGGCGACCCCTTCGGAAGCCGCTTTGCTGGAAAGCTATCCCTTCAAGATGCTGGGACTTTGCCTTTGTTTTTCCACGACCGCCCTGCAGCACAAGCGCAGGCGTTACCTGGTGATTGCCCAGGTGTTCTGGCTTTGGATTGAAGTGTTTGGCGGGATTTCGCTGTATTATCGCGGAATCGATATTTCCTTGATTCGTATTGCGGCTATCGGCGGAATCGCGTTCTTGAGCAGCCGACTTTCAAGGATTACAAGGGAAATGGAATTCTGCCTGATGGTCTTCTGGATCGCCATCTGGGTGTTCTTCTAATGTCATGGGCTCGCTTGTCTGTCATCGCGAGGCGAAGCCGAAGCAATCGAAGCAGTGTTAACTTGACGTTCTAAAACTTTACTTATTTGAAATTTCTTTAAGCGTTTTGTCTGTCAGCTTGGAAAGCGCTGTGGCCTTCTCGCTCTTAAACTTCAGCACCTTCTTGCTCTTGAACCACTTGGTAATCGTGCTCGGGTGCCAGAAAGTATAGGCAATCAGGTTTGTCGGCGGCAGGCACTTGTAAATCAAGTCCCAAATAAAACTGGTCACGTTCTTCAACGTATAGTTGAATTCAATCTCTGTTGCAGGTTCCGCCACCAGGTAGGGCACGCAGAACATCTTTCCGCCGGCGTGGTACATACGCAGGGTGTAGTCGGCCAACTGCAGTTCCGCAGGCAGGTCCTTGTCGAACAGGCCTGTACGCTGGATGATTCTGCGGGAGAAAACGCCAATCACGGGAATCGGTGCTGCAACAAAGCGCATCTTTGCATTTTCATCGATGGGCTTGAAACCTGCGGCACCGTCCAGAACGAGCCCGCCCATGAACTTTTCGCCCATCTTCAAGCGCGGCGCGAAGGCATCTACCATGGGGTAGCCTTCGATCACCTGTGCCAAGTTGTTCAAAAAATCGCGGTCGATCTTTATGGACCGATGGGCGAACACAATCCACTCCGCGTCAAGCTTTTCAAGTTCGGAATTCCAGTCCTTAACGTGGAACCAACCTAGGGATGGGTCTTCAAAGAGGGGAGTCCAGCTGTCAAAATCGGGAGTGTCGTCAAGAACGAAAACGTCAAACTGTCGCATTCGCAAACCTAGAAGTTAAATCGTAGGCCCAGTCGATGTTCCATTCCAAGGCCTTGGGCCAAATAAGAGAAACTGTAGTCCAGGGCGAAAAGGTTGGATGTGTATCCTAGGCCTGCGCTAAGCATGTGGGCGCGGTTCGTTTCGTCGGGTCTTTTCTTGGAGGCCATGAGTTCCAGGGCATCGCGATAAAGGTCAAGCCAGGTTCTGGAAAAGCCCAGTCGCACAGCAAAGCTCTCGCCCAAAAAATATTCGCCACCAAGGCTCAGGAATGCCTCCTGGAAGCGGGGGAAATCGCTGCTGGCGTACAAGCTCAAACGACGCACTGACTTGGGCTTAAGATAGGCGGAAACCGCAAAAGTCTGGGACATGGGGTAGTAGTTGTCGTCGCCATCGTCGGAGTAATCGCGCCAAACCAGGCCGAAATCGCGGGCTACCAGAGCCAGTCCTACTTGATTGGTGCTGGACTGCCAGGCGATACCCCAGTCGAATGCGGTGCCGAATGCAGTACGGTCGCCGTCGTCCTCAGAAAGCTTGTCGGAGGCGAACTTGAGGGTTGCGCCGAACTGAAAGTGCTTCATGGGGAAGGAAACGGTTGCCGTGGCTAGCTGGCTGAACGGTTCGTAATCAACGCCAGTTGCGTTGTTGTGTTCGTCGTAGCCTTCGATGGTGCCGTAATCCAGCCAGTTGTAGCTGATCTGAAAAATGTACTTATCCACGTGGCCCGTATAGGTGAGGCTCCCCTGGTTGTCGGCGAAGTCACCGGTCTGCCAGTGTACGGCCGCCACATGGTTCTTGCCCTCGGGCAGACGGATTGCTGCCGGGTTCAGCTGAACGATGGTGGGGTCGGTGGAAGGGCCTGCTGCGGCGGATTTTTCTAGGGCTGCGTTACGGGGGCTATCAAAGGTGTTGATAAAGGAAAACACTTCTTGGCCGGCGTCACCCTGGGTAAAGTAGGCATGGCACACAACAGGGGCTGCGAACCAGGCTAGGGCGAGGGGCATAAAGCGTTTTAAAATCATGCTTTAAATCTAAAAAATAAAGTTTCAGGAAATGGAATTTATGAGTTAAAAATCTTTGGTTTTTGGTCGAAATTTGGGGTAAAATCGGGGAGTTGCCTTTACAAAACAGCGAACCTTTAATATATTTGGACTCACTCGGGCTATTAGCTCAGTTGGTAGAGCAACGCCCTTTTAAGGCGTGGGTCGAAGGTTCGAGTCCTTCATAGCTCAGGAAAGGCCGGTTTCGAGCAATCGGGGCCGGCCTTTTTCTTTTAAAATACGAGTAATCGGGGTGTAGCTCAGCCTGGTAGAGCGTCTGCTTTGGGAGCAGAATGTCGTCAGTTCGAATCTGGCTACCCCGATACGAGAAAGGCACCCCTTGTGGGTGCCTTTTTCGTATCTTAAGGTAGCCAGATAGCGCCGACTTTGTCGGCGCCCGTAGGGTTCGAGGAGCTCGTCGAAGACGAGTAGCGACGAGAACAATCTGGCTACCCCCGAGCCGCAAGGCTCGATCGCCAAGGGCAAGCCGGGAAGTTGAGCGAAGCGAAACCGGAGCTGGCGCAGCAATCTGGCTACCCCCGAGCCGCAAGGCTCGATCGCCAAGGGCAAGCCGGGAAGTTGAGCGAAGCGAAACCGGAGCCGGCGCAGCAATCTGGCTATAATCCCGATACACTATCTGCTGTTTGCCAGAGTGGTGCAGTAGCTCGTCGAAGACGAGTAGCGACGAGAACAATCTGGCTACCCCGCACCCCAATACCCCCTTGTGGAGCCTCTTTTTTCACACTCATTTTTCGAAAAATGTGTCACTAAACATTGCTAATGTAAATTTTAGTGACAAAAATTTTGAATAAATTAACGAAAATTTGGTTCCAAAGTGTTCGAAATCGGATGTTTTCTTGAATTTTGTTAATAAAACCATCTTAAAATGAATGACTTTTGCTTATTATCCTACAAACAAACTAAAAATTGTGTCACTAAATGAAAAAATATATCGATATAGTGACACAAAAACCAAATTTTCCCTGTTTCTACATTCGTCAGTACCCTCTATGTATATTTTCGAAGCTGGTTTGAATCTTTGTGTTGGGAGGCTTTTTATATATATTTCCCTGCGAGGTGTCAAATGACTTATCAAGAAGTTTTGGAAAACGCAAAGAAGAACATTGGCCCCAACTGCAAGGTTTGCCCCGTCTGTAATGGCCTTGCCTGTGGCAATACTATGCCGGGCCCCGGTTCCAAGGCTCCGGGCAACGGTGCCAATGACAACTACAAGGCTTGGCGAAACATCAAGCTGAATGTGGATACTTTCGTTCCCAACACTCCCATTGATACCAGCACCGATTTGCTGGGCCTCAAGTTGAGTTTGCCTCTCATTACCGCTCCCATCGGGTCTATCGCCATGCAGTTTAACCCCACCGACGACGTGGCGGATTTCAACGAAAAGTGCATGGCCGCCTGCGAATCCCGCGGAATTTTCCACGCCTACGGCAATGGCCGCGACCAGCGAGTCTGGGACCGCGCTATTGAATCGGGCAAGGCTCACGGCAACTGCGGCATTCCCGTTTTCAATCCCGGCACCAACGAAGGTATCGAGAAACTGATGGACTTGTACAAGGATTGTCTCCCGCAGGCTATGTGCGTTGTCGTAGATAGCGCAGGCCTTCCGCACCTGAAGACCTTCAATGGCAAGGGCGGCGGTACCAAGACCGTCGAAGACCTGCGCGAATTGAAGGCTCACGCCAAGGCGCCCTTCATCGTGAAGGGCATTATGAGTGCCCGCACAGCGCTTAAGGCTGTGGAAGCAGGTGTTGATGCTATTATCGTTTCGAATCACGGTGGGCGAGTTCTTTCGGACACGCCGGCCACCGCCGAAGTTTTGCCCGAAATCGTCGCTGCCGTCAAGGCTGCCAACGCGGCAAGTCGCGCAGCGGGTGCAGTTTCCGGCACAGCTCATCAGACCAAGATCCTTATCGATGGTGGAATTCGCTCCGGCCTGGACGTCTTTAAAGCCCTCGCCATGGGTGCTGACGCTTGCCTCATTTGTCGCCCTGTATTGATTTCTTATTATGGCGGCGGTCAGGAAGGCATCGAAATCTACCTGGATAAAATCAAGGCCGAACTTGAGGACACCATGTACATGTGCGGTGCCCGCAAGATTTCGGATATTGACGAGAGCATGGTACGTTTTTAGATGTCATGCCGAGTTCGATTCTGTGCCAGCTGATACTCTTAAAAAATGTTATATTAAGAGTATGGCTTACGTTCCTGAAAATCTAAAACAGCAAATCGTTCAGTTCGCAAAGAAATGCGGACTGAGTCGTGTTGTGTTGTTTGGTTCCCGTGCTCGTGGAACCAATAGGGATCGTAGTGACGTCGACTTGGCTGTGTCAGGACGCAATGTAGCCGAATTTCAATATATGTTGGAAGACGAATCGGATTCTCTTTTGTCTTTTGATGTGGTTGATTTAGATTCTATAGTATCTCAGAAATTGAAGCAGAATATCGAACGTGAAGGAGTTTGCCTTTATGCAGAAGTTTGATAATTTCAAAAACTGTTTTGATATTCTTAAAAAGTCCGAAAAAGCCAAAGCTCTTGCCGATGAAATTTATAGGACTGGCGTCATTGGACAATTCGGCGTAGTTTTTGAACTTGCTTGGAAAACGCTTCAGGAGTTGATGCGCCTTCATGGAATCGAAGAATCTGTAAATGGATCTCCGAGAGAAATTTTAAGAGCTGGATTCAAGTATGGCTTTTTGGATGATGAATCCGTTTGGCTGCAGATGCTCAAGGATCGTAATTCAGCGACCCATATTTATGATGAAGAAGCCGTTAATGCGGTTCTGAATCGGATATACACAAGTTATATAACTTTGTTTGAATCTTTCAAGAACTCAATGATCGTGAAAATTGATGCACTTGAAAACGGTGCGGAAAACAAACTTTAATTAGCCTTCACATTCCGCATCGGCCTGCGGATTCACAAATCTCGCATTGCCGATGGTGCGTTCCGCGATCCATTTCTGCACACTTGCGCGGGCTGCTTCACCAAGAATTTCCTTCTTGTTCTTTTTTTTCAGGCCTTCGTGATGGGGGAGGAGGCCGAAGTTGAAATTCATGGGCTGGAAGTCTTCGTTTTCTTCCACCAGGCGGTTCATCAAGGCGCCGATGCAACTTTCATCCGACAGCGGGTCGGCATGGCCGTGCAAAAGAGTCTGGGCCATGTTCCATGCGGAATACCAGCCGGTGGCCACCGCTTCGGTGTAGCCTTCGGAACCGGTAATCTGGCCTGCAAACCATGTGGGCGGAATATCCTTGGCGCATTCCAGTTCCGGGCGCAGGCGCAAAGTCTTGTCCAGGAACTTGGGAGAATCGATGAAGGTGTTGCGGTGCATGCAGCCCAAGCGTGCAAAGTTGGCATTCTTCAAGGCAGGCACCATGGTGAAGATTTCCTTCTGGGTGCCCCACTTAAGGCGAGTCTGGAAACCTACCATGTTGTACAAAGTCTTCTGTTTGTTTTCTGCGCGGAGCTGGATCACGGCGTACCAAAGTTTGCCGTTATTGCCCAGTCCCAAACCGATGGGGCGCATGGGACCGTGGCGCAAGGTTTCGTAACCGCGGCGTGCAAGTTCTTCAACAGGCAGGCAGCCTTCGAACAGTTCATGCTTTTCGTAGGGGCGGGGCTCAACACCTTCTGCATCTACAAGGGCTGCCACGAACTTTTCGTAGGTTTCGCGGTCCAGGGGGCAGTTGATAAAGTCTGCAGTTTCGCCCTTTTCCCAACGGTTCATATAGAAGGCGTGGTCAAAGTCGATGGAGTCTGTTTCCACCACGGGAGCGATGGCATCGTAAAAATGCAGACGGTCGCTGCCCAGTCGCTTAAAGATGTCGTCGGCCAGAGTGTCGCTGGCCAAAGGACCTGCGGCAACCAGCGTGGGGCAGTCGCCTTCAAGCGATGTTACTTCTTCGCGGTGCAAAGTGATGTTGGGGCAGGCGGCAATGCGGGCTTCCACAAGTTCGCTGAAGATGTCGCGATTGACGGTAAGGGAATCGCCTGCGGGAACGGCGGCTTCGGCAGCACATTCCATGAGGAAGCTGCCCAGCATTCTCAATTCCTGTTTCAGCAAGCCGTGTGCGCTTGTAACGCCAAGAGCCTTGAAGCTGTTGGAGCAAACCAGCTGGGCCAAGTGACCGTCTCGATGGGCGGGGGTAGGCTTTACCGGGCGCATTTCGTACAGGTGAACGTCAAAACCGCGGCTTGCCAATTGCAAAGCTGCTTCACATCCGGCGAGACCGCCACCAATCACACGAACTTTCTGAGCCATTAGTTCATCACCATCTTCTTGTAGGTCTTGGCGTTGCCAATCCAGAGCTTTACAAGAAGTTCTTCAAGAGAAGCTGTAGTTACGCAATCCGGATCTGCGTCCTGGATTTCGTCGGAAATCATGTTGGCCTGGGTTAGGTTCAGCATGCCGTAGTAGAGAGCTTCAATCAATTGGGAAAGGAATGCCGGCGAAACGCGGGCGATGCATTCCATGTCGTTCAGCGGCGGCAGCATGGTGTTGTCGGGCTGGAACTGGTCAAGGTTATCCATAGTCCACATATCGGCGGCGCGTCCCATATCGGGGGAGAGGGCAATGCCCTTAAGCTCGGAACGGTATTCCTTCCATTCCTTGTCGGTTGTCTTGCCGGCCTTGCGGATCTTCTTCAAAAAAGAAAGTACGGCGTAGTACAGTTCTTTTTCTTTCTGATTGATTTCCTTTTGGGAAGCTTGAATCATGGATACCTAAAATGCTTAGATTGCCACGTCGCTTCGCTCCTCGCAATGACACGTTTGGTGCATGCGAGGAACGAGCGTAATTTCGCGGCTGTTATTGGTGTCGCTAAGCGACGTTTTTCTTAGTGGCGGAAGTGGCGCATGCCGGTGAAGACCATTGCCACGCCAAGCTTGTTGCAAGCTTCGATGGAAAGGTCGTCCTTCTTGGAGCCACCCGGCTGCACGATGTACTGGACACCGGCTGCTGCTGCTGCTTCAACGTTATCCGGGAACGGGAAGAATGCGTCGGAACCCATAACGACTTCGCTGAACACCTTAGCTTCCAAAGCCTTGAGGCCAGCCTTGTCGATGCACTTGCCCTTTTCGTTGAAGAACTTCTGTGCAGCCTTCATGCGAGCAACGTTGTCGCGAACGCGGGGCTGGCAGAGGCGGAGGTTACTGTCAATGCGGTTGGGCTGGCCGGGGCCGAGACCCAGAACCTGGAAGTAGCCACGAGCGTATTCGTAACCCATGACGATGGCGTTGGACTTGGTGTGCTTGGTGACGATCCAAGTGAAGCGGGCGAGGGCTTCCTTGTTCTTTGCGAACTTCTTCTTGGTGACGCATTCGAACTTTTCGTAAACGTCAACGTCGCGGTCCTGAACCAGCATACCGCCGATCACGTGCTTGTAGACCTTCATCTTGGTGGCCTTCTTGATTTCGCCAACTTCCAAGAGGCGGATGTCCTTGGACTTGTTCTGCAGGAATTCAAGAGCGTCCTTGTCGAAAGCAGGAGCCAGAAGGATTTCAACGAACTTGCCCTTCAGGAATTCTGCGGTCTTCAGGTCGACCTTCTTGGTAACAGCAATGACGGAACCGAAAGCGGACACCGGATCGCCTTCCCATGCAGCTTCCATAGCAGTGCGGAGGGTCTTACCGGTAGCGAGGCCACAGGGGTTCATGTGCTTAACGATGACAACTGCATTTTCACCAGCGAATTCGCGAGCCATTTCAAGAGCGGCATCTGCGTCAACGATGTTGTTGTAGGAAAGTTCCTTACCGTGGAGCTGCTTTGCAGTAGCGAGGCTTGCTTCAGTGCAAGTGGGGTCGCGATAGAAAACAGCTGCCTGGTGAGAGTTTTCACCGTAGCGCATGGGCTGCGGGTCAACGAACTTGAGTTTCAGTTCTTTCGGTTCTTTAGCCATATTATCCTCTTTGGGGTTAGTTATAAAATTATGAGTTATAAATTATGAATTATGAGATTTTGTATGACGGCGCCGCCGTACTTGTGAAAGCCTATATCTCGTACTTCGTAATTCATAATTGAAACCTTTAGGTTTCAGAAGGTTCACCGCCGAATACGGAGGCATCCGGGTTGATGTTATCCAGGGGGTCTTCGGGTTCTACAACCAGATTGTAATAGACATTGTTCTTTAGTTCGTCTTCGATGTAGAACAAGGTTCCGCCCATGGCACTACCACAGCCGGCGCATGCTCCCTGGAAACGGATCTTCAGGCGGTTGCCGTCTACCAGGTCCAGAATTTCGAGGTCGCCACCGTCGCCCTGCAGCGTTCCGCGGACAGACTTGTGGAGCCATTCCTCGATCTTTTCGATCTGCTGGATCTTGGTCATGGCGTTCCACTCGGCATCGGCTTCGGCTCGACCTTCTGCGGTCTGGGTGCGGTACTTGATGCGTTCCATCTTTTCGCGGATGATGATGGCTGTAGCCTTCTTCTCGGGGTATTCCTCAAGAATTCTTGCAATCAGCTTGTTCATCTGACCGATTTCAGGAGCGTCTGCTGCAATGGCTCGAACTTCGGGAACGTCTCGCAATTCTTCTTCGATAGATTCTGCGGTAATCTTGCAGGCGTCGTCTACAGTCACCATCTGGATCTTCTTGCAGAATGTGTCTGCCAGGGCCGTGAATACCGGACCACCATAGGTAAAGAAACGTGTTTCGAGAATCTTGTCGCAGTCCGGGTCGATCATCAGGTAGACCTTGAGACTTGCTTCCTTCACATCCACCAGTGCCAGGCCCTTTTCGTCGGCCTCGATCTGGAAGATTGCCCCGCGATACTTGGGGGACTTTGCAATATCTTGCACCTTTTGAGAAAGTGTGCTAGTTACTTCTTCACTCATACAGCGCAAAAGTAGAAAAATGTGGGTTTTGTGGCGGTTGAATGACTTGTTTCGGGGATAAATTCGGAAAAACATGCCGATTTACGGGAAAGGTGACCAAAATCTTGGGGTTATTCCCGCAAAACGTTAGTTTGTCTATAAAATGTGGGGTGGGGATGGCTATTTAAATACAATTTTTATGAGGCAGTTTTCCCGTAAAATGACCCCGAAATCCAAAATTATCCCCTGGGGGATGCTTTTGAAGCAAAAAAAAGACCCCGCTTTTTGATGTGAACCCCGAAAGTTGGACACAACTTTCGGGGTTTTCATGTATAAA
>JAKSID010000069.1 GCA_024399035.1 Fibrobacter sp. | reverse complement strand
TCAAGGGCCGTATCGCCCAGATCAAGAAGCAGATCGAAGCTACCACTAGCGACTACGATCGCGAAAAGCTCCAGGAACGCCTTGCAAAGCTCGCTGGCGGCGTAGCTGTGATCAAGGTCGGTGCTGCTACCGAAGTCGAAATGAAGGAAAAGAAGGACCGCGTGGACGACGCTATGCACGCTACCCGCGCTGCTGTTGAAGAAGGTATCGTTCCGGGTGGTGGCGTTGCCCTCATCCGCGCTGCTAAGGCTGTTGACGGCCTCAAGCTCAACAACGACGACCAGAAGACTGGCGCCGCTATCATCAAGCGCGCTATCGAAGAACCTCTCCGTCAGATCGTTGCAAACGCTGGTGGCGAAGGCTCCGTCGTTGTGAACAAGGTTAAGGAAGGTAAGGACGGCTTCGGCTACAACGCCAAGACCGATACTTACGAAGACCTGATCAAGGCTGGCGTTATCGACCCGGCTAAGGTTACCCGTACCGCTCTCAAGAACGCATCCTCCATTGCTTCTATGATCCTGACCACCGACTGCGTGATCACCGAAAAGAAGGAAGCAAAGCCGGCAGCTCCTGCCATGGATCCTTCCATGGGCATGGGCGGCATGATGTAATCTCCACTATGTCATCCCGGCCCTAGAGCCGGGATCTCCAAGGATATCTCCTTATGGATACCTCGGTTCTTCTTAGAGCCGGGGTATTTTTTTAGCAAAAAAAAGACCGCAGAGAAGCGGTCTTTTTCATTTGTGATGGACGGCGTGCAATAACGCCGAGCCACAAATCTTTAGAACATCTTTCTTGCTTTCTTAGCGCCGCCAGAAGACGTTGCCGGAGAGCTGGACGCACCCTTGTTACTGAAGAGGGTTGCATCGTCATTAGACTTGGTCTTCACAGAGAAGTGGTTACCGTCGCAAGTTTCAGACGGAGCATAGCCTGCGGAGTACAAGCAGTAAGTCTTTTCGGAGCAGAATTCGCCAGCAGCCTTGCCCGTGTGGTTGCAGACGCCACGGCTAACAACGCCAGGAGGAACCGGGAAGGGCTTGCGGGGCAGATCCTTGTGAAGTTCCTTCATCACAGCAATCCAGACCGGAAGTGCATCTTCGGTACCGGTGTGGCCAGCGCCCAAGGTACCCGGGCTGTCAGAGCCAACCCAAACGCCCATAGTGTACTGCTTGGTGTAACCGATGTACCAGCAGTCGGTGTAGTCGTTGGTAGTACCAGTCTTACCACCGCTGGGGTGAGTAAAGCCGCCAGCCCAAACGCGAGCTGCCGTACCACGAACGTTCACGTCCTTCATCATGTCCACCATGATGTAGGCAGAGGCGGGGCGCAGCACTTCGTGTTCAACCTTGGAGTTACGTTCAATCACTTCACCGTGCTTATCCACGATGGATTCAATCATGTAAGGTTCAATGCGGTTACCGCCGTTGGGGAACACGGTGTAGGCAGAAGTCATTTCCATCAGGGTAGCGCCAACAGAACCCAGGGCCAAGCTAGGCACAGCCATCAAGGGCGCGCGGACGATACCGAACTTGCGGGCGTAGTTCACCACGTTGTTCAGGCCGTACTTCTGTGCGGTAAGAATTGCGGGCAGGTTCTTGGAGCGGTACAGGGCGCGGCGGAGAGTCATCATACCTTCGAAGTCATGTTCGAAGTTAGCCGGTCGCCAAACCTTGTTGGGATTCTTGTCATCCGGGTCGGGAATGGTCACCGGGGAGTCGTTCACAGAGTCACAGGGGCTTGCGCCGTTATCCATAGCGGTGGAGTAAACGATAGGCTTGAAAGAAGAACCCGGCTGACGGAGGGACTGCACTGCGCGGTTCCAACGAGAAGTATTCCAGTCGCTACCACCCACCATGGCTCGGATTGCGCCCGTCTCGTTTTCGATCAAGATGGCAGCCACTTCTGCGTGATGGTAACGGATACTATCCGGGTAACGGCGCTTCAGGATATTGGCGCTGGTATCAACGGCCAGATATTCCTTCTTAAAGAGGGTGTACACGCTGTCGAAGTGAGCCACAATGCTGTCTTCGGGCATATCGTACTTCTTGGTCAGCTGCAGGCGGCGAGTAGCGCGGTACTTGACGCGGCGGCGGACCTTTTCCACCTGGACACGGGCAACGCTATCTGCGAAAGCCTGAATAGCAGGATCGATGGTACTATTGATGGTCACACCATCAGCATAAAGGGAGTTTTCGCCATACTTCTTTTCCATGTACTTACGGATTTCTTCGTAGAAGTACAGGCCGGCGTCGTTGTTCACTTCCTTCTGGGCAAGAACAATGGGAGTCTTGATGTATTCGTGATATTCGTCATCGTTGATGTAACCTGCATCGCGCATGGCATAAAGAACGGTGTTACGACGTTCCATAGAAGCCTTGGGATGACGGTCCGGGCGATAAGCTTCGGGGCGCTGCAACATACCAGCCAAAACAGCGTATTCAGGAATCGTCAAGCTATCCAAGGAGCGGCCGAAGTAGAACTTACCTGCAGCCTGGAAACCATAGTTACCGCCAGACAGGTACACTTCGTTCATGTAGAATTCAAGAATTTCTTTCTTGGTGTAGGTCTGTTCGATTCGGATAGCGGTCATCATTTCCTTGATCTTACGGGAAATGGAACGTTCCGGAGTCAGGAACAAAAGCTTGGTCAGCTGCTGGGTCAAGGTAGAAGCACCGCGGAGTTTCTTACCGGAGAACACACTCTCCATGACAGCAGAGGGAATAGCCCAGACGTTCATGCCCCAGTGACTAAAGAAGACTCGGTCTTCCGTAGCCATCACAGCGTGGATTGCATTTTCGGGAATAGAATCGATGGGAGTCCATTCGCGACGTTCCACGAAGTATTCATGGGCCACTTCGCCGTTCATGTCGTTGATCTTTGTAACCAGCTTGGGGTTGATCTGTTCCAGCTGGGAAAGAGACGGCAGTTCCGGTGCAAAATGATTGTAGACGACAACTGCAGTGGTAAAGACTGCAATGACGGGAATCATCAGTATAGCCAACCAGATCAGGACCTTCTTGTTGGTCACCCAACTCTTAAGTTCCATCAGGATGGACATCAAAACGGATTTGACTTTGTTCATTTCTAATAACGCTTATAAAAATTCGTTGGGCCAAAGATAGCTAATTATATGGATGGGCCTTGGAATACATCAACCAGGAATAAGGGCAAAAACCGCCCTATTTGGGCCTAATTAAAAAAATTGAACTTTTTTACTGAATCACCCTTGACAAATCTTTATGAAAAGCTATTATTGGGCACACAAAACGAGCGGATGTAGCCCAACTGGATAGAGCGTTTGGCTACGAACCAAAAGGCTCCAGGTTCGAGTCCTGGCACCCGCAGAAAAAAGCAGTAAGAGAAATCTTACTGCTTTTTTTCGTTTTATACCTCCCCAGACATTTTGTTTCAAAAACTTTTCAAACTGTCCTTCATTTTGCAAACAGTTGTTTGCACGGCGCGTTTAATTTTATTCTAAATTTACATACAAGGTTAAAAACAGGAACACATTATTACCCATACCACGCCGTGGAGGAAGAATGATCTACAAGCAAATCATCTTATCGAAAGTCATCCAGCACATTTTTCTCGCCAAACGTCAAAAAACAGGGCTAACCCAGCTGGGACTCGCCCTCAAATCCCATATTACCCGCCAGTTCATCTCCCAAGTCGAAAGCGGCAAGAGAGCCCCCTCTATTTTCACCATGAGCGTCCTGGCCACGGCCTGCAAAATGACCCTGACCGAACTATTCCAGGAAGTGGACAAACTGTACAATTTTTACGAAATGGAAGACAAATGCAGGGCTTCGGAACCGGCCAAGATCGCAGCTTCGCCAAACCGTTGCAACGACTACATCGAAAACATCAGACACAAGTCACAGCCGTAATCTACGACCCTTAACAAAAAGGCTATTTTTTACTATCTTTGCGACCTATGGAATGGCCGCGCAACATAAAAACACTTACCACAGACGAACTGAAAGCTTGGCTTAGGGACGTCGACGAAAAGCCTTTTAGAGCAGACCAGATTCAGAAATGGCTGTTCTGCCAGCAGGTCCGTTCCTACGACGAAATGGTGAATATTTCACCCGCACTTCGCGAAAAGTTGGCAAACCAGTTTGAACTGCGTTCCCTCAAGGAAGACCAGCACATGGTTTCCGTAGACGGAACCGTCAAATGGTTGTTCGAAACCCATGACGGATATCACATCGAAACCGTGATGATCCCCGCCAACGGTCGTTTTTCTGTTTGCGTTTCTACCCAGGTGGGCTGCGCCATGAACTGCGCATTCTGCCGCACCGCCAAGATGGGCTTCTTCCGCAATCTCGAAGCCGGCGAAATCCTCGAAGAAATCCTGAACGTCAACTGGTACCTGAAAGACAACAACATCTTCAACGAAGAAGGTCAGATCGCCCAGGTCACCAACATCATCTTCATGGGCATGGGCGAACCCCTGAACAACCTGGAAAACGTACACCGAGTCTGCTGCACTCTGCACAACCAGAAGCTGTTCAACATGGGCTCCAAGCGCATGACCGTCAGCACCAGCGGCGTCGTCCCCCGCATCAAGGAACTGGTGGACCGCAACACGCCCTGCTGCCTGGCCATCAGCCTGAACAGCACCAATAACGAATACCGCTCTTCCGTCATGCCGGTAAATGACCTTTGGCCCATCGAAAAACTTTTGGAAGCGGTAGACGAATATATCCGTAGAACCGATAATTATGTGACGTTCGAATTCGTTCTGATCCAGAACATCACCTGTACGCCCAAGGCCGCCAAGGAACTGATCCGCATTTGCGCACCTCGCCGCGTCAAGGTGAACGCCATTATCTTGAACGATGGTGACGACCCCAACTTGCACGCACCCACCCCCGACGAAGTGGATACATTCCTCGCCGCAGTCCGTGCAGCACAGGTTCAGATTACGATTCGTACCGCCCGCGGTCGCGATATCCTCGCCGCCTGCGGACAGCTTGCTTACAAGAAGAACAAGGACAACCAAGAAGCATTCGAACGCGGCCACAGCCTCCCCGATGCAACTCCTAGGTCCAATTAGATTAGAAGATAAAAGGAAGTAACTTATGTTAACACAGAACCTCCCGGAATTCTGGGACAACCTCTACGCCGAAGGTAAGGATTATTGGAATACCAAGAAGGCTACCCCTGCCTTGTTGGAATTCTTCAAGAACCCTGCCTGCCCCGCAACTGGCTCCGTCCTCGTTCCTGGAGCAGGTTTCGGTTACGACGCCGAAGCATGGGCCGCACGTGGTCACGACGTGCTGGCAGTTGATTTTGCAGCTACCGCTGTAGACGAACTGGATCACTTGAGCCGCAAGCACAAAAACCTGCGTTCCTTGGACCTGGACCTGTTCACGCTTTCTCCCAAGGATGCAAAGCGCGGTGGCCAGCAGTTCGACATCGTTTACGACTACGGTACCTTCACCGCAATTCACCCGGGCCGCCGCGATGAATTCTTCGAAGTCTGCTACAAGATGCTCAAGGACGACGGCATCCTTATCTCCCTCATGTACCCGCTGATGAACGGCAAGACCCTCCAGGGTCCCCCGCACTGCACCAGCGAAGGCGAACTGATGGCTCGCTTGGACGGCGTCTTCGAAATCGTTGACCGCATCCCGGCTGTAGGCAGTCTCCCCGGCCGGGTCGGCAAGGAAGAATTCTGGCTCCTCAAGAAGTGCCTGTAATGACCGCTCGGCTCTAAGCGCAAGAAAACAGACTGCGACTGAGCCTCGTTCTCACAAAAAGGCCCTGGTACAACCAGGGTCTTTTTTGTTCACAGAATCCTTTTGTTGTTGCCGTATTTCAAGCCATTTTTCAAAGAAAATGTAGGCTAAACACTGCGACAGACCTAATGTTAGCCTACAAAAATCAACCTCAACAAGCACTTTTGGGGCTCATCATCGTGCTAAATCCCAAATAAATAGCCCAAAACACCCCCTTTTTCCAAGAAAACACCCCACCCTGGCAAAAAACATCACATACAAGTTAACATGGTTGTAGGCTAGGCACATTGTTCCACGCATTTTGACCTACAAAATTGGGTTCAATGGGTATTTAAAAGCTTCTGAAATCCCCTGATTCTTTTTATTTGACCCCCTCTTTTTTACTACCTTTATCCCCGTAACTTTAATCTTAAAACAAAGGATTTTTTATGGCTGATTTATGTCCCTGCGGTTCCGGTAAGGAATATTGCGAATGCTGCGAACCTATCATCAAGCAGACTGCTCTCGCCGCTTCTCCCGAAGCTTTGATGCGTTCTCGTTACACCGCTTATGCCAAGCACGAAATCGCATGGCTCAAGGAATCCCTGGAAGCTACTCAGCGTTCTGACTTTGACGAACCCAGCGTAGAAGCATGGAGCAAGGAATCCGAATGGCTGGGCATCGAAATCAAGCAGACCAAGACCGAAGAAGAAAAGAACATCGGTTGGGTTGAATTCATCGCACGCTTCAAGCAGGGCAACATCACCCGCAATCACCACGAACTTGGCGAATTCCACAAGGTCGGTGGTGCATGGTTCTTCTACGATGGCCGTGCTGTAAAGCAGGAAACCGTCAAGAAGACCGAACCGGACGTTGGCCGTAACGATCCGTGCCCCTGCGGTTCCGGCAAGAAGTACAAGAAGTGCTGCGGCGCTGGTAAGTAATTTAAGTGATTAGTGACTAGTGGTTAGTGATTAGTGCGTGCAAAGCGCTTATATCAAGTGGCGCAGCCACGATTATTTAAACTAACCACTGTTTACTGTTCACTAACCACTTTTCCTAAGGAATATTGCAATGTTCAAGATTTTTGTTGATGGTGAAGCAGGTACCACTGGTCTCCAGATTTACGACCGTCTCGCAAAGCGTACAGACATCGAAGTCCTCCGCATCGATCCGGAACTCCGTAAGGACGTAAATGAACGTCAGCGTTTGATTAACGAATCCGACGTGACCTTCCTGTGTCTGCCGGATGCTGCCGCCGTAGAAAGCGCAGCCCTCTGCACCAATCCCGAGACACGCATTATCGACGCCTCCACGGCTCACCGCGTGAATCCCGACTGGACCTACGGGATGCCGGAACTTTCCGCCGCCCAGCGCGAAGCTATCAGCAAGGCAAAGCGCATTGCAAACCCGGGCTGCCACGCCACCGGTTTCATTCTTGGTGTAAATCCGCTGGTTGCTAGCGGCCTTTTGCCCAAGTCCGCAAACGTTGCAGCCTACAGCCTTACCGGTTACTCCGGCGGTGGCAAAAAGCTCATTGCAGAATACGAAGAAGAAGCTGCCCTCAGCCACAAGGCCGGTGAATCCCTGGCCATCATGGCTCCGGCACCTTACGCCTTGGCTCTCTCCCACAAGCACCTTCCCGAAATGAAGAAGTACTGCCAGTTGGAGAACACTCCCTTCTTCAATCCGGTGCTGGGTCCCTACTACAAGGGCATGGCTGTTACCGTAGCCATCTTTGCAAACCAGCTGACCAAGAAGGTTACTCCCGAAGAACTGACTGACGTTCTGAAGAAGCACTACGAAGGCTCCAACTTCGTAACGGTCATGCCTTACGAAGCAGCTCCGGCCGTAAGCCCGGCCTTGGTCAACGGTCGCCTGAACCCCACCATTTGCAACGGCACTAACAACGCTTGCATTCAGGTGTTCGGTAACGAAACCGTTATGCAGGTCACCACTATTATCGACAACCTGGGTAAGGGCGCCAGCGGCGCTGCTATCCAGAATATGAACATCGCCCTGGGTCTCGACGAAACCCTGGGCCTGTAAACCGCGGAGCAATCCGCAAAAACCAAACCTCACCCACTCCACGGGAGAATTATGTTTTTAGACGAAAAATCAATCGAAGTACGCTCCGGCAAAGGCGGCGACGGCATCTGCAGTTTCCACCGCGAAAAGTTTGTACCCCTGGGCGGCCCCGATGGTGGTGACGGCGGCCGCGGCGGTCACGTTATCCTCCAAGTCAACGAACAGTATTCTACCCTGCTGGACATGGGCAACGCCCGCGTCTACAAGGCCCAGAACGGCCAGCCCGGTGGGGCCAAGCGCTGCACCGGCGCATCTGCAGACGACCTTATCGTAAGCGTACCCCGCGGCACTATCGTCAAGGACGAAGAAGGCCGAATCCTCGCCGACCTCACCGAAGACGGTCAGCGCTGGATTGCCGCTCGTGGCGGCAAGGGCGGTATGGGCAACCAGCATTTTGCAACGCCCTCCAACCAGGCTCCCCGTAAGTGCCTGCCCGGCGAAGCTGGCGAAAAGCGCGTACTTTATCTGGAATTGAAGCTCATGGCAGACGTTGGTCTGGTGGGCTTCCCCAACGCTGGTAAGTCCAGCCTGGTGAACAAGATTTCCAGCGGTCGCCCCAAGGTTGGCGACTATCCCTTTACCACACTGGAACCGGTGCTTGGCATTGTGCAGATGCACGGCCACAGCTTTGTGGTTGCAGATATTCCGGGTCTTTTGGAAGGCGCCAGCGAAGGCAAGGGCCTTGGCCACCAGTTCCTGAAGCACATCGAACGTACCCACACTCTTTTGTTTGTGATCGATGGTTTCTTGGATAACGCCTACGAACAGTTCGCAGTTCTCAAGGGCGAACTGGCCGCGTTCCACCCCAAGCTTGCACAGAAACCCTACGTAATCGCATTGAACAAGAGCGACCTGGGCATTGACGCAGCAATCAAGCAGTTTAAGGACAATGGCGAAAAGGTCATCGTCACCTCCGCATTCACAGGCGAAGGCTGCACCGAACTCCAAGAAGCCTTGGACGCCGCCGTTCCTCACGTACAAAAGAAGAAGGTGGGTTGGGAATCCAAGAAGCTTGTGGAATCCAAGACTCCTAAGGCTGCAGACAAGACCAAGGCAAAGGCCGCCCGCAAGGCCACCGCCGCTAAGTCCGCTGCAAGCAAGGCTGCAACAAAGTCTGCCACCAAGGCCTCTGCAAAGAAGCCGGCAGCAAAGAAAAAATAGTCGAAAGGTTTATTAGCCAATGGCAAAGAAAGAACAGGCAACTCCAGTCATCCAGAACAGAAAGGCAAACCACCTTTACTTTGTGGATGAAACCTTCGAGGTGGGCATTATGCTCATCGGTTCCGAAGTCAAATCCATTCGCGATGGCAAGTGCACCATTGGCGAAGCATGGATCGACCTGGACGAAGAAAAGGACGAACTGTGGTTGGTTGGTGCGCACATTGACGAATACCTTTTTGCAAACCGTTTCAACCATTTCCCTGCAAGGCGCCGTAAGCTTCTGGCACACGTTCACGAAATCCAGAAAATGCGCAAGGCCAAGGAACAGAAGGGTTGCACCCTCATTCCCTTGAAAATCTACTTTAAGAACCGCCGCGCCAAACTTGAAATGGGAATCTGCCGAGGCAAAGACCAGCACGATAAGCGTCAGTCCCTTTTGGAACGCGACGCAAAGATGGAAATGGCCCGCGCAGCAAAGGCTCACAAATAAAGGCTCGGCATGAATAGAGTTCTCTGCATTTTGCTTTTCGCTCTCGCTTGCGCCGCAAGTATTTGGGCCGCACCGGCAACCGCAAGTGCCGTAGCAAAGGCAGACATCGAACTTTTCGCCAAGGAACAAAAGGCCTCTTTCCACTGGTTTCCTGTACAGAAAACATTCAACCTGATTTCTGCGAAGGACACCGCAAAATTTGCCATCGGCCTCCCCTACGTAAGCGTAGGCGGCAAGAGCATCTCCCTTGAAATGGCTCCGGAAATTCTCGATGGAAAAATTTGGATTGCGGCAAACGATACCAAGAAAATCTTTGCGAAGGAACTTAGCGCGCAGCCCGCAGCGCAGTCCGCAGCACAGCCCGCGCAACCCGTCGCAGCCGTCACTTCCAGCAGTTCCGTAACAGCTGCCGCGCCCAAGAGTTCCGCAGCAGTCGCACCCAAGAGTTCCGCAGCAGTCGCACCCAAGAGTTCCGCAGCAGTCGCCGTATCCAGTTCCGCCGCCGCCGACAAAACAGTCGCTGTCGCCGCACCTAAGAACGAAACCGCAGGTACCCGCGAAGTCAAGACCATCGTCATTGACCCCGGCCACGGCGGCAAGGACTCCGGCGCTCTCGGCGTCAACGCCCAGGAAAAGGACATCGTCCTCACCGTGGGCAAACTTCTGAAGAAAGAACTTGAAAAAGAAGGCTTCAATGTCAAGATGACCCGTGACAAGGACGTGTTCATCGAACTGGGCCAGCGCGCAAATCTGGCAAACCAGTGGGACGGCGACCTCTTCATCAGCCTCCACTGCAATGCCGTGGACGCAACCCCCGAACGTAAAAAGCAAATCAAGGGCTACCACGTCTACGTACTTCGCGCTCCTGAAAGCGAAGAAGACAAGGCCATCGCCCGCCGCGAAAACAAGGTGGCCACCCTCTACGGCGAAAAGAACGCCAAGGAAGAACTCTCCCCCATCGAATGGTTCAAGCTGGAAGCCCGCCTGGAAAAGTACAAGCAGAACAGCTACATGTTCACCGAGGAACTTCTTAAGGCTAACGATGGCTACAAGATTCGCAAGCAGGCCGGCGGCGTCGGCGGTGCTGGCTTCATGGTGCTGGTGGGTGCGTTAATGCCCGCAGTGCTTTACGAAATCGGCTTCATCAGTAACCTTGAAGACGAAGCCTACATGATGAGCGACGCCGGCCAGAAGGATATCGCCGAACGCATTTCCAAGGCTGTAGCAAGCTACAAGGAAGCGGTCCACAACTACAGAGAAACTTTGGGCCGATAACAAGCCGCAATCATGAACCTCATTGAAGATTAAGCAAAAAGGAACCCCAAGCGGAGTTCCTTTTTTGATTATCAATACGACATCCTATCAACGCAACGATCTGCTAGTACGACCATATTCCACATTCACATGACTAGCCTGATTTCCTTTATTTCGTTTTCCGTTGACCAAATAAGTCTTATTTTCCGAAGTTTTTCTTGGCCTTGGCTCCGCAAAATCTCCATTGAATCCGGACCAGCGATCAATGTCAGCAAATTTCGACTCCGGTAACACATCAGCAAACATCGGGATCTTACTGAATGTAGGAGTTCCTTCATCCTGGTAAACACACTGATGAGCGAAGTGGGCAGGAATGCCTTCACCATCCTCCCTAGAATCCACGACATCATATACCGTTATGTATTGACACAAAGCGAAGTAAGATGATGATTTTTGATAGACAAAGTATGCCGTATCATTTTCAATAGGAGATTTTCTGTTGAAAACATAAGTGTCGTCCCCCGAATATTCACTACGATACGAGGACAACTTAAAGCTGGTGGTATCATCTAAATTCAAAGTTTTTTCCGCAACCAACGAATCCGTCGACAGCACCCTCCAAAACTTTTCATCAGCATCTCGCGGTGCGTTCATATAAAGCGACAGTTGACAGCCACCGATTACAACCATGTCGCATACGCATGCTTCGGAAACATACCAATGTATGTAGGAATCATAACCATAATCGATGCCGTTTTCACCAAAGCCCCAACTTTGGCCTGCAATGGGATCAATAACAATGGTCTGTTCCCATTCCTTTGCGAACAAACCTGCTACCAAACAAAATATTAGGGAAATAAATTTTCTCATTATAGCCTCCTTTTTTTACTCCGCAATTAAAATAAAAAAAGTCCACTCAAGCTGATGTGAACCCCGAAAGTTGGACAAAACTTTCGGGGTTTTCATGTATAAAAAAC
>JAKSID010000068.1 GCA_024399035.1 Fibrobacter sp. | reverse complement strand
TTACCGTCACACGCAATCATCTTCTTTGCCATGTGTGTCTCCAATTATTGTGTTAGTTATTTAAAACTTGCGATTTATAAAAATCCAAGGTAAATTTACCCATTTTTCATGTCAAAAAGTGAAATATTTTTCAAAAATTCACTAAAAAAATCCACTTTTTTGAACACTCTATGTAAAGACTGTCCAAAAAACTGCGGTTCTGAAGGGTAAATGACCTTTCCAAAAACTTACAAAAAGGCTACTTTACCCAAAATGACCCTGTTTTTACCCAGTTTCCTGAAACGTCACTTTATCCAAATAAAACGGGAAGATCTTTTTTTCATCCAAAACATCCGCGATTTCATTGTTTAATTCCTACTTTTTCTTCCATGGATTCCGTAATCAAGAACTTGAGACTTTGGCTTGTCACCTGCCCGGACGGCTTTTCCGCCGAATATGAAGATATTGAGGAAATGTTCCGCCGTGGACTTTCCCGCCTGATTCTGGACAAGAAAAGCAGGATCGGAGCCCCCAGGGCCACCGACGACGAATACGAACGTTGGCTCATGAGCCTAGATATGGAATACCGCGATCGCATCTGGGTCAGGGGAACACCCGATTTGGCGGAACGTCTGGATGTCCGCGGTTGCGTGGCCGATGCCCTCAGCCTTATGGGCGATGTTCCTGAATGCTGGAAAAGGGTGAACTGCATCGCCCTGTGCAATACCCTGGATGAATACAACAAGTTGCCCGATTGGGTCAGCGGAGCCCTGATTGGCCCCTTCTACCAGCCTCTATCAGCTCTTGAAATAGTAAAGACTTTGCCCCAGGATTATTTGAAGGAAATCCAAGCCCCCAGAATACCCATCATCGGCTGGGGTGGGGTAGAGCCGGAAACCATATCCGATCTTAAGAAAATGCCCCTTTCCGGGGTGGCTGTTCTGGGCGGAATCTGGAACTACGCAGACCCCATTAATGCCTTTATCAAGCTCCAAAGAGCCGTTTCCGGCACTCTAAACTGACCAAATTGCTACAAATAGGCTCCAAAACACATTTTTTGCACAAAAACTCGTGTTTTTCATCCAATTTGGAATAAAACATATTGATTTATTTTGATTTGAAAGCATATATTCAAATGCATGGAACTAGGTAGAGCGAAAATTTTGGTCGTTGATGATACCAAGACTAATATTGAAGTCTTAGAGGGTATCCTTTCTAACGACTACGACATGTATGTAGCCCTCAACGGCAAGAAAGCATTGATGCTTGCAGAAAAGGTCAAACCTGACCTTATCCTTTTGGACGTTATGATGCCCGAAATGGATGGCTACGAAACTCTTCGACAGATGCGCGCCAACGGACTGGTGGAGAACACTCCCGTCATTTTCTTGACAGCCAAGGCCGACTCCAAGAGCGAGCAGACCGGTTTGGACCTGGGTGCCGTCGACTACATTACCAAGCCTTTCAATCCCGACCTAGTTCGTCTCCGTATCAAGAATCAGCTTGAATTCAAGCACCAGCGCGATCATCTCCACGATATCGTGGATGAGCAGACAAAGACTTTACGCACCACTCTGAACGTGATGCTCAACTGCCTTGGTTCCCTGGCAGAACACCGCGATACCGATACCGGCGAACACATTAAGCGTACCCAGGTTGTGGTACAGATGTTGGCCGAGAAACTCAAGCACCATCCTCGTTTTGCCCAGTTCATTCCCAACCAGGAATACATCGGCTACTACGCCGGCGCAGCTCCGCTTCACGATATCGGCAAAGTCGGTATTCCCGACGAAATTCTCCATAAGCCCGGTCGCCTAGATGACCAGGAACGCGACGTCATGAGCGCTCACCCTCAGATTGGATACGACGTACTTGTGAGAGCCACCCGTGAACTTGGCGAACATCCCCTGGTTAGAATCGCAGCCGACATTACGCTCTACCATCATGAAAGATGGGACGGTCTGGGATATCCCACCAAGAAGAAGGGTGATGAAATTCCCGTTGGCGCACGCCTCATGGCCGTTGCCGATGTTTACGATGCCCTGGTTTCCCGTCGCCCCTATAAGGAACCGTTCTCCCATGATGTGGCCGTTGGCGAAATCAAGAAGGGTAGCGGAACCCAGTTCGACCCGGACGTAGTCGAAGCCTTTATAGAAATTGAAAGCGCACTTCCGTCCATCTATGAGAAATTCAAGGACGCCAATTAAGCTCCTAGGGTGTTAAGATGACGCACAGTCCTTTAAATGCTCAACGTAGACGTCTTCGTTGGAAGATTTCTCTTGTCTATTCATTGCCGATTTTTATTGCCGCTGCCGCCTTGGTATTCATATTCTACTTCTCCGTAAAGAATATGCTTATCGTGTCTTCGTATAGGGCTACAGAGACCGCTCTCCAGGACAAGGTGGTTAACGAACTTGACGCCTTCTTTGGCAACTACAAGAAGTCGTTCATGAACGTTGCAAAGAAATTCCAGCAGAATATGCCCAAGGAAGCCCAGTCCAGGCCGGTCATGAGCAAGCACTACCAGGGCAACGACGTCATTCTTGACGTTTATTATGGTAACGTGTCCGGCGACTTTATTTCTGGTCGCGGTACAAAACTTTCCAGCGAGAATGCAGAAGTTAGAACAAAGGCTTGGTACCTCGAGGCTTCTAGAAAGCGTGGCCTTGCCGTAAGCGGCCCGACTCTGCGCAACGATATCAAAAAGCACGTGATGACGCTCTCTTATCCGATTTGGGATAAGAACAAGAAGTTCCGCGGTGCTATTGCCGAAGACCTGGATCTTCACAAGATTCGCGTTTCTATGGGCAATCTGGTTCGCGACGAAGGTGGTGTTACCGCCCTGATGAGCCTTGAAAACGACAACCTCTTTACCTATTTCCCCTATGAAACCAGCCGCGGAAAGGTGGAACACGATACGGTGACTAACCTTCTGCAGCTTATTTCTGGCAAGTACAGCTCCGACACATTGAAGGCAGGAACTGTAATCCATATTGAACAGACTAATCAGCAGCATCAAGACATGGTGTTCATGATTGCCCCGTTGAAGGATTCCCCCTTCTACGTTGTGCATGTCATGCAGCAGAACAGAATCATCGCCGGTATTGAACGAAACCTTTCCGCAATGATCCTGTTGGTCGCTCTGGGCGTTCTCCTGCTCATGGGACTTGCCGCCCTTATCGCCCATATCTTATTTAAAAAGTTTATTGAAAAGGACCTGGATGATAGCGTCAAGTCCAGTACCATGTTCGACACGTTGCTTGGTAGCGACAACTTCAGGTTGATCCTGACTAACGACTCCTTCGACATTCTGCACGCCAGCGCCTACATCGTAGACTTCCTGAATGAAGGGGAGGATATCAAGGGCGAAATCCTGTTCAAGTATTTCCCCTCGGATCATTTCAAAAAGTTCGCCCATCGTGTCGCCTTAGGTGGTGAAATGCTAGCCAGCGAAAGAAAGATTCTTCTTCCCGTACGTAGCAAGGATGGGGAAATCGCATGGTGGAGCATAGTCTTCCAGGTTCTCGTGGAAGACGACGGCGCAATGCGCTATCTCTTTATGATCAACGATGAAACCAGCGGCATCCAGAAGGACACCATCTTGGATACCATCATGATGTCTGCGGACCACTCCATCGTCATGATTTTTGATTTGACCCGTAAGGTCAAGTATGTGTCTAAGCAATTAGCCGACTTGCTGGGCGTCGAATGGCGCAAGATGATCGGTCTTTCTATCTCGGATCTGAAGGACGTGGGAATCCCCGAAAATGTGATCAATTCCCTTAAGACATCCTTCGACAAGAGAGAAGTTTGGAAGGACTCCTTCATGCTCAAGTCCAGCAGCACCCAGAACAATATCTGGTTCCGTGGCGAAGCTTGTACCTTGAAGGTCCAGGAATCTATCGTAGGTTACATGGCCACCATGATCGACATTACCGAAGTCATGGCAGCCCGTGAAATTGCGGAACAGGCTACACAGGCCAAGAGTGAATTCCTTGCCAACATGAGTCATGAAATCCGTACTCCGATGAATGCGATCATCGGTATGGCACACCTGATGTCCGAAACCCAGTTGGACGAACGCCAGCACGGCTTTATTGATCGCATTGGAAGTGCCGCAAAGTCCCTTTTGGGTATCATCAACAATATTCTTGACTTCTCCAAGATCGAGGCAAAGAAACAGGAACTGGAAATTACCCAGCTGGATCTTCCCAATGTCATCGGTGAAGTGGCAGCCCTGGCAGAAGTCCGTATCGCAGGTCGTCCCATTGAATTGATTGTGGACATGGATCCTGAAATCCCCGAAGTCTTGATGGGTGACCCCTTGAGACTTTCCCAGATCTTTACCAACCTGATTAACAATGCCACCAAGTTTACCGAAAAGGGTGACATAACCTTGAGCGTAAAGCTTGTTCAGCGCCTTGCCAACAATGTAAAGCTTTCCTTCTGCGTCAAGGATACCGGTATCGGCATGACTCCGGAACAGGTAGGCAAGCTGTTCAACGCTTTTACCCAGGCAGACGGCTCTACTACACGTAAATATGGTGGAACAGGCCTTGGTCTTGTGATTTCCAAGTCCCTGGTGGAATTGATGGGAGGCCAGCTGCAGGTCTCCAGTGAAGCGGGCGTTGGCACCAAGTTCTTCTTCACCATTACCCTTCCGGTGGCAGCCAATGCAGGCGAACCCCGTTGGTCCAAGGTTCAGACCTTCCGTAACAAGAACGTGCTCCTGGTGGATGATTGCGACAATCTCCGAGATGTACTCCGCCATTACCTTGAGAAACTGCAGTGCGTGGTGGAAGAGGCCCGTTCCGTTGACGAAGCCCTGGACCTTGTGCAGGCCCATGAAGAAGCAGGGGAGGATCCCTACGATCTGTTCCTGGTGGACTACTCCATGCCTATTATGAGTGGTCTGGACTTTGCCCGCGGCCTTAATCCGGTTATGTTCAACATTCCCAAGGTGCTGATGCATCCGCTGAATTTTGATGAATCCAGCATAGAAAAGGCGGTGGAACTTGGCTACAATAGCTTTGTGCCGAAGCCGCTACAGATCAGTTCCATGCTAAGCGCCATGCAGGAAGCCGTAGGCGAGGACTTGACCTACAAGAAGGCTTCCAAGAAGGAAAAACGAAAGTTCTACTTCAAGGAAGCAAAGATTCTCCTTGTGGAAGACAACAAGATGAACCAGGAACTGGCAGTATCCTTGCTGAATAGCGTAGGCCTTACCGCCATGATCGCCAACAACGGTAAGGAAGCTCTGGACCTGCTTAAGGAAGATGCTTTCGATCTGGTGCTGATGGATATCCAGATGCCCATTATGGACGGTTTGACAGCCACAAAGGCCATCCGAGCCCGTTCCGAGAAGTACTTCAAGGAAGTGCCTATCCTTGCCATGAGCGCCCGAGCCTTCCAGAAGGATACGGAAGAATGCCTGGAAGCCGGCATGAACGCCCACATCGTCAAGCCCATCGACCCGACTCTTCTCTACGAGGAAATGGCAAGATTCCTGCCGATTGATGCCAATGCTGAAAACAACAATATCGTCGACATCATGAAGAAGGACGAGGAAGACGCCTCTTCTGAAGACGAAGCATTTATCGCCATGTTCCAGAAGATTCCTGACTTTGACGCATCCCTTGGTCTTTACCATTCCAACAACAACAGGACCTTGTACCTAAAGATCCTGCAGGGTTTCGTTAAGGACTATAACGAACGACACGGAAGCATCATTAAGTTTGCCGAACACGGCCAGTACGAAGATGCAACCCGAGTCGCCCATACGGTCAAGGGTCTTAGCGGAACAATCGGTGCCGTGGAACTTCAGAAATCGGCACAGGTCCTGGAAAGCCGCCTAAGCCAGAAGCAATTCGACCAGAACGAGTTCAATGATTTTACAAACAAGCTGCAGAATACTGTAGAAGGTTTGGAAAATGCGTTGACAAACATCGCTTCTGAACAGAATGCTCCTGTGGAAAAGACCGTGGATCCGGAAGCTCAGAGCAAACTGAAGGATGCCATCGAGAAGTTGAAGGCTGCCGTGGATTCCTGCTCTTCAACCCACTGTAAACGCGCCTTGGACGACATCGAGAATATTGCATTCGAGAAGAACCAGGAACGCCTGCTGCAGAAGTTGAAGGAACAGATCGACGACTACGACTACTCCGAAGCCGAAGATACCCTGAACGAACTGGAAAAGACTTTGAAATAAAAAACGCGGGTTTAACCCGCGTTTTTCTTTTAATGCATGACCATGGCGGCCATAAAGGCCAAGGCCACGATGACTGCGGCGATGGTGCCTACAATACCACCCAAGCCGCTTTTCTTTTTTGCATAAGGGCTATTGGGGTCGTTCCCGAACTCATTCTCCAGAATTTCCTCGTAGTCGGGGAGTTCCTCGTCCGCGAAATCAGCGCCGTCTTTCCAGCCGGTGGTTTTGTCGCTACCGCAGTGGCGGCAGAAGGTGGCGTCGGCCTTGATTTCGGCCCCACAGTGGGGGCATATTATATATGCATCGTCCGTTTTTACTTTCATTTTGACCTAATTTGAGCGCGCATTATACGAAAAAATATTCCAAAAAGTTCATTTTTACACAAAAAAAAACACAAATTTGATGAAAATCACACTTTTTTTGGCCAAAAATAAAAAAAATACTTTACAAAAAACTTACAATCAGCTAATTTTGGTGTGAAAATTTTAAAAAAGGACAAAAATATGAATCGCAAACATATTGCTTTAGCGGCATCTAGCTGTGCATTGGCATTTGGTCTCTTTGCATGCGGCGATGACGTTATCATGGTCAACAAGTCTGAAAACTACCTTACCGTAGATAAGATCGAAGACGTCGAATGTAACGACGAAAGTGAAGGCAGCATGGCCTTCGAAAAATCCACTGCCACTATGTATGTTTGCTCTGAAGGCAAGTGGGTGACCATTAGCGCTCAGGAATCTATCCAGCAGCGCTGCTCTGCCGAAGCTCTTAAGGATTCTTCTGGCTATAAGTTCATTTGCGATGGCGAAGTCATTGCTACCGTTACCAACGGCGCAAAGGGCGATAAGGGCGAAGATGGTGCCGACATTAACGCAGACAGCGTTGTAAAGGCCGTTTACGACAGCGTCTATAAGGATCTCTACAAGGCATCTCTCGATACCATCAACAAGACTGTAACCGAAAAGGTTGACGCAGCCGTTTCTTCCGCTTCTGCTCAGATTACCGAAGATTTGACCGAAAAGTTGGCTTGTAAGGTTGCCGACCAGAGCACCGACGAAGACAAGGGCATTATGACTGTGACCGTCAACTGCGGCGGCGCAACCAGCGAATTCGACTTCCCGGTTCTGGTTCCTAACAAGAATCTCGATGTAGTCTATAATAAGAGCGTGTTCGTTCGCTTCCCGGCTCTGTCTGGCAGCTGCGAAGAAGACGGTCGAGTATTCCAGAAGATGTCTTCTTCTGCAATGCTCCACATCATGGAAGTGGATGAATCCTTCAATGCTACTGGCAAGGGCTTCTCCTCTGAACTGATCCTGAAGAAGGACGAAAACGAACTGCAGTCCTACAATACCGTTACCGGTAACGAAACTGAAGTTTGCGCTTACTTGCTGCGTATGCAGGGTGATTTCAGCATCACCAACATGATGAACTCTTACGCAAAGCTCACCACCACCATCGCTCTGCCGGCTAGCGTGGGCTCCGTAACCAACTTCACCTTCAGCGCTCTCGTTGACATGGATGCAAGCGATACCATCGTTCTTGACTTCCTTTCTGACTACAAGGCTGCCCGTATCCAGACCTTGCTGAAGTCTGTTTCTTTCGACGAAGCTAGCAAGCAGGCTAACTCCGAACTGGCTGTTGCCTTCGGCCTCGATAAGGATGCTGCTGCATTCGACCACGTTATTTCTTCTAAGCTGAGCCAGGAAGAACTCGAAGTCATGACTCTTCTGCCGGGCGCTCTCATGAACGCTTACATTGGCGGTACCTACTACTCTGCAAATCTGATTGTCTACAATGGCTACAAGAAGCTCTTTGCTGAAAATGGCGACTTCAAGACCGTTCTCGACGAAAAGATCACCTTGAGCAACGACCTCAATAGCTCTGTCGTTAAGGGTTACAACAACGAATCTGCTAAGTTCCTGGTAGACTTCCTGTTCAACACCGGTTTCTACGATGTCCACAAGAAGTTTGTACAGACCGGCTTTATCGACGCTTACAGCCTGCCGGCTTGCGAAGAAGACGAAATTAAGGATGTTGAAAGCGAAGGCTACTTCAAGGCATTCAAGTGCATTTCTAAGGAAGCTATCTGGACTCCGGTCGACTACGAATCCAAGTGGTCTGTTACTGACGACGAACTGAACCAGGATGACCTGGTGCTGGTCCTCGGCGCATGCGCAGCTGCAAACGTGGGTGAAGTCAAGACTACTGACGAAGCTGAACTCGTGAATTCTTCTTACACTGGCAACAACAGCTTCAAGTGCGTAAGCAGAACCTCCGAAAATGAAAATGGCGAAAAGGAAACCAAGTACCTTTGGGTCCATGCAGACGCTCTCGATGCTGAACTTGGCGAAGTTTGCCTCGAAGACATCTACGGTAAGATCAAGGTTCATCCCAAGACTGAAATTGAATACATCTGCACCGACAGAGGTTGGGTAAAGAACAACGTTGAAGAATACTGCGCTTTCAATTACAAGAATGACAGTTTCTACATGGTTGACTGGGCTGCAGAAAATAAATGGGATCTGGTTGCAACTTGCAACTACAAGAATGTGAACTACGTCTCTCCGGACAGTGATCTCAAGCCCTCTTCCAGTTCCTCTCATTGGTCTGATGGCGCTGCAGCATGTACCCATGTGTATGGCGAATGCAGCAACACAAATACCTCTGCATCCTCTACTTGTATCTATGTCTATGGCACAGAAGATGTGGGAACAAAGAAGCAGAATCTGAATGCTCTCTACCTTTGCGAAGATGTTGAAGGCGAAACCTATGGTAACTGGGTTGAAGCTGAAAGCGAACTTGCTTTCTGCACCGCTCAGGTTAAGCACAAGAAGCAGCGCGATCCTCGAGATGGTGACGTTTGTCTGCTTCCCAAGATGAACAAGGTTTTCCTCGACGGTTATCTGGTCGGTGAAGTTTCTCTCGATGGTTTCTGCACTAAGGAAGCAACAAAGATTGATGTAAATGGTGAACCGGGTGAACAGGCTATTCCTGATCCGTATGTTTGCTTCGCAGTTGACGAAAACCGCGCTGATCCGTATGCAACTCTGTTCGTAGGCGAAGTCAAGACTGAATGGGTTCGTAAGACCGCTGCTCAGGCATGCGACTACGTCAATCCTACTGCAGTTGCTGGCCAGACCTGCAATAACTTGCTCGGTAAGAACATCAAGACTCCTCAGGTTAAGACCATCGCTGGCAACTGGGAAGACGACACCACTGTTCAGGCAAAGTGCGCCCTCCAGGTTACCAATAACGGTACTGTAGCTGCAGAATCTGATGCAACCTGCACCCTTAATGACGAAAATCAGAATGAAGTTGAATACGTCCTTGATGACGAAAATAACTGGGTTGTGAAATCCATCTAGTATTGAGATTTTTTGGGGTTAACAGATTAGTATGAAAAAATCTCTATTGCTTTTAGCCGTTGCGCAGGCAGCAGTGTTTGCGCAAACGGGCTTGCTGGGCGGTGACGTAGGTCTCCATCAGCAGGATGCAAACACAATCGGATTCCTCAAGGTCCGTGGCGGTACCGGCGGTACCTTGGCCATTGATAACTGGGGATATACCCGTGCAGCTAGATTTACGGATAGCAACGGCAATACCCAGAAGTTCGAAGTCTGGGATGCCAATGTCGAAGAAGGCCGTATTGATGCCGCCCTTGCTGGTAATTTCAACTTTGCAATCGGCGTCATGGACAATTTGGACGTAGGTATCAGCCTTCCGATTTACTATGACCACGCAAAGGACTTGTCCACTGAAGCAATTCAGGCTGGCATGGTGCAGGGTGGTCTTGGTGATATCCAGCTCTATGGTAAGTATCGTACTCCTCACTTTGGCCCGGATTATCTTTCTACGGCCGCAGTCTTGGATGTGTACCTGCCCACTGGTTGGAAGGGTGCGGGTCTCCGTCCCCGTCATGCCTGGTTCCTCAATGGGGAAGGTGGTTACACCTATGCATACACCGCCAACAGCCTTGTTATCGGCTTGACCGGTGTTGCTTCTCTTGACTTTACCAAGCAGGGTAAGCCCTTTATCTGGAACAGCAGCCTTGGCTACATGCTTGTCTTTGGCGATGGATCCAACACCTTGGTGTATAGCACTGGCGTCAATTACCAGATGCACCGTTGGGTACAGCCGTTCTTGGAATTTAGCGGCGAAATGCGCCTGGGTAACAACAAGTATCCCATCAATCCCTTGGTGGACCCCATGTTGCTTACTCCGGGTATCAACGTTAAGCTGCCGTTCCTGGACTTTATTGGCAAGGTTGAATTTGCCATGGGTATTGATATCGGCGTTCGTAACCTGCTGAACCTTGGTTATGATGTCGATAAGGAACTGGAAGGCTGCGAAGATTTCCAGCTGAAGTATAGAGGCACCTTGGGCCAGAAGGCAAGTTACTGCTATGTGGCTCATCCGCTCATTGCCGGTATTGCTAAGTTGAACGTTACCCTTGGTTACAAGCCTGTGGGCGACGCTGACGGCGACGGCGTGCTTGACGACAAGGACAAGTGCCCCCATACTCCTCCTCCTATCGTAGTTGACGCAGATGGTTGCGGTATCGACTCCGACAAGGATAAGGTCTTTGATGGTCTTGACAAGTGCCCGAATACACCGGAAGGCGTAGAAGTTTACTTCGATGGTTGCCCGGTTGATTCTGACCACGACAAGGTTCCTGATTATATTGACCAGTGCCCGAATACCCCGGAAGGCGTTGTTGTCGACTCTGTGGGTTGCCCGCTGGACGAAGATAACGACAAGGTTCCTGACTATAAGGATCAGTGCCCCCATACTCCGGAAGGCGTTGCAGTTGACTCTGTTGGTTGCCCGCTTGACGAAGATAATGACAAGGTTCCTGACTATAAGGATCAGTGCCCCCATACTCCGGAAGGCGTAGAAGTTGACTCTGTCGGCTGCCCGCTTGACGATGATAAGGATAAGGTACCGAACTATAAGGATGAATGCCCGGATACTCCGGAAGGTGCTGAAGTCGACTCCGTTGGATGTACTTTGGATACCGATAAGGACGGCGTGCCGAACCATCTGGATCAGTGCCCCAACACCTTGCCTGGTATTGCAGTGGATAACGTGGGTTGCCCGCTCAAGAAGAAGCAGGACCTCGACCAGCTTAAGAAGGGAATTCAGTTCGAGTTCAACTCCGCTAAGCTGACCAAGAACAGTTACGGCACTCTGGATGATATCATCGAACTGATGAAGCAGATTCCGGAAGCTAACCTGGAAGTTCAGGGCCATACGGATATCGTTGGTACTGAAGACTACAACCAGTGGCTCTCTGAAGAACGCGCTCATACAGTGACCGACTACTTCATCAAGAAGGGCGTTGAAGGCAGCCGCCTCCGTGCAGTTGGCTTCGGTACTCGTAAGCCTGTGGCCGATAACGAAACTGAAGAAGGCCGTGCCCAGAACCGTCGTGTGGAACTGGTTCCGTTCGAAAGGGGTGGCAATGGCAAGTCTGGTTTCGTAGACAAGGTCAACGAAATGCAGAAGGCTGAATAGAGCTCTCTCTGAAATGGCGGCTAGCCCGCCACTTCAAAACACAAAAATCCCGAGGCTTTACGGCCCCGGGATTTTTGTTTTGTAAGACTCCAGTTATGTCAGTGTACAAAATGAAGTCATTCTCTTGTAGGACTTTCCATAAGCCCTAGAATACAAAAAAGACCCGCCTTTGTGAACTGACCCCAAAAAGTTGGACAGTTTAAAGTTAGGATAAAACAGAGTTATGA
>JAKSID010000067.1 GCA_024399035.1 Fibrobacter sp. | reverse complement strand
AATCTGGGTGCTTTCACTCATGTTCTTCAATATATAAAAATTTGGATATGGTATCTTGCAAAACTCCACCAAGTTGGTGGAGTTTGAGAAATGTTGCAAAGTTTTACTTTGATTCCTTGGCAAATATGGTGTCGCCTATTGGAGTAGCAGAAACAGCTCCCGCCAACGTGGTTTCAGTCGCCGTCTAAATTGCTAAGTAAAATGCCTCGCAAAAATGCGGGGCTTTTTCGTTCTTTCATGAAACAACTTGTTTCATAGAAAATTGTAAAAACGTAAAAATGTTCAAAATAGCTTAAAAATTTGCAGAAATAGACGATTTTTGTTTCTTGAATGTATTGTAACCGCTCTCCGTATAATTTATTTTTTGAATGTGGGGCAGGCCAGTCCCTGTGATTTTTGAAGGTTAGGAGAACCTTTTATGCGAAATGTTGTTGCATTCATATTTGCCTTGCTTATGCCATTGGGGGCTTGGGCCGAGGCAAGCAACTCATCGAGCAGTTTCGACAAGTTGGAATTTGGGACCCGCCTTGGTGCAGGTCTCATGTATGTCATCACGGATTCCGAAAAGGATTATTACCCTTCCAATGGTGGTCCCTGGGGATCGCTGTCCTTCGATGTGGCCTACGGCTTGACAGAAAATCTTTACCTGCATTCTGGTGTGGGCCTGGACTATCGAAACATCTTTGTGTATGTGGAAAGAGAGTTTGGTTGCGATTATGATGCTTTCGAAGAAGAAAATGAAAGCTATCATCATTCAATTTCTGGCCACTCTGAAGGATTTGAATATTACCAGGCCTTGCATTTGGAAATCCCCTTGCTTTTGCAATGGCACATTCTAGGAGTTCTTTTTGTGGAAGGAGGAACGTCATTTGATTTGCGAATTTGGTCCAAGGAAAAGGGCCGCAGTGGCGCTGAAAATCGCGATGGGGAAAAGATCGATATCAATAAAAATTTTGGCGCAAGTGTAGTTGCCGGAATCGGCCATCAGTTTTCCAGCGGCCTGTTCATTGATTTTCGGGCGCTCTTCCGTGTGAATGACTTAATCGATGCGGACAAGTTTAAGGCTTACATTTCTGAAAGCTGGACTGAAACGGATATGGATGGAAACCCCGTAATAAGCTGGAAAAATTATACGGAGACCTACGGTTCTTATTATAAAATGTTGAAGTTTCAGTTGGGTGTAGGTTACTGGTTTTAACAAAGTTTAAGTTGCGTGAGATCTTTATGAAAAAACTTGCAGTTTTATTTATGTTGTTTGCAAGCCTCGTCTTTGCCGAAGGATTTTCATGGAAAACCTTTGATGTGAAGGCGGGCCCATTCCTAGTGTCCTATAGTAATGGCTATAATGCAACAGGTATTGGCGCTGGATTACAATTGGTAAAACCGTTCTCTCCTTATATTGGGGTGGGCGGCTTTTACGAAATTGCAGGGGCGTCGACCTTCTCCACAGATTGTGACCAGTACATTTTTACGGACTTTTCAGGTGGAATTTTGTTGAATATGAATGTTCCGATTTCCAACTATTTTAGCTTGACTTCCAACTTTATGGCAGGCGTGACCTACCGTTATGGGACCTATGAAGAAAGTGCTGGAATGCGAACTGAAAAGGTTGTGGTTCGAGACCAATATGGTAATGAAGTGGAAGGTTATCCGATATACAATACACAAGAGGAAGATTTTGAAATGAAACACATTCAGTTTCGTGCCAATTTAGGCTTTAGTGTTCATTCCAGGAATCAGCGATTTGGCGCAGAAGTTTATGTTCTGGATTTTGCATCGGATGCAGTGGTTCGACACTCCTTTTCTATAAACGGGACGGTTCGAATTTTCTAAAAAATGAAACCCATTGTTGAATATCTTGATTATCGCGTGTATATGCGGGAGTTCTACGAAGAGCGTAAGAGAACTTCCGCTTTTACGTGGAGAGAGTTTTCCAAGCTCTCCGGTTTTTCGTCTTCGGGATATTTGAAGCTTGTTTGCGACGGCAAAACGCGACTTCGTAAATCTGGTGCGGTTAACGTTGCCAAAGCCATGGAACTGTCTGGGTTTCAGAAAGATTATTTCTGCTGCATGGTAGAACTTTGCGATGCCAAGAACAGTGAAGAAAAACTGGTCGCCTACAGGGAAATGAAACGCCTTGCAGATGCGAACAAGGTGCGCATTTTAGGTAGCGAGGCTTACAATTATTTTTCAAATTGGATCAACCCGGCTCTTCGTGAGTTGGCTCCCTTGATGCCTGGGGCAAAGCCCTTGGAAATGGCCCGCATGCTGTGCCCGTCTGTGCCCGCCGCCGATGTACGCTACTCTCTGGATCAAATGGTCCAGATGGGACTTTTGCGACGAATCGAGAGTGATGGCTGCGTTACTTACGAGCAGGCTGATGTTGGCATCAATCCGGTTTCTAGCCCGGATCAAAAGGCTGCGGTCAATGTGGCTATGCGAAACATGCAAAAACAGTTTGCTAAGCTAGCCGCGGATTCTGTAGATGACGTTGATGTCTCTGAACGTAGTCTAAGCGGAATGACTGTAGGCATTGACCGTGCGGCATACGAACGAATTGAAAAAGAAATTGCAGCGTTTCGCAAAAGAATCGAGAATATCGTATCCGAGGTTAAGGAGTACGATCGCGTCTACAGAATGAACTTACATTTGTTTCCGTTGAGTCGAAAATTTGAGGAGGAAAATGAAAATGGTTAGCAAGAGTTGTGCAAAAATTACGTGCGCCTTTCTTGTAGCTTTTTTGGGAAACTTCCTTTTTTGTGGCTGCACCGGATTTACCACGGATTGGAGCTATAGTATGGGTTTCTCATCAGATAATGGTGATCCATCTAAAACAGAAAATGAAATCGACGACAATCTTGTTCCCTGTGAATCTGGCCGTTTGAAGGTCAAAGAAACTTCTGAAGATGGCCTATCTGGAAAGATCTCATTAATCTTTGAAGATGCCGATGATTCTCTATACTATAACTATGAGTTCAGAAACGATACTTTAGCCTTCATGGATGAAGGTGAAGATGTTTATGTCTTTACTGACGGGCGGAAGGGCCTGTTGTATGGATGGTGGACTTTGAATCAGCCGTCTGGAACCACCTATTGGCTGATGACGTCGAATAGGTTCTCCATCTACGTGAAGTACGATGAAGAATGCCCTGACTTATAGTTTTTTTGGAATTATTTAACAGGTGCCGGAGTTTCTCCGGCATTTGCAGCGGTGGCATTTTCTGCTGCGGCCCGCGCCTCACGCTCTCTGGCTTCCCGCTGGGAGAAAATACAACCGCAGAAATTCTGGCGGTAAAGATTATACTGCTCCGAAAGCTCGGTGGAACGCTTGAAGCCGCCCTTCTTTTTTAAATCCGTGGGCAGTCGCTTCACGCCGTATTTCTGGCACTGTTCTTCCATCACTTCATTGAGGACTTGAGCATCCTTCATAGGGCTGATGGTAAGAGTTGTGGTGACGAAGTCTGCGCATAACTCGGCAGCAATTCGGGCGCTTTCTGCCAGGCGCATCTCGAAACACTTGCGACAACGCTTGCCACCTTCGGGTTCGTTTTCTAGCCCGCGAACAAATTCGTAGAACTTCTTAGGCTCGTAGGGGCCTTCGATCAGCGTTACCGGATTCTTGGTGGGGAACTCTGCCACGAAGCGCTTGATCTCTGCAGCGCGATGGCGGTATTCCTCGTCGGGAGAAATATTCGGGTTGTAGTAGAAAACAGTGATTTTGAAAAACTGCGAAAGGTACTCAATGCTGTAGCTGCTGCAAGGTGCGCAGCAGGCGTGGAGCAATAGGGTAGGCGTTTCACCGCGCTTTTGCAAGCCGTTGATAATGTATTCCAGGTCCCGCTGAAAATTGTGCTTTGGCGGTCGCGGGCAGGTCATGTCCGAGTTCATGCCCGGAGTAATGTCGGCTTCGTTAGACATAGTTCAGCGTGCCGAATGCGGTTGCCCAAAAGCAAATGGTACTGACGATGGCAAAAAATCCCATGACAGTCTTTTCTTTATGGCTGGTGCTGAAAAGAACCGTGGCCATATAAAAGGTCAAGTACAGCGCAAAAAAGAAAATGAAAATCTTGGTGATGATATTGGGCAGGAGGTCGCAGGCGACTTCGGGCAGTACGTGGCCGGCGGTCAGCAAGAACCACATGGCAACAAACTGCATGACGATGGGCATGATGAAAGCTTTTCGTACTTCCTTAGGAACTACACGATGGCGGCCGTTCATGGCGTACATGCCCAGGGGTGCGCCCAGGGCTAGGGCGATATTCAACCCGATGGAAGGGAGAAAGAAAATGGCGCCGATGAGGGTGGGAATAAACATGTGCTAAATATAAAAATTGGGTGCGGACTGCCGCCAAAAAAAACGACGCCATCAGGTAAAGGAGGTAACCTAATGGCGTCTGGGAGTGTTTGGGTATCTATAAAGTACATTTTCGGTACCTCGGAAAACGAAAAAATCGCGGTTATCTTGTATACTAGAGTGTACACGCTGTATACAGGGCCGGCGTAATGGACGAGTTTGTATGGTGGGTGGCGCGGGCCGTACACAGCAAAAAGTGGCGAAATTTTAAAAATTTCCGCGGATTTGCATGTAGCCGCGGAGTGGCTTGATGTGCTCGCCCCGTGACCTGCTCAGGGTTACCCCCAGGGAGGTTTGCAGTCTTTCGGTTCCCATGTCCACCTGGTTTCGGATCTGGATTTTTTCGGCGAAATTGGCCTTAGGGAGGATAAGGGAGAGGGAAAAACGGTTCAGGTCTCCTTGGCTGTAGGCGGTGCCCAGCTCTAGCTTGGGGCGATGGAAACCGTCGCCTCGCTTGTATTCGGCTTTGATAGAGCCTTGCGCGGTAATATTGCCGCGGTCGGTGCTGCCCGCGCTTTCAAGCGCAGGATTCTCAAAGGTGAGGTTTTCGAGTGCGCGCCAGGTGGCTTGCAGCCTGTAGTCGCTTGTGGTGCAACTGTTTTCGGCGTCTTGGCAGGTGGCGCTGGCGGAGACCCGCAGGTAGCGGGGGCCGGAGTCGCCCTGCAGTTTTATTTTTGCAGAGGCGGTGTCGGCATCGAGGGGCATGGCCACTCGAGTGCTGGCCGAGATTTTCGTATTTGCCAAGTCTGCGAAGGCGAAAGACAGGCTCTGGGACCCCCAGAATCTATACTTCTGCAGAGTCTTGCTAAGGCGGGCTTGCTCGGGCAAGGAGTCCCCATGATAGTAGGCGGTTGTTCGCCAGGAGAAAGTCTGCCCTATGCGTTTTTCATCGTTGTGCAACTGCACTTTTATAAGCGGCTGGAACGGATTTTGCCCAGAAGACGTTTGCCCGAATCTTTGCCACAGGCTTATTTCGCCCCTGCTGGATTTGCCGTGAAGTGCAATCGATTGCTGGCTTGTGCTGTGCCAGTAGGCGGCGCTGATTGAAACGGCCTTGCCGAAGGCGTACTCCAAGTGTGCTGCCGCGTTTTTCGCCGTATCCAACAAGGCGCCTAAAGTAAAATTCCCCAGAGGATAGAACAAGGCCGTTCCCCACAAGGTGTCCAGCGGGATATGGCTGCGGAGCTCCTTGGTAGAAACCTGCCCAAAGTAGGCCTCGGCACCTTTGTTCTTGTAGCTCAGCAATTCCTGGGTGCCGAGTCGTAAGCTGAACCTGTAGAATTCCAGCTGAAGGTTATAGTTCTTCTTGGAAAGTTCCCCTAGGGAATCCACCTGAGCTTTCCAGAAGAATCGCCCCCGGACTTTCGCTGCACTCCCAGCCCTATTTTTCCCTGACCCATTCGCCGCAGTTTCTCCTGTTCCCTTTGTCTTCTTTTTGGTCGGAGTTTTTTCCTTGGGAGCCTTTTGTATTTCGCAAGTTTCCAGGGCGTAAATCTCGGCAAGAAAACAGGCCTCCCGTTCGTTGCCCTCTTGAACTAGGTCCAGCATTTCCTGGGCCTCCTCGGGTGAGACGATTCCGCTGTCCCACCATTCAAAGATCTGTGCTTCGGTTAGGGATGCGCTCAGGGCGAAACCTTTAAAAAAGGTGCAAATCAAAAAAAGTAGCAGTGTATAAAATTTTGGCATTTTGGACCTCGCTTTTATACACGTTCTTTTGCTTCAAAATGTACCACCTAAAATCAAAATTTTACAAAGTTTCTAATTTTGGGTCATGGCAAATTCAAACTGGTCAAAAAAGCCCAACAAGGGCTCCTGGGGCAAAGCTCCTTCTCGCATGCCGGCACGCGGTGCCGATGCTCTTGGCAGCGCCTTTGTTCCTCACATGAAGGCTCCCCGCACCGATTTCCCGCTATTCAATGGCAAACGCGTTACTCCGTCGCTGGCCGGCCTTGAAAAACTTCTGGGCTATTATGGCGTGGAGCTCCAACAGGACACCTTGAAGCAGATTTGGGAATACCACCAGCTGATTCGCGCCAACAACGATGACCAGGATTTGACCCGCCTTAACGCATTTGAGACCATGGTAGAACGTCACTATGCTGACTGCACCCTGATCAACGCCTTTGTAGAAAAATGGCCTGCCCGCATGATCGACGTAGGCAGTGGCGCCGGTTTTCCGGGCATTCCTCTGAAGATTGTGAATCCCAAGATCCATCTTACTCTTTGCGAGCCCCGCCCCAACCGCGTCAACTTCCTGAACATGGTCATTGAAAAGCTCGGCCTCCAGAACATCGACGTGTTCGGCCACAAGGTCACCAGCCGCAGCATGACCATCCCAGTCGATGGCGTCATTAGCCGTGCCTTTGAACTGATGGAAAAGACTTTCCCCCGCTTGGAAAACTCACTGAAGGTGGGTGGCCGCGTGTTCTTTATGAAGGGCCCCGCCGCCGCAGACGAACTGAAGACCCTCCATCCCGAGGATTACGGCTACAAGCTGCTGGAAAAGCATTTCTACACTATTCCCAACAGCACCCAGGAACGCGCCCTCGTTATTTTCGAACGCGTTGAATAATCTTCTCAAATAGGGGATAACGCTTTTTGTTCAGTATAAAGCTGAACGGCGTTATGATGATTACGTAATAGAAAATCACGGCGGTTGCCAGTGAGAATCCGGTCATTGCCAAAACGAAAAGGATAAAATCCGGGTCGTTGGGCTGGCTGTAGGCTACGCGAATCCACCATTCCTTTGCAACAGCAAATCTAAAGATGGGGAAGGTAAACACCTGGTGAATGGCGAGCAACATCAGGTTGTATTTTACGGGGTATGCAAAAATGAAATTTGTGATTCCTCGGCAGAGAATTACAAAACCTATGGATCCGAGCAGCGCGCAGGACAGTGGCAAGTAATAGTTGCCGTAATTGCTTCGGAACATATCCATATGGAAGTTGGGCATAAAAGTGTGGTTTCGAATATAAAGACTTACGAAGAATGTGGCTACCATCAGTGCTGCGCCCACAAGTAACGAAAGCCAGCGTCTGCTGATTAGGGGGCTAACAACGCGTGACAAGTTCTTGCTGGTGAACAGGAATCCGAAATAGGTGAAGATGGTGCCAAACAACGCGGCGTCTATATTCCAAGCCATGATCGTTTTGGTGAACTTGGTGTAGAAAATGCCCAATCCAAGAAGTGCGAGGGCGCCTAGCCCGGTCAGCCAAATGTTCTTACGGCACTTATGGTAAATCCAGAAAAGAAAAACATCGCTAAAGAAAAGGGCGGTCAGGAACCATACGGTATGAAAGCGCTGCTGGCTTATGGCCCTGCTGAAACCGCTAAGGAGGTATGTGGTGTCCCAGGGCATATTGTAGAGCGACTTGAACAGAGCGTCCAACCCGCAGCAAATCATTCCAAGGCATATGGCTGGAATCAGATAGCCCTTTATTTTCTTGATCAGAAAATCGCCGGCGCTAATGTTGTCCGGCTTAAAGGTCATGCCGTTCAAAAAGAAAAACAACGGCATGTGGAACGCGTACACGAAAGAGGTGGCCGCGTTTTCCTTGTATCCATGAAAAAAAACGACCAGCAATATTCCAAGGAATTTTGCTGTGTCGATGTATTGGATTCGTTTGTTTTCGGGCATTTGCTGACTAGAACTTGAACAGCATGCCAAAGCGCATCTGGCCGTCGCGAACACCGTCGTTGTCGCCTACGTCCTTGATGGTGGCGAAGTCGAACTGCAGCATGTCAGAAAGCATAAAGCCGAAGCCGAAGTCAACTTCGTTACGCTTACCAGTCTGGTCGTGCAAGTAGCCGACGCGCAGTGCAATGGTGTTGGAGTAGATGAATTCCAGGCCGGCGTTCAGTGTGCCCTGCATAATGGAATTCTTTGCCTGTTCAAGGAAACCGTCGCCACCGCGTTCCGGATTAATCAGGGATTTCCAGCAAGCGATGTAGAATGGTTCCGGATTGCCACGTTCGTCGTCATAAACAACTTCGCGGTTATAGTCCACGGCTGCAGTCAGCTTGTAGTCGGCCAGTGCAAAGATCTCGTAAGAAACGCCCAGGCGCCAGGTCAGCGGAATGGGGTCTTCGATGGTCTTGTCCACGTAGTAAACGCTGGGGCCAATGTTCATAAGGCCTGCAGCAAAATTCAGTCGCGGGATAAACAGGTTCTTCTTGAGAACGCCGATATCAAATGCGTAACCGAAGGTAGTGGCTTCTTCGCCGGCACCTGCGCCAGAGCTCAAGTCGGAGTAGAAGAACTTAATAGAAAGGCCCAAGCCCCAGTCGCCGGGGAAACGTGTACCGTAGCTTACGCCGCCAACGATTTCGGAACTGTTGTAGGCCACCAGGTCATCTACGTCAATGTCGTCGGAAGCCACAGTAGAACCGAAGCTAACGAAGTTCACGAAGGCGCCGATGGTGCCCCAGTCGTTCAGAGGAATAGTCATGCCGCCATAAAGGTGGTACAGGTCAGGAATGTTCAAGACCGGCAAAAGCTTTTCGTAGAATGCGGTTACCTGGTAGTCGGCGTCCTTGAACTGTTCCATGCCGTTGGCGGTGCTGAACCAAACGTCGTTACCCTGAGGAATTACGGTCCAGACCTTGTTTACGGACAGGCCGTTGCCAGAGTGGTAGTGAACCCATTCGTCATCTTTCTTGACGCTGCCTTCTTGTTCGGCGGTGCCGCGTTCAAGTTCTGCCTTGCGGCCGCTGGCGGTTGCATAGTCCGGCAGGTGGCGCCACACGCCCTTGTCGGTTGCAATCCAGATGCCGCCCTTCTGGTCCACGGAAATATCGTTCACGTGGTTGTTGGCGAACTGTACCTGCTCCCACTTGCGGAGGTTAAAGTGGCTAAGGCCGCCTGCGTGGGTTGCCCATACGTGGCCCGAGCTATCTACAGCAAGAGCCAGGGGGTTAAGATCCATCACGCCGTCTTCCTGGGTGAACAGGCTCCAGCGGTCCTTGTCGTTTACGGACTTCTTGGGAACAAGGCGTGCGATACCTGCGCCGTCTGCAGCAACGAAAAGTTCCTTGCGGCTTTCGGACCAGGCCAGTGCGTTAATCTTTTGGCTGGGGAGAACCTTGCCCTTCTGTTCGAACTGGCCGTTGCGGTATACGAACAAACCGTCGTCGGTACCAATCCAGATAGAGGCGCCCTGGCTTACCAAGGACGATACTCTGTGGTTGCCCAGTTCGGTGTCGTAGTTCTTCCAGCCCTTGCCGTCAAAGCGGTAGAGGGACTTGGGTGTACCCACCCAAAGTTTTTCGGTGCGGCTTTCGTAAAGCACTGCGGTAATGGTGTCCTTGACCACAAGGTTCCAAGGCATCTTTACTTCTACCACGTGCTTTTCGTCTTCGGCGGTCTTGATTTCGTTAAAGGCCTTGACCTGACGTACATATTCGTCCAGGCCGCGTTCGGTGCCCACGTACACCTTTACGGCATCGCGGACCTTGGCGTTACCCTGCAGGGTAATGGAATGGTAGTTGATCCATTCTTCGCCGTCGAACTTCAAGATACCTTCGGCGGTACCTGCCCAAAGTTCGCTCTTGCTAAAGAAGCCGTTCTTGGAACGGGAAGCCATACGGGTAAAGTAGGGAGCCTTCTTTGCGTCGGCGGGGTAGGACATGCGCCATTCGTCGGCCAAAGGGCCAAAGGCCAGGCCTGCCGGGTTGTAGTACATGGCGGTAGCGTCGTCAGCTAATGCTGCGCCGGCTTCACCCATACCCAGCTGGCGTGCGCCAACGGGCATTTCAAGTGTGATAATTGCGGAACCTGCTGCAAAAGTCAGGGCAGGTGCAAGCAAAAGTGCAGAAAGTAGGGATTTACGCAAGCTGCCTCCAGTCCGGGATGTCGTAGCTGCTTCCGTGAGACGGAACGACAGCCTTCCAACCGGATTTGCTGGGGTTTTCCCAAGGCTGCTTCGGCAGAAGCTTGCAGTCGCAGCCCAAAACATAAGGCGGCAAGATCTCGGCATGGTTGCGGATCTGTTCGCGGGTAATAAAGTTTTCTTCGTTGACGAACTTGCAGTATTCCTTGCCCTTGGGGCCAAGAACAATACGGTAAGTGGCGGTGCCGTTGCGGTCGCCTTCGTCGATAGTCTTAATGGTTTCTTCCATGGTGGTGTTCCACTGGGCGATCAGGGCTTCGCGCTGGTCGGGAGTCATGTCCTGGGTTTCAAGCCAGGAGCGGAGCGATGCCTCGGAGGGCTTGACTGCTTCCAGGGATTCGCGGGCGGGGCGGACCACTACAGCGTACTGACCGGACACGTCGATCACTTCCTTAGGTTCGTCTTTTTCGTCGGAACTATGGATAATGACATAGGCACCGATGGCGGCAAGGATGACAGACAGCAAGATAATTGCGATTACAATGATGATTGATAGCATATTCAATTCCGTTTAGGGAAAACCTGTACTCTAAAAAACTAGCATTTTCTATTTTGTGGGATAGGAGATATTATGCCGAAATTAAAGATTTTTCTTGTTCTGTTGATGAGTGTAAGCTGTTTCGCTGTGCCGTTTAAAATGGAAACCGTTAAGGAAGGCGCTGGCGACCCCATCCGTGCAGGACAACTGATTAAGGTTCACTACAAGGGTTTCCTCTATAAGGATAGCACCAAGGCTGCACCTGTGACGAAAATTGACACTGTTGCTGCCGCTGCCGTCGCCGATTCTGCCGCAGTTGATTCTGCTGCAACCGACTCTGTTCAGGTCGACGAAAACTTGCCTTTTGCAGACTCTTATGCAGGTGGCGAACCGCTGGAATTCACCATCGGTATGGGCATGGTCATTCCCGGCTGGGAAAAGGGCCTTATGGGCATGAAGGTGGGCGAAGTCCGCAAGCTTTATGTGCCTTACCAGATGGCCTATGGCGAAAACTCTTTGGAAGGTATTCCTGCATTCTCCGACCTTTACTTTGAGGTGGAACTGGTTGCCGCTGAAAAGCCCATGGAACCTGATGTGTTCCCCAAGAGTGTTGAAGGTCTCAAGTGGAAAGAAACCGCCAAGGGACTTAAGGTTTACGACGAGAAGGTCGGCTCTGGAAAGCCTGCCGTTATGGGCTCCGTGCTCAAGACCCACTACACCGGCTGGCTCCTGTCTGGCCGCAAGTTCGGTAGCTCCAAGGACATGGGCAAGCCCCTTCAGGTAGTGCTTGGCGCAGGCAAGATGATCAAGGGCTGGGAAAAGGGCCTGGAAGGCATGCGGGTCGGCGGTGTCCGCTGGTTCCGTATCTCTCCCAATATGGGCTACGGTGCAGCAGCCTACTCCATGATTCCCTCCAATTCTACCTTGGTTTACAAGGTGGAACTGACCTCCGTTGAAATTGACGAAGAAGTGGCTGCCGCCATGGACTTCTTCCCGGATACAACCGCACTTACCTTTGAAAACGGTTCCGAAGGCCTGCGCTACGCTATCATTAAGCAGGGCGAAGGCGAACCCGCTCAGAAGGGCCAGACCGCTCGCGTCCATTACACTGGCTGGCTCACCAATGGTTACAAGTTCGATAGCTCTCGTGACCGTGGCCAGGAATTCGCATTCCCCCTGGGTGGCGGCCGTGTGATTCGTGGTTGGGAACTTGGCGTGCAGGGCATGCTGCCGGGTGAAAAGAGAATCTTGATTGTTCCGCCGGGAATCGGTTACGGTAACCGCGCTGCAGGCCC
>JAKSID010000066.1 GCA_024399035.1 Fibrobacter sp. | reverse complement strand
GACCGCACGGGTCATCAGCTCCAGCGGTTCCAAAAACAAAAAAGGCTCGGTTCAAAACCGGGCTTTTTCTTTTGACTTGGGAGCGCTACAGGCCTTGTGTCGCAGGCTTAGAACACCGGACGGGTAGTAGCGGACTTAGGCTTGGACTTGGATTTTTTGACGCGCTTTTCGGTAGCCAAGGTTCTATGGGTTACGGTACCCACAGCAAAGTAGCGGCCGTTCTTCTGAACAACTGCGGTAGCGGCGTTAAGGACCTTAACGGCAAACCACTGCTGGTAGAGGTTCAGCACACTTTCCTTGAGGGGAGTCTCCTCGGTAATCGAGGGAGGTCCGGAAGGCTTGCCATACTTGAGAGTAAACTGGGTGGACATGTAATCCACAGCCTCGAAGGTCTTGAATAGGCGGTTGCGTTCGACGCGGCCCGTGCGGATTTCGAAGGCGTAGAACTTGTCGTTCTTGTTGAACATAAAGTCCACCTGAACCGGCAGTTCGCCAAACATAAAGACGGGAATAACAACGCGTTCGCCCTTGCCACGCTGACCATAGGGCTCGTAACCCAGCTTCATCACTTCTTCGATGACGGTTTCGCGGGAGGCGCCAAAGGGGATACCGGCAAAATCATTGTAACGTTGAGCACATACTTCTATAGATAGAAGCAGCGTCAAAATAGCCACAATGAATCCAAATCTTTGCACTATAATCTCCCTAGTACCAATGTAAAAGATAGTAAACTTTCGTTGTAAGATAAGTTAAAAGCGTAAAATTTCAAAGAAAAAAGGGCGTAATTAGCTATATTTTTTTACATGTCTAGCACTTTTGGTAAAATTTTTTCTGTTACGACCTGGGGTGAATCCCATGGTGCAGGTGTGGGCTCTGTCCTTGACGGATGCCCCGCAGGCCTCCAAATCAGCGAAGCCGATATCCAGGCAGAGCTGGACCGCCGCCGCCCGGGCCAGAACAAACTGACCACTCCCCGAGACGAAAAGGACCAGGTCAAGATCCTTTCTGGCGTTTTTGAAGGAAAAACCACAGGTACGCCTATTTCCTTTGCGGTTTTCAACGAAGACCAACGTAGCCACGACTATACCGAAATCCAAAAGTGGTACCGCCCGGGTCATGCAGACCTGTGCTACGACGAAAAGTATGGCTTTAGGGACTACCGCGGTGGTGGACGTAGCTCCGCCCGCGAAACCATCGGCCGAGTTGCCGCTGGCGCAGTCGCCAAAAAGCTCTTGAAGCAGGTTGCAGGCACCGAGATCATCGCCTGGGTCAACTCCATCGGCAAGGTGGACTGCGGCCCCCTGAACCTGAACGAACTGACTTTGGACCAGATCGAGGCTTCTCCTGTACGCTGCCCGGATCCCGAGGCAAGCGCCAAGATGGAAGAAGAAGTGTTGGACGCCCGCAAAAACGCAGACAGCGTGGGCGGCACCGTGTGCCTTTTGGTCAAGAACCCGCCTATCGCCCTGGGCGAACCGGTGTTCGACCGTCTGGATGCACTGCTTGCACAGGCAATGCTTTCGATTCCCGCCAGCAAGGGCTTTGAAATCGGTAGCGGTTTTGCAGCAGCCCGCATGCACGGCAGCGAACACAACGACGAAATTTTCTTTGACGGCAACGCCTACCACACCAAGACCAACAACGCAGGCGGTTCCTTGGGCGGTATCAGCAACGGCGAACCCATCTACTGCAAAATTGCATTCAAGCCCACCGCAACCATTAGCCAGGAACAGAATACCGCTGGCCGTGGTGGCGAAAACGGCACATTGGCTGCACGCGGCAGACACGACCCCTGCGTGGCCGTTCGTGCTCCCGTGATTGTAGAAAGCATGGCTGCACTGGTGCTGGCTGATTTGTTCCTGCAACAGAAGAGACATTGTCTTTAATCGCCCCGAAGGTCGCGGGATGAAACTTCTCGACGCCATTCGAAGAATATTAGCCGCCTACTACTGGGCGGCTTATTCGTTACATCATGCCGTTTGCCTTAGGCCGGGCAAGCCGTTGAAAAACTCACGCCTGATTGTGGTGGGCAGTTTCCGCGCAGGCGGCGCCGGCAAAACTCCATTCACCCTATGGCTTGCGAACAAACTTTTAAGGCAAGGCAAGACTGTGGCCGTTCTTTGTCACAAGTGCGCCTTTGACGAAGAACGGATGTACCAGAACGACTTGGCAAGTTACATTGCGCAGGGCAAGGCCCGGGTCTTTGCCTCAGGCAACCGCTACAAGACCGCGCTGGCTCTGGACAAGCGGACGATGCGAACATTGGATACTCAAACCGCGCACCCCACGGATCAAGCACCGAGCCTGTGCAACTCCGCGCCAGATTTTATCATCTGCGACGACGGCTTCGAGGACAGCCGCCTTCGGCCCGACATAATCTTCAGGTTGGATTGGGAGAAGGCGCCTACGGACATTAACCAGCTGATTCCCGCAGGCAAGTTCCGCAGCCTTAGGCAGGACCATCTAAAAGACGAACCGCAGACCATTACCCTCAAGTGTTTCGGAACCGCCCCCGACGCAATCTTCAGAATCAGCAGCATCACCAATGCCGCCGGCGAATTCCCGCAGTACAGACAAAGTATTGCTGTCTGCGGCCTCGGCGACCCCGAACGCTTTTTCAACGACCTCAAGAAAGAAGAGTATCCTCTTCAAAAGACAATCCGCTGCCCGGATCACCACAAGAATTTCCAGCAAATCGTGGAAAGGGCTCTTAAACGTTATCCCGATTCCAACATCATCATCACCGAAAAAGACGCCTTTAGATTGTCAAAGTCCCTCCTGGAAAATCCCCAGGTCTATGTAGCTCGACAAACCGTCACAATTACAAAGAACATTGCGCTTTAGTTTTCGTTATTATTATATTTTTTTTCAAAGAAGGAAATGAGAATATGACGAAAACCGAAAGAATCATGAAGTTACTGGAAGCTCTCTGCAATGGCATTCCCGAAAGAGAATCCTACATTCAGCTGGGCTTCCTCGCCTCTGTGGCCGGCGCACCGATATACATCTATGGGCGTCCGGGTTCGGGCAAGTCTCTCATTGCAAATCGCCTGGCCGCAGCCTATAAGGATCCTCGCGTTCTTAAGGTGGGTCGTCGCCAGCAGAACTTCCCTGACAGAGTCGGCGTTTTCGACATTATCATTTTCCAGAGCTTCAATTCCCTGGACGACGTTACCAAGGAAAACATCCATACCGCCATTTACGACCGCAACAATGCAGCCCTTATCCTAACAGGCGACCAGCGCCCGGAAACTGCATTGAACAACATCGATGTTTCGGACCATATCGTTCTTTCTATGTCTCTTCCCGAAAGCCTTTCTCCCAAGGCTTTGTGCAGCCTGCTGCAAGACCAGAGCAAACTGAGCGACCCCAAGATTCCCGAAGGCCTCGCACTTACTCAAGACGAACTGCTGCAGTGGATCAAGGAAATCAAGGACATCACCCTTTCCGAAGACACCTTGGGCATCATCGCAAAGATTGCGGAAATCTGCGACAAGCACGATATCTACGTTCCGATTCACAAGTGGATTGCCCTGACCAACATCATGAAGACCATCGCGTTCTTCAACGGCAGAACCGAGACCCGCTTTACCGATACGTTCTTCCTGGGTTCACCCATCTGGGGCAAGTCCAACGCCAACACATCCATTAACGGCGCTTTCAGTAACGTTATTCAGACAGTGCTTCTCAAGGATATTGCAGAAACACTCAACACGCCCTATGACGCCGAAGCCGCCAACACTAGGGTCAAGAACCTTCTGCGCCGAAGCAATAACTTGTACGAAACCAGAATGTTCAACAACGAACCCTGCCTGTACTACCGCATTACTATCGCAGGCGAAATCACTCCGTTGTACGTTCCTCTCCGCTACATCGAAACCGACCAGGATTTCAACCCTTATAACGAACTGAAGCGCATTGAACCCCGCGTCCGTTGTAACTACCACGGATCTTCCAACTGTTCAATCTCCATTGACCCCGCCGTCAAGGGCGCAGGCCTCCGCGCCTCCGTACAGAACAGCATCACCTCCGCCAAGTTCGAAGACTACGCCAAGCTGCCCACCTACGTTATCCGCGAAAACGATCCCGACATCATCGCCAAGAAAAAGGCAACCCTTGAAGAACTGAAAAAGGAAACCGACACACAGTTGGAAAAACAGACTCAGCTTCTGCTGGCACTCCGCGATATGTATCGCGCAAACAAGGCCTACCGCAGCGACTTGTTCTGCAATACCGAAATCTTCGACAAACTCCAGGACAATCTCCGCGAAGTCTTCGAGCAGGTTTCTGCAGTCGCAAGCAAGGTCAAGGAAACCGCGGCGCTGTTCAGCCAGATAAAGTAAATTACATATTTGCGATTCCGGACACATCGTCCGGAACTTCGGGGCGAACCACCAGCAACACCGCATTCTGCGAGATGATTACATAACGTTCGCCGTTCACTTCCAGCTCTGTTCCGCTGGCGTGCAAGTAAAGGGCTTCGTCCCCTTCCTTCACCTGGAGAGGAACGTAGTTTACCGCATCATTATTGTCCCCGCGGAACACCGCATCAGGATCCTGGTTTGCAGGAATCGGGTAGCCAGGGCCCACCTTGACAACAAGGCCTGTGTGCACAGCATCATGTTCCTTGACGCTAGGCGGCAAATAAAGGCCACTGCTGGTTTTATTCGCAGCATCCAAGGGCTTGATCAGGATTCGGTCACCAATGACAACAATATTCTTCAGGGGATTCAACATATTGCCAAAGATAGAATTCTATATATTGGTGGTATGATTTTCGGTGTTCTATGGACAGCAATATTCGCTTTCATGATAGTGTATCTTGCGAAGCAACCCAAGATCAAAAACTGGATCAAGGTACTGTGGCGCGTCCGCCGTTGGAAGCGCTGGGTTGTTGTGTTCGTAGTTATCTTCGCAGCCATCGCCATTACATACTGGAAGCATCCGGTAGTAGAAGAAAAAGTCATCGATACCCCCGCACTGTTTTATGACTACTCCGCAAATGCAGTTCACAAGATGGATTCCACCGGCAAATTAAAGTTGGAGCCCACCCTTGACCTAAGCAAGCCCAAGCCCGAATTAGTCTACGTGCTGCCGCTCATCGTAAACTCCTACAACGAGATTGTTTCAAAGCCCACCATGCCCGTGCTGGTGCGAATGGACAACAACCTGGTCATCGAGATGCGCGGCTACAAGCAATTCAAGAATCGCGCCATCCTTTTGACAAAGCTTTTGAAAAAGAAACTGGGCAACCGCTACAACATCAATATCGATGTGGGCGAAAATTCCATTCACACCCTTCGAGTCGCATACATCGGAAAGCCATGGGATGTAGAGCAACTCTGCGCATTGCCCGTACTTGAAACCTCGCTAGCAAACAACATTGATCCAGCCCTCCTTATGTCCATTATCAAGCATGTTTCCGATTTTGATTTCAACTTCAAGGGCGCAAAGGACAAGCGTGGAATCCTTTTACTCACCGAAGGGGAAGGTTTAGAACAAATTAATATCGGTGCAGAACGACTGGGCAAATTACTGAACGTGGGCATCAGCCGCGAAAATGCCGTAGCTACCTTCTACCCGGATTACGGCATCGGTGACAAGCCCGAAAACTGGAAGCAGTCCCCACTGGCAAAGAGCTGGGTGAACCAGGTGCTCGGCGACGTCACCTACTATAGGGAAAACGGGCTGCACATTATTACCACGAGCCGCTAATTTTCTATCTTGTAACGCCGTGATTCAAGTACAGAACGTTACAAAGTCTTTTGGCATGCAGGTTCTTTTGGACCAGGCAAGCTTTATGGTGGGCGCTCACGAACGCGTGGGCCTCGTAGGTCGCAATGGTTGCGGTAAGTCAACCTTGTTCAAGATGATTCTTGGCCAGGAATGCCTGGACGGCGGCGTCATCGACATTCCCAAGAAGTACACCATTGGATATTTGCAGCAGCATATCAACTTCACCCACGCAACGGTTCACGAAGAAGCCTGCAGCGTGCTGAAGCCCAATGAAGACGGCTGGCTTGAAGAACACAAGGTAGAGGCAATTCTTTTCGGTCTGGGTTTCGACGAAGAATCCATGCAGAAAGACCCTATGCTCCTTTCCGGCGGTTTCCAGATTCGATTGAATCTCGCCAAGGTGCTGGCCTCCGAACCCGACATGCTTTTGCTGGACGAACCTACCAACTACCTGGACATTGTGTCTATGCGTTGGCTCAGCCGCTTCCTCAGAAACTGGAAGGGCGAAGTCCTTTTGATTACCCATGACCATCACTTTATGGACGAAGTCTGTACCCATACCGTGGGCATTCATCGTCACAAGATCCGCAAGGTGAAGGGCACCGTAGAAAAACTCCGTGAGACCATTGCCGAAGAAGAAGAAGTGGCAATGCGTACCCAGGAAAACGAAGCCAAGAAAAAGGCCCAGCTGGAACAAGTCATCGAACGCTTCCGTTACAAGGCCGCCAAGGCTGCCATGGTGCAGTCCAAGATCAAGGCCGCCGAAAAGTTGGCCACAGGCACACGCCTGAGCCACGAACGTAACCTGGAGTTCAGCTTTACCGAAGCACCATTCCCGGGCAAGAGAATGCTGCAGGTGCATAATCTGGCATTCAAGTACGGCGACGGTCCTGAACTTTTCTGCGATCTGGAATTTGAAGTTTTCAAGGGCGACCGCATTGCAATCATCGGCCCAAACGGCCGCGGTAAAACAACCTTGCTGAACCTGATTGCAAAGGAACTTACGCCTACTACCGGCGAAATCTGCCACAATCCCAATTTGCAGATTAACTACTTCGGTCAGACAAATATTAACCGACTGAATCTTGAAAATAACGTCGAAGAAGAAATCGCCAGCGCCATTGCCGAAGTCTCCCAGAAGAGCCGCGCTCGTGGCCTTGCAGGCCTTATGATGTTCAGTGGCGACAACGCCCTGAAAAAGATCAAGGTTCTTTCCGGTGGTGAACGTAGCCGCGTTCTGTTGGGCAAGATTCTTGCAAGCCAGTGCAACATGCTGCTGCTTGACGAACCTACCAACCACTTGGACATGGAATCCATCGAAAGTCTTATCGACGCATTGGAAGACTACGAAGGCACAGCCATGGTAGTCACCCATGACGAAGAACTGCTCCACGCATTCGCAAACCGCCTTGTGGTTTTCGATGGCGGCAAGTGCCGCATCTTCGAAGGCTCCTACAAGGACTTCCTAGAAAAGGTGGGTTGGGCTGCAGAAAAGAAACCCGGCGGAATGGACAGCGAAAACGCAAAGCTTAGTAACATCGACGTTACCAAGGACGCAGCGCCCTCTGCAAATTCCGCAAACGCCGCACCCTCTGCAAAAATGGACCGCAAGGCCCGCGCCGACTACATTGCCGAACGTTCCAAGGTCATCAAGCCCCTGGAAAAGGCCATCGCAAAGATTGAGGACGATATCGCCAAGGCCGAAGAACTCTCTGGCGAACTAGAAGCAAAACTTGTGGCCGCCTCCGAATCCGGCGACGGTGCAGCCATTACTGCCGTTGCCAAGGAAATGGACGACAACAAAAAAAAGATCGACGATCTCTACACTCAATACGAAGTAAAGAACGCCGAACTTGAAGCCGCTAAAGATAAGTATCCGCTGGATTAATCAAAAAAGCACGGTTCATCGCCGTGCTTTTTTTTATTTGCTTCGCTTGATGCCTATGCTATAGGTGTCATTGCTTTCGCCCGCCACACTCTTGCCAGAGCGAATCTTCACCTTGACCTTGGTGACGTAAACGCCAGTACCCACAAGGCGTTTCTTATCACTTAAGCCATTCCATTCAAAGAAAATGTTTCCCGGATTGTCGTAACAGTTGGACTTATCCGGATCATTCTCGTTGTAGAATACCGTGGCGTCATTACAGCGGATCGTTCCCTTCACATGGTTCACGTAGCCGCCTAAATGGGTGAAGTAGTAATTCTCGTAATCAATCCTGATGGTGGCCAAGGCTGAATCCTTGTCAGCAGAGGAAGACAGATTCATCATGGTCTCGGTGGCAAGTTCACCAATATTGAAATTGAGCAAGGCACCAGGCTTACCAATCTCTTCCACAATGTCCTTGACGGTCTTGTTCGTAGGCACGAGAATGGGAGCAATATCCTTCTTGTATTCCCACTTTTCCCCGTCATCGCCAATCTTGATAATTCCAGGCACAGTCACCTTGGTACGCTGCTTACCGGTAATGCGAATCTTGGGATTATTAAAGTGAGGATCGTTGCCACTCAAGTCCTTCAATATACCAGGAACCAGCTTGATAGAATCACCCACCACAGGCAAGGTTCCGTTGGCTGTACGCCTAAAGATAATCCTGAATACATTACCCTTGGAACTATTTTCTACAGAGTTGAAAATCAGGGAATCGGAAATATTCAAGGAATCCCTGTACACTGCGAAAGTAGATGCACCTTCCGTGATCTTGGTGGATGTACCTTCACTCAGGTTCACCGTCAAAATACTGAAATCATCATTTTTCGGTTCAATGATTGCACTGAGAATCACGGGGCCCACATGGTCTTCAATGGAGGCGCTCATTCCAAGCTTTACCGTGTCTCCAGAATCCTCGTCCTGATAAGTATAATGGTATTTAATGGAACCCGTATAGATTTCATCGGTAGCGCCTGTGAACACGCTCTTCAACAAATCCTTTCCATCGCGAACAATCAAAATAGAATCGCCGGTCACCAACGGACTGATGGCATCCTTTCCAAAGAAATCATGGAACGTGGATTCGCCAAAACTCCAGGACAACGTATCCGGAATATTCTCGCCGAAGGACTTGCTAAAAGGAATCACAAGGCTATCGGGAATACCATTGCCATCCACATCGAACATCTTGGCATGAGAAACGAAAGGTACAGGCGGTTCCTTAAAGTGAATATTCGTCCATGAAATCTCGTTGCTCACATAGTCACTGCCGATCTTGAAGGAACCGTTTACCATAGCGGATTCGCCCACCACGTAGAAAGATGCATAGCCGGTGGAATCCGTCGTTACAGAAGTCACAATCTGCCCGTGTTCATCAAGGAACGTCAGGGAATCCTTCGTCATAAAATTCAGGGGCACAATGCAATCGTTACAGACCGTGCCCACATAAAGCACCGCCACCTTCAGGGGAATTCCCTCAGGGTAAGTCACGTGGGCTAGCAACGTATCGTTCTTAGGATCTTCACCCAGTCGCTGCCCACGCAGGTTCAGGCCCGTGGGGTCAAGTACCTTCAACGAATCAGAAGGCTCGAACACGTCAACAAAAGCAATGTCCGGCTTCGGATATTCGGGAACCACAAAAGGAATCATCTGGTACTGCGACTGATCCGAAGCCAAGTAGCAAATCAGAACGTAGTTACCCGAAGGCAAGGACCTGGAACGCACAATGGCGCTTGTATCGATGGAGAAACCAGCCATGTTCTCGCTGATATTAATGCCACCATAGTTCACGCCCGGATCAAGAGGCTGGCCATCCTTGGGCAGGTTGCCGCCCACCAGCATAAACACGGACTGGGCCGCCTTCTTTTCCACCTTGGAAACGCTGGACACATCGCAGCTCAAGGATTCATCCACCAGCAGCTGCATCAGGTTATAAGAAATAATGCCATCGCCGGAGGGAACCTCTTCCGTGTAATAAGTCTTCTGTGTACGCAAGTTAATGGACGTACGCATCTTGAAGTTGGAGCCCGTGGCATTACGCTCCGAGAAGAAAATATGGAAAGGATATTCCTGACCTTCAACCAATTTCAACTTCGGATCGTTCTGACCGATGGTATCCAAGTCCACAAAGCCTTCCATAGGGCCGTGGCAACCACCGATATCCACCACAAGACGGTTATTGATAAACACCCAAACATCGTCATCGCCGCGGAATTCGAAGTACTGCCCCTTCACGTACTGGAACTGGGCAGAAATCTTCATAGAGAAACTGTAGTTGTGTTTCTTGCCGCCAGCAGTCAGCTGGTTCGACCAGTCAAATTTCGGGTTCTTCACCGTCTTTGCAGAGTCAAGATATTCCAAGTCATCGATCGGGAAGAAACCACCATCTTCATGAGCCTCGGAAATGTCTGCAAGCCAGAAACCTTCGGCATCCAAAGTCAAATCGATGTCGCGACACACGCCATTGGTGTACGTATTTCCGTTCTTATCCTGGGCAACTTCCACAGGCACAAACCACTTCTCGATTTCACGGGCAGCGGAGCACTTGTTCCAAGGATATTTCAGGGAATCCACGCGGGCGGGGAGGCCATTCACCAAGGTATCTTCCACCATGCCGGTCACCAGGCCCTGGCAACTCTTGTATTCCTGGATTTCGCCCGTAGAATCCGGGTGCATCACTATAGTGTAATCGTTTCCATCGTAGATACCGCCAAAGTCCACATCCTGGGCCTTGTCCCAATTCTGGGAATAGTCAGGTTCACCAGCAACCATTACGCCTTCGCCAGCCCAGTCCACCACCAGGGCAGAAATCTTCATGGTAGGGCAAATGCCCAAACGGTTCGGGTAAGATTCACTGAATCGGGGAGCACTGTTGGATGTAGGATAGGGATAAACCCAGACAGTGTCGTGCAGGGCCATCATAGAATCCAAGACAATGGGATCACCATCGGAAAGGCCGGCGGCAGTATAATGTTCGTAACCGAAAGCCTCTCTAAAACGAACATCCCAGGCATCCACATGCTTAAAGGAAAGAGCCTGATACCAGCCGCAAGTATCCTTGGATATGGGACCCATCTTCAAGGTATCTTCACTAGTGATCATCATGGGAGACATATTGTCCCATGGGCTCAAGAGACGGATAACCTTGGGTTCCAGCGGTGCGTAAAGGACCACGTAGTTTTCCTTGTCCTTTGTGTAGAACCAGGCTTCGTAAACACCCTTCGGGAAAATGCTTGAAAGATTGGGCCTGTTGGGGCTACGCCAGGTACCGGCCGGAATCTTGAAGAAACGCTTGGAACCATTCTGGTCGGACTTAATATCAAGAGTAGCGCCTTTCCACTGCTGGTCATTCACCTTTTCCACAGGGAAGGTGTAAACCCACCAGTAAGTGTACTCTCCGGTGCTATCCATTTTAATGGATTGGCCAACGTTGTCCGCATCAAGATAAATTGCGCTATCCCTGATGGTGGAGTTTGTACGCCACGGATGGTAAACATGCAAAGTCCTGGTAGAATCAAAGCATTCGCCCAAGGTACCGATCTCTGTATCGATAGTCGGCACATCGCCAGTTCCATCCACAAAAATCGTATCCGCAAGAGACAAGTAGCCAGACAAGTCAATCGCATCCTTGGCAGGGAAAGACAGGTAGGACGCGTTATAACGAACAAAGTAAGCAGACTGCGCCGGGTTGGATTTCATCATCGCAGGTGAAATTGCACCAGCAAACCAACCGCAAGTAGACTTGTCATCTTGGGCGAAGTACATCAACGCGGTATCTGCCCCAAAGACAATCTGCGGCAAAGCCTTGTTGCCCCAAGGGCTCTTGAACCACACCACCTTGGAGCCCGGAGGTGTCAAGCTGATTGTGTGGGAATTTGCATCGGTATAAATCCAGAGCTCAGACTCCGAGGCAAACAAAGTCGTCATAGAGAACTTGACTTCTGTACCGCCTTCGCTCCATGCATCACTAGTCGCGCAAGAACCGCTCGGGCAGCCGCGAACAGAAAAGTCCTGCCAGCTAAAGTCCGTGACAACCTTGTCCCAGGTGTAACTGTACCAGCCATCACCCTCGTCCGTCATCTGGTAATCAGGCGAAGTGCCGTACCCAGTGGCACCGCCCAACAAATAAAGATCATAAGCCGTAGAATTATTTCGCCACGGTGACTGAATATGCACCGTCAATGTTGCATGTGCCCAAACCGCACACAGCAAAACGAGTAATACCACCCCATATTTGTGCATCATTGCACAACTCCTTTTTCAAACACTCGGATATAAAATCCAAAACACACCAGGATTAAAATAAGCTTTTTGCTCAAATCCGTGTTGAAAATAAATGTTTAAGGAGAATTAGCGTTGAGTAAACAACAATTGGAAAGCGCGGGTGCCGCAGCCGTACACCTGTACGGCAAGGGACGCACCCGCAACGAGGC
>JAKSID010000065.1 GCA_024399035.1 Fibrobacter sp. | reverse complement strand
AGTACTTGGCGATCGGATGGCCCCAGAATTCGCGGCCGCAGCCCGGTTCCTGGCAAACTTTCAACTTGATACGCTTTTTCTTTTTGTACTTGGGTAATTGCATTGTGACCTCGTTGCGCTTCGAGCCTTGGCCCGATCTATGTAAAAGATAGTAAAAAAGAGTGAAAAAAGCTGAAAACCCGGGTCTGAGTTTGCATTTCGTGCGTGTATATAGGGCAAAGCTCTTTTTTTGGAGGATCGAATATGGAAAAAAAGATGAAAACGGGGCGTTGGCTTTTGTTTTGGGTGTGCTCGGGGGCTGCTTTCTGGGGGCTTTTGGCGTATGTGGTGATTGGTCTGTCGGGGTGCATGTATGTGTCGGGAACCGCAGGGGAGGAGGCTTCCGCCAAGGTGACGTTCTTGGATGTGGGGCAAGGCTTGGCGGTGCTGCTGGAGTACGAGGGTAGCTACGCCCTGTATGATGCGGGGCCGGATTCTGTGGGGATGATGGACAGCTTGCGGGCCCGAGGGGTGGACACGCTGGAATGGGTGGTGGCCAGCCACTACCATAGGGACCATGTGGGCGGGCTTTTTGAACTTGAGGCCGCCGGGAAGTCTCAGGGTGGAACGGCCCGGCCGGTGGTGAAGCGCCTTTACGTGGGGCTGGATACCACGGGCGGCTTCATTCGCGACAGCCTGATGCGCGTGGCCAAACGCTTCGCGATTCCTGTGGATACGATTTTTCGCGGTCACGAAATTCAGTTGCAGGGGAGGGGCGCGTCTCCGTCTGCTAATAGCTCGGCGGAAGGCTTGCGCCTAAAGGCGTTGTGGCCACCTGAATATTTGCCCTTGGGTGATAACGAGTCCAGCGTCGTCCTAGACGGCGGGTCCTTCTTGCTTACGGGCGACTTGGACTCCGCGGCAGAGCGACGCCTTCTGGAATTGTCACCGTCCTTGCAGGCAGATTTGCTGCAGGTCCCGCACCACGGTTCTGCGGGCAGCAACTCCTTGAATTTTCTTGCAAAGACATCGCCGAAGTATGCGGCAATTAGCGTCGGTAAAAATAATGGCTATGGGCACCCCGCCCCAAGCGTACTGCGAAAGCTGGGCGTTGTTATGGGCGACACCACAACCATCTATCGCACGGATTTAGATGGTGCCATTACATTCCAGATAATTCCGGGCGTGGGCGTCGTGCGATAATCACAAAGTGCGCTGGCCGCGCCAGCTCTATTCGCTAAAGCCGATGCGAGCCTGAAAGTGGCAGCGCGCCTTAAGGGGATTGCCCTTCATGTCCTCGGAGTTCATGCCGAATAGCACGGCGTGATGCTTGGAATCCTTGAAACGTACGATGTCCACCTTTTCGCCAAGAGGAACTTGGTAGATGTAGTTCATTTGTATGGAACGGATGCCGCGGTTCTTGATTTCGGAACGGTCCAGCGCATCCAATACCCAGTCCACGTAACGACAGTGATTTACGTGATGGTTGATGTCCAAGTCCGTATTGCGACCTTGCACCTGATCCACTACCTTCGGGAACAAGCCCATAGAGAGAATGTCCAACTTTTCGGGCAATGCTTCGCGGTCTTCTACAATGGGCACTGGGCACGGGCTCTGTGAAGGCGGAACGGCTTTCATTTCCTTCATGTCCACCAAAAGCCAGGAGGATGTTCCTTCAACCAAGATGTTGCCTCGGCCGTCGCGGACCATGTAATCCTTGTATATTACTTTGTCCTTATAGTTCTCCTTGGCCCAGGTGCTTACGAAAATTTCTTCACCTAAAACCGGGGTGTGGTTCCAGCGCAACTTCATTCGGGTTACCACGCAACCGTATCCTGCGTTCATCAAGTTCCACAAGCCGTAGCCTTTACGTTGTGCGTCCGCCAGGGCGGCCTCTTCGGTAAACTGGAAAAGTCGGGAAAGTCTCAAACGGCTATGCTCGTCGCAGTCCGAAAACCGGACTGTAAATTTCAGCTCCGTGATTTCGTCCGGGTCGTCTTCGTTGAGTACAGGTTTCTTGGCGGCAGCGGCAATCATGGTCTCGGAAACAGACAAACTCTCAGCCTCTTGAGTCTCGGCTGGCTTGGCTGTACTCTCCGATTCTTCGGTTGTCTTTTTCGAACTAAAAAGATTTTCCCAAAACATGAATGCCTCGTTACGTTATAGGCCGAATTTGTCTGGCCCATTAAAAACAATTCATATATAATTTATAAATTTGCAACATATGGCAGAACCTTTTATTCGTCCCAGCTTTATTCAGCTCCCCGCTCTCAGTTCCTATAACGGCGAAGTCCGTGTTCCCGGTTCCAAGAGCATCACAAATCGCGTTTTTTTGATTTCCGCCTTGGCCCAGGGCACTACGAAGTTGCACAATTTGCTCCGTAGCGACGATACCCGTTACATGGGCGAGGCCCTCAAGACTCTGGGTGTTCAAATCCAGATGTCCGAAGATTTTACCGAAGCAGAAGTTGTGGGCAATGGCGCCTGCCTCAATGCTCCCGAAAATGTGGATGGCGATTATGTGGCTGACCTTTACCTGGGTAACGCCGGCACGGCCATGCGCTCTCTTTGTGCAGCCTTGACCTTGGGTAAGGGCGAGTTCAACTTGAGTGGCGAGCAACGTATGAAAGAGCGCCCCATCCGTGACCTGGTGGATGCTCTCCATACACTGGGCGCTGACATTTCCTATAAGGAAACAGAAGGCTATCCGCCGGTTTGCATCAAGGCCCACGGTCTGAAGGGTGGCAAGGTCTCTGTCCGCGGAAACATTTCTAGCCAGTACCTTACTGCACTTTTGATTTGCGCACCTTATGCAGAAACTGAAATGCATATTCACGTAGAAGGCGAACTGATTTCTGCCCCCTACATTCTGCTGACTTTGAAGGTGATGAAGGAATTTGGTATCGAAGTCCGCCACGATGGTCTTACGGATTTCTATGTGCCTAAGGGCGTTTACCGGAGCCCCGGCGACTACATGGTGGAAGGTGATGCCAGCTCTGCCAGCTATCCTTTGGCTGCGGCTGCAATTGCTCACGGTAAGGTTCGCGTTCTGGGTGTTGGTTCCGAAAGCAGTCAGGGCGACGTAAAGTTTGCCGAAGTTCTTGAAAAGATGGGTGCCAAGATTACCATGGGTCCAGACTGGGTTGAATGCGAAGGCCCCGCAGGCAAGCTGAAGGCTATCGACCTGAACCTGAATGATATTCCGGACGCCGCAATGACCGTGGCTGTGCTCGCTCTCTTTGCCGATGGTACTTCCAAGATCAGTGGCATTGCCAGCTGGCGCGTCAAGGAAACTGACCGCATTGCAGCAATCGTTGCAGAACTCCGTAAGGTGGGCGCCGAAGTCACTTCCGACATGGATAGCATTACCGTAACGCCACCCGCCGCCCTTGTGCCGGCCTCCATCGAAACCTACAACGACCATCGCATGGCGATGTGCTTTAGTCTGGCTTCCCTGGGCGGCGTGCCTATCAAGATCCTGGATCCTTCTTGCGTGAACAAGACCTATCCCAAGTATTTCGAAGACTTCCTGCGCATTGCAAAGTAATGCGAAGTTTTGCGATGAAAAAAGTTCTGAGTTTAATTTGCCTTATTGCAATGGCAGTCTTTGCTGCCGTTGATGTGGACTCTTTCCAGGTCTACATCGATTCCCTGGTTCCTGGCTCCCGCTATGGACTTTCTGTTCGTTCAGTAAAGAGCGGAAAGGAATTGGCAAATATTCGCGGTGACGAAAAGTTCACTCCGGCAAGTACCCTCAAGACTTTGACCACGGCAACTGCCATCCATTACTTGCCTTTGGATTACGAGCCCAAGACTTATGTTTCCTTGAACGGTAGCGTCCAGAAAGGAACTTTCCGTGGTTCCGTAAACATCCGTGGCGAAGGCGATCCCAACTTCTCTGGTCGTTACTACGCTGATCCTTTCTACATGCTCTACGCCATGGTGGATTCCATTCGCACTTTGGGCGTGGATACAATCCGCGGCACTGTTGACCTGGATTCCAGCTACTACACCGGTCCTTGGAAGGCCGAACATTGGCGCAAGAATTTTTATGACGCCTGGTACGGTGCCGAAATTGCTCCCTTGAATTTCAATGACAACTGTGTTGTCGTTCGTTTTAAACCGGGTGCAAAAGAAGGTGACCTTGCTGTTGCCGAAATCATTCCGGACATTGGTTATGTAACCCTGAAAAACGAAATGACTACGGTTCCTGGCAAAAAGAAAAGATGGACCTGGGGCCTGGATCCCGTAAAGTCTGAAATCACTCTTGGTGGAACCATCGGTGTTAAGATCGATTCCGTGCAGTTGGTGCTCCCGGTCAGAAATCCTGTTGGATTTTTCAACGCTGCATTCATGTATGCGCTCAAGGAACGTGGCGTTACCTACATTCCTACCAAGGGTGTTCCTGCTGGAATTGAAATTGCCAAGTACGAATTTTCTGCAGCACCCTTCCTGAGCATTCTGGATGAAATTAATCAGCGTAGCCAGAACTTCCATGCAGAGGCTTTGTTCCGCAATCTTGGTGCGCAAAAGGCGGGCTCAGGCAGCGTAGAAGGCGGCAAGGCTATGGAGCAAAAGTTCCTTGCCGAAATGGGTTTGAATGGCGAAGATTTTGAAGTGTGGGATGGTTGCGGCCTTTCTCCTAAGAACAAGTTGAAGCCTTCTGTAGAAACCCAACTCTTGGCAAAGATGGCTCGCCATTCCAAGGGTAGCTATTACATCAATAGCTTTGCGGGTCCGGGCTTGGGCACTGGTGGCAAGCGCCAGTTGGATTTGCCTTATCCTTGGCTTACTCGCTTTAAAACCGGTTTTATTGGCGAAGCCCACGCCTTGGTCGGTTACATCTTTACCATCGATGGCGATACTTTGTCTGTAGCCATGTACTTGAACGAAACAGGCAAGAATCCCGATGCCACCTGCAAGGATGTGCTGGATACTCTTTGGACTCGTTTGGTGATGCAGGCCAATGACGGATACGCCTCTTTGCTAGAAATGAAAAAGCTTTGGATTTCTGGCCAAAATATTCATGGACTTTACGAACGCCTCGATTACTTTACCAAAGCATTAAAGGGTAAGCCTTATCGCCTTGGCCCTATGGGCGAAGGATACTTGGGTAAGATCGAAAGAAAGCCTTTGGTCTATTTGGATTCCGTGGACTGTGTGACCTTTGTGGAACACGCCTTGGCCTTAGCCCGCGCAACTCACGAGGATTCCCTTTTCTGGGAATTGCAGCGCATCCGCTATAAGAATGGCAAGATTAGCTACGCCTACCGCAAGCACTTTATGATTGCAGACTGGGTTGCGGATTCCAAGTACGCAAAGATTATCCCCATGGTTGGCGATACCGTTATCCAGCGCGCAATGCCTAAGGTGGAATTCTTCAGATCGAAGAAACTGAAGTACACCTACAACGGCGAAGAAAAGGATGTGCCTATTGACATCCGCTTTCTGCCTTTTGAAAAGGCGTTGCAGTTTGCTAACAGACCTTACGAAGGCCCCAAGATGGTGATTGGCGTTGCCTTTATCGGTAAGTCCGAAAAGATTGATGCGACCCATACGGGTTTTGTGATTCTGAATAACGGAGAACTTCCCAAGCTTCGCCATGCTTCTTCTTTAAGAAAGCAGGTGATTGAACAGCCTTTTGGCGAGTATCTGGAAAGCCGCCGCGGAAAACTCCCTGGCGTCACCCTCTTCGAATTTGTTCAGTAATGTGCAATGTCATCCCGGCCTTGAGCCGGGATCTGGCATTAAGAATTTAATCCCCGAAATCAAAGGCGAGAATCGCCACTAGTTCGTGAGCCGAATTGTCACTCTCGGCTGTGCTCATGTCATCCCGGGCTTGACCCGGGATCTCCTTTTGAAACAAAGTCCAGGCATCCGGCATCCAGCCGTAGGCATTGGTGGTCAGTTCCTTGCCCATGGCAATTTCTGCTTTCTCGATTTCTTCCCACTGGATACGGCCTGCAGGGGCTTTGTAGTAACGCAGCATACCCAAGGCTTCCATAGATTCGGGATGGTCATCTACAAGCTGGTAAACGCAATCCTTGTAGGACTCGCCCTTCAGACGTATAACGCGGTAAAGTCGCTTATTGCCGATGAACTTCGCCAGGTCACTATTGTTGACCGGAATCTTGGAACCTTCTCCAAAGAAGACCGAAAGCTCCCGAAAAATCTCGGAAGTCTCTGCCATAAAAGGCGAAAGTTTCTTGATCTGTTCTGCAATATCCTGCGACATACCACAAAGGTATAATTTTTATGGCATGTCATCCCGGTTTACGTACATGTCATCCCCGGTTTAGCCGGGGATCTCCTTTTCCATCAATCTCAGTTCCTCCATTTTGGAATATCATTAAGGTGTTTTTTCTTTCAAGTGTGCATAAGGTCACTGCATAATAGGGCTTTGAAGAGTATATTTTTTATACACTTTTGGAGGTCTCTAATGATGTCTGATATTTTTAAGATGACGTTGGTTGGGTTGGGTGCATCTTTGGGTTTGATGGGTTGTACGGTAACGAGTCCTGAAACAACTTTTTCCGATGAATGTGGTGGAAAGGATTACAATAAGGATCTCCAGCGCTGCTTTGGGGATCTTTTGGTGGATGCATGCAATGGAGGCCTGGTAGATTCCGTATTTACAGCTCAAGGTAAGTTCTATGTGTGTCGTAGAAACAATACTTGGCAAGAGGCTTCTAAGAATGAGGCATACTTCGAAAGAGGCTGCGAGGCCGGAAACGAAAATGCTTCCCTTGAGTATGGCTACAGCACCGTTGTTTGCATTCAAGATACCTCAAGCAACTGGAAATGGGTGGTTGATAGTCAGGTTGAAGCGTCTCGTCTGAAATCCTCCAGCAGTTCAAAACCCGATGGAAGCAGTGATTCCAAGGTGGAATCTTCCTCTGATACTGCAGAAGAACCTAACTCTAGTTCTTCATCAGTGGCACATCGATACGAAAGTACAGTAGAGTACGATGGATACACCTACAAGACTGTGGGCATTGGCACGCAACTTTGGATGGCCGAAAATCTTCGTGCTACTACAGGAATTGATTCTAGCTGGTGCTATAATGATGAACCGAAGAATTGCGAAATATATGGACGTTTGTATACATGGGCCACTGCTATGGGCATCGATGAAAAATACCAGCATCAGTCCGCACTGAAGGATGGTGCCATTAGTGATACGAGCTACAATCGAGGCATCTGCCCCAAGGGCTGGCATATTCCTTCTGATGATGAATGGCAAACGCTATTTGACTTTGTTGACGCAAGTAATGGCATTGCTACCGCCGGCCAAAGTCTCTGTGATCCTAATGGGGCATGGAAAGGATATGGCAATTATCCTATGACAGATGACTATGGTTTTTCTGCTATTCCTGGCGGAAAGTACCAGTACTCTCTTGAAAATAATAGTAACGAGGGATGGAAAAATTTTGGTGAAAGCATGCACGTTTGGAGTGCTACAGAAAGCGTCGATACCACAGCAACCAATGTCTATACGCGTTACATTCAACCGACCCAGATTGATCGTAATGACTTCCCCAAGATGCGCCGTCGCTATATTCGTTGTGTGAAGGATGAATAAGGTAATTTGTTTGGTGTAAAATAAAAGGCGTCTTGAGTTTTCTCAGGACGCCTTTTTGTATAAAGTATTGAGTGTACTTTATTTTTCTAGGGGCTTGTACTTGAATGTAATCAGAGAACCTTTTCCCCATTTTTCGCCGTCCATGGGGATGTCTCCGGCTGCGACAGGTTTGCCGCGGTAGGTGTATATGTATACAGGGTCAGAACTTCCGTTGCTGTCGGTGGCGAATGTAAAGATTTTGAAATGGGAATCGGTTTCTGAGATAAGGACCATCATATCCAGTTTTTTGTCCCGGATTAGAGTGCTCTGGTAAATGCTAGGAACATTGCTATTTGAGCTGGGTGAGTCTCCTCCCAATTCAATAAATTCACTGCCGGCATTTGCTTTGATTGCATCAACAACAAGTTTATGCAACGGGAAACCGTTTTGCTGGTTTGCTACAGCCCAGGAGATTCTCATACGCATGACTCTAGAAGTTTTACTGGGACCCGTTGTTCCGTTGTCGAAGGCTGTCTGGAAAGTGCTTTCCAAGGCGGCTGTGTACACTGCCTGCTGGACTCCTCGTAATGCCTGAATGTCAGCAGCAATCTTTGCATTTTCGATTTGGCTTGTTAATTTGGGCACTCCCACGGCGGCGAGGATACCCATAATTACCACAACCACCATAATTTCGATAAGTGAAAAACCTTTTTTCATAAAAACCTCCGGTAAAGGAATTTTTGGAAAAGATAAATATTTTGCGTAAAAATGACTTTTACTTTTCGTAAATAACGAAGGCGAACTGCTTGCTGTCTGGAGCCCAGGAGTTGACATTGATGGTTCCTTGACCGCCTAACAGTTTCAGAATGGTCTTGGGTGCCGACCATTTGTCATCCCGGCCGTTGCTCATGTCATCCCGGCCTTGAGCCGGCTGCAACACACTTAGGAACTTGTTCCTTAGTGTGGCTGGTCCCCGTAGGGGGAGGATCTCCTTTTCCATCAATCTCAGTTCCACCATCTTGTTGGGAACGTGTTCGCCGGGCTTCACATCAACTTCCGTGTAGGCCACCATGACCACCTTCTGCAAGTCCGGAGAAATGTGGGGGAACCAAGTGTTCCAATGATTGTCAAAAGTCATCTGGGTCTGTTCGCTTCCATCAGCCTTCATACGCCAGGCTTGCATGCGGCCAGTACGTACGGAATTAAACCAAATGTATTCGCCCTTGCAATCGTATTCGGGACCGTCATTAAGGCCGCGAGCAACCGTAAGCTGCGTCTCGTTTCCTCCGGCGGTAGGGATAGTGTAGATGTCATATTCGCCGTTACGTTCGGCGCAGTAGGCGAGCATCTTTCCATCGGGAGTAATTCCGTGGAGATAGCTAGGTGCCAGAGGCGTTACCAGCACAGGTTCGCGACCGTCAAAGAAAATCTTGTAGATGCGAGAGAGCCCGTCTTCTTTCGTGTGGTGGCTCACGTACAGCCCGCTTCCATCCGGATCCAAGACGTGGTCGTTGTTGCAATTATCAACGTAATGGCTAGGAACCTCGGCGATATCTCCGGCGGCAAGTGCCCCGGCGTCACCTTCACGCAAATTCAGTTTATAAATGCGGCCGTTGGAATTGTACGTCAGGAATTTTCCGTCAGCGCTCCAGTTGGGCGCTTCGATGACGCAATCAAACTTTTTCAGAGTCTGCACCTCGCCGGTCTCCACGTCAAACACCTGCAAAATGGACTTGTTCCCGCTGCGGTCCCAGGTGACGCCGGGCGCAATCTCAAAGGGGTAGCTTACGCCGAAACGTTCCCGCAAGCCGTCCATCAGCTCCATCATTTCCATGGTCTTGTAATGGGTCATCTCCGCGCATTCCCAAACCTGCTTGTCATCCCGGCCTACATTCATGTCATCCCGGCCTACATTCATGTCATCCCGGCCTTGAGCCGGGATCTCCTTTAAAGCTTTCGCACAAGCCAGCACTTCATACTCATAACAATTGCAAATTCTTTCCGGCCTTAACTTTTCTACCAGCACTCCGGCCGCATCATAAACTTGCAACTCTTCCATGTCATTCAAGTTCATTACACGAATGTAGCCTTGAGTTCCGTAGATTACGCCTTCGTTATGCAGAGGATTTGTGATGGATGTCTTAAGGTAAGCTTTCTTGCCGTTCTTATAAGTGATATTGATCCAGTCGGTGGCATCTACGCCGGTTTCTGTCTTGATGCAGCGGGCATCAATACTTGCGATAGGCGCGCCATAACCCTCGGCGCACTTCTCATAAGAATCGTTCAAGAACAAATCCGCAAATGTCAAGCTATAGATTCCCAAATCCAGCAAGGCGCCCCCAGCCAACGTCGGATTCACTAATCGCTCCACATGAGTTAGCGGCATAGAAAAATCCGCCTCCACACTTTGCACTTCGCCAATGCGCCCGGCGGCAATCCATTCCTTCAAAAGCGAAACCGCCGGCAAAAACCTCGTCCACATGGCTTCGCACAAAAACACGCCCTTGTCGTGGGCCAAGGCAATCACTTCTGTAGCTTGCTTCACGTTAGCACAGAATGCCTTTTCGACCAGAACGTTGCGCCCCGCAGCAATACAAAGCTTTGCGTGTTCGTAATGATGGGAATGGGGAGTGGCAATATAAATCAGGTCTACATCAGCATCTGCTGCCAGTTCTTCGTAACTGCCAAATGCTTTAGCCGCTCCATACTGCCCGGCAAATGCCTCCGCCTTTGCCAAGTCTCTGGCGGCCGCGGCGTACAATTCCACGCCCATGCCCTTGTTTTCTAAAACTTTAACGGCTTCCGCCATCTTACCGGCAATGTAGCCACACCCGAGAATACCCATCTTCATGTTTTTCATATCCAAAATATACTTTGCCCTGGGGCCTCCCGCGCAATATCCTGCGTAATTACTGTTTACCGGTGTGCCCTTTTCGCCGCGCCTCTCCGCCCTATACAAATTATGAGTTGCGTAGACCATAAATCCTCTATTCCACCTTGGAATAACTTTTGTCAAAATTTTTTAACATTCTGTGGTCTGGCGAAAAAGCCTTTTTGTACTTTGAAAATGTGGGCCGATGAAGGTTCACTAACAAGGAGGCTTACCATGAAAACGCTCAAAATGACAACGGTTCTGGTTCTTGCTATGATGGCTTCGATGTCTTTTGCTTCTCAGATGGTTAAGTCCAAACTCGGGGATCTGGATATCATGGCACAGCGTGGCGGGGACAAGGTTATTTGCACTGCACACTTCGCCGACGAACTTACTCTTCTTAAGGAAGTCGAGGCAGACGCCCTCGTGAAGGCTGCAGACTGCAAGGGCTGGGTAGCTAAGGAAAAAATCGAAAGGGTTGCAAAGGCTGTCGGAAATACAAGTGTTACTTTTGAAAACTACGACATTAATGCATGGATCAATGAGACCGGTGTGTTTGTGTTGAAGGATGAAATCGAAGACTTCGAAGGCGTCACAATCGATCGAGATTTCAAGGAATACCTGACCTACACTATGGATCGCGAACAGACTGAAATGCGAAACGGTGAAAATTAATATTTCAATTTAAACATACTCCTGAAAAAAAAGAAACCTCGTCTAGCCCAATGCTAGGCGGGGTTTTTGTTTTGAACAATCAGCCTTGTCATGACCTAATGCTTTTTTACATCTTGTTCAAGAGATCGTACTTTCGCGCATAAAAAATTTCCATAAACAAGAGAAAGAAAAATGAGCCTAACAAATGACAAGGAGATGGACGACTCCCTTCATAACCAATCCAATATTTCCGTCAAGAAAACATTCTTTGGCCTTAAGGAAACGCTTTTCTTTAATCCGACAAAGTCGAAAATTGATGGCGGCGATTTGGAACTGGATCCAGACAATGGCGATAAAATCAAGGAACTTCTGGAATTGCCCGACGATACAATCTGCCAATTGACTTCAAAGATGGACCATCTATTGCCTGCAGAAAATGGAATGTACGATCTTTCCTACTGCTATTCTCAAGACCACAAGTTTGCGGCTTTGCAGCTTACGAAGTACATGTCCTTCGAATACAGGCCGGTCACCGCAATCCGTTTTGTCGAGAATGAAACTGCGGAATCACTTCTTAGAATTTTGCTGAAATAGAATGACTATGCTGTAGAGGCAAAGTCATAAATTACAAACCTTTTACCTAAGCTCCCTTTACAAAAATAGGGCGCTTTCTATATTACATCCCGAGCGTTAGAAATCGTCTCCTGAACACTTGAGAAAATCAAGTGTTTTTTCTTTTAAAAAAAGGAGATGCTATGTCTGATGATGATCAGAAAAAATTGAAGGTCTATCTTGACACTTCTGTAATCTGCTACCTGCATCAGGATTTATCTATGTTGGCAATTGTGCAGCCCACGGTTCTTATTGAACATCAGGAAGACGAGGAGTATCGCTTATGGAAAAAGTAGACATCTCAAAAGACTTTACTGTAGAGGATATTCATAAAATTCGTGAGGCTCATTATGAGAGGACAAAGAATTGGTCTTCAGATAAAATCTATGCTGAAGCTCATGAGTCTGCATTGCGAGTCCAGGCGGAAATCCAGTCCCTCCGCGAAAAGCGGGAGAAGTACCAGCCTTAAGTAGAATTTTGTTTCTATAAAAACACCCGCCCGGCATAAACCGGACGGGTAGTTCTTATTTGCGTAAAGTGGAAAGCTTAAAGCGTATAGGAATGCTGGTTTAGCCCGCGTTCCTAACCACTAGCCACTAATCACTAACCACTACAGAAGTAAGCTCTGCTTACTTCTGATTCTTCTTGAACCAGTTGATGAGCTGGTTGGTGGAAGAGTCGT
>JAKSID010000064.1 GCA_024399035.1 Fibrobacter sp. | reverse complement strand
ATGCTTCATCCTCACAGAGGACAAGTCTTTGTAAGTGCTAAAGCACTAACAAATGCTTCATCCTCACAGAGGACAAGTCTTTGTAAGTGCTAAAGCACTAACAAATGCTTCATCCACTTTGTGGACGCGGCTCGGCCCTCCCTCGATTTATTGAAAAGTTTGTGCGTAGGCGGCGATGTCCACCATTTCATTCACAGTGAATTCGTCGTAGTAGGCTTCCATGTTTCGTCCGCCGTCACCGAAGTTCATCTGGTACCAGAAGGTGGGCAGGTCCGTGCGTGCGCGCTCCCCGAGGTAAACGGGCTTGGCGTATGTGCCCAGATTCATTCTGCGGCCGTCTTCGCCGTGGCAGGGTCTGCAGTTCTGGTAGAACAGTTTTTCGCCCCGATTTAGATTGGGGTTGCGGAACTTGCCGTCTTTGTCCAGGAGCTTGTAGATCAGAAGCGCCATGCGTGCATCTTCTTTCGTTAAGGTGTCGCCCTCGGAACCCGGCGCGGGCGCACTTGTCTCTGGTGCGGGCACTTCCACGGCAGACGCTTTTTCGACTCGCACATCTTTAGACGGGTCGTCGGCAAAGGACGAAACCCCCAGCAGCAATCCGTATGCCGCCAGCGGAATCAAACCAAATGAGCGAAGCGTCTTGAAAATCATGTTATTAATGTATAAAGTCTTTTGTAAAATGCAAATTAACAAAATCCTTTACTATAATTCCAGGCATGAAAGGGACAAGGGTGTTTCAATTGGCAGTGTTGGTTGTTGCCATCATTTCGTCGATGTCTTTTGGAGGGACAGGAGCGGTGGGTGTGAACTCAGAGCAATTTTCTTTTAACGGCCGTTGGGAGCATACGGATTCCTATAGCAGGACCAGTGCCCCGGCAGCAATGATTCAGTTTAACGCGGTTGCAAGTGAACTGGAACTGGATTTAGAGGGCCATGCCCGTTGGCGCGTGGACCAGGATGGCAAGCAGGTGGCCGTGTTCGTCACGGACTCCCGTGCGGTGCAGAAGGTCAAGGTTGCGGGCGACGGCGAATCCCATCGTTACCGCTTGATCAAGATCAGCGAAAGCAATCCCGGTGGAGCCAAGGTCTACAACATCTCACTGGATTCCAAGGGCGAGTTCAAGGCTCCTCCCAAGGCCTCCAGCCGCCGCATCGAATTTATCGGCGATTCCTTTACCGTAGGCTACGGTGTAGAAGGTCAGGTGGGCGACCCTGATGAAAACGTCTTTATCGCCACAAACGCCTCCAAGAGTTACGCTTTCTTGCTGGCAGACAGCTACAAGGCCGACTTCCAGGTAAACGCCTTCAGTGGCCGCGGTGTGGTCCGCAACTACGACAACATTGTGCCGGAATGGCTGGTTCCCCGCTTGTACCAGTATACGGTCCCGGGTGAGGCTCCCGTGGATTTGGGCCAGGGCATTGCTTCTGCCAAGCTGGAATACGACTTTAACCAGTTCCATCCCCAGGTCGTCGTAGTGTTCCTGGGCATTAACGACTTCCAGGGTAACCCGCCCTACGGCGATAAGACCGCCTTCAAAAAGGCCTATCGCGAACTTCTGGCCAAGCTCCGCAGCGCCCATCCGGGGGTCAAGTTCCTGCTGGTTTCCACAAAAATCTGGCCCAATAACGACCTGACTCCTACCGTAAAGACCATTTTTGACGCAGAAAAGGCATCTGGGCATTCGGATTTGGAGTTTGTGGAGGTTTTTACGGAGAATACCGCCCTCCATGGCCACCCCAGTGAACACTCCCAGGTGGAGCTGGCGAACACTTTGAGACCGATAATTGGCCGATTGGGAAAATGGATGTCTAGATAGGTATACTATCAGATAAAGATTTATGTATATTAAAAACAAACGAATTTTACAAGCTGCCGAATATGTCTAAGATTTTTGAGAAACTTTACGCACTGTTCAGGATGAACATCCTGATTTTCGTGCTCTTGGCAATTACCGTCATCGCACTTTTTGCTTATCAGAAGGGTTTGGACAATGTCGAACAGTTGAACCTGGCCGACTATCCTTATGTGATTCCCGAAACTGACTCCGCCGATGGTGGTTCCTCTGCAGTTCAGCTTTCTCGTACCGACTCCTCGATCATCGTGGACTACGAACTGCGCGAAGGTTACGCTTATCCTTATGTTGGTGTCAAGATCTTCCTTGGCGATGGCAAGACCCGCGGTAGGGACTTGTCCAAGTTCGACAGCATCTTCGTGTGGGTAAAGCCCCGCGGCGAAGGTACGGTCCGTCTTTACATGCGCGGCTACGATAGCACCATCTATCGTCCGGGCGACGAATCTTCTCTCAAGTTCAACGAAATCGAATTCTTCCCGCTTGAAGAAACCTACCCGGCAGTGTTCGTTCCCAAGGAATTCCGCGTTGCCAGCTGGTGGGTGGCTCAGAACGAAGTCAACGTTCATAGGGCTCACGTGGACTTGAGCAACATTCCCTTGATCGAAATTCAGACGGGTACCAATGCTCCTTTGGGCTACGGCACCCTGGAAATCAAGGGCTTCTGCTTTAAGGGCAAGAAGATCGCGAAGGACAAGCTGACGACCGCCCTGGTGGCCATGTGGTTTGTCACCTTCCTTATCATCTTGATTATCCGCTTCTTTGACTACAGCCGCGAACGTACTGCCGCCAAGAAAAAGCGTGAAGAACTTGAAAAGAACCTTCGTGCTCTTGAAATCGAAAAGAGTGAATTCGAACGTTCCAGCAAGGAAGACCCGCTTACTGGTTGCCTGAACCGTGCCGGCTTCAGTAGCATCCTCTTGCGCGAACAAGAGAACTTGGCCAAGAACGGTAGCCCTGTTTCCTTTGTGATCATGGATATCGACCACTTCAAGCAGATCAACGACTCCTTCGGCCACAATGTGGGTGACGAAGTGTTGGTGAACCTGACCAAGCTTATTCAGGGCAAGATCCGTAACACCGACGCCCTGGTGCGTTGGGGTGGCGAAGAATTCGTGGTCCTCTGCGGTGACACTCCTATCCAGAACGCCCAGTTCCTGGCAGAAAAGCTCCGCATGGCTATCGAGAACACTGAGCTGATCAAGCAGCAGAAGGTGACCTGCTCCTTCGGTATTGCTGAAATGGTCGCTGGTGAAGATCCCAAGCGTCTCTTTGAACGCGCCGACAAGGCCCTCTACTCCTCTAAGGAAAATGGCCGTAACCGCGTTACCAGCGCAACCCTCAAGCGCGCTCACTAATCCTATGAACACAGGGGTTCGTCATAATGTGAACCTTTGGGCTATAATGTCGGCAGCCTCGCTGGTTGCCGGCGTTGTTTGTTTATCGGGTTGTTTGTCGGGTTGTGCCAAAAAGGAGCCTGAGGTGGACTTTAGGCCCATGCAGCTCCACTGGACCGTGGCCCCCGGTCAAGACGAGAACTCTATGACTGGCAAGGACTTGTGTGTGATAAAAATCACAAGCCGTCTTATGGCAGAAAAGCCGGTCCAGGCTTCTACCGCCGGTGAATTGTCCTACGACGTGGTCTTTGGCAAAAGTGCCGAAAACGCCGAAATTTTGGAATTTAGGGGAATTTGCGAGGATTCTGCCCTTGCCCCCATGCCGGAATGTAGCTGGTTTGCAACCTGCGATAGCCAGGGAAAAGTCGTTGTAAAGTTCAACAACGGAGATTAGGCTAAAACGCTGTGTTTACAATAAGTTACGACTTATTTTTGATGGTATGAAGCAGATTTTTGAATATACCGATTACCGTGAATGGCTTAGAGATGCGTTTGATGACTTTAAACAGAGAAAGTCTATCATTTCTTGGCGTTACATGGCTATGAAGATCGGTGCAGACCCGGGCAACTTGTTGAGAATGTCCCAGGGCAAGATCCATCTGTCCACCAATTTTATCAAGCCCACCGCTGAATTCTTTGAACTGGGCGAAAAGGAAGCCGCCTACTGGACTGAGATGGTCCTCTTTGGCCGTTCCAAGACCGATGCCGATGCCTTGCAGCACTACGAAAAGATGCAGGCTCTTAAGGGTGTTTCCTTAAAGTACCTGGCCAAGAAGGAACTGGAATTCTACCGTCACTGGTATTACAACGCTATCCGTTCCATTATCGGCATTTGCAAGTTTAAGGACGACTACGAAGGCCTTGCTGAAAGCTGCACTCCCCAGATCTCTGTGGACGAGGCCAAGGCTGCGGTGGAGCTCCTTTCCGAACTGAACATGATCTCTACCGACCGCGAGGGCTACTGGAAGGTGAACGATACCTTCGTGAGCACCGGCGGCAACTGGCGTTCCGCTGCAGTCCGTCAGTTCCAAAAGGATACCATTGCCTTGGCAGGGGAGTCCCTGGAGCGTCATGCACCCTATCTTCGCGACATCAGCACTGTCACCATGACGTTTAATATGGATGATATCCAGTTGATTCGTGAAAAGATCAAAGAATTCCGTTCGGATTTACTACGTTTATCCCAGGAAGGTTCCGGTGACGACACCGTGTTCCAGTTGAATGTTCAGCTTTTCCCGCTGGCTTTTACTAAACCGCTTCAGGAGAAAAAGAAATGATGAAAAAACATTTTCTTTTGCCGATGCTGCTAGGCGCGGCTGGAGCGTTCTGGGGTTGTGGCCCCACGGAAACGGCTGGCGGTCCAGGTAGCGAAACTACCAACGGTCTTGCTATGATCGATGGCCAGGGTGCTGCTTTTGCAAGAGTTGCTGTCCGTGCCGTAGACCATATGGCCGAGGAAGCCTCCGCAGAAAATTCCATTGTGGTTGCAGATACCTATGCCGATAGCTTGGGCAAGTTTGAAATCAAGGTCCAGGAAGACGGTGAATACCGCCTGACTATCTACCGCGCAGGCTACGCCTACTCCAAGATTGTTGAACTGGAAAAGACTCCTTCCGACGAGACTAAGGACCTGGGTAAGGTTCAGTTGTCCGCTACCGCCGTGATGAAGGGTGAAGTGGACATTCCGGAAGGCTCCGGCAACGTCTGGGTGGGTATCCTTGGTACCGACATTCTGGTGCCCTCGGACGCAAACGGCGTGTTCGTGCTGTCCTCCATTCCTGCCAACGATTCTCTGCAGTTGTACTTCGTTACCGAAGACTACGATAGCGTCATGGTCAAGAAGGACATCTATCTGGAACCCTCGGAATCCGTTTACAAGAACTACAAGAGTCCTGTGGAAGTACCTAAGGATACCGTCGACACTACCGGCGCAAAGCAGATCGTGTTCGTCCAGGAAAATGGCAAGGTTGCCTCCCATGCAGCTGTGGCACTCCGTAAGGCAGACTACATGCCGACAAAGTTCGCCTTGCAGAACAACCTGATCGTGCAGACTGCTTACACCGACGAAGACGGTATTGTCAATGTGGAACTTCCGGATTCCGGTTCTTACCGTTTAACTGCAATCGCGGGCGAGAACACCTTCTCCAAGGTTTACTCCGCGGAGGAACTGGCTAAGCTTGATACTCTGACCCTGGATCCCTCCGCAACGGTTACCAGCAAGGTGACTTTGAATGCGGACGATGACTACGCATGGGTGGGCGTGTACGGCCTGGATATTATGGTCAAGACCAACGAGAACGGTGTCTATGTGCTGCCGTCCTTGCCGGTGGGCGACTCCCTGGATCTTTACTTTGTTCGTGCTGGCGACAGCGAGCCCTTTGTGGAATGGTCCCTGAGCGCTCCTAAGGAAGGTTCCAACTACATTGCTCCTGTCAAGCTGCTGTACGACTTCGAAGAAGACAATACTTACTGGTACATGGATGTGGATACCTTGTACAAGGGTTCTACATTCAAGTTCGGCACTAGTGCCATGGATAATGACAAGAGTCACTTGCTTAAGAACCATTTGACCTTTGACGAAGACCGTGGTGACAGCGTGTTCCATACGTTTTACGAACTGGCTGACAATAGCTACGCTTGGGCTCTCCTGGGCAGGAGATTTGAAAAGGTCAAGAACTTTGCATCTATTGACTCCATCGTGTTCTACGCCAAGGGCAATAGCGAAATCCGCATTGCTTTGGAAAACTGGACCGACTATTCCTCAAAATCTTCCAAGGCTGCTTCTAGCTGGAAGAAGGTCAAGAGCGACTGGGCAAGAGTGGTGTTCAAGCCCTCTGAGCTGTGCGTCAACAGCAGCGAAAAATGGTCTTGTGACGACGCCTGGAATAGCGTCAAGAACCAGGTCAAGCAGGTGCATTTCTTCTTTGCCGGCGGCAACGAAATCTACATCGACGACGTGGAAATCTACGGAGCCTTGTTCTAGTAGAAAATCCCGTTTTTGAAGCCTTTATAAGGTCTATTTAAGAAAAGAGCCCCTTTATTAGGAGCTCTTTTTTAAGTATCTTTGGTCTATATGGAATCTCTAGAAAAAGAAGCGGCAGTAGCCCTTGATTACCTTTCCCGCGTTTCTAAGGAAGCGGAAAAAAAGTTTGATGAATTGCTCCCCCCTGTGACGGATCAGCCCTGCCGCCTCCATGAGGCCATGCGCTATTCCATGTTCGCTGGCGGTAAGCGTTTGCGCCCGGCTCTGGTCCGTGCCACTTTCGATATGTTTGGCGGTAAGGGTGTTGCCGTGGATTATGCCATGAGCGCCCTGGAAATGCTCCATACGTTCTCCCTGATTCACGATGACCTGCCTTGCGTCGATAACGATGACTTCCGTCGCGGCAAGCCCACGAGCCACAAACAGTTTGGCGAAGCTACCGCTGTCATGGCTGGCGATGCCCTGTGCATTCACGCTTTCGAGATGATGGGCAAGACCGGCAATGCCAAGGCTATTGAAATTTTGGCTCACCTGCTGGGTACCTACGGTATGATCGGTGGCGAAATGATCGACATCGAATCCGAAGGCAAGCCTGTGGACTTGGCTACCGTGGACTATATCCACTACCACAAGACTGCAGCCCTCATCGAGGCTTCCCTGGAAGTTGGCGCCCGCTTGGCTAACGCTTCCGAAGAAGAGATCAAGGCTATTCGCGACTACGGTCGCTCTATTGGTCTGGCATTCCAGATCGTTGACGATATTCTGGATATCGTTTCCACTACCGAAGAACTTGGTAAGGATGCTGGTTCCGACATCGAAAAGGGTAAGGCCACTTATCCGGCTCTGGTTGGCTTGGAACAGTCCCGCGTCCGCGCCCGTGAACTGTACGAAGAATCCATCAAGGCTTTGGATAGCCTTAAGCAGGACACTGCAATTCTCCGTTCCATCGCCGCTTTCATCATTACTAGGGTTAAGTAGTTAATGGACCTTAAGAATATCAAGTCCCCACAGGACATTAAGCATTGCGATGTTGTAGAGCTGAACCAGCTGGCTCGCCAGATTCGCGAGACCATCATTGGTCAGGTTTCCAAGCATGGCGGCCACTTGGCTTCTAGCCTTGGCGTGGTCGAACTGACCTTGGCTCTGCACTACGTATTCAACGCTCCTGCCGACAAGATTGTCTGGGACGTGGGCCATCAGGCTTATGTTCACAAGCTCTTGACTGGACGTTACGACCGCTTCGAAACCTTGCGCCAGCAGAATGGTATCTCTGGCTTCTTGAAGCGCCACGAAAGCGAGTATGACTGCTTTGGTGCAGGTCATGCCACAACGTCTATTTCTGCTGCCCTTGGCTTTGCCGTGGCCCGCAACCACTTCAACCGCAAGAACAATGTGGTTGCAGTTATCGGTGACGGTTCCATGACTGGCGGTATGGCTTTCGAAGCCTTGAACAACGCCGGCATTTCTAAGCAGAACATGACCATCATCTTGAACGATAACAAGATGAGCATTGCTCCCAATGTGGGCGGCTTTAGCAAGTATTTGAATCGCGTCATCTCTGACCCGGTGTACAACAAGATGCGTACGGACCTGGACCGCTTGATGAAGCGCTTGCCGGGTGTGCTGGGTTCCCGTTTCCGCGACTTGTTCCTGCAGGTGGAGAGCGCTGCCAAGACTGCTGTTAAGCCTGGCCAGTTCTTCGAAGACATGGGTATCCGTTACTTTGGCCCCATCGATGGTCACGACATCAACGAACTGGTGATGATTCTTGAACGTGTGAAGTCTCAGCCGGGTCCCTGCCTGGTCCACGTTTTGACCGAAAAGGGTCGCGGCCTTGATGCCGCTGTAAAGAACCCCACCAAGTACCATGGTACTGGTCCCTTCGATCCTGAAAGCGGCTTGCCTCTTGTTCCGGGCGGAAAGTGCCCGTCCTTGACCAGCGTCTTTGGAAAGACCTTGCTGGACTTGGCCAAGAAGGACAACCGCATTATCGGTATTACTGCTGCAATGCCTACGGGCTGCGGTTTGGACATTGTCGCAAAGGAAATGCCTGAACGTGTGATTGACGTGGGCATTGCCGAAGAACACGCTGTGACTTTTGCTGCAGGCCTTGCCTGCGACGGCGTTGTTCCGGTGGTGGCAATCTACTCCTCCTTTATGCAGCGCGCCTACGACCAGATTATGCACGACATCGCATTGCAGAACCTGCATGTGGTGCTGGTACTGGACCGCGCAGGTCTGGTGGGTGCCGATGGCCCGACCCATCATGGCGCCTTCGACCTGTCCTTCCTGCGTACCATTCCGGGCATTACCATTTTGGCGCCGTCCGACGAGAACGAGCTCCGCGATATGCTGACCGCTTCTATCGATATGCCGGGCGTTGTTGCAATCCGCTATCCCCGCGGTACCGCACTGGCCGAAGAGATGGCTCCCGTTGCTGAAAACTTTGACGTCTGCAAACCCAAGATTCTTGAACAGGGTAAGGATATCCTGCTGTTGGGCGCGGGCTTCATGACAAATGAACTGAAGAAGACCGCAAGCGTTTTGCGCGAGAACGGCTACAACCCGACTCTCGTGGATGCTCGCGTCATTAAACCTCTGGACCAGGAATGCTACCGCAACCTCCTGGACAGCCACAAGGTGATTGTCACTTTGGAAGATAACACTCTGGTGGGCGGCTACGGTTCTGCCGTTGGTGAACTGCTTCTGGATCTCGGGATTACGGACAAGCGTTTGCTCCGCTTCGGACTTCCGGACAATTTTGTGGAACAGGGTGAAATTCCTGCTCTCTTTAAACTCTTGAAAATTGACGGGGAATCCGTCGCCAAACAGATTCTGGATAAGATCCAGTAATGGAAAAAACTATGAGCGAAGAAAACAACGATAAGCGTACCGTGAGATCCACTCTCAACCGTAAGTTCGGCGTCAGCGAACAGACTGACCGCCGCAATCCTCGTCGCGACGATGACAACCGTGGCGAACGTAAGTCCTTTGGCGACCGTCCCTCTTTCCGCGGCAACCGCGATGATCGCAAGCCTTTTGGTGATCGTCCCCGTCGCGATGGCGACCGTCCTTTCTTCCGTGGTGACCGCGACGACCGTCGTGACCGCCGTGAAGATGGTGAACGTTCCTTTGGCGATCGTCCCTTCGACCGCGAACGTCGCCCCCGTCGTTTTGGCGACCGCCCCTTCGGCAACCGCAGCGAACGCCGTGGCCACTTCGGCGACGACCGTCGTCCCCGTCGCGAATTCTCTCAGGCTGGCGCTCCCATCTATCGTCAGCGCCCCGAGGAACAGCAGACTGAAGCTGTGGAAGAAGTACTGGACGAAGCAGCACTGGAAGCTCGCGTTGCACAGGTCGAAGCAAACGAAGACGCTGTTTCTAATCCGCCTTGGTTCAAGAAGCTTCTCGCCCTCACTACTGAAAAGGGTCGCGAACGCGAAGGCCGCTTCCTCGGTGAAGGCGTCCATGTGGTCGAAGAACTTGTTTCCCATCACCGCGAACTGGTCAGCTCCGTTTACATGGTGGAAGGTTTCAACGACGAAGCTTTGATTGAAAAGATCAACGAAGCCGAAATCAAGATCAGCATTTTGACCGAAGCACAGATGAAGCAGCTCACTTCTACTGTGACCACCCAGGGCATCATTGCCGTGGCTCGCATTGCAAGCTCCAAGCCGGTTTATGACTCCAGCCGCAGCGTGCTCACTCTGGTTGACGCTGTGCAGGATCCGGGTAACTTGGGCACTCTCTTCCGCACCAGCCTTGGCTTTGGCTCCAACGGCATGATCCTCGGTCGCGGTACCGTTAGCCCCTTCAACCCCAAGGTTGTTCGCGGCTCCTCGGGCACTTTCCTCCGCGTGCCTTTCGAATTTGACGTTGACCTGATCGACCAGATCAACTTCCTCCGTAGCAAGGGTTACACCATCATCGCTACTGACTTGCACGGCAAGCAGAGCCTTCGTGAAATCCCGCAGCACAAGCTCCGCAAGATGGCATTCCTCGTTGGTAACGAAGGTGCAGGTACCAATCCGTACTTCATCGAACTGGCCGACGAAACTGTCAAGATCCCCATGAGCAGCGACCTTGAATCCTTGAACGTCGCCGTTGCCCACGGTATCCTTTCTTACGAAGCCGCCCAGATCCAGGACGAACTGAAGTAATTCCAAACAAGTTCGAACTGTATCGCGAAAAAACTCGAGGTTTAGAATGAATTTTCATGAACGTCTAGAACAGCGCGTCGCCAAGTGCGGCAATCCGGTTTGCATGGGCATGGACCCGGTGATGAAGCTTATCGATCCTTGTGTTTCTGCAGGTTCTGCCGAAGACAAGATCAAACGCTTCTATTCCGAAATCCTGGAATGCTGCCTTAAGCGTAATGTGCAGCCCGCCGTTGTTAAGCCCAACAGCGCTTACTACGAATGCGTTAGCGTGCAGGCTATGCTCACCTTGCAGCAGCTTATTGCTGACTACCGCAGTGCCGGCATTCCCGTGATTCTTGACGCCAAGCGCGGCGACATCGGTAAGTCCAGTGCAGCCTATGCTACTGCAGCATTCGACGTGTACAAGGCCGACGTTGTGACCGTTTCTCCTTGGATGGGTTCTGACTCCGTGAATCCCTTTGTTCGCGAAAACTCCGAGAACGGCGCATACGTGCTGCTCCGCACCAGCAACAAGGGTGCCCACGATTTCCAGGATATGCCTGTAATCGGTAGCGACGATCCCCGCGACGTGAACGAAGCGTTCTACAAGGTTGCCGACAAGATTTTCGAATGGGACGGCGACAAGGGTTTCTTTGGTGCAGTGGTTGGTGCAACCCATCCCGAAGAACTTGAAAAGATTACCGCTTACTGCGTTGCCCATCAGCACGAAATTCCTTTCCTGATTCCTGGCGTGTCCATTCCTGGTGTGCCCGGCGGTCAGGGTGGCGATGCTAAGACTGTTCTTACTGCAATCAAGAACGGTGGCGGCAAGCGTCAGTTCCATGTGCTGAACAGCTCCAGCGGTTTGAACTTTGCTTACCAGCGTAACGGCAATCCCGAAAACTTTGCCAGCGAATGCGTTGACGCATTGGAACGCTTGGCAGAAGCTTGTCAAATCTAGGGACTGGGTTGCCTCGGAACCTACAATAGGCTCGCTATGCGCTACTTGGCTATCATTATTTTTGCAGTTGCTGTGATTGCGTCGGCTTTTCATTTTGCGAAGCCGCTGCCTAGCACGAATTTTGACGAGTCCTTCTTGCCGAAGGCTTCCTCTGTTCGTTATGTTGCTGCTGGCCATGATGCTGCGGTTGCAGGCCTTTTCTGGATCAAGGGCTTGACGGAACTTGGCGAAAGCTATTTGACGGGTAAGGAATACGGCTACCTGAGTCATATTGCAAACCTTTGCACTGAACTAGACAGCCTGTTCTACACGCCTTATTACTTTGTTGGTAGTGTCACGCCCTCTGGTGCGAAGGATACTTCTGACTTTGTGGTGATGCGCCGTGCTATGCGTCTCTTCCCCGAGGAATGGCGCCTGGCTGTTGGCTTTGCCCTGCGTTTGGGTAACGGACCGTATCCCGATAAGAAGGCTGCTGCCGACGTGATGCGCCCCTACTTCGATAGCCCTGATACAACGATCCCGCCCCACATTCGTATGATGTACCGCTCCTTTGAACTGGATGGCGAACAGACTGAGATTGCAGTGGAAATGATTCTGAACGACGTGATGCAACCGCGGTTCAAGAATTTCCGAGAAAGCTTCTACAACAAGACTTTGCGCGCCTTGGGTTACAAGGGCCTTGCGAAGGATCCTGAGGTGGAGGCAACCCTCGACAAAATCAAGACGATTATTGACGGCGTTGTAGAAGGCAAGATCCATCCGGCTGTGGCTTATAAGACACTGCTTTCGATGAAGCGTGTGGAAGAACCTAAGACAGAAAACGCTGAAATTGAAACATCTTCCGTCACCGAAGAATAATATCTTAGGCAATCGAGGGGTAGGGGCCCCCTGAGCAGGGAGTTTACTCCTCCACCTTCGGGGACCGGCCACACTAAGGAATAAATTCCTAAGTGTGTTTCCGCCGCTCAGAATACGAGAAAAAGTCCGGGCGTAATGAACTGACCCCAAAAAGTTGGACAGTTTAAAGTTAGGATAAAACTGCGTAAT
>JAKSID010000063.1 GCA_024399035.1 Fibrobacter sp. | reverse complement strand
TCTTTATACATGAAAACCCCGAAAGTTGTGTCCAACTTTCGGGGTTCACATCATTCAAGGTGGTCTTTTTTGTATCTCTGAAAAGCGGGATGGGAGAACTCACGCAGTGAGTTCGTACACCGTGCAAGCCGAGTGTCGCGTAGGCAAGCTTGCGTGCCTACATGACCGAGGCGTAGCCGGTGACGCCGAAGGCGTCCATCTCGCGCTACTTCACAAACCCCAATCTTCCTTCGCCACTCTTCAAATATTCATTCATATAGTCCTTACCAATCTGGCAGGCTTCGGGCAAACTCTTGCCCAGTGCCAAATTTGCAAGAATTGCAGAGCTCAAAACGCAACCCGTACCATGCTTACCTGCACCAGGCAAGCGGGGGCTGGCGAACTTGTATTCCTTGCCCTCATGGAGCAAAATATCAATGGCCTCGGCGTCGGTGGTGTGACCGCCCTTTCGCAAAACGGAGCAGTCCTTCCCCATCACAATCTCGCCCTTTGCCTGAGCCGCTTCCAGCCCAAGGAAATCGTACTCCACCGCATTGGGGGTCACAAGGTCAATCATCTTCATGATAGGCAAAAACTCACTTGCATCTCGCATAAAATGGAACCCCGCGCTGGCGCTGGCGATGGGATCCCAGATGATGTACGCCTCGGGCGACTTCTCCCGAATAAATTCCACAATACGCCTTAAAATCTTTGCCTTTTCCACCAAGCCAATCTTTACGTACTTAAAAGTATGCTTCTTGAAAAGGGTTTCCAGCTGGGCCTCGATGCGCTCCCAGATCACCCAGCCCGGAGCAACGAAATCATCTTCGTTCTGTTCGGTCAAAGCCGTGCAAACCGCCTGGCCATAGACACCAAAATGAGCCATGGTCTTAATATCAGAAATAAAGCCTGCGCCGGCACTACCATCAAAGCCTGCGATTGTCAAAGCATAAATCATTTCTGCCATAATTAAGCTCCTAAAAAAAGACTGACCTAAGTCTGCCTTTAAAATAGTTAAACCCTACTGGAAATGGCTACATATAGAATGCAATCAGTCCGCCAGTGACAGCGCAAATCAGCACTACCGCAGGCACAATGGCCTTACGCATGGATTTTGCACCCAGGAAAAACACCAGGCCGCCCTTGGTCAAGGTATTGGCAAGGCTTGCAAAAAGGAATGCCAGAACCAAGTTGCGAATATCCAGGCCGGACTTCAAATGCATATCGATGACCGAGAAAGCCACAGCATCCATCTCCGCGGCCCCTCCCAAGAAGCTGCAAGCCAGCAGGGCTCCAGAACCCAGGTACACGCGGGCGGCGTTAGCCACAAACATCACGCAGGTAAACACAATGCCAAACTTGATAGCGGGCCCCAGCTTAAAGGGGTTGGAAAAATCGCCACAATGTTCCTGGTGGCCGCGGATAGAACGCACTTTCAAGAAGGCGGCGTAAGCCAAACCAGGCACTACCGGCAATAACAGCGGCAAGGCCAAGGGCTTGGCAAGTTCCCCACTCAGCACAATGCAAATCAGGTACAAGCGCACATACATTACCGACCAGCTCAGCACAATGCCCATGGTAAAATCAGGAGCATAGCTTTCGTTATCGCGACTGCGAGAAGTCAAGTTCAAAGTCAACGCCGTGCTGCTGGCAATACCGCCTAACAAGCCCGTAAGCCAAATGCCCTTCCCCGGTCCCACAATCTTAATCAGCACGTAGCCTACAAAGCCAATGCCCGAAATGAACACCACAAAAAGCCAAATGGTGTGAGGATTCAGGACTTCCAATCCGGGAGGACCGTACGCCTGATTCGGCAGGAACGGCAGAACCAACCCCGAAATCACAGCGAACTTCACCGTAGCTAGGACATCTTCCTTGGAAAGTTTCTTGGCAAAACTGTGAAGCTGTTCCTTGGCAGTCAAAATCCAGAGCATCACAATCATGATGATGCAGGATTCCAAAAGTTGTCCGTACCAGCAAAGGCCACCCAGCAAGTACACAATGACTAGAGCCACGCTAGTGGTAATCCCCGAAGTGGTCGGCGCATTCCCACCAGACGCATTCCCACCAGACGCATTCCCAGTCGACGCATTCTCGCCTGAAATGTCGCGATGACTCAAACCAAATGCAATGTGCGAAGCCACCAGCAGCAGCCCCACCACAACAAATCCAGTCACAAAAGGCGCCACGCTATTCATCAATGCCGCCAAGAAAGCAGCCATGGCACCGCCTAGACCTACCAAAGTAAAAGTACGGACACCAGCCGGATGGCGGTCCGACTGATCGAAATAAGTATGTTCACGCTGCATGCCAATAATCAGACCAATGCCGATTGCCGCAGCCAAACGATAGAAGACACTAAATTCCAACATAAGAAAACCGCCTTTTCTGAAGGCACGGATACATCTTCAATAATCTACTTCTATTTTTGGAAAGGGACTAAAGTCTTTTATTGCAAGTTGGAATACCTAGTGGCGCACCAACTTGGACTTAGATTCTTTTTTCATGGCATACATGCGTTCGTCAGCCACGCGATAAACGTCCTTGGCCAAGCCGCCATCCACCTCACGGCGGAAAGCAACACCATAGGAGGCCTCCAAATTCACTGCAAGATTCTGGGAACGGCTCTTAGTCATTTCGTCCATGCGTTCCTTGACCACATGAAGCTCAGACAAATGAGAAGAACGAACGATACAAACAAATTCGTCGCCACCGACACGGGCTGCAGTTCCAATGCCATTCAAAGCTTCCTGAAGGACCTCCGCAAAGGCAACAATCTGCTTGTCGCCATCAGAGTGGCCATACGTATCATTCACCAATTTCAAACCATTCATATCGATACTGATAATGGCAAAGTCATCGTTTTCCTGGTCCAGCACATCAAAGATCTGTTCGCACTTGGTTCGGTTAAACAAACCGGTCAAAACATCCTTGTAGGCAAGTTCTGCTAAAAGATCCTTTTCGGCCTTTTCAGCAACAGACTTGAAAACATAAACTACGTAGGCCGCAACCAAGGCCAAAATAAACAGGAGCGCGCCAAAGGGAACCCAAGTCATATTCATCAGGTTGCTAGTAAATAAATAGTAGTACTGCAAATTGTAGCGGATAATATCCCAAATGGCAAAGACAAAGAACGCAAGCAATCCTAGCGCGAATATTTTTTCAGAAGTTCCATTTTTACGGGAGTAAATCATACCAGCGGATACAGTATAAATTGCAGTCACAATAACCGACACATGGAAAATGGGCACAAGCTGGGACATCATTGCAACACGGGTCAAGTGCAAAACAACGGCGGCCACTGCAAACAAAATCGCATAAACGGTAGCAAACCTAAGAAGTCTCCACTTGATCGGAGATAGCTTACCTCGGTGAATATCCTGCAGCAACAGCAGGAACGGAATGGGAATCAAGTAAAGGCACACATACTCCATCAAACCTGTTTCCACGAAACTAAGCGTACAAATCTGAATGACTCTGGCATAGCACATGCTCCACAAGCCCACCAGCAACGACAACATACCAATTAATACAATACGATATGCCGCCTTGTTGAATCCATACCCCACAAGCCCGAGAACTACACTTAAGAAACCGAGCACGACAAGGAATACGCCAATAAACAAGGAATAGCTATGCCTTGCCATATAATCCGTATAGGCAACTTCCTTGGAGAGGATCTCAAATCCCGAAGTTCTATCCAGTTCCTGCTTATAGCCACCATAGAGAGTAATATTCAGTACGCGACCGTTGGCATCATAAGGCAGCGGAACAGAGAACACTCCAGTTCCGATAAACTTTCGAGCCATCAAAAGATCATAACCGTACATAAAGACAGTCCAATCTTCCACCGCAATTCTTACAGCGGAATGGGAAGCCCTTATGCGGAACATGTAGGGCGGTCGGCCCTTAAAGACAAACTTTTTTGAAAATGTAATGGAATCTCTGTAGCCCAAAGGACCATCAGGAAACTGATACAAATCTATGGTCTGGTTCTCGTAAACCTTGCCATTTTGATGAACAGTCCAACCATCGTTCAGTCGTAAAATATCGTGATCAATGCCTGAACTACGAAGGTAGTTAAAGAGCCCTGTAAGAGCCAAGGCCGTAAGAATGGCAACAATGCACCAAATGACGACCCTAGACCTGTTTGCTCCCAAACCCTTTGCCATACCTACTCTCTAGTCCAAACCTGATATGCTGTAGGATACTCGTTCTTTTCGTCGGCAGGGACCTGTTCTTCGCTTACCTTGTGCCAGCCTTCGCCCCAGGCGGGGAAAAATACGTCGCCTTCGATTTCTGCAAGTACTCGCGTGACATACATCTTTTTTACCAGAGGCATGGCCGCTTCGTAAATGGCAGCGCCACCAATGATAAAGCATTCTGTTTCGCCAGCAGCGGCGGCAGCTTCAATAGCCTTTTCCAAAGAACTACAAACAACGCAACCCGGAGCTTCGAAAGCAGCGTTGCGGGTCAGCACGTAGTTGGTGCGGTTAGGCAACGGGCGGCCAATGTCATCGTAGTTCTTGCGGCCAAGAATAATTGCGTGGCCCGTAGTAATTGCCTTAAAGCGCTTCAAGTCAGCGGAAAGGCGCCACGGCAAATGACCGTCGCGACCAATCACGTTATTTTCAGAAACAGCAACGATTGCAGAAATCAGCATAGGAAATAGTGGTTAGTGGTTAGTGGTTAGTGATTAGTGATTAGAGGCAGGAAACTGACTACTGTTTACTAACCACTGACCACTAATTAAACAGCGATGGGAGCCTTAATGGTGGGCCACGGGTCGTAATCCACAAGTTCAAAGTCTTCGAACTTAAAGTCGAACAAGTCCTTGATCTCGGGATTCAGCTTCATGGTGGGCAGCTTGCGAGGTTCGCGAGAAAGCTGTTCCTTTACCTGGTCAAAGTGGTTGGAATACAGATGAGTGTCGCCCAGAGTATGGATGAATTCACCCGGTTCGTAATCGCAAACCTGAGCCAGCATCAAAGTCAGCAGGGCATAGCTTGCAATGTTGAACGGCACGCCCAGGAAGGTATCTGCACTACGCTGGTACAGCTGGCAGGAAAGCTTACGCTTGCCAGAAGCGCCCACGCCGCCCACGTAGAACTGGAACAAGCAGTGGCAAGGCGGCAACGCCATCTTATCCACTTCTGCAACGTTCCAAGCGCACACCAGATGGCGACGGGAATCCGGGTTATTCTTAAGGCTGTTCACCAGATTCTTGATCTGATCGATGTGGCCACCCTCGGGAGTGGGCCAGCTACGCCACTGGTGACCATAGACCGGACCCAGGTCGCCGTTTTCATCGGCCCATTCGTCCCAGATGGTCACCTTGTTGTCGTGAAGATACTTGATGTTGGTATCGCCCTTCAAGAACCAGAGCAGTTCATGGATGATAGAACGGAGGTGCAGTTTCTTGGTGGTCAGGCAAGGGAAACCCTTGGACAAATCATAGCGGCACTGACGACCGAAAACAGAACGGGTACCCGTACCCGTACGGTCGGAACGGTCCACGCCGTTGTCCATAATATCCTTAAGCAAATCCAAATACTGCTGCATTAATCCTCCTCAGCTGCACTGTCGGCAGCCGCGGCATTATCTGCCAGGGGAAAAAGTTCTACGCGCTTATACGTCTTTGCGCCTTCCACTTCCTTTTCAATCAGCAGCTGATTCACTGCGTTAAGAATAAGGTCCTGGGTATGGCGGGGCACAGGCTTCTTGCCGAGGCGAGCCTTCTGTACCATCTTATGATTCAGATGGGCAGCATCCAAAGCCACCAGGTCGTGGTTGGATGCGCCAATCTCAGTCAGAATTTCATCAAGTTTTGTCATAGTTATTCAGATACGAAATTGCTTTCGCACTTGGTACCGTCGTTATCCGGAGTTGCGAAATGCATTTCGATACGGCGGTTCATTTCGCGGCCGTCTTCGGTTCCGTTGTCGTCAACCGGGCAAGTAGAACCCATACCGATTGCCTTGATACGGTTCTTCTTGATGCCAGCCTTGGTCAAAGCCTTCATCACTTCCTTAGCGCGGTTTTCAGAAAGCTTCTGGTTGGAGGCTTCCTTACCCACGTTATCGGTATGACCCTGGATTACAATGTTCAGGTCCATGTATTCGGCAGTGTTCAGCTTCTTGGCTACGTTCTTGAGGATCAACTTAGCGTTGGATTCCAAGGTAGCCTTGCCAGACTTGAAGGTCACACCGTCAAGCTTTTCGATACCCTTCTTCGGGCAGCCATGGCCATCGTCGCCAGCCACATCCGGGCAGCGGTCAATGCCGGTGCACTGATCTGCAAACTGCTTGGTCAGCTTCTTGGTGGTTACCCATTCAGAGCAAACGCCGTCGTGGTCAGCATCCGGTTCGTCGTCAGACGGGCAACCGTTGTTCCATTCCGGACCCGGTTCGTCTTCGCAACGATCGTAGCCAGAGCATTCATCAGCAAACTTGTCAAGCAACTTCATCTTGGTCACCCACGGAGAGCAAAGGCCGTCTTCGTCAGGGTCCGGTGCCTGAGCCGGGCAACCCTTATTCCATTCAGGACCAGCTTCGTCTTCGCACTTGTCAGAGCCCTTACATACGTCCTTGAACTGTGCAGACAAGCCCTTCTTAGAAACCCAGGGAGAGCAGATGCCGTCACCATCCGGGTCAGGCTGGTCATCGGACGGGCAGCCCTTGTTCCATTCCGGACCGGCTTCGTCTTCGCACTTGTCAGTACCCTTACATACATCCTTGAACTGAGCATTCAAGCCCTTCTTACCAACCCAGGGAGAGCAGATACCATCACCATCCGGGTCAGGCTGGTCGTCAGACGGGCAGCCCTTGTTCCATTCCGGGCCAGCTTCGTCTTCGCACTGGTCCTTACCCTTACATACATCAGAGAACTTGGACTGCAGGTTCTGCTTGGAAACCCAAGGAGAGCAGATGCCATCCTTATCCGGATCCGGGTCATCCACCGGGCAACCCTTGTTCCATGCCGGACCAGCTTCGGTTTCGCACTTGTCAATACCCTTACAGATATCCTTGAACTGAGCCTGCATCTTCTTTTCGGTTACCCACGGTGCGCAGAGGCTGTCACCATCAATATCCGGATTGTCCATGGGGCAACCACCAGCAAACTTTTCACCAGGTTCGTTGGGGCACTTGTCGATACCCACGCAGATGTCATCAAACTGTTCGGACAAGCCCTTTTCAGAAACCCACGGAGAGCATACGCCGTCGCCATCTGGGTCAGGCTTATCCATGGGACAGCCTTCATTAGAGGCAGGACCATGTTCTGTCGGGCACTTATCAATACCCTTACAAGACTTGTCAATAAACCATTCGTTAGCAATAGTTTCGTCTTCGGCAGCCTTTTCGAAGTAGTAACCCATCTTCTTTTCGGTTACCCACGGATCGCAGAGGCCATCACCGTCCACATCAGGATCATCCCAGGGACAACCCTTATTTGCCTTGGTACCTGCCTCACTCGGGCACATATCATAGCCAGAGCACTGATCACTATACTGATCCATCAAGCCTTCGTCGGTCACCCACGGGGAGCACATACCATCGCCATCCGGGTCGGGCTGCTTACCAGGGCAACCGTTGAACTTAGGATCACCAGCCTTGTTCGGGCATTCATCCACACCCTTACAAATCTTCTTGAACTTCTTCAGCATCTTCTTCTGGCTTACCCACGGGTCGCAGACGCCATCGCCATCCGGGTCCGGATCATCCAGCGGGCAACCGTTCTTGGCTTCACCAGCTTCATTGGGACATTCGTCGATGCCTTCGCAAATTTCTTCAAATTCGTCTTCCAGGCCCTTTTCATAAACCCAAGGATCGCAAACGCCATCTTCATCCTTATCCGGGTTACCCAACGGGCAGCCTCGGTTCAAACGATGACCGTAATCATACGGGCAATCGTCTTCGTCATCGTTAAAGCCATCGCCATCGCTATCTTGGGCAACCAGGAATCTGCTCCAGGTAATACCGGCGTAAATCGGATGCTGATAAGACTTGGGCCATGCAAAATCGCCAAAGCCACCATTCCAGGAGAAGGAAGCACCAGCATGAATGTCAAAACCAGCAGGCAGATGGAATACAATAGCTGCAGAAGCACGATTCTTATAAACCTGAGCGTATGTATTATTTGCATCTACAGATTCATAAAACCAACCTTTGTGTTTCTCGTCCAAGTCCAGTTCAACTCGTTCAATCTTGGGTTCAAAGACATAGTCTATGCTCCAACGATATTCCAAGAAAATGGAAAGGAACTCAAAGGGGAATACTTCGACAGCACCAGATGCATAGGGCTTGAATTTTTTGCCGTATTCTATCTCATAGTATGAGGGGCCGCCCATTTCCGGAATGCCCATGTTAATCCAATCCGTCACCGTGGCCTGATCGATCATAGCGAACGTACCCTTGGACTGGTTCAAGTAATAGTCGAGACCAACGTTAGCATGAATAATAAAGGGAACATCGTAGCTCTTATCGAAGTCGAGGGTAAGAGCAGCACCGCCGTTTAGGACCAAGCTTTCCATGGAATAGCCTTCGGCACCGCCATAAAGGGCGAAGTCAAAAGGCAGGTCGTCGGGCAAAGGCATACGCAACTTGGCCTCTACCTTACCAACCCAGTACTTGTAATCCTTGCTCAAGTCTGCGCCAGCGGAATCCTTCCACTGCTTATAATAAGCGGGCAGAGTAAAGCCAATGTCAAAGTAGTCGCTAAGGCCAATGGCAAAGCCAGCGTGAGTGTTGAAGCCTTCGTACTGCGGAATTTCGCGACTGGTAGAGTCGGTGATCGGCTCGTCATAACGACCAAAGCCCATATCGTTCAAAAGAACGAACACGAGCTTGGAATGACCAAGCGCCTGGGCTGACTGGGTTTCGCCCAAGCCAGCGAGGCCTGTTTTATTTAAAGTCTGGGCATGTGATGCAAAGGCAACAGATGCCAACGCAAGTGCTAGACCCGCAACTAACTTCTTCATATCGACTCCTTACCGGGGGGGGGATTCCACCAAACCATTCGTTTCCCCCGATTTATTCTCAAGGAAATATAGTTTACTCTTTTTTTGACATTCAAACCTTTCGGGTAAAAATCTCCGGATATAGCCTACATATACTGGAAAAACCTGTTTTACCTATTATAATATGGTCAAGTACCGGAATCTGGATGATTTGGCCGGCGGCGCACAGGATCCTGGTGATGGCGAGGTCCTCCGAGCTGGGAGCCGGGGAACCCGAGGGATGGTTGTGTGCAAAAATGACGGAAACGGCACGATCCTCAATGGCCTTCACAAAAGCCTCCCGCGGGTGAACGGGAGTCTGGTTGACTAGCCCCGTGGTAAGTTCGTGAACACGGATGATTACGTTGGCAGAGTTCAAAGTCACCAAAACCAAGTGTTCCTGAGGCTCATATTTCATATGAGATAGCCTTGCAGCCAGGTTTTCCGGAGAAGAAACAGGCTCCGCCTTGTCTCCTAGTATATATCTACCCGACAATTCCAGGCATGCCAGGATCTGAGTCGCCTTAACTTGGCCCAAACCACGGATCTTTTTCAATTTTTCCAAGGTGGGAATGGTGGATTCAGAGGAAAGATAGTCCGCCAGGCGCCTAGACAGCTCAAAAACGTCGCAGTCATGGCAGCCACTGCCGAGAATCAGGGCCAAAAGTTCCTCATTGGACATGGAACCTGCGCCAAATTGGATCATTTTTTCCCGAGGAAGCATCTTTTCGGGAATCACTGGGTAAGAAAGCTGGGTATTTTCGTTATTCATAGGGTCCTTTTTTCTGAAAGTTCTACCCTATACACGCTTTTTTCAAAAAAAATGTACCGATTTTTTTTGAAAAATTTTGTTTTTTCTTCTTTTTAGCAAAGTCTTCGCACCACAGTACGTAAAAATTTTCAATTTTCGGTAACCTTTTAGACAAAATCAAACAAATTTTGCCTTTCAAAAGCCAATTTTCATTTCACGATTAGACTTTTTTCGTAAAACTTCGGTGAAAAATTTCACTTTTTTAACATTTTTTCTCTTTACCTATACCCAACTTACACCTTATTGACTATATTTTTCGCATAAAATTCAAAAGTAAAACCATCCGAAAAGGAAAATTTATGGCAAATAAAACCTTAAGCGGTGCTGAAGTGATCATCGAATGCCTCAAGCGTGAAGGTATCGACACTATTTTCGGCTATCCTGGTGGATCCGCTATTCCGATGTTTGACGCAATCCTTGATTCTAACATCAAGGTTGTCCTCACCCGCCACGAACAGGGTGCAACTCACATGGCCGACGGCTATGCTCGTCAGACTGGTAAGGTTGGTGTCGCATTGGTAACTTCCGGTCCGGGCGCTACCAATACTTTCACCGGTATCTACACTGCTCTTATGGATTCTAGCCCTATCGTTGTGCTGGCCGCTCAGACCACCACTCCGAACCTGGGTAAGGATGCCTTCCAGGAATGCGATACCAGCGGTATGACATTCGCTGCTGTTAAGCACTCCTACCTGGTGAAGGATCCCAACGATCTTCCCCGCATCATGAAGGAAGCTTTCCACATTGCACGTACTGGCCGTCCGGGCCCCGTGCTCATCGACCTCCCGAAGGATGTGACTGCCGGCGCTTGCACCGCACCGTTCACCGATCAGATGGACCTTCCCGGCTACAAGATTCCTACCTACGCTCCTGCAGAAACCGTAGAAAAGGCTGCTGAATTCCTGAAGAAGTCCAAGAAGCCCCTGCTCCTCGTTGGCCACGGCGCTATGATTTCTGGCGCAGCCCGTCAGGTTAAGGAACTGGCAGAAAAGCTCCAGGCTCCCGTAGCTTGCACCCTCCTCGGCCTCGGCACCTTCCCCACCGACCACGAACTTTCTCTCGGTATGCTGGGCATGCATGGTACTGTTTACGCAAACAAGGCTGTGCTTGACTGCGACCTGATTCTCTCCATCGGTTCCCGCTGGGACGACCGTATCACCGGTAAGCTTGAAGTGTTCTGTAAGGACGCCATCAAGATGCACATCGACATCGACCCCGCCGAAGAAGGCAAGGTTCTCCAGCCGGATGTGTTCATGTGCGGCGATGCCAAGATGGTTCTGGAACAGCTCCTGCCCCTCGTTTCTAAGCTGGACTCCGCAGAATGGGTCAAGACCTGCCAGACTTGGAAGAAGCGTTTCCCGCTGACCTACCCCAAGCAGGGTGGTCTCCGTATGCAGCACATCGTGCAGACCGTTAGCGACCTTACCCAGGGTAAGGCAATCGTCACTACCGACGTGGGTCAGCACCAGATGTGGGTTGCACAGTTCTTCAAGATCAACAACCCCCGCCAGCTCCACTCCAGTGGCGGCGCAGGCACCATGGGCTTCGGCCTGCCCTCTGCAATCGGTGCAGCATTCGGCAACACCACCGGCTGGCCCGTCTGCAGCTTCAGCGGCGATGGTGGCTTCCAGATGACCGAATTTGAACTTGCAACCGCAGCAATCCACAAGCTGCCCATCAAGATTTTCGTTCTCGACAACAAGTACCTGGGCATGGTGCGTCAGTGGCAGGAACTGTTCTACGACCACCGTTACTCCAGTGTCGACATGCAGGGCAACCCTGACTTCGTCAAGCTGGCAGAAGCCTACGGTATCCCGGGTCTCCGCATCAAGCGCGCTGCCGATGCAGAACGCATGATCCAGAAGGCTCTGGACTACAACGACGGTCCTATCGTTATCTGGTGCGAATGCGAAAAGGAAGACAACGTGTTCCCCATGATTCCGGCAGGTGCACCTTTGACCTCCATGATTACTGAACAGCCCAAGACTCAGCTTGAAAAGCCGACCGGATCGACCTAATCACGGAAAGGAGATATAAAAATGATTTCTACAGCTCATTCTATTAGCTTGTTAGTTGCAAACCGCCCGGGCGTGCTCGTTCGCATCGCTCTGGTGTTCTCCCGCCGTGGTTACAACATCGACTCCCTGGTCGTGTCCCCCACGCTGGACCCCAACTTCAGCCGCATGAACATTGTGGCTCACGGTAATCCCGAAATCTTGATGCAGATCATCAAGCAGCTGGAAAAGCTGGTTGACGTTGTGCAAGCCAAGGACCATACCAACATGAACGTGGTGGAAAAGGAACTTGCCTTGATCAAGGTTCGTTGCGCTCCGGAACAGCGTACCGAAATCCTGCAGCTCTGCGATCACTTCAAGGCTGTTACCGTTGACATGACCGAAAACTCCATGATCATCCAGATTACCGGCAACACCGATAAGATCGATGCCATGAAGAGCCTGTGCCAGAAGTTCGAAATTGTCGAATACATCCGCACCGGTAAGGTCATCATGCTCCGCGGTGAAGATAAAACCTAATCAGGTTTTCCAACGCAATTAAAAAAGGAACCCACCGGCGAAGCCGGTGGTTCTTCATATACGGGCGTAGCCCTA
>JAKSID010000062.1 GCA_024399035.1 Fibrobacter sp. | reverse complement strand
AAGCTAACGAAGGTCCTAGAAAACTGGCTAAAGTCGGGTCATGAAAAGGCACTGCTGCTTACAGGCGCTCACACATTCGTGCATTAAATTTGTGTTTTTATATCCAGCTTGTAACACAAAGGAGTAAATATGAGCAAGATTGAAGTTATGAATACCGAATTCGGTACAATTAAAAATGCCGCCGGTTTCAGCAATTTCGTTCTATCAACAACTCAGCAACATGGAATCGTTAAACTCAGGTTTCATTTAAAGGGGTTGAATTTGACAACTTAAAAAAAGCCTTCTATCTCTCCAGATTCTTTCCAAACAGACTCAAAGAAAACATCTTAAGTTTAAGAGAATTGACCAGCCCACATGGTGTTCTTATTACGCTGCAATTCGATTAACATCCGCGAGGGTCAGAAATTTTCGCAGCCCTTGTCAACAGTTGTTTGCAAAATATGGTTTGATGTTTTTGATAACTTGACATCTCACAATTCTCATCTTAAATTTAACCAAGAGTTGACACCAACTAATCGATTTTACTTTTTACATTAGGAATAAATAAAGGAGTCTCGTCATGGATACTGAAGTCTAAAATGCTAAAAATCTTTAAAAACGCTTTCGGAATCATCGCAGGAATGTCTTCGATCATTGCCCTAGCAATTCTTCCGTTCAAATCAATACCTGCGCTAATTGTAGTACTGTTTTTTTATTGTTTATCCATAACATTTCTTGTTTTTGCCATATATAAGGCAGTGTGCAAATCCTTAGCGACAACACACAAGAACAAGTTCATTAGAATCGCGTCATTCTGTACATTTACTAGTGATGATGAAAAAACCGCTCGATTTGAAACAATGCGGCTCATTCAATCAAAAGTTCCGTTCCTTGACAACATAGATCATAAATTCAAATGGAACGGTTCCGGCACACCTCAAATATATGTAAACGGAAAAGACGTTTCCTCATCTTTCATACCAAACGGAAATCCAGGAGAATTCGATTCTATTAACATAAAATTCGACAAGGTCATTTCGTACAACGAAAGCGCTTCATTTAAGGTTGCCTTAGAGAGCCAATATTCAGAATGTATTCCAAGAATCCGATGTAAAATAGATGAACCAACAAAAATTCTTCAATTTAGAGTTCTTTTAGGTTTTAAGAAAGGGAAACAAAAACCGGCCCGAATCTATCGCCGATTAATCAATTCCGAGGTAGAGACTGATATCGAGGAATGTGGCGTTGTGGATTTCGATTACAACCACAAAGCCTATTTTCATATGATAGAAAATCCTAAAATAGGATATTTCTATACAATGGAATGGGAAAAGTGAAGGCAGAACACTTTGGTTCATGCCAGTCTCTAATATGATGCAGGCACCACCTACCGATTCTCGTAGCGATTTCCGAAAACCAAGGTGTTATCCTTGGCGCCGTTCAGGTTCACCAGGCGGTTGGGTTCATAGCGCAGGCTCTTGGCGATGCTGCTCTTCAGCATTTCCTTGCGTTCGAAGAACTCCTCGGGAGTCTGGGCAGTGAGCAACGTCTGACGGACATGCATCGCGGCGGAACCCATCGCTTCCTTCAAAAATTTTCCCGCGCCTCTCTCGTCTCTCGTCTCTCGTCTCTCGTCTGAATCAACAAATCCTTTGCAAAGTCGTGCGGCCAGCTGTTTTAGGCGGCCCATGGCCCCCATTTCGGTGCGGCCTTCTTCATCCAAAAACTTGTAGTAGATGGAGAACACGTCCAGGGCCTCTTCGGCGGTAATGATGTGGGCGGGCTTTCCTTCCCAGGCGTCGGCAATCTGCCCGAAAATCCAGGGGTTATGCATAGCCCCGCGGCCAATGCTTACGCCGGCCACTCCATAGGTATTGATGCGTTCCAAGGCACATTCCACGCTATTCACGTCGCCGTTACCTACCACAGGAATCTTTGCGGCGGCGGCCACCTTCCCGATCCAGTCCCAGTTGGCCAGACCATTGTAGCCCTGCAGGCGAGTACGGCCATGAACCACCAGCAGTTCCACGCCCTCGCCCTCGGCGATTTTCAGCGTTTCCATCACGTTAATAGAATCGTCATCCCAGCCGATACGGCACTTCAAAGTCAGCGGAATGTTCACATCACAGGTATCCAGGGCGGCCCTAACATCGTGCAGAATCTCCTGCAGACGGGGCAAATCCCTCAAAAGACCGGATCCGCTACCCTTTCCGGCCACCTTGGGCGCCGGGCAGCCCGCATTCACTTCTATATAGTCAGGATGGAGCCCATCTGCGATTTTTTTAGCCGCAGCAGCCATTTTATCGGGGTAACAACCGAAAATCTGGATGCCAAAAGGCTTTTCCTCGGGGTAAAACTTCAACTGTTTGTGGCCAGTCAGGCTAAAAACCTCGTCCGCGTTGGTCGGAACGAACTCAGATACCAACAATCCCATGCGATTTCCGGACAAAACACGGCACAAACGGCGGAAAGGAGCATCCGTCACCCCGTCCATGGGGCTCAAAATGGTGTTAGGGAACACCTCTAAGTCACGTAATTTGAACGACTTAGCTGCCGGTTTCAAACTTTCAACATCTTTCAACATATTAACAACAACTATCCACAAAAAGTCCGCAATGTCTTACCCGAAAAAATATTTAATTTCATGGGCAGGTATACACTAAATCATTGATAAACCTATATTTACGACGTGCCTAATATTACTAAACAGACTCTCATTCAAGAAATCGCCAAGTCCACCGGATTTGTGCGCAACGATATCAAGACCGTCGTCGAACAGTTCCTCGACCTTTTGGGCGAAAAGCTGATCGAAGGTAACACCATCGAAATCCGCGGTTTCGGAACCTTTAGCTGCAAGCCCCGTAAGGCTCGCCCGGCCCGCAATCCTCGCACTGGTGAAACCGTCCTCATCGAAGACCGTCTGGTACCCACCTTTAAGTTCAGCAACGAAATCAAGGACAAGATCAACTCCCTGGAAGCTCTGGTCGAAGGCGTCAACGCCGAGCTGGAATCCAAGGACAGCGATGTCATGATTTCCGTGACCTCCGTCGACGAAGACGAAGAAGCCTAAGCTGAACCGCTCCTGAATTTATGTTCCGCCTGTAACAAGCAGGCGGGACCAAATCTAGCTATTCATACTGAGAAAAAGAAGCCCCGGTTTATGCCGAGGCTTTTTCTTTACGTATATTTAATCCAATGAAATACGTTCTAGGAATTATTCTAGCCTTCGCATTGATTCTGCCCAGCAAGTCCTTGGCAGAAGATGTGCAATTTATGCCCAGTTCTGCGACTGTTTCTGAAGAAAGCGAGACATCTGAGCCTGGCTCTTTGACTCCTACAGAAGAAACCGAAGTTTCCGAGCCCAAGGAACTGGCTGTTGATGATTCCCATAACTTTTTGCCATTGCCCTGGGGAATCGCAATTGGCGGCGGTCCTGGAATGTTTTCAACAGGATTTGACTTCTTCTTTTTCGAACGAGGTATTCTTTACGGGTTCATTACAGCCAACAATATATTGATTTGGACCAACCGACTCCGAATGATCTACGACTTTGAAAATCACCAGTACGGCTTTCTGTTCCAGCCCAATTTACGCTATCTATATTTTTCTCATAATGGATTGTATCTGTTTTCTGCTATCCTGGGGCCGGAAATCGGATGGGAGACAAAAACAGGTTTCGAATACGGAGCCTCCCTCCGCATAGGCGGTGCACCTGGTCTATGGGCAGGAAATTATGAAGTTGGATACTTGGTGAACTCCAAAAGAATCTACTTCACAGTTTCTTTCACCGTGTCCATTTTAGCGATCCTGCTTAATATTCACAAGTTCTAAGCACTAACCCCATGAAATACGTTCTCGGAATTATCCTGGCCTTTGCCCTGATTCTGCCTAGCAAATCCTTGGCAGATTATTCGATAGCTACCGTAAAAGTTCCAGAAGTCAAAGAAGACACCAGTTCAATAAAGTATTATCCCCGATTTTGGGGACTAGCGGTTGGTGGTGGGCCCAAGTTTTTTTCGACCGGAATAGATTTTTTCATAAACGAAATAGGCGACATGTCTCCCGCTAATTCATTCTGGACCAACCGAATTCGAATGATTTACGATTATGAAAATCATCAATACGGTTTTCTGTTCCAACCAAATTTACGCTGGATTTATAAACAGGGCATGTTTAGCGCTACAGTGGGACCAGAAATTGGATGGGAAACAAAAACAGGTTTTGAGTATGGAATTTCAATGCGTACAGGAGGATTGCCAAGTCTATTCGTGGGAAACTACGAAGCAGGCTATTTGGTGAATTCCAAAAGATTCTACTTTACGCTTTCCTTCTGTCTATCTGTTTTGCCTTTCCGTTTTTTTCATTTACACGGATGACGACACTAAAAAATTTAAAGCCCCGGTTTTTGAACCGAGGCTTTTTTGAACAGGATCTAATGCAAAAAATTAAAAAGAAAGAGCTACGCCAGCATGTGCGAAGTAATAGATTTCCAGGTCGGCAGCAAAATTCTTAGAGAAGCGCACACCACCATCAACAAAGCCGTGAACAGAACCGTCTTTAGAAGCCAACGGGGAAAGGCGCAAGCCAACATCATTCTGGTAAGTAAAGCTTTGCTTATGGAATCCTTCGGAAATAACCTGGGTAAGCATACGGCTCTTGTCAACAACCCCTAGCCAAGCACCGGGAACAACAGGCACATACAAGGAGCCACACCAGGCATACAAGGGAACCATTATTGCAAGGCCCAAGATCATTTGAGGCACTGAAACTGTTTTGGTGGAGGCCTCATCCGCCTTGGATGCAGATCCCGTAGCAGCAGCAATTCCACCAACGACAACACCAACACCCATTGTTAGCAGAGTTTCATCAGAAACGACTTGAAAATCATCTGCGGCAATCTGGGCGCGGAGGAATTCAAAGCCGATGGAAACCGGCCAGCGCTGGGAGAGGGGGAACATGATTCCCAACGAGACGTCGATACCACCGTTGTTAGAATAACCACCCTGCAAAGCAAAACCACGAACTAAATGGCGAGGGTACTTGGGCTTTTGGGCCATCAGAATTTTTGCAATCTGTTCATCACTTAACGTTGCGCCTTGAGGTGCCGTGGAATCTGCAGTAGAGATTGCGACAGGTTTGGCTGCAGAATCTGCAACCGGGGCGACAGTAGAATCTGCTACCGGAGCAACTGCAGGTTGTTCAACCACAGATTCTGCGATTGGTTCTGCGACGGGTTCTGCAACAGGGATCGCAACAGAATCTTCAGCCGGCGCACCAGCCGTTTCCACAACAGGGGCTGCGACGGAGTCAACGACAGTTTCCTGGGCAAACAGGGAGCTAGCAAAAACCAACAGGACAATAAACAGGCGGGTCATCATTTTTTACTTCGTCAGGGATGTAACTTCTTCTTCAGTCATGAATCGCCAGCCGCCGCTGCCTAGGGTATTGTCCATGGTGACAGGGCCAATGGCTTCGCGGGAAAGGGTCATCACGTGGTTGCCCACGGCGGCGAACATGCGGCGCACCTGATGGTACAAGCCTTCGCCGATGGAAATGACCACAGTATTCTGGGTGGAGCCGTCCGCGACAGTTATCTGTTCTTCGGAAAGTTCGCGGGCAAGAACCGGGCGGCGTTCATCCTTCAGCATCACGCCCTTCAAAAGTTCTGCCTTCTGTTCGGCAGTGAATTCACGGGCCAAAGTCACACGATACTTCTTCAAGTAACCCTTCTTAGGGCTTTCCACCTTATGGATGAAATCGCCCTGGTTGGAAAGCAGAATAAGTCCGGAGGAATCCGCATCCAGGCGGCCAACAGTCTGCAGGCCCATGGCGGTAAAACGGTCCGGAAGAATGCTGTAGATAGACTGATGGTCGCGGGCATTATGGCTGCATTCCACATCAAGAGGTTTGTCCATCATGATGTACAGTTTTTCAACCGTCGGGACTTCTTCGCCATTGACAGTAATGACCTCGGGGCGAGTCTTGAATTCCACGAAGGGATCGTCCACCACTTCACCATCCATTTCCACCATGCCGGCGCGGATGAGAGCGCGGGCTTCCTTACGGGAACCGAAACCAATTGATGCCACCAGGCGTTCCAAAGTCAAAGCAGGCATTAATCTTCCTCCGCCAACATTTTAACAATCTTTCTACGAATCCAGCCCAATTCCGGAAGTTCATTCGTCTTGAGCACATGGGCCCTGCGACGCCAGAACTTAAAGGCGATTAACCCGCCTAAAAACAGGGTGGTTAAAATCAATCCAATGATTCTGCACAAATTAATAGACGCACGAATCTGGCCTTGGGCGCAAAGCTCGTGATCGTGTGTCCAGTCCATACGGATATCCCAGGCTCCTACGAAGGGGAAGCTTTTCAGTATGCCATTGAGGGCGGCACCGTAACCCATGGTCACGTAGTCGGCGCGGATACCCTCAACAAAGCAGTCGATGAACTTTACGCGGAACAAGTTCAGCAGCGCCGATAAAAGCTTCCGTACGGCCCAGAACGCAGACGCGTCAAATTCCGGAGTCAGAATGATGGTCCAGAATTCAGTTTCAGTAAGTTTCTTGCGTTTCTCGGGCTTGGAGGGTGCGGCGGGTTCCGCGACGCCCTCCGCGGCGGATTCGTCTATATCAGGTTCGTCCGCGGGTTTCAGCGGCTCTTCTTCTGCAGCCTTAAGCGCAGCCAACTTCTCAACATTTCTCGAAGGTGCGGAGCTTGTAGTCTCCACCACTTCCTGCGCGGGCTCTGTAGACTGCACAGGCTCTGCAGCGGTTTCAACCGGCGCAGTTTCCTTAGCAGGCTCCGAGCTTTCTTCAATGGACACAACTTTCAGTGGTTCGTTGCTGGGCTTTGCGTCAAAATCATCAAAGTCCCCGAAGTCACTTTCCACCTTCGCTGCCGTGGTCTTTACCGGCGGCACATACGTGGGCGCAAACTCTTCGTCGTCCGCGGCAGTCTCTTTGGACCCAGCGACGGTCCCATCAGAAACCGCGACTTTCCCAGCGGCAGCCCCTTCAGCGGAGCCGTCACTATTCTCCTTAAACTTTTTCTCCCCTTCGAAAAGTTTCTTCTTGAACAGATAGACGCTGGCCCTAGCCCCCGTCATATCCGCCCTAAAATAAATCCTGAAAACAAACGGGAAAAACACGACGACCAGCGCAATCAACAAAATGATTACGCCAATCACCGTCCCGATTGAAATTCCAGGCAAAGGGATTACTTCTCCGCTTCGTCAGCCTTCTTGCTGATGATATCGATCAGTTCAGCAAAGCTCTTGGTCTTCAGAATCTGGCCGAACTGTTCCTTGTAGTTACGAGCGGTGGACAAGTCGTCGATGACCAGGTCCCAAGCCTTCCAGTTGCCGTTCACCATGCTCATCTTGTATTCCAGGACAGATTCCTTGCCCTTGTTCCAAAGGTGGGCGGTAACGCGTGCTTCGTCGGTACCCTTCATCTTGGCCGGTTCGTAAATGGTAGAGTCTGCGCGGTACAGTTCCAGGCGCTTTGCACTGGAGTTGCGAACCATGCGCTGGAATTCAGCCACAAACTTTTCCTGGGAGGCGGCATCCTGCTTATCCCAGTCACCCTTAGAAAGGGACTTCTTGGCCAACAGTTCAAAATCGAAGGAATCGTTAAGCAGAGCCTTAACGCGTTCGGTTTCCTTAGCAGAGCGGCTGGACTTTTTCAGCAAAGTCTGCAGTTCCACGTCTTTCTTCTTAATTGCTGTAACGGGATCGTCTGCGGCAAAAGCCATCAGAGAAGCGCAAGCGATAGCGATCAAAACCTTCTTAAACATTTGAACCTCACTTATTTCATGAACCTTTCGCGGTATTCCTTAAGGGACATACCCATGGCAGAAATCATCTGCGCATATTCAACATTGTACTTGCACACAGCGAAGTAGTAGTCCTTTTGCAAGGTCACATTCTGCGTGTAGGCGGAAACAAGATCTCCGGTCTTGGACTTATCCAAGTCGTACTGCATGGCGGCGCCCTTCAAAATGGCTTCGGAAGCACGGAGGCTTTCCTTAAGGGCATCCATCTTTTCCTTGGCAGCCACAACCTGGTAATACTGTTCCATGGCCTTGGACTTCAAACCTTCGGCGGCATAGTTATCCTTGGCCTGCAACAGACGGTAATCGGTCTTGGCCATGCGATACTTTTCGTAATTCTTCCAGAAGTTCAGATGGTAGCGAACGCCCACACCAATGGCACCTTCCAGCTTGTTCACGGCGTCTTCGGCAAAAGCGCTCTTCACCATGATATTTCGGTTACCGGCCCAGCTCTTCACATATTCAAACTCACCCATCACAAAGAACTCGGGAGCTAGTTTAGCCTCGGCCAAATCCACCTGGATTCGGCGGGCGCGCAAGCCAGCGTTAAGCTGCTTCAGTTCGGGGTGGAACAACGCGGTCGTTTCCATAACCTCGTCGATGGTCGGGAGACGCTCCGGACGTGGCACAAGCACCGTATCCTCAGAAACAAAAGTATCCTCATCACGCATTTGCAAGGAGAATCGGATAGCCAGCATCACACGTTTCATACCAAGGTCGGCATCAACAACGCCTTCCCTAACCGTGTGCATCTTGGCCTTCAAATTCAGCAAGTCCATCTGGGAGACATTAGGATCGTCGTCATCCAAAGCCTCTTCCAGTTGGTCGTATGCCTTGTCCACCATGGACTGGGCATCCTTAGCCACCTTCTGCATTTCCTTTGCCAAAAGGTAGTTGTAGTAGTACATCTGCAGTTCCACATCCTTCTTGTGGACCTGGTGTTCAATTTCGTAGGTTTTCTGTTCCAGGTCGGCTTCCAGGGCCTTTTTGCCAGCCTTGTACTGACCAAGATTCAGCGGCTGGATAAACTTACCCTGAATGCCCCAGAACGGGCCCATTTTTTTAAAGTCGTAAACCTTGGTAGTATCAAAACCATGGCGGGTGTCACCAGAAATTTCGTCCTTCAAACCTGGGGCAGGGCCAACCATCATGGCAACGTTAAAGGTCGGGAGAATCGCCTCGGCCTTTAGGGAGCTAATCTTGTTTTTCTTGGATTCGGTGCCCAGGCGCATTTCGGCCACCTGGGGGTCCATTGCCACACCTTCTTCTACAAAGCGTTCTACGTCATAGCGGACTTCGCCGGCCATGACTATGCTTGTAAAAAGAGCGATGATTAAGCAAAACACCATGGTACAAATTTACTAAATGGCAAACCTGGTGACAAACTAGTTTGTTCAATTAACCGATTGAAAGGCAATAAATGCCGATAAAAACTACAAGAACGAAATTTGGGTCAGGTTCTTGTATTTGGAAATCACGTGGTCGTAATAGCGGGTCGGCAGTTCCTCGCCCTTTTCCAGCATCCTGTCCACTGCGGAATGGCCCAGGTTGTAAGCGATCAGGGCCTCTTTCCAGCTGCCATATTTTGCAATGAGTCTAATCAGGTAAGCCGAGCCCACCGTCACATTGATTTCCGGCTTAAGCAAGTCCTCTTCGGTCTCGATTTTTAAGCCGAATCGTGAACTCATCATCTTTGCCGTTTCAAGTTTGATCTGCATCAGGCCCAAGGCACCCGAAAAATTGCCGGAGCGAACGCGGCCGCGAGCGTTGGGGTTACCATGGCTTTCCTGGGCAACCACCGCCAAAATCAAAAGAGGATCCACCGCATAGGACCTGGAAATCTGCCAGATCTGTTCCGTAAGCATGGTGCGCTGTTCCTGAGTCAGGCGGTCCTTAGAAAGATAAGCCAGGGCCTTGTCGATTTTCACATAGTCCACGGTCCACTTGCCCCACATGGCAAGCTGTTCCAAGTCTCCGCGAAGTTCCGTTTCTTGCTTGGCCAACTGGGTGTTTTCTGACAGGCGGGTAAACCAGTAAGATGCAAAAAGCCCAAGGACACCAAGCCAAAGCAAGATGCCTATGCAAAAGGTAACGTAAGAAATGCGAATACTATCTTTCAAGTCTCGTATTCTCCAGGTATTCCAAATAACCCACCCAGTCCTGGATCAGGCCAAAGGAGCTGAGCATAGTCGTATCCTGGATAACGCCCAGCTTACGCAAGGGGCCAATGGAGGATTCCAGCTTGTCGATTTCGTGGATATAGCGTTCTTTCTGGTTCTGCAAGGCAATGATTTGAGCCTGCTTATCAGAAATGTCGTGGCCCTGAATCGACACGATTACAAACAAAGTAACTAAGATGCCGAACATCATGGCTAAAAAACAAACCGCAACACTGGGACTCAACGAAATACCCGTGGGGGTGCCATAGTGAATGCCGATCTGCTGCAGCTGCTTACGGAAACCAGACTTTTTATAAGCGGCACGGTTCTCATAGATTTCGAAGATGTTCCGAACATTTTCAAAATACTTGTACTGTTCCTCGGAATCAAAAACCAGGATAAGGGCAGACTTCTGGGACTTGGCGCGGCTTAACAGTTCCAGGAAAAAATCAATGTACTGGTTGCTGGTAAAATGGGCGTTCTGCAGGTTCAAGAAAAAGAAACAGCCCGGGCCGTCCACCAACATGGCAAGCTTTTCCTTTACCGCAGAGAACTGGGCAAAGCCCAAGGAACCGGACAAGGAAATTTCCACATCGTTTCCGCGGGATTCCACCTGGATGTCAATCAAGTCGGACTTCATTGCTTACCTCTTGGCGAAATGGACGGAAAGTTTATAGGAGGCCTCTTCGGTATTGGCTAGGCCAATCTTCCAGAAGGGGAACAGACGAAGGCCCTGGAAATCTTCCGGAGCTGCAGAAGCGGATGCGCTGAACATAGGCGACACAAGCAAGGACGCAGGCTGTTCAAAATCAAGACGCAACACGCTTGTAGTAGTCTTGTCCAGGATTTCTACAGAGGTGGCCTCGGGATAGATCAAGGGTTCCCGGAAGTCAAAAGCCAACTTATGGCCATTGACCTTGATGCTGCCGGCCTTGTCGCCACAAGCCATCAAGCCAACCTCTATCAAGGTTCCGAAGAAGCCCTTGAATGGAGCGAAAGCCGTATTCTGGATATTGTAGGAAAGGGAGAAATCGGAACCTGCAGCAGAAAGACTGTAGCCCTTGTCAATGTGAACAACGCCCTGCTGGTCGGCCAAGGAGAAAGGCTGTTCCGAAAGAAGGCGGATGTCGGTGCCATCGTCGTGACGTTTGATCTGGTAGTCGTAAGGAGCGTTCAACATTCCTTCGCGGTCAAACATGAACTGGTCGAGTCTTGAGGCGGAGAAATCAGAATTAGGCAGAATAAAATCCAGAAAACCAAGAGCAGGTTCGCCATCGTCACGCCAAGTGCTGAGCACACTCATCTCGGAATTCTTGGCGTTGAGCAGCCTCAATACGCCGCCGCCAAAATAATCCATCATAAAGGAATAGGAGTGGTTCTCAGCCAGAATCAGTTTGCGGCCTTGCAGCAAAAAGTCTGCAATCTCAAGACGGATTCCGTCGAAGGAAGCCTTGTCCGCCAGCATATTGGCGGCCTGCAAAAGGAATCGGGAGCCCCACCAACGAACCATTGGGGAGCGCATGCCAACGCCGCTGGGCATATCGCGATAGAATATGGGCGACATGGCGGGCAAAAGCATCTGGAAAAGCTCACGACGTTCCTTGCCCTTAAGGCTTGTGGAAGAACGGCGGAACAGCGACAACAGAGACTTGTGCAGCAAGTTCACTTCGGGGCGGCGCACCAGCAGTTCGCGGCATGTATTTGCCTTGCTAGGCAAGCCAATGCGGCGGCCCGCAGAAAGCAAAAAGCTGATGCGGCCTTCGGAACTCTGGTCGTTGACAACGCTACCCACAGTCTTCGTCTGCAAGTCGTTGGTTTCTACAAAATCAATCAGACGTTCGAAGAAAGGAACGATATCGCCAGGTGTGGGCGGAATGTCCAGCGAAACAACCGCAGCCTTGCCGCCTCTGCAGTAAGGTTCTGCAATCTCCTGCCACTGGAAATCGTCGTTCTCAATCGCCTGCGACAAGCGCTCGGACACCGGAATAACACGCAGGAACGAGCCCTTGTCTTCTACGGAATACCAGCCGGGAACAGGCGTAGTGCGGCCCAAGGCGTCTTGCAATGCGGACTCCTGCACCAAGGCGTATTCAAAGCGATTCTTCTCCAGGAGTTCGGTCATTTCCATTTCCCAAACCATGGAGGAATTAAAGTAACCGCTAGGCTCGATGCTGAAATACTTCCACAAAAGCTTGCGATGTTCTTCGAGCTGAATCGCCTGCAGTTCAGAAGGGAACAGCGGCAGCATGGGGTCGTGGTAACCGCCACCAAGAATTTCAAGGAAACCTTCTTCGATGGCTCTTCGGAAACGGCCAAACATCAGGGGGCGTGCTTCTCTGTTTGCAGCCTCAAGAGTGGGGCCGTCCATAAAAATCGAAAACCGTACCTTGCCCGATTCCAGCATCTTGCTCATGCCAGAAAGAACGTTGTGGGCAACTAAATCAAGCTTACCGTATGCCGTAGAAGGCGGCAACATCAGTACAATGGAAATAACCGGTTTCATAGGTGTAAGAATAGCAAAAACTAAGGCCTACTGCTACAAAAAACTGCGTGATGTTGATGCAGAACAAATCGTGCAACGCCCCAGTGCGAAGGCAATGCGACGGCCCCGTGGTGTACTCAAGAAATTTAAAGCGGGTATTTTTCTCGGGGCTAGGCCAGGCAGACTACATCAGGCCCGATGGATGGCCGAGGGATGCGAGGCGCAGGTGCCGCAGCATGTCGCACATTCGACGGACGGTTTTACGTCCGACAGTTTTTCGACCAGTGCCTAGCGATGGGAGGAGCCGTACCGTATTTTTCCAAGGGGCGAGAGAGACGAGGCAACATGCCCGATGGATGGCCGAGGGATGCGAGGCGCGGGTGCCGCAGCCGTACACCTGTACGGCAAGGGACGCACCCGCAACGAGGC
>JAKSID010000061.1 GCA_024399035.1 Fibrobacter sp. | reverse complement strand
TCTGAAACAAAATTGAAATTTGAAGGATCCCGATGAAAGTCGGGATTCTTTTTTTGGGGGCTCGCGCCTTGCCTCTCTCGGTTCTAAGTGAATTCCTGATAAAGGGAATTAAATTTCGATTTAGAGATTAAATCAAAAAGAGCCTCTCGTGATGAACGAGAGGTTCTTTTTTTTTGCGTTTTAAATTTTTGATGTGTGCGCGATTTTCGCTTACTTGTTCTGGTCGGGTGCGGAACTCGGTGCTGACCCTGCATTGGGCGTGGCGCTTGCATCGTGTTCTTCGACGTTGGATACCTTGGTAAACCAATAGTCTTCGCTATTGATAGAGCTCATATTATTGATGATTGCGTCCAGGTCCAGTTCTTCTTTTTCGTTTGCCATGCCCAAAATATACAAAAAAACGGGTTTTTTCGTTAGATTTGACTTTAACCTAGGTCTTTTTATATATTTGAAGAAGTCAAAAAAGTAATATTCATTAGGTTAGGAGAAAAGTCTATGAAGAAATTATTGCTTGCATTGAGTATGGTGTTTTCTGTGAGCGCTTTCGCCCAGGAAACTTCTTATGGCAATGAAATGGATACCACCTACGCCATTACGGATGATGGAGAAACTGTGGGCCTTATCCATAGGAAAGGTGAAATTCCCATTGTGCCCGAGGGTATGCGTCTGGTTGACGAGGCTTCGGTTGCTGAAACTGCTGAACAGCCCGTTGCTGAAGCTGTAGAACAGCCTGCGGTTGAACCTGTCGTTGATGATGATATGGATGCTCCCGTCCCCCAGGCGGTTCGTGTCGGCCAAACGGATTACTCCAAGAACGAAAGATTCAAGAACCTGTTTGCGACGACAGATAGCGTTGCGTACTACCAGGATATGGTTGACCGCTACAATCGTGCCGCCCAGAGGAGAAGGACCACTAGCAAGTGGCTTATGATTGGCGGCGGCATTGCGGCTGCTGTAGGTACCGTGATTCTGTTGAGCGATATGTCCGACGACTACGTTTCTGGTGACGGCGTAGGTTTCTTCGTTTTGGGCAACGTTGTAGGAGCGGGCGCTCTTATTTCGGGGGTCTTTGTTTCTCGTTCTGCAAAAACCAGACAGCTCAAGGCTCTGGAATACGAAGAAAAACTCATGTCCTACAAGAATCGACATGTGTACGCTCTGGGCGTTTCTCCCCTTGTTAATCCGCTGAATAAGTCCCTTGGCGGCGCCGTGACTTTGAATTTCTAGTTTTGGCTAGAGACAATCATTGAGGTTGGGAGGATTTTTTATGAGGCCTGTGCTGTTTGCGCTATGCCTGCTGCTTTCCGTGTGCGCCTATGCTCAGAAAATTCCCTTTGACACGCTGTCTGTTCAGGTGGGGGCTGATCGCGAAATCGCCATGGATAGCATCGCCTATTACCAGAAACTTGCTAACGACTATAAAATTTCTGCTAGCTACAAAAAGGAGTACGGCTATACCATGCTTGCTTTGGGTGTTGCCGGTCTTATCGGTGGTGGTTACTTTCTTAATCAAATGGGCGCCGGTGGCGCGGGGTATGCCGTTATTCCTATTGGGCTCCTTGCTGGCGGGGTGGGCCTTTCCATAGGTGCCTGGTCTTTTTTGACTGGCGCCGACAGACGCATAGAATTGGCGGACAAATATGAGGCCCGGATAAAAGAACTCCATAGACAAATTTTTGAACGAACGTCTGTTGAATCTCGGGATTCTCTTGGTGGTCAGGTCTTTGACGCTTACGCGGTTTATCGTGAAGTTGAGCAGAATGGAACTTTCAAGGACCTAAAGAAAAGGGCGAATTGCTTGGAAGCTCGCGACACTGCCGGCTTTTATGATTGCGTTGGAAATCTCTATGACGAAGCGGCGAAGGCGAGCTATATTCTGGGCTCAGTGATTGCAATAGGGGGTGCCGTTGCGACGGTCTACTACGCTAGGGAATATGGGCATCAATCAACCAAATTTTCAAATGGACACGCTCTCACGTTGGCGGTGACTTGGGGCGCTGAAACTCTTATCGGAATCGGTGTTGCCGCTTATGGAGCAGTCTATCAATCCGAAGCGAAAAAATACCGCAATATGGCTGGAAGTGCCAAAAAGTCCGGGCCGTTGGCCGACCTGATGGTGGCGCCTATCGTTGACCCTGTGAACGGCAATTACGGGGGAGCCTTGGCTTTCAACTTCTAGCATTTTCTATATTTCACCACGTAAAGCGAGGTTTCTATGTCTATTATCGTGGTCGACTACAATGCGGGCAACTTGACTTCTGTGATGAATGCTTTGGAACGCATCGGTGCCGATGCCGTTTCTAGCCGCGACCCCGAGGTCATTGCCAAGGCCGGCCGCCTGATTTTCCCTGGCGTCGGCGCAGCAGCTTCCGCCATGGAAACCTTGACAACCACGGGCATTGGTGAAGCCATCAAGACTGTGGTAAAGGCCGGTAACCCGGTGCTTGGAATTTGCATTGGCTGCCAGATTATTCTTGAAGAATCAGAAGAAGACGGCGGCGTCAAGACCTTGGGCCTCATTCCCGGTAAGGCAGTCCGCTTCAAGGACGAACCTGGCCTGAAGATTCCCCACATGGGCTGGAACCAGGTGGACTTCACCCGCGAGCATCCCATTATGAAGGGCATCAAGAGCGGTAGCGACTTCTACTACGTTCACTCTTACCATCCGGTGGTACCTGCAGAATACAGCTTCGCAGAAACTACCTACGGCACCCAGACGTTCCAGGGCCTGATTGGCAAAGACAATCTCGTTGCATCCCAGTTCCATCAGGAAAAGAGTGGCGATGTGGGCCTTGCCATGCTGAAGAACTTCTGCGACTGGAAGGTGTAAACTCAAAATTTATTGAGCATAAGAAATGCCGCGGCCAATGAGGTCGCGGCTTTTTCAATGAAAATAACTTGTGGAATTTTTCGTGCGGAGTCTTTTACGGCAGTTCTCCGCCGATAAGTTCCATCTGCTTCTTGTAAATATCCTTGCAGGCGTTTTCGCCCAGGTCGAGAAGGGTGTTCAGCATCTTGCGGTCAAAGCTTGCGTGTTCGCCGGTGCCCTGGACTTCGATGAAGTTCTGGGCATCCTGCATGACCACGTTCATGTCCACGTCGGCTGCGGAATCTTCCACATAGCAGAGGTCGCAGAGAGGCTTGCCATCGACGACGCCTACGGAGATTGCGGTAATGGCGTGCTGGAGAATTTGTTCGGTAAGGCCCAGGCGTGCCTTGATCTTCTTGAGGGCGATGGCGAGGGCAACAAAACCGCCGATGATGCTTGCGGTACGGGTGCCGCCGTCAGCTTCGATGACGTCGCAATCGATGACGATTGCGTTCTCGCCCAATGCGGCGAGATTGGCGGCACCGCGGAGGGAACGACCGACCAGACGCTGGATTTCCTGGGTGCGGCCGCTGGCGCCTTTGCGTTCGCGTTCCACGCGCTTGCCAGTACTCTGGGGGAGAAGGCTGTATTCTGCGGTAATCCAGCCTGTGCCGCGGCCTGCGAGCCAGTCCGGAACCTTGGGAAGCAAGGTGGCGTTGCAAATGACGCGGGTGCGGCCCATTTCAATGAGAACGGAACCATCGGCAGAGCTGATGAAACCGGTGGTCATTTTCAAATTGCGGTATTCGTCAAACTTTCGGTCTGTACGTTCGTATGCCATTTTAAACTCCTTTACTTAAAGTACCAGCGGATACGCTTGAAGAGGTGCGTAATGCTAATGATCAAAAATACCAGTGCGACCTTTCCGTGGAGATCTCCCACGGGGCCGTGTCCACCAGCGATGTAAACGGGGATGGCCACAATGCCGCTAACAAAAGCCAGGAAACTCAGAATGACCAAGGCCTTGGTCATCTTGTTGGGAGTTTTCTTAAAGCGGGTAAACCAAACGGTAATCTTGTTCCAGTTCAAACGCAGGTGGGCGAATACCAGAAGGCCCAAGACCAGACCCACTTTTGCGTGAGTGGAAATCCAGAACTTGTTGGGCATGTCAAGAAAATCTCCACCGCGGTGAACCATCATCAAAATGATGCTGGCCAAAACCATTAGTGAAAAAACAATAAGAAGTACATTGACAATAAAGAGTTTTTTCTTCATCTTGTTTTCCTCCCAATCCCTTTTTAGTACTTCAGGGTTTCTACGACGCCCTTCTTGAATGTTCCAAGAATGTAGATGAAGCTGGTGTAGTTCTTCAGTTCTGCCAAGGCTTCCTTTGCGCGGGGGTCGCTGACGTTGGCTTCGAAGGATATGTGGAAAATGTATTCCCAGGGCTTGTCCGGATGGGGTCGGCTTTCGCAACGAGTCAGGTTGATGCCACGCTTGGCGAAGCAACCCAGAACGTTGTACAGGGATCCCACGGTGCCCGAATTTGCAAGTTCCAGCAACAGCGTGGTCTTGGCGCCTTCGCTTTCGGTAAAGTCGGCGGGAGTTTTCTGGATGCCGTAGAAGCGGGTGAAGTTTGTACCGCGGAGATTTTCGAGACCAGCCTTCAGAATATCCAGGTTGTAAATTTTTGCGGCGTAGGCACTGGCAATGGCGCCTTCGTCACGAGCACCGCGGGCAGCCAGCTCTTCGGCGGAGCCTGCAGTATCGAAGGCGGGGACGGCCTTGATCTGGGGATTTTCTGCGAAGAACTTGGAGCACTGTGCCAGAGCCTGGGGGTGGCTGTAAACGCGCTTCAGGTCTTCCACCTTGACGCCGGGCATCACGCAGAGTGTGTGCTCGATGCGCAACATCACTTCGCCTACGATACGGTGACGCCACTTGTAAAGCAAGTCGTAGTTGGCCTCGATGGAGCCAGCAGTAGAATTTTCAATAGGAATTGCACCGCCGTCTGCTTCACCAGTTTCAATGGCCTGGTAAATTTCTTCAAAAGTATCCTTAGGCAGAGTTTCGATGTCTTCGCCAAAGAGATAGTGGGCAGCGCAATCACTGTATGCGCCCTTGCGACCTTGGAATGCAATTTTCTTCATAACTTTAAATTAGAAAAAACGGCGGGCGCCCTTGTACTTGGGGCTCCAATATTTGTCGTTCATAGGTGAAATCATCACGCCCCTGCTGGTGCTGGCGTGGGTAAATCGATCTCCGTTCAGATAGATGCCGATGTGGCTAATGCCCCAGAAGTCTCCAAAGAAAACCAAGTCCCCTTCCTTAAGGTCGCCGCGGCTTACGCTTTTGCCACGAGAATCCTTAAAAATAGTGGCTGCGTTGTGGGGAACATCGATGTTGTAGAATTCCTTGTAAACCACCATGACGTAGCCGGAACAGTCAATGCCTTTCTTGGTGGTGCCTCCCATCTTGTAGCGGGTTCCGATCCAGGTGTTGGCCAATGCTTCTAGGTTCGTGTATTTTGGGGCGGCGTTCTTTGCGGCCACGCGCTTAGCTTCTTTTTTCTTGGCGGCGTTTCGAACCTTGGCGGCGGAAGTTGTTTTTGCTGGGGCGCTTTCTTTGACTCGGCTTGCCTTGGCGACCTTTTGCTTGCTAGCTTGTTTTTCTTGTTCGGCAAGAACCAGGCTGTTAAGGGTCACTGATTTTGCTGCTAGCTTTGCGGCGATTTCGTAGGGGTCGTTGCTGGTGGGCTCGCCCTTGGGGATAGGCTTGTAATCTCCCCGTTTGCGGTCATATCCGGTACGAACAGGGAAGGCGCAAGATGCCAAGAGAACGCACACTAACAAAAGTGCGGTTTGAACTAGCAACCGTTGCGGCCTGAAAAAATCCATGACGTAAAATGTATTAATAATTTGGCTGGAACTAGAAAGGTTCGGTACCCAGGTCGGTGCCGTTTTCGGGAATGCGGGCGAGGATGGGGAGGCCGGTAAGTTCCTGCATCATAAAGATGTTGTCGTCTTCCATCTGCATGTTGCCGCTCATTCCGTAGCGGTTGACGATGATGCCTCGGATGTCAAGGCCACGGGCGCGGGCGTATTCCACGGTGAGGACGCAGGCGTTGATGCTGCCCAGAGCTGCTGTGGTGACAATCAAAAGGGGAAGGCGGAGCTCCTGCATGATGTCGGCGAGGAACAGTTTTTTATCGTCGTAGCGGATGGGGCAGATGATGCCGCCGCTGCCTTCGACGAAAACGAATTCATGGCGCTTTGTGGCCGCGCTGAAGTCCGCGCAAACCTTGAATAGTTCCACCGGGTTTCCTTCCTTGCGGGCGGCCAGGTGCGGGGAAACCGCTTCCTTGTAGACGTAGCTTACAAGTTCTTCCTGAGAGTCGGGGAGGTTTGCGATGCGCTTGACGTAGTCTGCGTCGCCGGCGACCCATGTGCCGTTTCGCAGTTCGGCCCCGCTGAGGGCAGCCTTGTAGTAGCCCGCGTCAATTCCCGAGTCGCGCCACTTCTTTACCAGAAGGGCCGTTACAAAAGTTTTGCCGACATCGGTACCAGTTGCAGTTACGAAATAGCCTTTCATGTTATCCTTAAAAAGGATGCGTTAATCCTTAAGGAATCCGTGAGGATTGAAGCCCAGGCTCTTCACCAGTTCAAAGTCAGTCTTGTTATTCACGCCGGCGGTGGTCAGCATGTCGTCGGTGATGGTGGCGTTAGCGCCGCTCTTGAATGCCTTTGCGCCAAAGTCGCCCAGAACGCCGCGGCCGCCAGCCAAGCGGAGATAAGCCTTGGGGTTGATAAAGCGATAGATGGCGACAATTCTGCAGAACTCATCGTTGGTGACCTTGGGGAGGTTTTCAAAAGGAGTTCCCGGGATGGCGTTCAAAACGTTGATGGGGGTGGACTTTACGCCCAGACCGCGAAGGTCGATGCACATGTCGATGCGGTCTTCCATAGTTTCGCCGAGACCCATAATGCCGCCACTGCAAACTTCCAAGCCTGCGGCGATGGCGTTCTGCAATGCCACGATCTTGTCGTCGTAAGTGTGAGTGGTGCAAACGTCGGAGAAGTGTCGACGGTAGGTTTCCAGATTGTTGTGGAAACGGGTAAGGCCTGCTGCCTTCAACTGGTCAAACTGTTCGCGATTCAAAAGACCACTGCTCAAGCAAACGGAAAGCTTGGTTTCGGATTTCAGGCGACGAATCATTTCGGAAATCTGTTCCACGTCGGTTCGGGTCAGCGTGCGGCCGGAAGTGACAATGGAATAGCGGGGAATGCCTGCGGCTTCCTTCTTCTTGGCGTCTTCTACGATGGCATCTACGCTCATGAGCTTGTATTCGGGAGCGCCGGTGTGGTAGTAGCTGGACTGTGCGCAGTACTTGCAGTTTTCGGAGCAGCGACCGCTACGTGCGTTGACGATGGAACAGAAATCAAAATCGTTGCCGTGGAGCTTTTCGCGGATTTCGTTGGCGGCGGTTGTCAGCTCGTCCAGGTCGGCATCAAGCAACTTGATTGCGTCTTCACGAGTGGTTTCGTAACCGTCATTTAAAATCTTGTTCTTCAATTCTTGAACGAAAGACATAAAAACTCCTTGGTTCGCGGCGAGTCCCGCCTGCGATTTTTTGCGGAAAAAATTTAGAAAAATGCAAGAAGGATTTGCATATACTTTTTGGCTATGGTTTTTTATAATCCTATATTATTGCTGAGGACTTCTTTTGGAGGTTGATTTTGCGTAAAAAACTGTTTGTTCTCGTCGCATTACTTACATCTATCGCTTTTGCAGACGTTGTGGTCCGTGATTCCAAGGTCAAGGCCGAAACTCCTAACTTTGAAATGAAATCAGCTGCAGAAGCATTGTCGCAAGTGGCCCGAGGAAACGTTCTTGCCCGTGGTTTTACTGAAAATCAATTCATAGCTCATTTGAAGGACGAGTCTGGTTTTGCTTTTCCCCATCCTTTTGTGGCCATGGTGGGTAATGCCTTCGCAAATCATTACTCCATTGAAATCAGCCCTGACGATATTTGGCTTATGATTTTGGATGGGATTCGTCTTCATGTGAAGAGCAATCGCGACCTGTTGAAAAACAAGTTCGTGCAAGACGGTGCGGATACGGTGATTAATGTGCAAGACAACAGCCTAACCATGAATTCTCCTAGTGAACAGTGGATGAAAGATATCGATAGCATATATGATTCCCTGTATAAAAAATTGCCAAAGGGGACTCGGGAATCCTTTAGCGTTGTTTTTTCGACATCTACGAATGTGGATCGCTTTGTGAGTAAGACGATGGTGATGGCTGTGAGTTCTGAGTATTATTCCTATAATCTGACAACTCTGTGTGGTATTCCTAAAATTGTAATCAAGGGTCAACAGAGTGACTGGATCAATCTGAAAAAGCACTTTAATATGATTGCCAAGGAATTGGATATGCCTTGGTGGGCTGAACAGGTGAACCCCATTCTAGATGAATTCGTCAATGCTTTCAACAAAAAGTTCAATATGGAATTCTGGAGGGGGATCTACAAGTATGTAAATGCTAGAGGGAGTGGCGCTGTTCCTGGCATAAACGGCTGGATTAACCGATTTTTTCCCTATTTAGATAAACCAAAGTCTTCGTTTCTTGGCATGGAGCGTTCGCTAGAACGTCGTAGTTCTTGGACTGAACCTTTGAAATTCAAGGAATTCCCCATCGGTCGTAGCACGGTATCGATGACATGGAATAATCGGGGAACGAAAGAAAAATTAAAGTTGCATACAGGATTTTGGGGAGTCTATCTAGATCCGAAAACAAAGATCCTGAGAACCATTCGCGGATACGCTTTAGTACACCCGTAATCTTTTACCCGATCTTTATTTCCTTAACGCCGTCTTCAATGAGGTAGGGCATTTCCTCGTGCATCACGGCGCCGCTGGCAATTACCTTGGGGTCCAGGTGCAGGTAGTTGATGTCGCCGTCGGCCAGAACATTGCCTTCCAGGTCCATGATGCTGGCGTGGGTCACGAAGAAGCGGGGTGTAAACTTGGTGACGACACCCTTGCCGATGAGAGTGGTGTTGTAGGGAACGGGCTTGCGGTACTTGGTCTCCAGGGACATGGTCACGCCCCAGATATCTTCTTTGCCGCCTTCCTTGGCCCACACGGCACGTAAGCCCATTTCGTCGAGCATGGCGGTAATAAGGCCACCGTGAACGCGACCGGGGTAACTCTGATGCTGATCGCGATAGTTGAACAGAGTCATAACGCTGCCGTCTTCCATGTTGTAGAAGGGGGCGCGTACGCCATATTCGTTGTCCAGTCCGCAGATCATGCACATTCTGCTGTTGTGCTGCTTGCTCACTACCTTGATGATTTCGCTCATTATTTCTTCTCCAGAATAAAGTCGAGGACCTTCGCCAAAACGTCATTTGTGATTTCGTAATTCAGCTTGCAGATCTTGCGAATTTCGTCTGCGTTTTGAACAAACTTGCAACCAGCCTCGACACAATTTTCAATTTCGCCTGCTCCGTTTTTCAGCATGGCTTCCATGGATTCTGGTGTTGCTTCTAAATGAAACTGCAAGGCGACTGCACTGCCCAGGCGAAATGCCTGATGCTTGCAAGCTTCACTTTCTGCGAATGGTTCCACGGTTACCGGCTGGGCGGATCCTTCCAAGTCAGGAATGTCAAAAGTTTCTCCATGCCAGTGGAACACGTTAACGGTCTTGGGGAGCATCATCTCGCGACTGAATTCTTCTGTCAGCGTAATGGGGTGCCAGCCGATCTCCTTTTCAGGATTCTTGCGGATGGCCGCACCAAAGGCGCTGGCGATCATCTGAGCTCCCAGGCAAATTCCAAGAATAGGCTTACCCAGCTGCACCATGTCGCAGCACAGTTCCTTTTCGCGGACAAAGTAAGGATACTCCGTCTCTTCCAAGACGCTCATGGGGCCACCCATCAAAATGGCGAAGTCGATTTCGTCTTCATGGGGAATCTTGTCGCCAGCGTAAAGACGAACGATGTGCACATTGTGGCCCTTGGCCTTTAGGTAGGGGAGAATCGCTCCCGGACCTTCATATTCAACATGTTGAAAAATGTAGGTTTCCATGAACTCAAATATAAAAAAGACCTGAGACCCAAAAGAAAAGACCCGCGATCTCTCGCGGGCCGAATTCTTGTGCATGCGCCACACATGTCATCCTAAGCGAACGTCGTGCGCGTCATTCCCGGCTCGACCGGGAATCTAGCTATTACTTGCCGAATTCGCTGGTCGGCTTCATGACCTGCCACAGCACAGCCTTGTGGGCGTGGAGGCGGTTTTCTGCTTCTTCGTAACTCATGTTCAGGTCAAGGTTGTCCATCACTTCGTCGGTGATTTCGTCGCCGCGGTGAGCGGGCAGGCAGTGGGAAACCTTAACGTGGGACGGAGCGTACTTCAGGAGGTCTGCGTCAATGCGGAACGGCAGGAAGTGGTTCTGCTTGGATTCCTTCTGGCCTTCCTGACCCATGGAAACCCATACGTCGCTATAAAGGATGTCGGCATTCTTGACAGCTTCCTTGGGGTCGTTGAATACGCGGTACTGGCAGCCGTGGCGCTTGAAGTCGGCCTGGGCTTCTTCGATCACGTGAGCCGGCTGTTCAAAACCCTTGGGGCAAGCCAAAGTAAAGTTCATGCCCACCTTGGAGCAGAGGGCGAGGAAAGAGTTAGCAACGTTGTTGCCGTCGCCGATGAAGGCCACAGTCTTGCCCTTCATGCCACCGAGATTTTCTTCGATCATCTGGGCGAAAGCGATAGCCTGGCAGGGGTGGTAGTCGTCGGTCAGGGCGTTCACAACGGGAATGGAACCGTATTCAGCCAGCTGTTCCACCAGGTCCTGCTTGAAGCAGCGGACAACGAGAGCGTTCACCCAGCGGGAAAGGCAGCGGGCCACATCCTTGATGGATTCGCGCTTGCCAAGACCGATGGAGTCCGGGGAGAGCAGCACGGCGTGGCCACCCAGCTGGTTCATGCCCACCTGGAAAGTAGTGATGGTTCGCAGAGACGGCTTTTCGAAGAACATACCGATGTTCTGGCCGTGGAGACGGTCGGAGACCTGGCCTGCATGGACTTCCTTCTTGAGGCGGGAAGCGATGGCTACGGTTTCGAGAATTCTTTCTTCGCTCCAGTCGGCGAGGCGGAGGAAGTGCTTGCTGCGATCGATCATTTTCTATTCCTTATTTTGGTGAGCTCAGGAACTGCTCGGTTGAAACTGGAAAGCCTTAATATACATCAAATATTTACAGAATGTGTAAAATTTTGATGAGTTTTAAGAAAATCCTAAAACAAAAAAACGAAAAACGGAGCTTGTCACTCCGTCTTTCAATTCCTTAACAGGAAATCACAAGAGAATGCTAACGGAAATTAGCGAATTTTCTTCTTATGACGGTCACGACGACGGCGCTTCTTACGCTTGTGAGTCGCAATCTTCCTGCGCTTTCTTTTCTTTCCGCAAGGCATATTGTATCTCCGTTAAAGGTGAAACTTAAAATTGTGCCTCCAAATAGAGAAAAAAACAAGTCGTTTGTCAAGGGATAGGGGGGAAGTTTCCCCCTGGCTGCAGCCTTTTTTTACGCCGTGGCATCGCTAAAAACAGCCTAGAACATCCAAAAACGCAAAAAAATAACATCAAGGCGCAGGCTGACTGCCGCTGGTTGTCCGTTCGCGGCTGTTTTGGTACCGCCCGACGGCTCCCCCTGGTTGCCGGCCCCGGCTAAAAGTCTTCCGCCACCCCCTCTCAGCCCGCTGCGGATACCGTTAAGGATTTCCCGTTTTACAATTATTTTACGTAAAATCATGAAGCATTTCCTCATTCAAAACGTGCTATAGTATGTAGGGCGAAAACGCCTTGCGCTATTGCGGGGGCGTTCCCGTTTTGGAATTACAATGGCGACATTTGAGGAAAAAGTCAAAAAACAAGTTGAAATCATTAAACAGCACGCGTTCCTGGACCCGACCCGAGACAAGGTCTTCAAGGAAATCTTTTCGAAGGACGTTACGCTGATCCACTTTTTAAACGCAGTGCTGCATCAGCCCGAGGAACGGAAGATTGTTAGCATCGAACGCAAGAAGCCTGCATCCACGCTGACTTCTGCTATCGATTCGGAGGAGGTGCGTTTCGATGTACACGCCAAGCTCAACAACGAAGAATATATTGATTTGGAGATGCAGCGGGCTTCCCACGAGGATTTTGCGGATCGTGTGGAGCTTTATGCGGACCAGCTTTCCATCGAGTCGAAGATTCACTATGACAGCCAGCGCACCGAGGCCGAGAAGGAAGACCATCCCTACTTGATGCCCACCACTTACAGCGTGTGGATTTGTAACTTCCCGGTTAGCTTTTGTAAGAGCTATCGCGAGGAACTGGGCCTCTTCCGCTTTTCTAGCATTGGTGATCCCGACGCCTTGCCTGTATATAATAAAAAAAGGTATATGGCAAGTAAACTTGCATATACTGCGCCTCGGAAATGCCAACAAGCAAGCTTGTTGACGCTTCGCTCGGCTTAAAGTATATTGTAATCGACTTGAGTAAGGTGGATGCGAGGGTCCTGAACCTGAACACCGCCGAGACAGAATGGCTGGAACTTTTCACCAAGATGGCCTCGGCGAAGGATGCCCCCAAGACGAAGGACCCCATCATCGCGGATGTATACAGCCGTCTGGCAGTGAGCGCCCTCGAGAAGAACTTTATCACGGAGATTGCAACAGGTATGGTCACAGAAGCTGAAATCAGTACGCGCATCGGTACCGCCCGCCGCGAGGGCCGTGAAGAAGCCAATCTGAGTGCTGCAGAAGCGTTTCTTCGTTACGGAGATTCCGTAGAAAAAGTTTCCCTGGTTCTCAAGTTGCCCCTTGAAAAAGTGCAGGAACTGGCAGACAAGATTGCCGCTGAAAGGGTATAAAGTAGAAAGAAACTCCAGGGCTGAACCCCGGAGTTTTTGCTTATTCTTCCACCACCAATTCCATAGCCTTGCGAATCAGTTCTGCGGGGCCGCCGTATTCGCGGGCGCGGGGAGCGCCTTCGCTGAGCATCTGGCGGAACTTGCGGGCACCGGGGAGTCCGGCAAACAGACCGTAGATGTGCTTTACCAGGATGGTGGCGGGGCAACCTTCGGCGAATTGCTTTTCCACATAGGGGAGGTAGGCTTCAAGAACTGCTTTGCGGGTTTGCGGGCGGGAGATCCCGGCTCGGAGGCCGGGATGACAATCAGGGGCAAGGCCGGGATGACAATC
>JAKSID010000060.1 GCA_024399035.1 Fibrobacter sp. | reverse complement strand
AGGCCGGGATGACAATCAGGGGCAAGGCCGGGATGACAATCGGAGGTGTCTCCAAAAACCAGCTTGTCGGCGTCGTGCAGGAACCAGGGGTTTTCGTAAGGTTCGCGACCCACCATGACGCCGTCCAAGGCGACTCCGGTATTGGCGGAAGTAGGATCCCCGTTCAAGTGGGCCAGAACCTGGTCCATGGTGCGGATGCCACCGTTGATGGCGATGTTCAGCTGGGGCATTTCGCTCTTAAGGCGGTGGACGAACTCATAATGCAGGGGCGGCACCTCGCGGTTCTCCTTGGGAGAAAGCCCCTTCAACCAGGCCTTGCGGGCGTGGATAATAAAGTACTTGCAATCGGCATCAGCGATAGTTTGTACAAAATCCCTGAAGAAGTCCCAACTGTCAAACTCGTCTACACCGATACGGCACTTGATGGAAACGGGGATGCTCACGGCGTCCTGCATGGCCTTGAAACAGTCGGCCACCAGGTTCTTGTCCTTCATGAGGCAGGCGCCGAAACTTCCGCTCTGCACGCGGTCCGAGGGGCAACCGCAATTCAGGTTCACTTCCTGGAAACCGGCGGCTTCTACCATCTTGCTGCACTTTGCCAAGTCGGCGGGATTGCTTCCGCCCAACTGCAAAACGGCGGGGTATTCGAACTCCTCGTGACCCAGGAACATTTCCGGATTGGCATGCAACAGGGCGTGGGTCACCACCATTTCGCTGTACAGCAAGGTGTGCTTGGAAATCAAACGCAGAAAATAGCGTTCGTGGCGGTCGGTGCAATCAAGCATCGGGGCAATGGACAATCTGCGGTTGAAATCAATATTCATGGGTGAAAAGTTAGAAAAATTTGCAAATGATTTTGTAGATTTGTGGTAGTTAGGGGATTTGATAATGAAGTTGTATTGTTCATTTTTGATTGTTATTCTAGTTGTTCTTTCTGGTTGTTCCGGTTCATCGAAAGTCCGTTCGTTAAACGAAAGCTCTGCAACATTACCTGTCACGGAACCTCTTGATGAAAGCGAGCAAAAGGCCTACCAGTTTGCAACCCAGCATGGGGACGAGATGGTTTTTCGGTACGAGTATGCTGCCCAATCAACTTTTTTCTCGGCTAGCAAGTATTGTTACAGCTATGGCGAAGATACCATGAAATTTCTATCCAATGATTCCAAAAGCGTGGTTACTATTCCCTTGGAAAATATCCAGGCATGTGTGGGCGGTACAAAAATGGTGACCCCAAAAAGTGCTGGCAAAGTATTCAAAGATCACTTGTCCAAAGGGGCTAATGTCGGTTTAGGTATTGGGTGGTACTCTGCTCTTGAAATAGCTGGTGGGGTGATGGGAGTTAATCCCGTACTTGGCATGTTTGCCTACATGATGGCTCCGTTAGGCTTTGTCGTGGGAACATCTGTGGGAGCTATTATTGGCGGAACTGCTGGGCTCGTTGCCATGGGAACGAACTATGCCGATGGAACTTTGGCTTGTGAAGACAATTTCACCGAAGAAGAGGAATTGAAATTCCTGGAAGCCCATCGTTGCTTTAGGGACTAGGATACCGGGGTTAGTGTGAAAAAGTTTCTGTTTCTTTTATGCTTATCTGCCTTATTTTTTACGGGTTGCGGTGGAGCCTATGATTTGAGAATCGGTGGCCCGATGCTTTCTGCCGTACTTCCTGCTGCTCGTGAATATGTTCCCACTCAAGATACGGCTCAAGAAACGATAGCAATACACCGTGGTGAAAATGTTTATTTTGAAACCGGCGATAGCTCTAAAGTTTTAGTGTTCAAAACAGAAGAATTCTGCATACAATCTGAAACAAGTTCCTTTGTGTTCACGTCCAAGGATTCCTCGGAAACTAAGGTAATGTCTGTTTCCATGGATAGCATTAGAATCTGCAAGAACGTGGACTCTGTAGAAAAGAAAAATGCGGGTGCTGCGGGTGCTGCTTTTGTTGTCGGAACGATGTTTGCTGGGGCTGTCATTTGGGCTACAGGTCCTGGCGGCATTGCGTCTCTGCTTGAACTTCTTTTTGCGCCTGCAGTTGGCGGGGGTGCCTCATCTATTTTTTTCGACATCGAAAACCGATGTCTGCACGGATTATTACACTCCTGCGGAAATGACTGTGTTTGCCGAGGAGCATAGCTGCAAGGTCCCTTAGAATTATTATTTTGAAATTATGTAGAACTTTGAGGTTCGTATATGAAACTGCGCTATATTTTCTTGTTGATTGTTCTGATTGCTATTACAGGATGTACTCGTCCTGCAAAGGTGCGCTCTTTGAGTAACACTTCTGGAAGATTGCCCGCTTCACAGTCCATGAATGAAGAGGAAAAGAAAGCGTATCAGTACGCCACCATGCATGGAGACGAATCTGTTTTTCAGATTGGCTATGGCTCAAAGACGGCCTTCTTTAAGACAAGTAAGTATTGCTACAGTCCTAAGGAAGATGCCATGAAGTTTGTGACCAATGATAATCAAAGTTTGATTACGGTTCCTCTGGAAGATGTGCAGGCTTGTTTGGGTGGTACCAAAATTGTCAGGGAAAGAGACGCTAGTGATGTGTTCGTTGATTTTCTGACTAGCGGCGCTGAAGCGGGTGTCAAGGTGGCCGTGGATGCACCATTCGAAATGGCTGAAGAAAATTTAGGTTTGGCTCTTTTAGGTTTTGTTCTGTTGCCTGTGGGAGTTGTTGTTGGAGCTACGGTGGGTACCGTGATCGGTGGAACCGTGGGCTTGTTTGCCATGGGAATTGACGCTGCAGTAGATCAAGGTACTAGAGTGTGTCGCGAGTACTACGACGAGGATTCCGAGGAAGAATTCCTAATGTCGCACTTATGTTTTGATGATTAGTGAATTTTAAAGACGAAAAAAAGACAGAGTTCTGCACTCTGCCTTTTTTTGATATTCGCTAGATGAACTGCTGATTAGCGGTTAGCGTAGTATTCTTCGAGATGGCCACCCATTTCTTCGCAGGACATTCCCTTGGAATCGGTAATGAGAATTGCCTTACCAGTTGCAACCGGGCTAACGAAGCGCCACGGCCAAATGCTGAAACGCTGAGCAAGCTTGAAGTTCATGATTGCGTTTGCGTTGGTTCCCCTAACAAAGGGTTCAACCTTCGGCAGCACCTGGTTCAGGGAACCATAGGTACCCTTCAGGATCTTTACCTTTCTTGCTACGGTGTATTCCACGTCGTTGTTGGGGGTGTTGTCAAAGTAGCAGAATTCCTGGGGCGGGTTGGTTACTTCGGGAAGTCCGGTAACGGGCTTGGGGGAGTTGGAACAACCGGTGAAAGAGAATGCTGCAATTGCAGCGATGGTTGCAACGAATGCAAATTTGAACTTCATAAGTTCCTCCTGTTAAGTTGGTCGAAATATAATAAAACGGCGCTGCAATTACAATGCAACTTATCAAAGAAATGTATATTATAGGTATGAACTTAATCAAAAACATTGTGGTTGCAGGTGGAACCCACGGTAATGAACTTACCGGTGTCCGTCTTGTCCAAAAATGGATGGAAAACCCAGAATGTTACAAGGGTCTTTGCACAAGTGCCAATGTGGAATTGGTTCTGAGCAATCCCGAGGCCATGCGCATCAACCGTCGTTATCGTGACCATGACCTGAATCGCGCTTTCTCCCAGACTTGCCTGGATGCCAAGGTGGAATCCCACCTGTACGAATTCTGTCGCGCCCAGGAACTGAACAAGATTTATGGACCCAAGGGCCCCAATACCCGCACAGATCTTTTGCTGGACGTGCATAACACTGGCTCCAACATGGGCTACTGCCTGATCCTTTCGGAAAGGGATCCGTTCTGCATGCGCGCTTCCGCTGTGCTGACACAAGAGTTCAAGAACGCCTGGATTTACTACCAGCCCGAGGAACGTAGCGCGTCGCCTTATTTTGGTACGGTGGCCAAGGCTGACATTTGCATTGAAATTGGCCCCCAGCATCACGGCACCATCAATCCGTTTATTTTTGAAGAATCCGAGCGCCTTGTAAAACGCTACCTGGAACTTGCGGAAGAGTGGAATCGTGGCGAACTCCAAAAGCGCCCGCCCATTCAGGTGGAAGTGTTTACCCAGCATCGTGACCTGGGTTACCCCAAGCCTCAGGGGGGTGGCCCCATCCAGGCCATGATTCATCAAGATATTTTTGGCCGAGACTATAGTGAACTGAAGGACGGAGACCCGATTTTCCGCACCTTTGACGGTAAGGATATTTTGTTTAAGCGGGAACCGGGTGACCCCGAGTCTGTTTACCCGATTTTCATCAACGAACCTGCTTATTACGAAAAGGACATTGCCATGAGCCTTACCGTAAAGACTGTTGAGGAATGGTAGGTGTCATTGCGAGCGCAGCGAAGCAAACGAAGTGGTGTTAAATCGACGGATTGAAAAGAAGAATTTGAAGGATGAGTATGATGGATAACGAAGAGCTGAAAGAAATTGATGGCGAAGAACGTCTAAAGAACTTTATGGAACTTGTGCAGAAGCAGAAGGGCGAACAGTGGGATTCCCGCTTGTTCGAAATTCTTGATGCTTTTGAAGACTTCTTGACCGTCCGTCCGGAACCTCCTAAGGAATGGCTGGACACTTACGCTGAAAAGGGTAAGGAATTCGATTACTACCAGATTGTTTTGCCTCAGGATTTCCAGGACCCTTATGAAGATGACCTGGGCAACATCCGCCGCCTGCGTAACGAATTTGAACGTACTCCCAGCACCATGGCTTTGGAACATGAATTGGTGAGCCGTAACTACTTTGTTTTTGAAAACGGCCACGCCGATGCTATTCCTGCTCCCCGTCCTATGCTTATGCTTGAAAGCAAGGACCGTGATGATGACGAAGAGGAACAGGAAGGCGATATCACTTGGGATTGCTGCATTTCCATTTTCCCGGATGGCAGCTACATCGCCTACAACCTGAACCACGACGACGAAGAAGTCTTGGGCGAAGATTTCAAGGCTGAATTTGACAAGCATATCGACGTTCTTTCCAAGTTGCAGTTGGTCATTCCGGTGGAAGGCCGCGACTACGGCATTCTGAATAGCGAGTGCTAAAGATGTGCGGACTTTGGAAGATTGCTATGGCGACGGCGCTGCTCTCCAGTAGCGTTTTCGCGGCATTTATCCAAAGCCCAGTGCCTCCTTCTTCCAAGGAAAATTATCTCCTGGACAAGGATGGTGATGGTCGCCTCGATGGCATCGATATTAAGTTGCTAGGAACCATCAGCCAGGAATACCTGGACCAGATGATGGACTCTGTTACTTTTGATTGGGTTGACACCAATAATGCCGTGGTGCACATTGTTGCGACTAAGGCTGATTTTAAGTTTGATGCGGCGGCCCCCAGAAATATGTTTGTGGACTTGTCCGGTAAGCTAGGTGATTGGCGGCGCCAGACTGCCATTTCCACAGAGGACTATCCTACGGACTTGGGCAACTTTAAGATGTTCATGGCCGGCGGTACAAGCTATACGTTCTCTACCCAGGATAAAATGATTCCCGTGATTAACGATGTTTTGCTGCGCAGTTACCGCGGTCTTCGTTCTGATACGCTGTCCATGACTTTTTCCGAGGGGATGAAGATCTCTGCAGGTTGCAATACTTTCTTGATGTATAAGAAGGTTGGCGACCCGGTGGAACGTTCCTTACCCATGGTTGCCGCACTGTGGAATCAAAGCGCAACATCTGTCGATATTATTCTGGATGCAAGCCTGAATCAGGGTGAACGTTTGGCTCCCAGGGATTCTGTCCGCATGTTTGAAAAATGCATTGGCGACTCCCTGAATAACGTGGCTGATGAATCTTCCAAGTACTTCGCCGTGGCTGGATATTTCCCTCTGGAAATCCGGACTTCGTCTATGGTGGTTGACCTGCAAACAGCAGACAAGAACGCTCCCGTTTTCCAGTTGCAGTTCCAAAAGGAAGATGCCCAGGTTCCTAATGAAAATTCCTGGGGCTATGCCATGGATGTTATGGACGAGGAGTTCCTGAATGCTGTGCGCAGTACTTTGGGCTTGTCCTCTAAGGTGGTGCTGGATCCTGCCAAGTTGCTGATTCACTACAACCTTCGAATTTATACGAATCTGGGAACTTACGTGGTGGGAACATCCTTTGATGTGAAGGGGTCCGATCCTCGATTTGAAAACAGTGGGAAGAAGTTGTTCCTGAAATGGAATATGATGGATGCTTCTCGCCGTCGTGTAGGAACCGGCGTATATATTGCCGACTTTGTTGTTCATGTGACATACAACGGCGAAACTATTTATCGCAACGACGTTCACCACGGCCCCACCACCCAGATTTTTGGTGTAAAGCGTCACTAGTCCCCAATGGAAATCCTAGAGAAAGAAATCTACAAGCGTTACAAGGCGCTGATTGGTGTTGCTGATCGCGGCTCCACCGTGGATGCGCCGCGTTCGGCTCGTATTGATGATATTATGGATCGGTACGATGCCTTCTGCTTTGATGGTTACGGTACGCTGTATAATCGTGGAGCCTTTGTTTATCCCGGTGCTAATGAGATGTTCCGCATGCTTCGTGCAGCAGGCAAGCAAATGCGTCTGGTGACCAATGCCGCTTCCGATGTGGTGGAAGTTCTGGCTGCGGATGCCACAAAGCGTGGGTTTGAATTCTCTGCTACGGAGACTATTTCTTCGGGCAGTCTGTTGAAGGGCTTGGCAGCAAAGTTGCGCTCTGGTGAATCGGCCTTGGGTCCGCGCAAACTCAACGAAGTTTTCTACATCGGCCGTGAGACGGGCCTACATGTTTTGGACGCAAACGGCATAACCGCTGTTGAAAATCCCGCGGAGCCTGTTGTCGCCATTTCTTCCGCCAAGGATACTCCCGAAAGTTACGCCCATGCGGTAGAGATTCTCCGCCGCCCAGGCTCCGTGCTTTTGGTGCTGAATTCTGACGCTTGGGCACCCAAGATTGACGGAACCCGCGAACCTGTCTCTGGTGCCTTAAGCGAACGCCTTCGTCGCGATTCTATTTGCGAAGCCAACGATGGAAAGGGCTGCGAAACTTATTACTTAGGAAAACCTTTCCCCGAAATTTGGAATGCGGTTCGTGAGTCGCTGCCGGCGACCCTATTTGGTGGCCGCGAACCCCGCGTATTGATGATCGGGGATACCTTGGGCACGGATATTTATGGCGCCCATGTGGCTGGGTTTGATGCCGCTCTGTTGGTGGGTAGGAATGAACCTGTCGCAGAGTTGGAGGAAGACGAAAAGTTCTTGTGCGTAAAGCCTGATTGGTACTTGGTTCCATAGGCATCACTATGGGATTGTCGAACCCTCTTCGAGGGTTCTCGACCATCTCTCGTTTGTAAAGTAAAAGACCAGGCTTTTGCCTGGTCCTTTACTTTAGAGCGGAAAAAGGGTCTCGAACCCTCGACATCGACCTTGGGAAGGTCGCGCTCTACCAACTGAGCTACTTCCGCAGATGGTTTTAACCACTTGTGACTAATTTAGAAAAAAAGTCCACCTTGTAAAGGGATTGGCTTTTTCTATCATTGAAATATGCTTAAGATAAAACATTCTTTTCTCATTGCCGCGCTGTTGCTTCTTGTTGTTTCTGCTCATGCAGACAATCGTTCTGTTTGGCAGAAGATCGTTGATTTCTTTAGCCCCACGCCGGCTGTAACTTGCGATGGCCCAGAATGCGATGCGATTCGTGAACTGGACAAAAAGATTGGAAAGGTTGAAGGCAAATATTCTAGAGAACGCCGCCCGGTTCACAAGGCCCGCATCAAGAAGGAATTGGATTCCTTGCAAGTTGTGCGTGATTCCCTGTGGGCTGTTATTGAGGCCAAGCCGCTGGCTGATTCCGCGAAGATTGATTCCACTGTCACTGAACCTGCAAAAGTTGAAACTGCGCAACCTGAAGTCGCAAAGGTTGAACCTGCGGAGAGTGAGATTGCAAAAGTTGAACCTGCAAAAACGGAAACTTGCGTGCACGATACGGTTTATGTCCGTGACACTGTCGTAGTTCACGACACCCTTTATGTGGTGGTTACCAACAAGCCCACGGAAGCTGCTCCTGCACAACAACCCGCTCCTGCTCCTGTGTCCACGCCTGCTTCGTCTGCAGAATAATGAAGTACGCAACCGTTGTTCCTGGCAAGTTCATTAGCCGCCCCAATCGCTTTATTGCCCATGTGGAAGTGGACGGCGTAGATACGGTTGTTCATGTGAAGAATACTGGCCGTTGCAAGGAACTGCTGGTTCCCGGTTGCAAGGTGTACTTGGAAAAGCCCGACAATCCCGCCCGCAAGACACCCTATGACTTGATTGCGGTGGAGAAGGTTGTTCCGGCGCAGTCCAAGTCGGCAAAGTCAAAAACCATTCTCATTAACATGGATAGCCAGGCCCCAAACAAGGTGGCTGGGGAATGGATCCGTTCCCATACGGAATTGTTCCCGGAAATCACTTTCCTGAAGTCGGAATTCACCTACGGAAATTCACGTTTTGATTTCTACGTGGAGTACAAGGGCGCTGGTCGCACCAAGGCGGAAAAAGCAAAACTTCACAAGATGTTTATCGAGGTGAAGGGCTGCACCTTGGAATTTGACGGCCATGCGAAATTTCCGGATGCGCCTACGGAACGTGGCGTCAAGCATTTGACGGAACTGGCGGAAATCTTGCGCGAGAAGCATTGCGCCGATGACGGCACTCACTACGAATGCGGCATTCTTTTCTTGATTCAGATGAAAGGCTGCCATAAGTTCTCGCCCAATGTGGCGACCCATGCGGCCTTTGGTGAAGCACTTAAAGCCGCCCAGGACGCCGGCGTGAAGATTTTCGTATATGATTGCGAGGTGACTCCCGACACCCTCACCGCCGATACAACAGTCCCTTTAGAACTTTAGTTTTGAGACGGCACAAAACCGCAGCGGAAATTTTCGATTAAGCAGCAACTGATGCTCACATCAGTTTCGTAAGGCGGAATATCTTCGCGCTTCACCCACTTGGCTTCGGACAGTTCTGCTTCCTGACGATGGATGGTTTCGTCTCCGTCCAGTTCTGCGGTAAAGCCTGCGATCAGCGAATCGCTGAAAGCCCAAGGCTGGCTTCCGAAATACTTCAGGTTCTTGATCTTCACGCCGGCTTCTTCAAACACTTCGCGGTGAGCTGCCTGCTCCAAGGATTCGCCCACTTCCACGAATCCCGAGATCAAGAACAATCGCGGGTTGGGATTGTCGATGTTGTGTGCCATCAGGAGCTTGTCGCCGTTATGAACGGCAACAATCACAACCGGCGAAATCCTGGGGTAAACAATGTTATTGCACTTGGGGCAAATGATGCTGCGTTCCTGGTCACCGCGGATGGTGACGTTTCCGCATCGGCCACAGAACTTGTTCAAGGATTCCCAGTGGGCGATGTGCGCTGCTGTAGCACCTCCCATACGTTCCAACGGACTCATAGGGCGGAACGCACGGTTCCCCGTAAATTCATAGCCCGCCGGCGCAACAAAGTCTTCTACCACAGGAAGCAGGAAAAATGCTCTCCCGTCAATGTTCAGAAGATAATGCCCTTCGAAATCCGCGATGTTCCTGCTCGCGTCGCCCAACTTCAAAACATCTTCAACGGTAGGCAATTCAAACCCACCATCAGTTTTTCTCAGCAGGTTTTTACTGCCGTTATAAACCAAGCAGAAATCGTTCAACTTGGGGTCTTGAATTCTGAACTGATTGTCCAATACGTGAGGTGCAATTTCGTGAATCATAAGAATAGAACTAAAAGAAAAAATGCCGGGCGAGGCCCGGCGATTTTTGTTATTCCAAATAGGTGTAACCGTAAAGGCCCGAGCGATAGATGTTTAGGAATTCCTTTCCTTCCTTCACTGTAATCTTTCCTTCCTTCACGGAGCCGGTCACCCAGTTTTCCATGGTCTTTACAAGAGCCTTGTCACTGAAGTTCACGTAGTCAAGCACGTCTTCAACGGATTCGCCGTCGATGATCTTATCGATTTCGTAACCGCCCTTTTCGTCACAGACGATGTGGACTGCGTTAGTGTCACCGAAGAGGTTGTGCAAGTCACCGAGAATTTCCTGATAGGCACCCACCAGGTAAACTGCGATGTAGTAGGGCTCGTTCTTCTTCAGCTTATGCAGCGGAAGAGTGCGGCTCACGTCGCCACCGCGAACGAACATACCGATCTTACCGTCAGAGTCGCAAGTCACGTCCTGAATGGTAGTTTCAACAGTAGGTTCTTCGTTCAAACGCTGGATCGGCATCACCGGGAAAATCTGGTCGATAGCCCAGCTGTCGGGCAGGCTCTGGAACAAGCTGAAGTTGCCGAAGTACTTTTCGGCCAGCAGGCGGGGGAGTTCTGCCAGTTCGTACGGAGCATGGCGCAGTTCGCTTGCGATCTGGTTCACTTCGCGGGCGATGCTCCAGAACAGTCGTTCGCTCATGGCGCGGGTAGGCAAGTCGTAGTCGCCCACCTTGAAGCCGTTCAGAACGTCATCGTTCAGCTGCATGGCGTCGTGCCAGCTTTCCAGCAGGTTCTTGGGAGTAAGACCCTTATAGATGCTGTACAGGTCCTTCAGTGCGTCGGGAGCGTCGTCACCGATTTCATGTTCTTCTTCGTTGAAGAAGGCCTGACCTGCAGTTTCCAGAATGTTGAACACCAGAATGGAGTGGTGTGCTGTAAGGGCTCGGCCAGATTCTGCAATCACGTTGGGGTGAGGCAGCTTTGCTTCCTGGCAGGCTTCGTACAGGGCGTACACCACGTCGTTGGCGTATTCCTGGATGGAGTAGTTCACGGAGCTGGCGTTGGAACTGCGAGTGCCATCGTAGTCTACGCCGAGACCGCCACCAACGTCCACGAATTCAAGGCCCATACCCATCTTGCGAATCTGCACGTAGAACTGGGAGACTTCACGCAGGCCGCTCTTGATGTGGCGAATGTTGGTAATCTGGCTACCCAGGTGGAAATGGATCAGCTTCAGGCAGTCTTCCATTCCTTCTTCCTTGATGTAGTCCAAGGCTTCCAGGAGTTCAGAACTGTTGAGACCAAACTTGCTGTGGTAACCACCGGATTCTTCCCACTTGCCGCTGCCGGAGCTTGCCAGCTTGATGCGGACACCGATGTTGGGGCGGATGCCGATGCGACGGGACAGTTCCACCACCAGGTGGAGCTCGTTCATCTTTTCGACCACGATAAAGATCTTCTTGCCCATCTTCTGCGCAAGGAGAGCCAGTTCGATAAAGTCTTCGTCCTTGTAACCGTTACAGATAATCAGTGCGTCCGGATTATCCATGTTGGCAAGCACGGCGTGGAGTTCCGGCTTGGAACCTGCTTCAAGACCGATGTTGTACTTCTTGCCATGACGAACAACTTCTTCCAGCACGGCGCGCTGCTGGTTCACCTTGATGGGGAACATGCCGTAGTAGGTGCCTTCGAAGCCGTATTCCTTGCGGGCATTGTTGAAGCATTCGTTCAGCTTTTCAATACGGCTGTCCAGAATGTCCGGGAAACGCAGAAGCATAGGGGTAGAAACGTCGCGGATGGACAGTTCCTGCACCAGGTCGTAAAGGTCGATTTCGCAACCGTTCTCCTTCATGGGGGAGACGGTGGCGTGGCCCTTGTCGTTGATGTCAAAATAGTTGACGCCCCAGCCACGAACGTTGTACAAATCGCGGGAGTCGTCGATACGCCATTTCTTCATAAGAGATCCTTCGGATCAGTGGTTAGTAAACAGTGGTTAGTAAACAGTAACGCAGAAAAGTACATGTCCTGCATCCCTAATCACTAACCACTAACCACTAATCACTTCCTAGTCGACGAGGGTCGGGTTAAAGTCTTCCTGCCAGGGCAGGCCATACTTGTTCAATGCGTCCATGTACGGATCCGGATCGAATTCTTCAACAGTATGAACACCCGGGGTAGTCCACTTGCCGGTGAGCATCATCAATGCACCGCACATAGCCGGAACGCCGGTGGTGTAGGCGATAGCCTGGCTGCCCAGTTCCTTGTAGCATTCCTGGTGGTCGCAAACGTTGAACAGGTAGTAGGTCTTGGGCTTGCCGTCCTTGGTGCCCTTGAAGATACAGCCGATGTTGGTCTTGCCCACAGTGCGGGGGCCGAGGCTTGCCGGATCCGGAAGGAGTGCCTTCAGGAACTGGATAGGAACGATTTCCTGACCGTTGAACATGATAGGATCGGTACGCAGCATGCCCACGTCTTCCAGGCAGCGCATGTGGTCCAGGTAGCTCTGGCCGAAGGTCATGAAGAAGCGGATGCGCTTCACGCCCGGAATGTTCTTTGCCAGAGATTCAATTTCTTCGTGGTGCAGGAGGTACATGTCCTTCTGGCCCACTTCCTTAAAGTTGTATTCGCGCTTGATGCTCATGGCCGGAATTTCAACCCAGTGGCCCTTGCCGTTTTCGTCGGTATCCCAGTAGGAACCCGGAGCGGAAACTTCGCGCAGGTTGATTTCGGGGTTGAAGTTGGTGGCGAACTTGTAGCCGTGATCACCGCCGTTGCAGTCCAGGATATCGATTTCTTCGATAGTGTCGAACTGGTGCTTCAGGGCGTAGGCGCAGTAAGCCTGGGTAACACCCGGGTCAAAGCCGGAACCGAGAAGTGCGGTAAGGCCCTTTTCTTCAAACTTCTTGGCGTATGCCCACTGCCAGCTGTAATCGAAGTAGGCGCTGAAGCCTGCTTCCTTGCAGCGCTTGTCGTAAACCTTGCGCCATTCCGGATCGTCGATGTTTTCCGGTTCGTAGTTGGCGGTATCCATGTAGTTCACGCCGCATTCGAGGCATGCGTCCATGATGGCAAGATCCTGGTAGGGGAGTGCGATGTTCATCACCAGATCAGGCTTGTATTCCTTGATCAGCTTCACCACGTTTTCGGCCTTGTCGGCGTCAACGGCAGCGGTGGTAATCACCGTCTTGGAGTTCGGACGAATCTGTTCGGCCAGCTTTTCGCAGTTTTCGCGATGGCGGCTTGCAATGCAGATTTCAGAGAAAACTTCGCTGACGGTGCAGCACTTCTTGATAGCGACGGTGGCAACGGCGCCACAACCGATAATCAGAGCTCTTGCCATTTTTTTGTTTTTCCTTTTTGAAAAAATGAACGGTCAGGGGTGGCGACCCCTGAAAGAAAAATAAGTGCTGACAAATATAGAAAGCGGGGGAGGACTCTTTAGAAAAGGGAGTAAAGATGGGGTGAAAAATGGGGTGTTTTGCAAGGTGAAAACAAATTATGTATATTTTGGATACCGCTCACCCTTGAGTGAAGTGCGTTGCCGGGTAACAATCTGTTTAATTGTAACCCCACAGTTTATTATATGAACATCCTGAAATAAGGAAATAAACTATGGCGAATGCATTTTCCAGAGTGAATAGTGTGAGTTGTAGTAAGATGATGTACCCTTTCTTGACACTAGACGATGACTCTGAAATCGTCCATTCCGAAATGCTAAAGGATGGTCGCGTCAAAGTGTACATTGAAAAGCCTGATGAGAAGGATTGCTTCCATCATGCAACTTGTTACCTGCCCCAATACACATGGGAAGATATATCCGGTTTTTCTGATAGCGAAATAGATCGATACAAAAAAGTCATCGAATCTACAGCTCATCTGATAATGGAATTTTCTCAAAAGGGCGGGTTTGACAATGCCAAAAATATTTAGAATCGGCTCGTATTGGGGCGACTAGGGTTTGGATTACTCAGGCGAGAAAATGTTTATTGGCAAATAACAGCTCAAGTATTAATTCACATGTTTTAGGGAACATTATGAGGATTATTGAGGCTCGTTGTGAAGACGTGATTGATAAGTGGAAAGAACACTTTGGTGAAATTACGTTTTATTGCTAGTTTTTTAAGCCGATTTAGCAACGTGGTGCTTGGGGTAAGGCTTTTACGCATACAGAACTTTCTGGAAATCCACAAAGATTCTGTTTAGCGTTTTTGCGTCCACGTTCATTTTGTGACGAATTACTCGCAGACATATACATGACTGCAAATTTCTTGGCAATCTTCTGCCGGATAACAGATGTATTTTTGCTTTGGTTTGTCGCAACTTTTTTGCGCAGGGAGGATCGCCAACCATAAAATCGTTACTTATTCAAGATAACGCACATAATTGCATGCGTAATGCAACCGTTCTAGGAAACTTTCTTAAAAATTTCTGTTGCCAGTAGAGGCGCTTCCCCACTTTTTTTTGACGGATTTGAGACGCTTCTGTGACAAATGGCCGTTATCCCATTTGCATTTTTATCGGCAAAGACGGTTTCCTTTAAATTTTATTTGTCCATGTTTTTCTCGCCATGGGAAAAATTACTATA